>JAKQOG010000147.1 GCA_029565395.1 Candidatus Hydrogenedentota bacterium | reverse complement strand
GTCCAGGTGCAACACTATACGGTGGTCCTGCGGCAGCATGACATCGCCCGGAGACAGCGATGGGGTTTCCGAAATCGTTTCACCTGTGGCGCCCAACAAAGCCAATAAGAGTACACAGGCTGCCAAAAATACAATCTGACGAGACATAACAATTTCCTTATTGAGACAATGAAGAATCAGCACTTAGTATACTCCGTTTTGCTATACGCGGGGGGCAGACTGACTCATTAAAAATCTACTCGAACGTCTATCGTTGACTCATCCACAAAATCTACTCGAACGCCTATCGTCGACTCATTCTAAAAATCTACTCAAAGCAGTTGGGTAAATTTACTAACCTGTACTCCATTTTGGTTGCAATCAAAGTAGGAGACAGCAAGAATGAGGATGACAATGAAAGAGAAAAAGATATTAACCAAAGCGCTTTGCGAGCAGTATCGCAAGGCATCCAAAAAGCAGAAAGGTATCGTGTTGACACAATTTGTTAAGGCCACAAAGTACACGCGTAGTTATGCAAGCTACCTGTTGCGCAATCATGGGCGACGCGTTTATCTGCAACATGGGGTTGTGCTTGAAGGTCAGGTATCAAGTAAAAGACCAAGGAAAATTCCGGCACGAAAATATGACAATGCCGTCTTTAAAGCATTGAAGTTCGTATGGGAAATTATGGATTACATTAGTGCAAAGCGCTTGGCGGCGGCACTACCCCACGTTATCCCCAAACTGGAACGATGTGGGGAAATAAAACTAACAAAGCCGGTTCGCCAAAAACTTATCGAGATAAGTCCGTCAACAATAGACCGGCTCTTAAAGTGCGAAAGAGACAAGTACACCTTTAAAACGCGCATACACCACACCAAGCCTGGAACGTTGTTGAAGCACCAGATTCCCATTCGAACCTTTTCTGATTGGGATGAGGCGCGCCCAGGATTCTTTGAGATGGATCTGGTGGGGCACGATGGCGGCGCAGCAAAAGGAGAGTATTGTTTTACACTGGACATGACCGATGTTTCTTCTGGCTGGTCCGAGCAGATCGCTGTGATAAACAAGGCGCAAATACATGTATTTGAAGCCATTCAGAAAATTCGGAAGCGATTGCCCATTGAGTTGCTCGGGGTAGATTCGGACAATGGCGGTGAATTTATTAACCATGAACTGCACCGCTATTGTGAGCAGGAAAAAATAACCTTTACACGCAGCAGGCCTTACCGAAAGAATGATACCTGTTTTGTCGAACAGAAAAACTGGTCCATTGTAAGGCGCTTCGTTGGATATGCTCGATTCGAATCTCAACAGCAATGCGACAGCCTAAATGAACTATACGAAGTGTTGCGTGAGTACAACAACTTTTTCATGCCCTCAATGAGACTCAAAGAAAAAACACGGGACGGCGCGAAGATAAAGCGCACCTTCCATGAACCCAAAACACCCTATCAAATGCTGCTGGACTCTCCCCAAGTAAGCAAGCACGTAAAAAGAGCTCTCAGGGCAAAGTATGATACATTAAACCCCGCGCAGTTATACCGAAGCATAAGGAAACTACAGAGTAAATTATTACGGCAGTTTAAGTCATCGCGCAAGGGTTAGGCGAACAAGTATGCATGAAGGTGCGTTTATCGCGTTTCCAGCCAATCCGAAGGAGGCGACAGAACCAGTACTGAACTGCCGCCTCCAACCTTCGTCTTGGCCCCCGGCACGGCGCTCAGGTCGCTCGCCAGCGTTGCCCTATCCTCCGCGGCCGGGGCGGTAAAAGCATAGTGAACGTTTATCCGATAATGCAACATAGCGAAAACACAATCATTAAGTCGAGTAGATTTTTAAATGAGGCAACGAAAACCACTTCGAGTAGATTTTTCCGTGAGGCAACGAATACCGTTTCGAGTAGATTTTTCCGTGAGGCAACAGGCCGAGCTTGAAGTATTCTTGAAGGCTGTATATCATACCCACGGGAAACACCGGTTATCCCAATGTTCCTACGGATATATGCACTACAGGATAAGCAGAAATGAAGGACCAACTTGCCATACATGGCGGCAAGCCCGTCACCACTGAAATCTTTCCAAAACCTTGGCTGGGCCCGGCGGCCATTGGCGAAGAGGAGGTGGCGGCTGTGGCGGCTGCCGTGCGATCCCAAAAACTGTTCCGTTTCCTGGATCCGGAACATTCAAAATGCGCGGAACTGGAACGGCTGTTCGCTGCGATGACGGGGCGCCAATACGCCTTGGCCCTCGGCGGCGGTACAGCGGCACTCATTTGCGGGCTGGCCGGGTTGGGCATCGGTGAGGGCGACGAAGTAATTGTGCCTGGATTCACCTACATCGCGTCCGCGTCCGCCGTGCTCATCTGCGGCGCCGTGCCGGTTATCGCGGAAATCAATGCCTCGCTCACCCTGGACCCGGAAGACGTGGAACGCAAGATAACCTCACGCACCCGCGCTATCATGCCGGTACATATGCGCGGGATTCCATGCGATATGACGGCCCTCATGGAAGTGGCAAAACGTCATAACCTCTTGGTCATTGAGGACTGCGCCCAGGCTTGTGGCGGTTCCTATCAAGGCAAACGACTGGGTTCTTTTGGCGATGCCGGCTGTTTCAGCCTGCAGCAGCATAAAGTCATTACGGCCGGGGAAGGCGGGGTCCTGGTGACCAACCGGCCCGAGGTCTACGAGCGGGCCGCCATCCGTCATGACTCGGCCATGCGGTTCTGGAATCCGGAGAATGCTTCTGCAGACCCATTCCCCGGTGAAAATTTCCGGATGAACGAAATGGAAGGGGCGCTGGGCTGCGTTCAGTTCGGGCGGATGGAGGGAATCCTTGCGCGGACCCGGGCGTTGCGCCGCCGCATTTACGAAGGCATTGCCGGGGTGGAGGGCATCGCAATAAGCCCGTCGCCTGATCCCGAAGGCGACCTGGGCATTACGGTGGTGCTGCAACTGCCCGACTATGACCGGGCGCGTCAATTCGGGCTCGCCCTCAAGGCGGAAGGCATTCCCGCCGGTGGTACTTATGATAATGTTATCGCCGACCGGCACGTGTATTGTTACTGGGAATATGTGATGAATAAAGGGTCTATGGACCGCCACGGCCGCCCCTGGACCTCGCCGCT
>JAKQOG010000115.1 GCA_029565395.1 Candidatus Hydrogenedentota bacterium | reverse complement strand
CACTTATACCTTCGCCTTCACTTATACCTTCGCCTTCGCTTATACCTTCGCCTTCGCTTATACCTTCGCCTTCGACATCGCCTTCCCCTTCACTTATGCCTTCGCCTTGACCTTCGGTTTCTAGGGGTGTGATGTTGGTGTAACCTAAGTCGATGAGTGCGCCAAGGTCGACGGGCGCCCATTGGCGGCGAATGGAGCCATAGACAATAGCATGTTCCATGACGGCGCCGCCCACGATGTTGTCAGTGTCCCAATGGGACATGCTGCTCCCGGATTGCCAGACGGAGGGTGCATATACACCAGGGGCGGTATCTTGTCCATATAATGAATACGCTTCAGCACCATTGAAGGCAAGGTTGTTGCTGGTTAGGTCGGACACATTCCCCTGAAAAGACGGCGGGGTGCCCGAAAAAAGGGCGAACATTCCAGTACGCCGTACACTATGCTGGTCCCATACGGAATAGACATTGTTACTAATCAGGCTGCCGCCATTGCTTCCGCACAGCGAGATCCAACCGAGGGCGTGCGTAAATTCATGCAGCAGTACAGACGGAAAATCCACTTGATCAATTTCGGGGGCGCCTGTATCCAGATACCAGTTGTAGCCGAAATCCACGGTAACATAAAGTTCTTCTGTGCTTACAAATGGTTTGATATCATTTTTCAGTCGCCACATAGCGCTTCCGGTTTGGAATCCGGGCGTCGTGGAAAAATACGTTCCTGCGTATGCAAGAGCACCGGTTCCATCTAATTCGGATTCGTTGAACAGCACATCAAGCGTACCACCCTCATTGAGCGCACCTGCAATGTATTGAAGTGTTTCCTTTAATCGCGCCTGGGCGTTTGGACCAGTCGGGGCATCTGGATCGAATCCAATCCCTGTTTCATTCCGCATATCCAGAAAATATAGGTTAAAGGTAATATCGTTATAGGTGACTTGGTCATCGGGGAATCCTACGGGCAAGGATTTATGGACGGAGGTGTCCAGGATTCTGACGGCGCCCGCATCTGGAGCGAATCCAACAATTTTTTCAGCGGAGGCGGTTGCCGTGGTAACAAGGAGGAATGTCAAGAACCACAGGGAGAAGCAAGCCAAGGTTATCCGGGCAGGAAAAACGCGGTTGAGCATCGTGTACCTCCTTTTCTGAGGGAATCAACGCAAAACTATTGTTTCATTGTAAACGAAAGTGGTTTCAAAACGAAATGCTTTCTTTTTTCTTTGCTGAAGTAACGATATACTCTGTGGCGGAACTTTCGCAGTGGTTTAGCGTAGCGTAAAGAAAGGGAGTTTAAAATTATGAATGCCGTCTTGTTCATTGTGGCCGTGGTGTTGACCGCAACGCCAAGCGAGGCGATATTTCCGGGGGCTTCGTGGGAGGAGCGTACGCCGGAATCGGTCGGTCTGGATATTTCTCGATTGAATCAGTTGGAGCAGCAGCTTGGGGGGCGGGGGTGTATCATCAAGGACGGATATTTAGTCAAGACCTGGGGAGATCAGGAACAATTAACCGATTGGGCCTCGTCGTCGGCCCCGGTATTGAGTACATTGTTATTCTTTGCGGTGTCGGAAGGTTTGGTGAAAAGTGTAGATCAACCGATAGCAGAGTTCGGCTGGGAATTGAAGGAAAAAGATCGCGGGATCACGTTCCGGCAGCTTGGGGCGATGATGAGCGGGTATGCGCGGCCAGAAGGACCGGGCAAGGCATGGGCCTATAATGATTTTGCAATGCAGCTCTATCAGATGACCTTGTTCGACAAGGTGTTCAAGGGGGATGCAAACACGGTTGCGCTGGATCTGAAGCATCTGGGATCGCTGGGGTTTCAAGACGGACTGACTTTAACGGAACGCCGGCGGGTGAAGGCATCGGTGCGTGATTTTGCGCGGATTGCGTGGTTCTGGCTGAATCATGGGCGCTGGGGGGAAAAGCAGCTTCTGCCAAACCGCTTTTTTGAGGAATTCATGAAGCCGCAGGCGCCTTTTGACCTTCCCGCAACGAAACCGGCGGAACAGGATGATTACTTGAATGTTGGGAGTTATGGCGGCAATTCAGATCAACTTTCCGTGTGCGGTCCCGGAACCTATGGGTTCAACTGGTGGTTTAATGAGAAAGGACGTACCCATCCAGAAGCGCGGATGTGGCCTGACGTGCCCGTGGATTCGGTGATGACCATCGGCGCACGGGGAAACTGTTCAGCACTGATTCCGAGTTTGAAGCTGGTGCTGGTATCCGCAGGGGGCAATTGGGGCGAGATCATTCCAGGCAAGCCCGAGACGGTTTTTAACCAAGTACTGAAATTACTGGCAGAGTCAGCAGGATACAAAGGGCCATAAGGTAATCATTCGCTGAAAACCGTCATTGATGAATTCTGCTTTTTTACCCCCATCTAATCACGGAAAGTTCTATGGAATGTATAAAGAAGTCAATGGTAGGATGTAGCTGGTATTCAGGTGTGGAGATGGGATCATGAAGAGAAGACGGATCATTCAGGTTGGCGTAGGCGGGATGGGGCTGGGCTGGACGGATCGGATTGCGGAGTCGCGGCGATGGGCGGCTGCGGCATATGTGGATGTAAATCCGAAAAATCTGGCGGTGGCGGCGGAACGGCATGGGATACCGAAGGATTGTTGTTTTTTAGATGTGCATGCGGCGCTAAAGGCGGTGGAAGCGGACGCGCTTCTGGATGTTACGCCACAACAGTTTCGGAAGGAGGTGTGTCTGGCGGCGTTCAAACAGGGGCTGCACGTGATGAGCGAGAAGCCGCTCGCGGACACGCTGGAGAATGCGAAAACGATTGTGAAGACCGCGGAGAAAGCGGGACGGGTGTACATGGTGGGACAGAATTACCGCTTCCAGCCGGTTATGCAGACGGTCAAGCGGTTTATAGAGAAAGGCAGGTTGGGCCAGTTGGGGTATGTGGGGGTTAGTTTTCACAAGGGTCCGCATTTTGGCGGATACCGGGAGGAAATGGCGTATCCGTTGGTGTTAGATATGTCGATTCATCATTTTGATCTCATGCGGTGTCTGCTTGGGGCGGATGTGGTGGCGGTGCAGGGGGTTAGCAGCAGTACGGCCTGGAATTGGAACAAGGGCGATGCCGTGGTCATGGCACAGCTTGAGATGAACAACGGGGTGACGGTGAATTATTTTGGGAGTTGGGTGAGCACAGGGTGGGAAACGGAATGGAACGCGGATTGGCGGATTGAGGGCTCAAAGGGTGTACTATTGCTTGATCGAAATGAGCTGTTTTTTTCGCAAAATCCCGAGGAGCGGCGCCCGGTGCCGCTGGTCCGTATGCCGAGGACGCATCAGGCGTATTTGCTGGAGGATTTCCGGACGGCACTGGACACCGGAAGGGAACCGGAAACGAGCGGGAGGAATAATCTAAATAGTCTGGCTACAACCCATGCCGTTGTGCGGGCCGTTCAGGAAAAGCGGCGCGTAGCGGTACGCGAGCTGATAAAGTGAGTATATTTCCCGACGGACAGAATCGCTATGGAAGCATTCCGCTGTTTCTTGCGGGGATACTGTTTGTCGCACTGGCGCCGGTGTTTTGGTTGAACACGGGGATTCCACCAAATTCAAAGGGAAGAACGGTGTACGAGAGCGTCAATCTCTACGAAAAGGTTTTTCCCGCGTATCATTATGGATTTGGCCGTTTGCAGGCGGGATCGCTTCCGTTATGGAATACGGAACAGTGGTGTGGAACGCCTTTTCAGGCCGATCCCTCGATGGGAGTGTTCCAACCGCTGAATGCGCCTTTTTTGCTATTGCCGGCGGAACGGGCTTTTGCCGTACATGGGTTCCTGTGCCTTTTCCTGATGGGGCTGTTTTTTGTGGTGTATCTGCGGTCACTGGATGTGCACTATATCCCCGCCTTGATTGGGGGTGCGGCCTATGCATATTGCGGAGCCTCTGCAGCAGCATTGCCATGCCCGGAGGTTATGAACGGATTGGTGTGGCTTCCGTTAGTGTTCTGGGCGGTGCGTGAATTCATCCGGGAAGGCCGGTATAGCGTGGTTGTGTTAGGGGGTGTTTTTTTAGGGATGATGATGCTGGCGGGGTCGCTGCCATTATTATTGGCCTCCCTTCTGGTTGTGGTTCCCTATGGCTTTGTCCGGTTGCTGTTCCGTGGTGCGGACGCGACAAGCTGGTTTGGGCGCCGCCTGAAGGGCTTGATGCTGCTGCCGGTGTTGGCAGTGTTGGTCTCGGCGGTGCAATGGATACCATCGTGTCTGTGGGTGTTGACACTGGATGCGCCGCTGGATGCCTTGACCCGGCTCGAACTTGCGGGTCAACTGGCAAGCCGTCCGCAAGATTTGCTGTTGCAGTTTCTGGGGGTTTCACCTGACATTCTTCCGTATGTGGGGTACATGGGCATTGCTGCGCTGCTGTCGTTGCCGGTGGCCGTATTACACAAAACGGCGCGGGTGGAAATGTTGTTCTTTTTTCTTTCCGCAACGGCATGTTCCATACTGTCAGTGTTGGGAAAAATGATGGTGAGCAGTGCAGTCGCGTACGATATGCTTATGTATCCGGCATGTTTCAGCCTGGCAGTGCTTGCGGCGTTGGGCGCGGATCGTCTATTCACGGTAGGCCGCGACCCACGATCTCCTTTATTGTGGGCATCCTCCTTAATTTTTCTCGCGGGAGCCTGTGTTTTATTTTACATATCATCGGCGGAAGTCAGGGGCCGGATTATACCGTTAATAGCGGTGGTATTGGTGTTTTTAGTGTTTCGCGTACGGTGGCTGGGGGTGGTGTGCAGCCTTTTGGTTCTACTGCTGCTTTTCATCGATTTGCACGATGCCACGATTCGCTATTATACGATTCCGCCGCTGGAGGGCTTTCCAGCGGAAGGGGCGCACGCGAAGATGCTGGAAACCATGGAAGAGCATACCGGAAATGGACGGGTGCTGGTGAATTCGAACCGGCTAGAGCCTGGGATTTCCGGGAATATCGGGATGGTGACGCCATTGCGGGCGGCGGGCGGGACGCGTGGTGCGTTGACAAAAGATCAGGCGCGTTGGTGGTCTGCCTTGAGTGATGCAGACACCCGGGGCTTGTCTCCGCGTGCAGCAGCGCCGGCATTGCTGAATCACATGGCGGTTCGCGCATTGCTGGTGGTTGGCGCGCCTTTTGTGCCGGAAGGCTGGGAGCAAGAAGGGGTGAGGCTGCGGCCAGTGCGTTCGGAGGCCAATCTTCATTTGTATGTAAACGAGACAGCGTGGCCGCGGTGCCGATGGGTACCGCACTGGCGGGTGGCTCCAAGCGAGGAGGCAGCGATCAAACTACTAGGGGATTCGGAATTTGATGCGGCACGGATGTGCACGCTGGAAGTGGAAAAAGACATGTACAATCAACTGGATACGCTGCTGGCAGAAGGCATGGGCACGGATTCTGAAACACCTGCTTCCGCCACCTGTGTGATTCAGCTAGATACACCGGAAAAGATGGGCATTCATGTGGAAGCGGACGTACCCGGCATTGTGGTGCTGGCGGACACGTTCGCACCTGGATGGAAAGCAATGTTGGACGGCGCACCAGTTTCCATTCTCAAGGCGAATGGCCTGTTTCGCGGGGTGGCGGTCCCAGCGGGAACACATACTATTGAATTCACCTATCAACCGCTGCCGTTCTGGGCGGGATTCGGCATCAGTGCAGGCACCTTGGGACTGTTACTGCTCTGTGGGATGGCAGGGTCGTTCCACCGGCCACAAAAAAGCTAATGGCAACAGGATAAACACATCCCCCACTTATATTTCGATATTGCCAGTTATTCCTTTGTTATACGAAAATATATTTTCCATTTGCAGAAACTCGATAGACGTTATCGCGCCGCTGTTCTGCGCCGCAAGAGGAAAACCGTGGCGACAGCTGCCAGTAATACAGCCAATACCGCTAGACCGGCCGCGTTAACCGTGGGCACGTGTCCTGTGGGGATCACAGGTGGTTGAATATTGTTCAATGAGAGATGTGTATACATAAACTCGCTTAAGACATTTTCCAGGGTATCGGGCACGCCCTTTTCCGGCGGATCTGTAAGCAGGGTACTCATCGGGTACGTGTGATTTTCATTGGGCAGGGTATAGAAAGCGTGTGGAATGTTCTCAGCGATCAACGCCGCCTTTAGGGGTTCGGCAAACGTTGCATAGGGAACTATCAAATCAAGCATGCCGTAAAAGATGATTACTGGAATTGGTGACGTGGTGGCACTCAAAATAAGCGCCTCATTGCCTCCCCCCCCCAGGGACCCCGAATTTGCCCAAGCAATGGCAATTTTCCCGTTATTAGCGAGAAAGCCGGCAAACAAGGAATTGAATGCACCAGCAGAAAATCCTCCGACTGCAATGCGATTCACATCCACACCCATCATGGTTGCATGGTTGACAATCCAATCTACTGCGTGCACCAAATCCTCTACACTCGATTCAATAATTGGTTTTACAAACGAAACCGGTTCGCTTGTCCCAAAAAGAGTGTTGAGTGCATCCGTAATAGGCTGCAGATTTAATCCGTCCAGGAGGCCGGTTTCCGCAACCCCGGGGTGGTTGTATAGCCGGTAGTCGATAGAGACACATACATAACCACGTTTCGCGAATTCCATCGCATATTCGTGGGCGGGCGAATAGGTATCACCCGGTCCACCGGTTCCATTCGTGGGAGGATGATCGCGAGAACCACTCACCCATGCGCCCCCATGCACACATACCAATGCCGGTTTGACAATAGGTACATTCTCCCCTACTGGCTTATAAAGATCCAACAGGAGATGATTTACGGGATCGTATTCAATCGCACTTGTCACTTCTACACTGAAACTTTTGTCGAGAAACACTTCTGCGGCGGCAAAAGTCCCCATCAACATCTGAACTGCCAGAATTCCAATCAAGTTCAGGGTGATTGCTCGATATTTCATTGTTTTTCTCCTTCCCGTTGCAATTTTTTTTAAAGGTGCTTGTTATACTGCCTTTCTTATTAAGGCTCACAATAGAAATTTCCCATCTGAACCCATTTATACCCAACGCCATTCTTTTTTTGCATTATGTATAAATCTAGAAGCCCTGTCAATGCTTTTTCAAGCGAACACCAATTTGAAAAGAGAAAAATATGGAGCCGACGATCCTGCATCAAATTTTGAGATGGTCGTTGCGTTGAAGACAACCGTCTTCTGATTTGATATACAGTCGTACGCGCAAAACACCAAAGGTTCCACGCAACTTATGAGACCAAACAAAAAAACCATGATAGCGGATACTCCTTTGTTGTATGATAGTACGAGTTGTTTCTTCATAACCATTTAAGGAAATTTTCATGAGCAAAATTTGTTTTTTGGGCGCGGGCAGTACGGTGTTTGCGAAGAACGTACTGGGCGACAGCCTTTATGTGGAGAGTTTGAAAGATGCAAAGATCACGCTGATCGACATTGATCCGGAGCGTTTGGGCGATTCGGAGAAGATGGTGAAGAATCTGAGCCATTCACTGGGCGCGAAGGCGACAGTGGAAGGGTATCTTGGACAAGACGCGCGCAAAGCGATTACAGGGGCGGATTATATCGTCAATGCCATCCAGGTGGGCGGATATGAGCCGTGTACGGTAATCGACTTTGAGATTCCCAAAAAATACGGACTGCGGCAGACAATTGGCGACACGCTGGGTATTGGCGGTATTTTCCGCGCCCTGCGCACCATTCCGGTGATGATCGAGTATTGCCGGATTATCGAGGAAGTGGCGCCGGAAGCCTGGCTGCTGAATTATACGAATCCAATGGCGATGATCACGGGGGCAATCCTGAAGGCGACGGAGGTGAAAACCGTGGGGCTGTGCCACAGCGTGCAGGTGTGCGCGCCATGCCTGTGCCAGATGCTGGAATTGCCCGAAGATGATTTGCGATGGAACATTGCGGGAATCAATCACCAGGGGTGGCTCTTGAGCATATCGCGCCATGGGGAGGATTTATATCCTGAAATTAAGCGGCGCGCACAGCTTCCGGAATACAATTGGAAAGACACCGTGCGCTTCGAGCTGATGAAGCAGTTCGGGTATTACGTGACAGAATCGAGCGAACACACATCTGAGTATGTTCCATGGTTCATCAAATCGAAGGCCCCGGAACTGATTGAGCGATTCAATGTGCCGCTGGATGAATATCCCCGGCGGTGCGTGGCGCAAATAGAGGCATGGAACTATATGCGGGATGAACTTGTCTCGGACAAGCCACTCGAACATGAACGCGGGCACGAATATGCCTCGTACATTCTTGAAGCAATGGAAACGGGAAAACCATTTACCCTTGGCGGAAATGTCCTAAACAAAGGGTTGATTACGAATCTACCGAACAATGCATGTGTTGAAGTAATGTGCGTGGTGGATCGCAACGGGGTAACACCGACCTACACAGGCGATTTGCCGCCGCAATGCGCCGCGCTCAACCGGACAAACATCAATGTGCAGGAACTAACCATTGCAGCGGCGCTCACGGGCAAGAAGGAACATGTGTACCAGGCGGCACTGCTCGATCCGCATACCGCAGCAGAGCTTACGATTGACGAAATCATCGGCTTGTGCGATGATCTTATTGAGGCACATGGCAACTGGCTGCCAACGCTAAAATAAATGAATGGAATTTTCATGAAATTGATCCTTTTTAATACGTGTAAGGTTCTCACTCTCCAGGGGATTCTACTGATGGCCGCCATAGCGCTGACGGGCTGTCCACAAACACCGTTTACGGTGGAGTTTTATGCGGATCCGCGGGTGGGAGACATGCCCATGACGGTAAGTTTTTATGATGCCACGGATATCGGAAATGCGAAGTTGAAATCCCGGCTGTGGGAGTTGGGCGATGGAACCCAGAGTAGTGATCCGTCGTTTCAGCATGTTTACACGACGCCGGGCAAGTACACGGTCACGCTAATTTTGGACACCAACAAAGGGATTGGTTCGCTCACGATCCCCAATTGCGTTATCGTGCGGGGAAAATTTCGTGTGCTGGTACGTAATACCGGGGATTATCCGCTTGAAATATTTTACCTTGCTTTGGTCAGTGCCGCAGATTGGGGAAACAATCGCATTATTCAGCCCATTCTTCCAGGAGACGAAATAGACTTGGGGCAGGACTTTAAACAAGACGGATATATTATCGGGGCGGCATTTGATGTCGACGGTTATTTGGAATCGGTTCAGTATACGGATTATCCGGGCTATTTCGACACTATCGGGATGCTTGAAGAATATCTGTTGGTAGAAGCGTACTATAAAACAGATGGTGAAAAAGGCCTCACCGCCGTTCCCATGCCTTAGCCTCTTATGCTTAACCGGCAGTTTTTAACCGGCGCGCCGCTTCAAGCCAGCCAGCCGCCTGAAAAAGAGTGGAAAAGAGAGCGGGACCTTCCACGATTTTTTGAAAGTGTTCGGTCCCTTCGTTCATTTGGGCGGTCGCCCATAGATCAATTTGCTGGAAAAAAGGATGTCGCAAGGATGGAGGTGTTTCTTGACGCAGGCATCTCAAGACGGGATTGCAGAATCCAATACGCCGGCAGGTAAGAGTTTGGCGGAGGGCGGTTTCCACGATTTCAAAATAGGGTTGTGCACCCGCCTGCCCCAATGATATGAGGGAGAAGGCGGTGTCTTCACGTTTCTGCTGAAGCGCATCGAGTGTTTGCAGCCATATTGTTTCGGGACGGGCCAGCAGTTCAGGACGATTTAAACCGAGCCGTTCAAACTGCTCCATGTCCCAGAATCGTTCGCCGGGCAATTTAATTAGAAATTCTACGAGCGGGCGTAATCGTCCTTCAGGGATGGGGAAATTGCTCCAGGCGATTTCCTGTGACAATGCCATACGCGACCAGAAAAGGACTTTCAGCCAGAGGACATCGATGGAGGGTGGCTCCAATCCTTGACGCCACACAGTTAATGCATTTTTGAAATCGCCCTGGCGCACCAGGAATTCAGCGAAATGATCCCGGTGGAAAGGATTGTGCGGAGCGGCATTCAGGGCGGCTTGATAAGCATTACATGCTTCCGGATAGTGCCCGGCCTGCTCAAGTGCCTGACCCTGGCACCAATACACATCCGGATTCCGGGCATCTAATTGTACTGCATTGGCGAGGAGGCCCGGGGCATTGGGGTCGGCCTTGCGGGCGCGCAGCATGCCGAGTCGCGCGAGGCGGCCACTGTCTTGCGCACCGTTAAAACGGCCCTGTTCCAGGAGCGCTTCGGCCGCGCCACATTTCTCCTGTTTGATAAGCACATCGGCTTCAAGGGCCAACCAATCCCACGGGGCGGCTTCGCGCCCTTGCCAGAGACGCCGCAGGGAGTGATAGGTATCCACGGAATCCGTTTCTACTTGAGCGCGGGCCGCCAGTAATGAAGCGGGTTCATCTTCGACGAATACCTCCGGCATATTTTCATAGAGGACAGCGAGTTGCGCGGCATCGCGGGCCTGTTTGCTTGCGGTCATTTCAAGCCCGGACCATTCCCGGCGCATTTTTTTGTTTAGTATGTGCTTCTTTCCCTGATTCAATATCCGCAGGGTTTCTCTCGGATTTGTTTCCAGTGCCTCTTTTGCAGCGGCGAATACACGCCGGGCGCGGGCGCGCTGAACTGTGCGATGGGCGAGGAAAATGAAGGGCGGTCCTAATACACTAATGGTGGCAAGGGTTCCCCAAAAAATCATCCGCCGGATCTTTTTGCGGCGTTCATTTCCCTGGAGGATGGCGTCAATGCGGCCCTTTTCCTTCACGCTTGCGATCAGTTCGAGATTTTCCTGGTCCATTTCCACACAGAAGACGACATCGTTGAACGACCGGTTTCCCGTATCCCACATGTCTTCAAAGCTGAGGAGCATGTAGGGGGAATTTTCATACACGAACGTGACAACATGTTGCTTTCCATCAGGATTCCGTTGCGGGAGGGTGGTATAAATCCTGTTTCCTCCCCGTGCGCCGTCCCCAACAATGAAAAACACAAGCTGGGTGCCGGCGGGGAGCACGCCCAAGTCGACATAATCCCCGGGCAACACGGGCGCATCAGGAATACGTTTGCCGAAATAATAGGGCGGGGACGTCGCCTTTACGAGGTCTGCACATTGAATCAAATCCATGGGGGCGGTGGCATCGGGGAAAATAATCTTGAGGCGTGTGTCGCGGATTTCCGGACCCTCCAGTTGATACCCAAGAATATTGTGATAACCTGCCGCTTCGGAAACAAAATACAGCCGGACGGCCCCTTCCTGAAGCATTACGAGGCGGGTGGGATCGAGTTGTATTCCTAGAAAATCGGCGGCGACGCGTTCGGGATTGAAGGTAGCGTTGGCATCCATGATCATGCGCGGCAATTGTTCTTGTTTAAATGTGATGGAGCGGTCATCGCTGCCGGCTTCTTTTACCGTGTCTACGGTTTCCATCACCCACCCTCTGGGAAAATACAGAATGCCGGCGATCACCCCTATTGCAAAGAGGAATACCCCCCCGACAATCCACAGCCTGCGTGCGGTCATGATCTCCACTCCACGGACACTTATCAACCCTTTAGGTCCGGCATCGCTATATGTACTCGTCACAATACGCGCTTCTTAAGGGAAGTTCAATCTTCAGGCTTACAGTAAGGCGCCCGGCAACCGGATGACAGGATGGGATCCGGAGTTTGCTATAGAAAATAAAAAGAATTAACGCGAGCAATAGGAACTTCGTAATACGAAGAAAAAAGCATGAAATAGACCGCGCCGTTGCTCCGCATGGCGCAGAGCAATGGCGCGGCAGTTGGCGCACATAAACACTCCATGGGTCGCAAGATTATTATGCGCCAATGTTATTGACCTGGACAGAAGCTGTCCTCGCTTCCTTCACAGGGATGGTACCCACCGGAATTGAAGAACTGTATGACGCGCAAGAGTTCGGACAGATTGATCAGCCAGTCCTGGGGATTGTAGTCGCTGTCATGAGAGGCGCAACTCGTATCGCCCGGACCTGGCGCATACCCGTCTTCGGTGCCGGCCTCGCAATGCAAGCCGTTTGAATTGAAAAACTGGATAATGCGCAGCAGTTCGGACAAGCTGATTAGGAAATTATTGTCCTGATCCGCTGTATGTGGTCCGGTTACACTTCCTTCGCCTTCTCCTTCCTCGGCAACCCCCGATGAAACCACGATATTCACCGCCGCGCCACAAGCCACGATAAGGCCATAGACTGGTTGCTGGCTGATAATTTGCCCTTCGGGGATAATATCGCTGCTTTCTTCCGCCACCGTTCCTAGTGTCAGGTTCGCTGCTGTCAAGGCTGCTTCAGCTTCTGCCTGAGAAAGCCCTGCCAGGTTCGGCACATTGGCATAACATGGACCCAGCGACACAACGATGGACACTACGCTGCCGTAAGGTACAATGGTTGAAGCAGGTGGATCTTGCGTGAGGATCTGACCGGCGGATACCGCGGAGCTGTACTCCTCGGTCACTGTACCCAGCACCAAGCCCAGAGCCGCCAAAACCGCTGCGGCTTGTTCCTGGGTTTTACCGGAAAGATCCGGCACTGTGACGGTGGCAGGAGCGAATACTGCGATAATTTCCCTGCTCTGGGTCATGGTTCCGGAAACGGTAATGGAGTTTGGATCTTGCCCGACAGGGAGATCCCCCTGCCAGTGGAGGAAAAAGGAATCCGCACCTGCTGAGGCCGTTACGGAAAACGGAGCACCATCCAGAAACCAATACAGGCCTGGAGCGGGATCCGTAACACCATTGCCTATAACCTGAAGGTATAAGTACCAGTTGGCCTCAAGAAAGCTTGCCGTTATAGTTCGATCCTGATTCATGAGTATGACTGGGTTGCGATCATAAGGATCAGTTCCAGCAGGTAAATCACCTGACCAGTGATCGAACAGGATACTTCCCTGATCGATGGCATGAACAGTGGGATTCGCACCAGCAACGAAATGCCGCGTGCCGGAGGGATTCGTACGTCCGCCGCCAATCTGGTTCACCACCAGTTCATATCCGGATGTTCCCAGGGTAATAGTGACATTCTTATTCCCGTCCATCAGTAATTTATATGTGTAGTCCCAGGTATTCACATCGCCGGAATAACCACCCCAGAAGGTTTCGGGCCAGGGTCTCACCTCAAGATTAGCATTACGCCCGGCTAGATATTGATACACACCGGCGGGGTGGCTAAGATATTCGGCTGTTCCTCCGCCTGTAACGGTTGTTTCAAGCGTATAATCACCGGGAGTGAATACCGCGGTCAACGTTACATCACCGTATATGGTGAATCGCTGGCCGGGATCATAGATGTCCATTCCTGCCAGTGTCCCTTCCCAATGATCAAACGCATCCCCTCCCGCCATGATATTGGCCACCGCTTCCACTGAGGAGCCATCTACATAACCATAAGCGCCCGGGGCGGGCCACGTGCTGCCGTTGCCTGTGTAGTTTAGAGTCAGGGTCCAATCAGCAGGAATATAATTCGCCACAACCGTCCGATCCTGATTCATGATCACCGTGATAACCGGACTGGAGGAAGTTTCAAAACCGATATCACCCGACCAATAGCTGAACGCCCAGCCCTCCATGCCCCGTTCCGCACTTATCATCACCTGAGTTCCATCCGCATACTCATAGTCAATTCCCGGTGAAGGCGCTCCGGCGGGCGAGGTCGTTCCCTGACCCTCGATGATCATCGTCAGCGTTTTTGTGTCAAGAAGGAAGACCGCCGTGATAGAACGATCCATGTCCATCAACACCGGCAATTCCGGGTCGGCAGGGTCAGATCCCGTGGGCAGATCGCCGATCCACTCACTGAATCTCCACCCATAAAATGGAGAAGCAGTCAACACTGGCTCGGCGCTACTGGCAAAATAATACATTCCATTCAGACTGGTCCATCCATCTCCCTGGGCACTTACATTCAGAACGTATCCTGAACCCGCAAAGTTAGCGGTGACGGATTTATTGCTATCCATCACAATGGCGATATTGGGCGTATCACTTTCATTGTCGCCCGTCCATCCTGCAAAAAAGCTGGTGGAACTAGTAAAAGCGCTGAGATTTGCCGTGCGCCCATCCAGATAGGCATAGGTTCCCGGACTTGGATACATATTTCCCGCCGCGCCGCTGGTGGTGAGGGTTAAGGTCCAATCTCCCGGCATGAAATTCGCCGTAACGGTACGGTTGCGATCCATCAGGACACTATTCCACGTATCCGTTTCCGTGCCTGAATTGATATCGCCGGTCCATTGATCAAAAGCATCTCCTCCAGAAATCAATTGAATATTAAAATTAGCCTGCGCGCCATCAATGTATCCATAGGCGCCCGGGGCAGGATTGATATTGCCATTGCCCGTTTTTTGAAGGGTAAGGCTCCAGTCGGCCGCCAGAAAGTGGGCCGTGACCGTCCGGTCTTGATCCATGGTTACACAAAGGTTTGGCGTGGAAGGAGGGGTGCCTTCAATATCACCCGACCAATGATCAAAAGCCACATTGGCCCCAAGCAACGCTTGCACACACACACCCAGTCCTTTTGGATAGATATGTTGCGTTCCAGGAGAAGGGCTGCCCGCGGGGTCGGTGCTTCCCGGACCATCAATGATGATCGTCAAGGTTCTGGAATCTTCCACAAAAACGGCTGTCACGGCGCGGTTTTGATCCATGGTGATGGGAAGAATGGGATCATAAGGGTCTGCTCCCATGCCGATATCACCTTCCCAATGATCAAACACATAAAGGTAAGAGTAAGGCTGAGCTTCCAAGGAGAAATTTGCTCCTGATGCATAATAAAATGGGCCATTGTTATAGAAATCTTTTATATTCCCCTGACCTTGGATGGTAAAGGTCAATTGATATCCCGTGCTGGTAAAACTCGCCGTTACCGTCTTGTTTGCATCCATAAGGATGGATACCGAGGGACTGTAGCCGGTAGCGGCGCCCGACCATCCATTAAAATAGGCGTTCCCGTTGGCGTTCTCGCTCACAGATGCATACTGCCCATCCAGGTAGGAGTATATGCCAGGTTCAAACCACGTGCTTCCATCCGGATCGCCTGTTTTACTAATCGTCAGCGTCCAGTCGCCCGGCACAAAATTCGCCGTGATGGATTTGTCGCTATCCATGAAAACGCTTAAACTCGGATACGTGCTGACTTCATCGCCGGTCCAACCGCTGAATGCCTGACCACTGCCCGATATCGGTATGGCATTCAAAATAACCCATGTATCCTGTTCATAGGCATGGACACCGGCTTCCGGATGAACATCTCCTGTGCCATTTACCGACAGGGTGAGGGTATAGGTAGGGCCGCATGTTGCATCACATACCACATTTTCAGAACTATTGAACTTGGCACGCAAGGCTGGAAGCTGACTGCATCTGGCATCCTCAGAGAGGGGATTGTTATTCAGGGAACAATAATCATTCCCCCCCAGACCAGGGTTATCTACCAGGGTTTGGATATCCGTGATAAGATTGTTGTTAAGCGAGATTTCCTCGACGGCGGGGAGATTCTGAAGCGCGGAGATATCCGAGATTTGATTGGAATCCAATCGCACAATCTTCAAGTTGGACAAACCGGCTATTCCTGAGATATCGTTCAACAAACATTCACTGGTTTCCACTTGTTGCAGGTTGGCAAGGCCTGACAACGCATTCAGATTGGTAATCTGCGTCTGATTCCCGATCATCGTCTCAAGATTAGTCCAATTGGAAGCCACATTGATATCCGTTATGGGGCACGCTACAAGAATTAGTGTATTCAAGTTAAGCGCCGACAGGCCAGAGATATCGGAAATTCCGTTTTCTGCAAATAAAAACAGTATTCCCAAATTGGTCATGCCGTTAAGTACCGGTATATCCGCATTAGCCATTCCGCAACTGATATCACCAAACAACGTCAATGTATCGGCGACACCGTTTAAAGGAGAAAAATCTGTAATGGGGTTCATGGACAACCAAAGCTGATTTAAGCTGTCCATAGTGTTTACCGCGGCAATCCCTGTGATGCCATCGTTTCCCATAAGGCTCAGGTATTGCAGATTCACCAACCCCGCTAAAGGAGTGATATCCGCAATTAAGTTCGTGCCTGTCTGAAAGGGATCAATCCCGCCACCCTTGGTGAAAATATCTTGCCCAAAACCAAGATCCAGCCAAACCAAACTTGTCAGACCGCTAATCGGCGTAAGATCGGATATCTGGTTCATGCCTAAATTAAGGTCCGTCAACGAGATACAGGCTTCCAATCCGGTTAAGTCCGCTATAGCAAGCCCATGTGCATCAAGCATAGTAAAGCTTGCATTCGCCAGTTCCGAGTCTTCAGGCGGATCGCTCAATATCAAGCCTGTTGCGGCTTCCCACTGTGTTTTAACAGCATTAAGTAAGGCAGTGTCGTTAAAGGTGACAGGCGCTGCCGAAAGACTGAATGCCCCCGCAAAATATGTAATATACATTACAAATACCAGGCTGCGGTATATGATTCGCATTGAGATTTCTCCTTGAATTTGGGGGTTTTAACTTGTTAGAGGAGTGACCTGTACTTCATATTCCTTATTTTCAACGCAACTCGATAATCCCACCAACTTTATTAAAAGTCAATAGGGGATTTTCCGGATTTTTCCGGATTTTGGGAAAAGACGGAAAAGCAGCTTTTCAATATAATTTCCCCGGATCAAGGTCCAGGGCAAAAGCCATCCTCACTCCCTTCACAGGGATGATAGCCACCAGAGTTGAAGAACTGGATGAGGCGCAGGAGTTCGGAAAGGTTAATCAGCCAGTCCTGGGAATTGTAGTCGCTGTCGTGGGCTGTGCAACTCGCATC
>JAKQOG010000080.1 GCA_029565395.1 Candidatus Hydrogenedentota bacterium | reverse complement strand
GTCACCGCAGAGGCAGGCCCCCGCACGGTGGCTGTTCCACTTGGCGATTATCAGGAGATCCGTTACATCTCGGTAAATACTGGCAGCGACATAACCGGCGACGGATCAGTATCCGCCCCTTGGGAAAGCATTCAATACGCTCTCGATCAAATCAGCGATGCCTCGACATCAAATAAATATGCATTTCTCGTTGCTGAGGGAATCTATACCAACACGGTAAATCCTGTCATCACCATGAAGGAGTGGATTGATCTCTGGGGCGGTTTTCAGGCGGCGGGGTGGAGCCGCGACATCGAGACGCATGTAACTGCGATTAATGGCGAGAATGCGTGTCGATGCGTCATGGGTGCCAGTAACGCCCGCATTGACGGATTCACCATTACCGGCGGACATGCGACGGATGGGAACAATAGTCAGAACACTGAATTGGACAATGGAGGTGGGATTTACCGCGAATATGCTTCGCCCGCCATCACCAACAATATCATTACTGGAAACTCGGCGGCACAGTGTGGCGGCGGGATTTATATTGTGGATTATGTCGCTTCCCAACAAATCGCGAACAATATCATAACTGGAAACTCGGCAAATGCGAATGGCGGTGGAATTTACTGCGGAAGTGGAGGAGATTCTTCCCACACGATCTCAAATAATATCATAACTGGAAACTCGGCAAACTCTGATGGCGGCGGGATTTATAATATCGCTTCTGGCGCTTTCTCCACGATCTCTAGTAATATCATAACCGGTAACTCGGCAAACTTGAATGGTGGCGGGATTTGTACTAGTGTTCCTTCCATCCGGATATGAGGGTAAAAATATGTTGCCTTTAGTATGACCGGAGAGTCAGGATCATGGGTATCTTGGGAAAGGAGCCCATGCTCATGCGATCGCAGAAAAAATATGTTGTCACGCTGTCAGCAGAAGAACGCTCCTTTTTGCTGGATATGATTTCCAAAGGAAAAGGCAGCGCGCGCACATTGCTTCATGCGCGTATTCTGCTAAAGTGCGACAGCGGTTCTCACGGTGAGAATTGGACGGATCAAAGAATTGCCGATGCTCTTGAAACCACCATCATAACGGTGGAACGAGTGCGAAAACGTCTGGTGGAGGGAGGCATGGAAGCGGCCCTGAATCGCAAGCCTCAGGCGAATCGCTTTCGAAAAGTGGACGGTGACGTGGAGGCTCATTTGATTGCGACAGCCTGTGCCAGTCCGCCCGACGGACGTCCGCGCTGGACTCTCCGGCTGCTGGCGGATCGGTTGGTGGAACTGGAACTCGTAGATCACATTTCGATGGAGACCGTGCGGAAGACATTAAAAAAAACGAACTCAAACCCTGGCTGAAAGAGCAGTGGTGTCATCCGGGGAAAGCGAGTGCCGAGTATGTCTGCGCCATGGAGGATGTTTTGGATGTCTACAAACGTCCTTATGATCCGAAGCGCCCGCAGGTGTGCGTGGACGAGACGAACAAGCAGTTGATTGGGGAAACCCGCGAGGAGATTCCACCTGCGCCGGGACGGGCGCGCCGGTTCGATTACGAATACAAACGCAATGGTACGGCGAATCTTTTCATGGTTGCTGAACCGCTGGTTGGACGATGCGAGGTGAAGGTGACGGAGCGGCGGACGAAGGCCGATTGGGCGCAATTGATGAAGGAATTGGCGGATGTTCATTATCGTGAAGCGGAGCGAATTGTGCTGGTTGTGGACAATCTGAACACGCATGTAAAATCGGCGCTCTATGAGACATTCCCGCCGCCTGAGGCGAAGCGGATTGCCGACAAACTGGAGATTCATTATACGCCCAAGCATGGGAGTTGGCTTAACATGGCGGAAATCGAATTGAGCATATTGTCTCGCCAGTGCCTGGCCCGGCGGATTCCAAACAAGGAGTCGCTGAAACGGATCATAGAGAAATGGTGTGAAAAGCGGAGGCATCATCCCACGCCGGTGAACTGGCGGTTCACAACAAGTGACGCCCGAATCAAATTAAAAAGGCTTTACCCGACATTGCAAAATTGAAGGAACACTAGGAATTATATCGCTTCCCTCACGATCTCCAACAATGTTATTTCCGGAAACCAAACAAAAGGTGGCAACAATGGGGATGGGGGCGGTGGGATTTGCAGCACCAGTGGGGGCACTCTCACGATTTCGCGCAACGTAATTTCCGGGAACAACGCATTCGGAGTATGCCCCAAAGGAGGTGGGGTTACATGCAACATTATTTCTGGCGGTTCCTCAAGTATCTCAAACAACGTTATATTCGAAAATTGCACAGCGGACTGGGGCTCTGGCAGTGGCATTGACACATGGGGGGATTCTACAATTTCGAACAACGTCATTTTTAGCAACATAGGGGCCAGATCGGGAGGGGGAATTAGCTGCGGCGGTTTATCTACCTCTGCCTCGACAATATTCAACAACATAATTTTCAAAAATCCTGCGTTGTATGGTGGCGGGATTAGACACTCAGGCGGCGGCTCCCACACACTCTATAACAACGTGATTTTCGATAACATATCAGGAAATAGTGGAGGCGGGATATATTTCGGTGGTTCAGACCACAACGTTTCAACAAAAGTATCCCATAATGTTATCTTGAAGAATGAAACAGGCGAAATTGGGGGTGGTATATATTGTGGTGATACTACCTCAGAAATCTCTAATAACATCATTTCTGGAAACGTAACTAGCGGCGGTGTGGAGAGATTGGGCG
>JAKQOG010000077.1 GCA_029565395.1 Candidatus Hydrogenedentota bacterium | reverse complement strand
ATCAGGGGCCTTGATGACTCCTTCGTGTATCTTACCGCTCGTAAGCCACGGAATCGTCCCGTTAGTCCAGTAGGCGAGGTTTGTCTTCTTGGGAGTTGAGCCGTTGCCCACGCGCCCCATTATCTCCAACGGCACCACATCCCAGCTCTCCGGAATCTCACCGATCTCGGTTATCTTGGTTTTCTCGCCCCGCAGGCCATGGGTGAAGAGATGCTGCATGGTGGATTTCTTGAGATCGCGAAGCGATTGAATCATCCGGTCCTGCGTCTCGATCGCCCGCTGGATTTTCAACAGCACCGCCGCGATTTTTTTCTGCTCCGGAAGCGAAGGCAGCATTATGGGCCAGTGTTTCAACACGGACATCGGGATGCGCTGCCGCCCCGTGGCACCTTCCATCTTTTGGGTGATTTGGCGGCGGACTCCACTCTCTAGAACGAAGTAGAACAAGAAATACTTGTTGCTTAATCCCGCGCGCCCTCTGAACGGGATCAGCTCCGTTGACGCATATCCGAAATCGGCAGGAAGCGCACGGGCGATCCCCTGTTTTCCGTTTTCAAAACAGGGTGTAATCCTTGCCATGAGGCAATCACCCTTCTCAAAATAATTCCCGCTGTTGATGTCCTTCCCGGGTTTCCACACCCAATCGCGCACATAGGTGCCTCCCTGAGCGACAAGCTCCATCGGGACAAAAGGAACCTTCTCGAAGGATTTTACATTCAGCCCCCTTGGCTTGGACGTAAAGTCAGCCGCCTCACCAAGGGTCATTTCCTTCCACTCCCTTTTCATTCCGCGCCCCATTGGAACAAAAAGAATCCCGCGGGCTTTGATCCGCGGGGGGCCATGCGGCCCCGGATCCAGGTCCGGGGACCATCATGGTGATGACCTGAAGCGAAGATACCACGCCTGTAACCAGTGGCAACCGGATTGTGCAACCGGCCCGTCATTCCCATGGCTCTGTTCTCTTGAAGGCTGGCCTTCTGCTGGGCTGTTGCTTTCAAAGCCTTGGTCACGGCCCTTTCCTCCGGTAGTCATTTGGATCGATACAGGCATCATAGGTTGCACGATCCAGCTTAATCCAATCGGTGTCGTTGATTCCCCGCCGATTGCGCATGGCCGGACTGAATGGGAAGGCGCAGGCGATTTTGGTCCAGCGCTGTTGTTTCCGGGCGATGGACTGGATTTCTTTCACGGCCTCTGAAATATCCTGGTCCTGACTGAAAATCACAGCAACGTCGTACTGACCATTCAACGCCCCGCGCACCACATCCAATGCCAAGCGGATGTCGATCCCCTTTTCCCGTCCAACCAGAGTCGTCGTCACATTGCCATTGGGCAACTGGACCAGTTGATTGGAATAACGCAAGGGACGGGAGAAAGTTCGAATTCCACGAGTGCCCATCGCCGCCAGTTTGGCCACCCAGAAATGATGCCGCTCCGGGTCGATTGAAGGATCGGGAATACCCGTATAAAAATGAATGGACGACAGCAGCCATTTTCTGGCCTCGCATACGGTTTCCGCCAATGCCCGAATGTGGAAGTTTGGATAGCCATATCCAAATGCTTCCTTGGCAGCGTTGAACAGGTTCTGGCCATCCACGTAAATAGCGGCCCTTTTGACGTTCGGTTCCTTCATATTGCCCTCCCGGCACGCCAAAAAATAACCCCGTCAGAGGCCTTGCGGCTGATCCAACGGGGAGCAATTAACCGCGAGTACTCTACCTTGCTTGGATGGGGTTCGTCAACAGGGAAAATACAGGTGGGAGCCCACCCTTTATTTTGCAGCGCTAAACCGCGCGCTCCCCCCTCCCCCGAAAAGAGTCCCGCAGGTCGTAACCTGCGGGGGGCCATGCGGCCCCGAATCCAGGTTCGGGGACCATCATGGTGATGACCTGCTGAAATCCTACCACCACGGCAGAAATCCGCAACAGAGGATATCCGGCCCTTCACATATTGACCTTCCAATCCCGTTTCCGGCTCACCCGGA
>JAKQOG010000052.1 GCA_029565395.1 Candidatus Hydrogenedentota bacterium | reverse complement strand
GTGGTGCTGGCGCTGGGCGTGGTGTTTTCGCGCAAGCTGTTGCGGGCGGCCATCGCGCTGATGGCGGTGCTGACGGTATCCGCCGGGCTGTATGTGATGCTGGGCGCGGAATTCCTGGCGGGCGTGCAGGTGCTGGTGTATGTGGGCGGGATCGTGGTGCTGATCGTGTTTGCGATTATGCTGACGCGTTCGGCGGATCTGCTGGAAGATCAGCCTTCGCTGTGGCGGATGCTTGCAGGCGGCGCTACCGCCTTTTTGTTCGTGTACCTGAGCATGTCGGCGTTTCTTTCCGCGCCGTTTGCGATTGTTCAGACGCAGACGGCGCCGGACAGCACGGTGGCCATTGGGCGGCAGTTGTTGAATTACGGCCCAAACGGGTATGTGCTTCCTTTTGAAATTATCTCGTTGTTGCTGTTGGCGGCGGTGCTGGGCGGCATTGTGATTGCCCGGAAGATTCCCGCGCCAGGGCAGCCTTTCACCAGTGGCGGCGATTTGCCGGGCGAGGCGGAGTTTACGCAACCCCGCAGCCAGCGCGAGGAAGACGCCGGAAACGAAAGGGGCGCGCTATGATGAACTTTCTTGCGGCACATGCGCCCGGACCAACCCACTGGTTGTTTCTGACGACGATTTTGTTCTCCATCGGCCTGTGCGGGCTGCTGACGCGTCGGAATGCGGTCGGCATCCTGATGGCGGTGGAATTGATGTTGAACTCAGCGGCGATGAACTTTGTGGTGTTCAATCGCTTTTGCGTACCCGCCGGCGTGGACGGCCAGGTGATGGCGATTTTTGTCATTGCGGTGGCTGCGGCGGAAGTGGTCGTGGGCATGGCCATATTCGTGGCCATCTTCCGCTACTGTTCCACGATTGACGTATCGAAGATGAACCTGATGAAGAAGTAGCCGCGGGGAATTCCCTGCGGGTACGGAGCGGAGGGAGACGAATGGAGCAGTTGGGCTTTGCCTTGCAGCATGCGTGGGTGGTTCCCGCGCTGCCGCTGGCGTCCTTTGCGATCGTGGGATTGTTCATCCGGCCCGTGTCGAACAAGGCGGCGGGCGTGGTGGGCACGGCCGCGATTTTTGCTTCAGCGTTCTTCGCATACTGGCTGGCGTGGGAGTATTACACGCTGTATCCCGCGGGTGGTGAACACCCGGCGATTATTCCCTGGGCATTTGAATGGCTTCGGTATCAGGCGGGGCTGACGGTGAATGTCGGGGTGCTGGTGGACCCGATCTCGGTGTTGCTGATGGTGGTGGTGACGACGGTGAGCGCGCTGGTGCATCTGTACAGCATTGGCTATATGCATGGCGATTATGGCTATGGCCGGTTCTTCACGTATATGAATTTGTTCACGTTCAGCATGCTGGGGCTGGTGGTGGCGCCGAACATTCTTCAGATGTATGTGTGCTGGGAGTTGGTGGGCGTGAGCAGCTTCCTGCTCATCGGATTTTATTACCAGAAGCCGTCCGCGGTGTCGGCATCGAAAAAGGCGTTTATCGTTACGCGCTTTGCCGATTTGGGATTCATGATCGGCGTGTTGATCCTGGGGTATTTCGGCTACAACTCGTTTGGAGAATTGGCGGCGTCGATCACGCCCGGCATGGCGGAACACGGCGTGAGCAACCTGCAGCCATTTGATTTCCACTATTTAAATCATCCGGTATTTCTGGAACATTTCAAGGGGCTCAATATCGAGGTGTGCGGCGTGGGGCTGTTGACTGTGTCGATGCTGCTGGTATTCTGCGGGGCGGCGGGCAAGAGCGCGATGTTTCCGCTGCACATCTGGCTTCCGGACGCCATGGAGGGCCCGACGCCTGTTTCGGCGTTGATTCACGCGGCGACGATGGTGGTGGCGGGGGTGTATCTGGTGGCGCGGTTGTTCCCGGCGTTTGCGGCGAGCGGCGATGCGTTGCTGGTGGTGGGGTATGTCGGCTGTTTCACTTCGCTCTTCGCAGCGTTAATCGGCATTACGCAGGACGACATCAAACGTGTATTGGCCTTCTCCACATTAAGCCAGTTGGGCTACATGATGCTGGCGCTGGGCGTTGCTACGATGGAACATCCGCTGGGGTATACGGCGAGCATGTTCCACCTGTTCACGCATGCGTTTTTCAAAGCTCTGCTGTTCCTTGCGGCGGGCGCGGTGATCCACGCGGTGCACAGCAATGAAATTTGGGAAATGGGCGGATTGGCGAAGAAAATGCCGATTACGCATTTATGCTTCCTGGCGGCCACGCTCGCTATCTGCGGTGTGCCACCGCTGGCGGGATTTTTCTCGAAGGACGAGATTCTGGCGGCGGCGCTGCCCACCCATCACACGATCATTTTCGGCATTTCGCTGCTGGTGGCGGCGCTGACCCCATTTTATATGTTCCGCATTTACTTTATTACGTTCTGGGGCCGGCATCGCACGCATCATGCGGAACATGCCCATGAAGCGCCCGCCGTGATGTGGATCCCTCTCGCGATCCTGGGAGTCCTGAGCGTGATCGGGGGACTTGTCCCCATGGCGAGTTATGTGAGCATTGGGGAGCATATGGCGCACCATGGGATTAACCTGGCGGTGGCGATTCCGGCCACGCTGGCGGGGTTGCTGGGTATCGGTCTGTCCTGGTTTTTCTATTCGAATGATGCGGTGCGCGCAGCGCGGGCGGCAGAAGCGTTTGGCGTGGTGTATCGCACCATCAAGCGCAAGTTTTACGTCGACGAGGTATATCTGTTTGTCACCCACAACATCATCTTCGGCTATGTAGCGCGTCCGATTGCGTGGTTTGATCGCCGCGTGGTGGACGGCGGCGTGAATCTGAGCGGCTGGTCCACACGGATGACCGGCTGGGTCCTGAGCCACCTGCAAACCGGTCAGGTGCAGGGATACGGGATTTGGTATACGGCCGGCGCGCTGTTCGTGTTGCTGATATTGTGGGCGGCCTTGGTGTAGTCACATGGAGTTAATGAAAAAGGTGTTGCGATGGGCTTGGTAAGTTGGTTGATAGCGGTTCCCTTCCTCACCATGCTGGTGGTGGTGTTCATCCCTGAACGCCAGTGGAAGCTGATCCGTTGGGTGTCCGCCACCGGGACGAGCATCCACCTTGTACTTACCGGGAAGCTGGTGGTGAACTATTGGCAGGCCGCCATGCCGGAAGCGGAGTCGATGAAGCACGCGCTGTTCACCAAGCTGTATTTTGTGGAGCGGGTGCCGTGGTTCGAGTCGCTGGGCATTCAATATTATGTCGGGGTGGACGGCATCTCGGTGGCGATGGTGATTTTGACCTCGATTATCATTTTTACGGGGGTGCTGGCGAGTTGGTATGTCGAGATCCGTGTGAAAGAGTTCTTTGCGCTGCTGCTGTTGCTGGTGACGGGTGTTTTCGGAGTGTTCTTGAGCTTCGACCTGTTTCTGTTCTTCATGTTTTATGAGCTGGCGGTGCTGCCGATGTATTTGTTGATCGGCATCTGGGGGACGGGGCCGAAAGAATATTCCGCGATGAAGCTCACGCTGATGCTGCTGGTGGGGAGCGCGTTTGTCCTGGTGGGATTTCTGGCGCTGTATCATGCCTCCGGAATGCACACGTTTGATCTGATTCGGCTGTCCGAGGCGAAGTATTCACATGAATTCCAGCGGTGGGTGTTCCCGATGGTGTTTGTGGGCTTTGGCGTGATTGGCGCGCTGTATCCCCTGCATACGTGGTCGCCGGACGGGCACAGTTCCGCGCCGACGGCGGTGTCGATGCTGCACGCGGGCGTATTGATGAAACTGGGGGGCTATGGCGCGCTGCGGATCGCGGTGTATCTGCTTCCGGAAGGCGCGAAGATGTGGGGTGTTGTATTCATGTGCCTGACGACCGTGAATATTCTATATGGGTCGTTTGGGGCGGTGATGCAGAAAGACCTGAAATACTTCACCGCCTATTCCTCGGTCAGTCATTGCGGTTTTGTGCTGTTCGGCGTGGCCACGCTGAACCTGATCGGTTTCAAAGGCGCGGTCATCCAGATGTTCAGTCATGGAATCATGACAGGGCTTTTCTTCGGTCTGATCGGCATGGTGTATGGGCGTTCGCACACCCGCATCATTCCTGAAATGGGCGGTCTGGGCAAAGTGATGCCGTGGCTTGCGACGTGTTTCTATATTGGCGGTCTGGCGAGTCTGGGTCTGCCGGGATTGTCAGGCTTCGTTGCGGAGACACACGTGTTTCTGGGTGGATTTTTCGGCAATCCGTGGACGAGTTCCGTGCTTACAAAAGTCCTGACAATCATCGCCACGATGTCAATTGTGGTGACCGCCGTGTATGTATTGCGGGGTTTGGCGCTGGTGTTCCAGGGGCCGATTACCAATCCTCATTATGAAGAGCTTACGGACGCCACGCTGCCGGAAAAGATTTCCACGGGCGTGCTGGTGGCGACGTTGATCGTAGTCGGTCTGTTGCCGTTTTTCTTTATTGATTTGATCGAAAGTTCGGTTATGCCGATTTTTAACCGTCTCAATATGTAGCCGTTGGAGTAAAAGGTAGAGTTGCTATGCTTATGATGCCGGAGATCATTGTCATCCTCACCGCCTTTGGCGTGTTGGTGCTTGATCTGTTTCTGACGGAGCGTTCGCGGTGGATTTTAGCGCCGCTGGCCTTGATAGGGCTGGCGGGGGCATTTGCCGCGTTATACATGACGCCGCTGCATGAACAAATGCTGGGCGGACGGTTTGTAATGGACCCCGTGGCGTGGTGGTTCAAGGTAGTGTTCTTGTTGTCGGGCGCGATCACCATTCTGATCTCCATGGATCTGTTAAATGGGAAAACCGGGGTGCGCATCCGGGGCATTGGATTCCGGGGCGAATATTTTACGGTATTGTTGTTCACGATTACGGGCATGATGTACCTGATCTCCGCCCGGGATCTCATTACGTTGTATGTGTCGCTTGAGCTGGCCACGATTCCGCTGTTTGTGTTGACGGCGTGGCGGCGAGACGATGCACGGTCCGGCGAAGCAGGCTTGAAGTATGTCATCCTGGGCGCACTGGCCTCCGCGTTTATTCTCTACGGCATGGGTCTGATTTATGGGCTGACCGGCAGCCTGAATCTGGACACCATCGGCCATGCATTAACGCCGGGCCGCAATGCGGTGTTCTGGCTGGCCATCGCGGCGTTGTTCGCCGGAGTAGGATTCAAACTGACGATCGTGCCGTTCCATTTGTGGGCGGCGGATGTCTATCAGGGCGCGCCAACGCCCGTAACGGCCTATTTGTCGGTGGCGTCGAAGGGTGCGGGGCTGGCGTTCATGTTCCAGATCTTTTTCCGCATGCTGGGGCCCTGGATCCCCGATGGCGCCTTGCTAATTGCGTTGTTTGCAGCGAGTACCATGACGCTCGGCAACACCGTGGCCATCGTTCAGCACAACATCAAGCGATTCATGGCCTTTAGTGCGATTTCCCAGGCCGGATACTTCCTCATGGGATTTTTAGGGCCGTCCTCGGCCGGCGTCCCCGCGATGCTTTTCTACATGCTGGTGTACGTGGTGAGCAATATGGGGGTGTTCACGGCGATCGTATGGTTCGCCAATGAAACCGGCCGCGAACAAATTGAGGATTATCGCGGGCTGTGCCGGACCAATCCCCTCATGGCGCTGGCGATGATGGTGGCACTGTTCAGCCTTGCGGGGATCCCGCCGCTGTCCGGGTTTGTCGGGAAATTCTTCCTGTTCAGCATCGCTTCGCAAGCAGGCTTCCACTGGTTGGTGGCCGTGGCCGCGGTGAATTCCACCATCTCGCTTTACTATTACCTGCGCGTGGTCCGGCAGATGTATATTGAGCCGGGGGGCGAAGATGCGCGCGCGCTGCCCGTCTCCCGCAAACTTGCCCTGACGCAGGCCGTTTTATTGCTCGGCGTGGTGTTTCTGGGTCTTGTCCCCGGTATCTACGAATCCATTCATGCCGATACTGCCTCCTGGCTGGCCGCGCTTATTCGTTAACCTCCGTAGTTTGGGCTGGAAACAGCCGTAAAAATGTCGAAAAACGCAGGCAGGTTTTGAGAGAATGAATGGGCATTTCCCCTGTAAATGTATTCTTTTCCCCTATGATTTATTTCTTTCAGGGCTTTTTCTGTAATTTTTCGTTTAAATAGTTTATAATTGGGGTGGTTGTTCAGGCCTTAACGAGGAGAGGTGACGATGAAGTATTTTCGTCTTTTCCTGATGTTTTTCGGGGTATTTGGCATATTTTTGGGATGCCAGCCGGCCCGTGCGGACATTACGGGGTATTATTATAATTGGACGGGGGATACGCCGCCGGCCAACCCGTTTCCAGGGCTTCCATTGCTTATACGAACAGATCCCAATGTGGATTTTAATTTTGATAGTGTACCGGCTCCGGACCCCATTGGGAGAGACAAATTTGCGGTGCGGTGGCATGGTTTATTGAGAGTTCCGAACGGCGGTCGTTACACCTTTTACGCCAATACGGATGACGGCGCGCGGCTCTATGTGAATGGGACGATTAATATCAAAGAATGGAGAGAGCGCGGGGCGCCGGGATTTCCCGGCACTGCTGGAACGGGCGTTGTTTTAGGCGCGGGATGGAATGATATTGTATTTGAGTTTTATGAGAATGGGGGCGCGGCGGTGGCGCAGTTGAACTGGAACGGCCCGGACTTTGCTGAAAAACAGACAATTCCCGCATCGGTTCTGGCGCCGACCAATGATCTTCGGGTGTATATCCCCATGAGCGTTGCAGGGGATGGGGCTGCCAGCGATTACAGCGGTGAATGTCATGATGGGATTATCATTGGGAATCCCGGGCTGAGAACGGGTTGTGACGGCACGATCAATGGGGCGTTTACCTTTGATGGCGCGACGCAATACTTGAAACTCGCAAACAGCAAATATGTGCAACTTGCACTGGCGGATCGAGGATATACGGTATCGGCCTGGGTCTACCTGACGGCCTTTCCGGTTGCGACGAATACAGTGGTGGTTCAAAATCGCGGCGCGGATACCGGAGCGCAGCGGAGCCTTTCGCTGGGTTTTTTTGCGAAGAATATGGGCGCCTCCGGCGATGATGTCACTTCCCGGGTGGCGTTTGCCGTGGATGGACAAAGCATCCTTATCGGCGCCTATACCGATCCCAATGTTTTTTCGTTAAATGAATGGCATCATTTAGCAGGGACGTGGAACGGGTCTGGGACCAATGCGGTGGCCGCAAATCAATTTAAAATTTATGTGGACGGCGTCAAAATGACCACCACGGAGTGGGGAACCGGCACGGCCCCGACGCCGCCTCTCTTGGGAAGCCAACCTGCTGAAATCGCGCACCATCTGGCCTGGAATTCGTTCTTCCCCGGATCCGTGGATGAAGTGCGGATTTTTGACAAGGAGCTGGCTCAGGAGGAGATAACGCAGCTCTATGGCGATTTAACGCCTGCGATGGGACCGTATGCGGGGCCGTCCGTAACGTCGATGACCCGCCTCAGCCCGAGTCCCGTGCCCGCGAATTTATCGACTATTGATTATAAAGTTGTATTCAATCAGCCAGTGCATACTGTGGCGGCGGACGACTTTTCGGTGGAATCACTTGATGCGGGAGGCGCTTCCGCCAATGTTTTGTCGGTGAGTGGTCCGTCGGTAACGATTGGCCCGTTGGGATTTGACACATTGGGAGGCGGGACGCTTGGAGGAAATGATGCCGCGCTGCTGGCAACGGGTGGACAAGGCGATAATGGCCCCTGTCTCCAGTTAACGTCCAATCAGGGGGGTAAGAATGGAATATGGTTTATACAGTCTCCGGCGGTTGCGGAGTCTTTTCGCGCCTCCTTTTCCCTGTTTGTGAACAATCCCCCCAATGATCACGGGGCGGATGGTTTTGAGTTTACCTATGGGGCGAATGGAAATGGCGGACAAGGCCCCGAAGGACCGGGGGGTCAGGGTATAACGGTATGCTTTGATACTTGGAACAATGATACGGATAGCCCCGGCGGACGAGACGGTTTTCCTTACAGCACTTCAACCTCCAAACCCACCAATGGGGCCGGGCTCACCTATGGGAACATTGTGGTCAAATGCAATGGACAGGTGGTGGGGAATTATGTGAATTACATGCGGTTTGAGTCCGGGGAATGGATCCCGGTCATTATTGAAGTGACCAACAACGGCGCAACGGGATATATGTGCAACGTGTACTGGGGCGCGGCCTTCACCCCGTCCGGCACGACAACGCCCACGCCGGCGGGATGGACGCATTGCAACGTGCCTTTGCGCGGTTATGCCCCCGCGGCGAATTGGTATTTTGGCATCGGGGCCGCGACCGGCGGGGCCAATGATTTGCAATTGGTGGATAACCTGGAAATCATCAGTTCGGACCGCACCGTCAGCCTGAACAACATGCAGGGATCCGGCAGCCTGCGGATGAACCTGAATGACACGGATTCGACAATCACCAATTATGAAAACATTCCTATTGCACCCAATACCTGGAATGGTGGCGAGAATTACTTCTTCGATTATACTCCCCCCACGGTGACTATCAGCGAACCCTCCAGCGCCCGGACGAAATCCGGACCCGTCACCTATACCGTCACTTACGGGGAAGAGTCCACCATCACGCTGAAATCGGGAGATATCACCCTGAATCAAACAGGCAGCGCGGATGGTTCGGTGAGCGTGAGCGGCTCGGGCAATACTTCGCGCACGGTTACGATTAGCGGCATTACAGGCAATGGCACGCTTGGCATCAGCATTGGGGCTGGTACGGCGTCGGACAGTCTTGGAAACATTGCCTTGGGCGCCGGTCCGAGCGCGGTATTTACCGTGGATAATACGGGGCCCTCCGTGCAGATTGGCCCCCCTTCCACGTTATTGACAAAGTCAGGGCCGGTTTCCTTTACGGTGACCTATACCGGTGCGGATGTGGTGTTGCTGGATCCGGGCGATGTTATGCTCAATAAAACCGGCACGGCAAATGGCGCGGTCAGCGTGAGTGGAACCGGCAATGTCACGAGAACCGTGACCCTGGACAATATTACCGGCGACGGTTTGTTGGGAATAAGCCTTTCCGGGGGCACGGCCGCTGATGATTTGGGAAATCTGGCCCCGGGCGCAGGCCCCAGTGCCATGTTTACCACGGACAATACGGGTCCGGGGATTTGGATTGACGCTCCCTCCGCTCCTCTTGCCACCACAGGCCCGATAACCTACACGGTGACCTACACGGAAGCCGTTTCGATAAGCCTGTCAAGTACAAATGTGTTGCTGAACCGAATGGGCACGGCGAATGGAAGTGTCAGTGTTTCCGGCACTGGGAATACCACACGCACGGTTACGGTCAGTGGCATTACAGGCAATGGAACCTTGGGCATCAGCCTCCTTGCGGGAACCGCGTTGGACGAGTTGGGCAATAATGCCCTGGCGATGGGCCCCAGTTTGACCTTTATAGTAGATAATGCGCGCCCCGCGTGCACTGTGAGCACGGCTTCGGCGAGTCCCACAGCAATCCAGCCCATTGTATACCAGGTGTCGTTTAATGAACCGGTCTACGGTTTGGAACCCGCCGAAGTCACCGTAAGCAACGGTGTGGTGACCGGCATGACGGGCGGGCCCGCGGTTTACAGTGTCGCCGTAACGCCTACGGGCGCCCCGCCCACAAGCGTATCTGTTTCCGTGGCTCAGAATATGGCGCAAGATGCCGCCGGCAACCAGAACATGGCATCCAATACTGTTTCTGTGACGTATGATAATGCGCAGCCCACGTGCGCCGTGACGGCCCCGTCCGTCTCCACCAATGCAAATCCGATCCCCTTTACCCTCCAGTTCAACAAATCCGTAACCTGGGTGGATACCAGCAGGATTGTGGTGGCGAATGGAACAAAAGGGACATTGCTGGGAACGGGTTCATCGTACACGCTGCCGGTCACTCCCCTGGCGCAAGGTGCGGTGACGTGTGAAGTGTTGGCGGGCGCGGCGCAAGACGCCACGTCGAATCTGAACCAGGCTTCGAATCTTCGGAGCGTGCTGTACGATTCGGTTAAGCCGGGATGCACCGTGATCGGGCCCGTATCGCCTTCCAATGCTAATCCCATGGAAATTACCATCTTCTTCTCCGAGGATGTTTCGGGCCTGATAGCGGATGAGATTGTTGTTACGAATGCCAGCAAAGGAAGTCTTGCGGGAAGCGGCATGGGCCCGTACACACTTCCCCTTACACCCTTGGGTGATGGGAATGTAACGTGTCAGGTCCCCGCTAACATGGCCTCGGACGCCGCAGGCAATGGCAATTCCGCTTCGGCCCTGGTGACGATCCAGTACGATTCGGCAAAACCCTCCTGTGTGGTCACGGGGCCGGCCTCGCCCACACAGACCGTCCCGATGCTTTTTACGCTGACCTTCAATGAGACAGTGATGGACCTGGCCGTATCGGATATCGTTATTGCGGGCGGCGTGCCGGGAACAATCCTGAATACTGCGGACAACCGCGTCTATACCCTGGATATCACGCCCGTGGGAGAAGGGGCGGTAACGTGCCAGGTTCCCGCCGGCGTGGCCCAGGATGCCGCAGGCAATACGAATACGGCCTCCAATACGGCAAATGTCACTTATGCGTCAGGAAGACCCACATGCATCGTGAGTGCGCCCGGCGCGGCAATCAAAGTCAATCCAATCCTCTTTACGCTGACCTTTAGCGAACCTGTGACCGGGCTGGAAGAGGATGAGATTTTGGTGAGCAATGCCGCGCGGCGAACCTTGTCCACGGCGGACAATACAGTTTTTTCTTTGGAAGTAACGCCGTCCGGCCAAGGCATGGTGAATTGCCAGGTTCCGGCGGATGCTGCACAGGACGGAGAGAGCAATGGAAACACCATGTCCAATCTGTGTGCCACGCGGTATGACTCGGAGGAACCCTCCTGTATCGTAAGCGGATTGGCCTCCACCAATAGCGCTCCTATGGAATTCACCATAACCTTCGATGAAGCAGTTTCGGAGGTGTTGCTGGAAAAAATAATCGTAACGAACGGCCAGAAAGGCATTGTGTCCGGCGAAGGCCCGGTGTATACGCTCCCGGTCCTGCCCTTGGGCCAGGGGGCGGTGACCTGTCAGGTGGCTGCGGGCGCGGCCTGGGATGCGGCGGGGAACGGGAATATCGAATCGAATTTGGGAAGCACCACGTTTGACTCCGTGCGGCCCAAGTGTACCATCATGGCGCCGTCCGGTCCCGTGCACACGGCCCCCATCCTGTTTACCATAAACTTCGATGAGCCTGTCACCGGCCTTTCTACGTCGCATCTCAAGCTGACGAATGCCACCATTTCCGGCGCGATGACCGGCAGCGGCATGGGACCCTACACCTTGTCCCTTGTTCCGATGATGATGGGGGAGGTGAAGTGTCAGGTCTTGGAGGCGGCGGTGCAGGATATGACGCAGAATGACAATGTGGCATCGGGCGAAGCGTCGGTGTATTACGACAATCCCAATCCGGGGTGCTGGATTACCGGTCCGGACTCGCCGGCAAAAGATTCTCCTGTCTTGCTGAATATTCACTTCAGTTCGCCGGTTACAGGGTTGATCGCGGATGAAATCGTGGTAACCAACGGCACAAAAGGAACCTTGTCCGGCGCCCAGATGAGTTATTCCATACCGGTGACTCCGCCGGCACAAGGCACGGTGACGTGCCAGGTTATGGCGGATGCCGCGCAGGATTCCGGCGCGCAGGGCAACACCGCCTCGAATATTTACAGGGTCGTCTATGATTCGATGCCCCCGGCCGGCACGCTGACATTGGCGGGAATCACGCCGACCGCTGCGGATGTCCTGGCGTTCAGCATGGCATTCAATGAAGATGTGGGGGATACCTTCACCGCCGCGGACATCACCCTGCAAGGCACATTGGCCGGTGTCGCCGTAGTAAGTGATGTGATTAAAGAAGGGAACACTTACACGGTTCTAGTGACGCTGAACGATCCGGATCAGAACGGCACGCTGCGTATTACCGTAGGCACTGCCGTGCATGATCGCGCGGGAAATGCGTTCGCCGGGGCGGTTTCCCCGGAATACCGCGTGCGGAACTGGTTCGGGTTTACCGAGCAGCCCGTGGATACGCATGTATACCTCGGCGGCGCGGGCCTGTTCACCGCGTCCGCATCGCATGGAAGAGGCGCTGTTACGTATCAATGGTGGCGTAATGTCGAGGGGAAGGCGGCGGAATCCATTGGCGGCGCCACACAAACCTCGCTTTTTCTGAACCCCGTGACGATCGCTGATGAAGGAAGCTATCAATGCGTGGCCACCTATGATGGCGTTGAATTTGACACAGGCTGGGCCTCCCTGATGACCGCGGAACATCTGCGGATTACTAAAGATCTCACCGGCAGCGGCGTGTACAAGCTGGGCGCCGAACTGGCTCTTGCCATTGAAACCGAAGGCGGTTTCCAGCCATTGTCGTATGTGTGGACGCAGAATGGCGCGGAAATCAGCAATGAATCTGAACTGCATAGGGGGTATATAAGCGGAGATGATGCGGGCATATATCAAGTAACCGTTGCGGATGCGTATATGGATGACGTGGAACAATCCGCGGAGGTTGACGTGATGGTGGATCTCAACACGGTACCGCTGGCGGGTTTGGGAGGCATCGCCGTGTTGGCCGGAGTACTGGCAGTATTGGGATTGCGGCGTCCCCGAAAATCATAAACGCAAACAAATACAACCCTCATGGATGGTTTGACCGCCATGAGGGTTGTTTATTTGCCTTAGATAATTAAGTTTTGGGATACGAATTACTACATTTGATATTTGACTATTTATTGAAAAAATATTCATCATGCAGAATTGATTTGTAGACCCTTGATCTCCTCGTTTTACTTGGACAATTGCCACAAAATGAATCCGGAAATTCCTGGGGATATAAGGCTCCAATTGCTTGCGGTTTCGAGGGGCCTGCCTGCGACAAGGCTGGCGAACTTGTACCAACCCCTGCGCTTCATATTGTAATAGAGAGAATTTTCATGTGCTACCCAAAACCCCTGCATCGAATAATGCCCCATCCATTTCCCGTCTCCATGTGGATTAGCATTGATTGACTGCCTTGGAATCTTCTCCTTACCCATGAGTATAGGACCATTTCCCGACGCCATTGAATGAAGAGATTCGAGGATATCCATGGTGCGTTTTGTCATTGGCCATGGCCCTGGGTACTCCCAGAAACTTGTATGTCCGTCCAGGTAGTGAACACTTCCTCCGGCCTTTCGATGATGTCCCAATCTTTCAATAAGCACGGGAATTGTTGATGCCTCTTTTTCAGAACTTGATTCACTTGACTTATTATCTGCAACAAGAAGGTTGCAAGTCTCACTTAAACGATGGAGTACATATGGTTCGGACCCATTCTGGCCACTCAAAACGGCTTCTTCCAGTCTTACGCCCCGTGATACATGATCCCGGTACGCAGCCGCAAAATTTTCAACATCCTGATCGTTCCTAACGGCGTATCCAAGATAAAAGTAGCTATCGTCATTAATGAACGCACTCAAGTAATTGTCGCCTGTATCGGATATATTTTTGGAAGTAGTCTCTGGACAAGCCAGCCATTCTATATTCATGAAATCTGGCCCTATATCTGCTTTATCAAACATGAGATTTCCTGCCAAAGGAGAAAGGCGCGGGAAAAAGCCCCCATCTTGGCCATCGTCGGAGAAAAACTCAAGACCTTGACCAATCCCTGCAAGATTTGCCATACACACGCGTCGCATTGCTTCATTTTGTGAAACATACATCATTCTGAGCACGCCCACATTTATAAGGCAAAGACAAAGACCTATTGCCGCCATCCACCCCCAACGCCACCTAGACCGTGCACGATAGTTCCCATACAAAGCCAAGCCGTAAGCAATAATTCCTGGAATGGATGCCAGAAGTCCGAACAATACAAAAGACAAGAAACCACAGACAAGAGTTATTCTAGTTAGCGCCAAGCTCTTAAGGGTGTGCACCTGACTGACAATTTCTTGTGACTTGTCACATGCCAAATCCGAATTAATGATCCCTTGTGCCTTCGGTTCCCCATCCTGGAGCGGAACAATACTCATCTTTTTACATTGGGAACAAATTTCCTCCATTCCTAAGGAAGCCTCCGGCACTGAGATGCTGAAACCACAATGAGGACATTTGTAAGTTATCATGTTTTTCCGCCTTTTGCTTTGTTTTTGTGTGTTTAGTCATTGCTATCCAGGAACTATTCCAATCCATTGTAGACACCAGCCATCCTTTCACTCCTTTCACTCCTTTTCCATTTTTTTGGCTATTCCATCATTCCTTTGTTCACAACCTTCGGCAATCGCATCTTGCTTCGAATTAATTCTGGAGCAATATTTTAGTAAATATTACCCAAAAATACTAATAATACCCGAATTATCAAATGTCCTAGTTTGTAATCTCCGACTTTTAAGGAGTCCCTTGTTCCACATCAAAAAGGGCCGTGATGGAAATGCTTTGGGAAACATCCACTTCAATGGAGGTTGCAGGGCCGTATCCTTCCCACTCGCGGAACGTGAATTTCTTTCCGGCGCTGTTTTGAGTGGGGTTGGAGGGGTCCATGAATTGCCCCAGGCGCTCGCCGCTTCCATAACCGGCGGGGGTTTTCATGTTGGCCGGGACGGTATCCACGATTTCAATAGTGTGCTTGCCTGGGGCGTCAAAGGTAATGTGGAATTTTCCAAAATCGGGTCCGAGAACATATTCCGTGGTCCAGCGCCCGCTGTAGGTCCAATAATCGAAACCATCGACGCGAAACCGGACTTCGCCCAATGCTGGAGAGGTTATTACGGTTAGTCGAGGGCCGGGTTTGCTCAGTTCATCTTGAGTGCCGGCGGTAAAAAGATAGACGCGCCCGGAATAGGCGGGGATTTCCAAGATCCCGGTTTCGGTGAGATCGAGCATATGGCTCTCGCGGCTGATGTCCTCGAAACCGCCGTTGACAATCTGCTCAAGACCGTTCTCTTCCCGCAGAGAGAGGTCGTCAAACCACACTTTACCGGTTTTGTATCGGAACAGCGCATGCAGGGTGAGTTGGGCCACGGCTTTTTCCGGTGTGATGGTAACCGAAGCAAATTCCCAATCGTGCGAACCGATGGCAAAGGGCGCAATCTGCCCATAGAGAAAGGTGCCGTCTTTATACGTGATATCCGCGTAGAGGGAATAATTTGCGTCTGGATCGCCGGAAACATTCTCGGCTTTGCTCCATCCGCACACGGTAATCGGGGCAGGGGTCTCCTGATTCAACACAAGGGTCTGGTGCGCGCCATTTTCCACTTCGGCGGACGCATTTTCGCATACCAGCGATTTACCGCCGCCGTGCTTCACGCCGGTATCCGTGGAAAGCCGGATCTTGCCGGAGGGTTGCCATGCCTGGAGGCCTCCGCCGAAGACATCGAGAAGCCGTTTGACGGGAATGGGTGGGAGCAGGGTGATCGAGGCTGGTTTTTCCTTGTCCGGATTCACCGCCACCATGCCGCGTTCAAACACCCGGTAGTGAACGCCGTTTTCTTCCAGTTCGTCCGAAAGAGGCGTGCCGAGGCGCATGCGGTATAGATCCGCCATATCGGGATTGGACAAGGCGCCGCCGGACCACACAAATCCTGCAAGCCGCGCACTGGAATAACAGAAGAAAGCATCTTCCCGGATTCCGTAGGGGGTGTGGCCGAGATAACTCAGCGCCTGGATTTGTTTGCCCGCTTTTACATATGGCTGAAGGTCTTTTCCCACTTGATTCCAATGCGTGGTCCAGTCAAACCAGCGTTCCGTGCTGACCCAGGTGCAAATGTAGGATTCGAGCATTTCCGCGTCCAGGTATTTCCAGAATTCCTTCGGGAGCGAAGGCGGATTGGCGGAGTTGCCCAATACGGCCCCTTCCGGCTGCAATTCCTTGACGACGTCGCGGACGCGCTTGAGCAGCATGGCGAATGCATGATTCTGATCCTCATATACATGTTCGTGCTTGCCGAACTTCGGGCCAAAACACGGCGTGCGGCTGCAGAGATTGTCCACGAACACCCCGTCCGCCCCCATCTCGATGATCTTGTGCACCCACTCCACCATGGCGTCTTGATACGCCTGCACATTGGGGCAGGTGGTATACATGTTTTTGGCGTCTTCGGAAGTCCAGAAACCGGTGCGGGTGAGATTTCCCGCTTCATCCACCTCAATGAACTCCGGATGATCCTTCAGATTCACCCCTTCATACGTCATGCTGGCGAAGCCCTGGTAAAATGTGACATAGGGGAAGCAGCGGATGCCCAAGGCGTGGCACCGCGCGAAGTATTCGCGGTTTATGGGGCAGTGGGTGACGAATGCGACCTTTGATTCCGCCAGCGCGTCCCAATCATTGTTTCCAAACGCATAGGTTTCCGAATTGACGAGCCAATCCGGGGCCGATTCGCCGATGTCCAGCGTTTTGGCGATGCGGCTGCGCTCCTGCCATTCCGGGGAAGGCTCCGCAATGACCACGCCCACACTCATTATGCCGAGAACAACAAGCCATAGTTTCATGGTCACTTTCTCCTATGGTGGCTCCTTTTATTTGACCCGATTCACTGTTCCCTTGCCGAGGCTTTGTATACGCCAATATTTTGAATTACCGGACAGGCCTTGGCCTGGGTGATATTCAGACGAAGCTTGGCCGCGGTGATCTCGGGCAGCCGGTGGATGCGAAGATGGCCAATGGTGGTTCCTTCCGCAAGCGTATTCCACTGTTGACCATCCCATGCCTCGATATGATGCGTCTCCACGCGCTGGCCCAGGGCGATGTGTTCTTTTATCACTATGCGATCAAAGGTTTTCGGTGCGCCGAAATCCAATTCGAGCCAGGCTTGGGTGACGCCATCGTCCGTGGCCCAGTAATTGGTCAGAGAGCCTTTTTGTGTTTGTTCCGGGCCATACGCCGGGTCATTCCCGCGCACATTGCTTGCGCTCATCCTGGCGTCCTGCGCCAAGTTGTCCCGGAAGGTTTCGCTGATGACGGAATTCCATTCCTTGAGCCGCGCCACATCCGCATCGGGCAGCAGACCCCGCCGATCCGGAGAAACATTGAGCAGGAGCGTGGCCCCATGACCTATGGACCGGTAGAAAATATCCAGCAGATTCTGCAGGGAGCGCACTTTTTTCTCGCTCTTGGTATGAAAGAACCATTGGCCTTCGCGGATGGGTACGTCGCATTCCGCGGGATGCCAGACCTGATTTCCGCCTCGTTCCTGGATGTTCCACAGCGTGTCTGGCGCGAGACCGTCCTCATTGCCAACCCAGCGGATATCCGGGCCGCAAATGGCAATCAACGCGTTCGGTTGAAGTTCGCGAATCAGCCGGTAGTAGCTGTCCCAGTCGTATTGATGCCCCTGCGAGCCTGCACCGTCGAACCACACTTCCCCCACGGGGCCGTAATTGGTGAGCAGTTCGCGCAGCATATTTTTAAAATGCTGATCGTATGCAGGAGAACTTGCATAGGCGGGCTCGTGCCGATCCCAGGGCGACAGATAAAAGCCAAACATAACGCCCAGGCCGTTGCAGGCATCCGACACCTCGCGGATCACATCGCCTTTTCCCTCACGCCATGGGCTGGCCTTGAGGCTGTACTTGCTGTGGGCCGTGGGATAGGTCGCAAAACCGTCATGATGCTTGGCGGTCACCACGATGTATTTGGCGCCCACATCCTTGGCCGTCTGGATCCACTGCCGCGCATCAAATTCGGTGGGATTAAACGTTTTCGGGTCTTTTTTCCCATCCGACCATTCCAGGTTGTGGAAGGTATTAATGCCAAAATGGAAAAACATCCCGAACTCCATGTTTTGCCAGGCAAGTTGCTGGGGCGTGGGTATGGGCAACAGGGGTTCGGGCGGATTGACTGCGCTGAGGCAAGCGGCACACACCACGGAAACCATGAATTGCATATTCCATCCTCCTGTTGAAATGTGTATCCATACTAACCGGGTGGAAGAGCGGATGCAATTGCGGTGAAACGCGTTCTCCTGCCGGCAATGATCTTGTTTGACGGCTTCCATGTTATCTCAGCAGGAGAGGCTGTCTGAAAATTATTTAATACTGCGTGAATAGGTAACGATATTCCGAAAGGATTCGACAACACAGACCAGGGTAAGCGAAGCGTCACCCTGGGTATTCAAGGCTACCCCCACGACGTTACTCTGTAAGAGTTCCATAAAATATTTTGTACAACTCTTTCAGAGTATCACCTATGGCGAAATATCTCCCCAGGATGGCGCTTCGCTTACCCTGGGCTGAGTTGTCCATCCCCTGCGGGGATGCACATTTTTCAAATTCCCGCTTACAATGCCTGATCGCTAAATTGATCCTGCGGGACTTCTTAAATTTTCAGACAGCCTCAGGCGCTCCCCTCCAAATGCGGCCACATTCGTAGCAGAGAAGCAAAGCAATCTTGAAGGCTTGCGTGGGCTTGTGCGGCCTTGGGTGTCTGCGGTACCATTTATGTATTCACGAGATGGAGGTGTTCATGAAAGCAGTGATTATGGCGGCGGGGAAATCCACCCGCACCTATCCCTTGACCCTAACGCGCCCCAAAGCGCTTTTGCCGGTGATGAACAAGACCATTTTGGAACATCAACTCGATGCATTAGCGGGTCTGGTGGATGGCGTGGTGATGGTGGTGGGGTACAAGAGTGAGATGATTCGCGGACGTTTTGGGCATCGCTACGGCACGCTCGGCATTGATTACGTCGAGCAGGAAGAACAGCGGGGCACAGGGCATGCCGTGTTGCTGTGTGAGCCGCTGGTGGACGGTCCGTTCATTGCCATGAATGGCGACGATCTGTTTGCGGCGGAGGATCTGGCGCAGTTGGCGCAGGCGGACCAAGCGGCACTGGTGAAGGAGGTGGACGATCCTCGTCTGTATGGCATTTATGAAGTGACGCCGGAGGGGCGCGTGATCCGGCTGGTGGAGAAACCGAAGGTGATTTTTTCCAATCTCACCAACATCGGCGTCTATAAATTTACGTCCGCGATTTTTGATATTTTGAAGCATACGTCGCTGTCCGAACGCGGGGAAATTGAAATCACCTCCGCGATCCAAACGCTGGCGCAGACCACCGATTTCCGCGTGGTCAAGGCGGAGGGACACTGGCTGCCCATCGGATATCCATGGCATATTTTGGACGCCAATGCATTTCTTCTGGACGCGCGTGAGGCGGTTGATGTGCTGGGCGAGGTCAGCCCCGCCGCCCATCTTTCCGGTTCGGTGTCCATCGGACGGGCCACGCGGATCCGTTCCGGGGTGGTTATTGACGGCCCGGTCTGCATCGGCGAGAACTGCGACATCGGCCCGAACTGCTGGCTGCGCCCCTATACCACCATCGGCAACGGATGCCGGGTGGGGCATGGGTGTGAGATTAAAAATTCCGTTTTCTTTGACGGCGCGAAAGCGCCGCATCTCAGCTATGTGGGCGACAGCGTTATCGGGGAAGACGTCAATCTGGGGTGCGGCACCATCACGGCCAACGTGCGGCATGACAGCCAGAGCCATGGTTCCGTGGTGCGCGGGGTGCTGATGGATACAGGGCGGAAAAAACTTGGCGCCATCATCGGCGATCACGTACACACGGGCATCAACACCTCCATTTTTCCTGGACGCAAGCTGTGGCCGTATACGTCGACGCGGCCCGGAGAAGTGGTGGATCGGGACATTATCGGCGAGGAGGAATAACCTGCACCTTGGCGGAACGCGCGGGGCGTTTGGCGGGCCTCGGCGCGGCCAGTTTTATCACGAGCATTTCCAGGGCGAGGTTTTCATCCACGCCCGTGCTGCGCATGAGGAAGTGGGTGTCGGTGCAGAGCGCAAACGCGGCTTTGAGCTTGACCAGGCCCAGTTTGTCGGCCAGGGGCTTCACCTTTTTTGCGATGAAGGAACTCTTGGGGGAGAGCGAAGTTTCAGAGGAAGCCTGGTAGGCGTTTTCAAGCAGCCAGTTGATGGTGCCCATGATCTCGTTTGGATTTTTTCCGAAATCAATCAACTGGCGCAAGGTGTACAGGGCTTTCTTGGTATCGGAAGTGGCGATGGCGTCGGTGAGCGCCCAAACAGATTCCTCGGCCACATCGGCACAGGCCATGACCACGTCCGGTTCGCGGATAGTGGATGTTTCCCCCACATAGGTGGCGACGAGATTGATGGCATTGAAACAGTCGCTCAGATGGTTTCCCGCACGGCGGATAATCTCCCTGATGGCGTCCTCGTCGATTTTTTTACCGCGTTTTTCGGCTTCCTGGCGCACCCAGGCGGATAGTTCCCGGTTGTCCAATTGCGGGCATTCCACGAGGGCGCCGGCTTTCTCGCAGGCCTTGTAAAATTTCTTCCGTTTGTCGATTTGCGGCGCTATCAGCATCAACAGCGAGGTTTCGCAGGGATTATTGATATAGTCGAGCAAAGGGGCGAGGGGAGACTTTTTCTCGCCCGACATCATATTGTAGCGTTCGGTGTTTCGCACCAGGATCACGCGGCGTTCCGCCAGAAAGGGCAGGGTGGTGGCTTCCAGCAGAATGTCCGCCACCGGTGTTTCATCCGCATAAAACACACTGTACACCAGATCGTTCAGGCCTTCCGGAACATGTGTCTTGACGATTTTGGCTACGGCGCGATCCGCCAGGACGGGTTCCCAAGTGAGATCTTTTTTGTAGGGGGTGGCGCCCGGGCAAAACAGCAGCACGGGGGGCAAGGCGTCTTTGCCGATTTTATCCATCAGCTCGCGGACCTGCATGGCGTCACCACAATTCGACGGTGCGGTAAAAAATATCCGAGGCGAGTTGTTCCAGGGCTTCCGACGCCGCGCGGTTTTCTTCTTCCGTGCTGAAGGAGCGCACGCTGGGAATAAAGGCTTCCGCGTTTCCGCGCAACCGGTCCGAGGATTGGCCGAACGCCCGGGTGTAGAAGGTGGTTTCCCCGGCGAACAGCGGTTCTTCCCAGAGGGTTTCGCCGGTTTGTTGATCACGCAGCCGCACCGCCGCGCAGATCACCAGCCCGAATTGCGTGGTCTCGTCGTGCGCGTCGTATGTCATCCCTCTAAGCTGATATTTGGTGATTTTACCTTCCAGGAGCAAGTCCGCATCATCGGGAGGCACCACGCGCAGCCGTCCGTCGTTGATGAATTTCCGGACCAGCGCATTCGTGAGCGGGGCCTGGAGATCGTATTCGCGCGTTTCGTCATAGAATGCCGAAATGGCGATGGTTTGGTACTTGGGGTCCAGTTCGCTTTTCATCCGGTAGCCGCACCCGGTGAAGAGGGTGGCAACCAGTACGGCCGAGAGTGTGAAAATTAACCAGTGTTTCATTGGATGTTCCGGAGTTTGGTGATTTCCGCGCGGGATTCGGTTTCCACCTTGGGGTGCTTGTCCAGCCATTCCTGGGCAGTCTTTCCGCAGGGCGTGTCGTTGTACTGAGTGGTCAGGAGATCATAATAGATGCGCGCCGAATCGAATTCACGGCGCTTCTCGTGGAATTGCGCTACTATCAGCCGCTGTTCGGCGATCCGGTTGCGCATTTCCTGACGCTTCTTCAACAGATCCGCGTTTCGTTCGTCATTTGGATAGCGCGCCGAGAAATCATCGATGGAACGCACGGCAAGCTCACTGGGGGTCTGATCATAGTCCGCGTCCAGCGAGCCTTTGTAATAACACATCGCGATGTCGTAGTAGGCTTTGTCCACCCATGCGGAGTCTTTATAGTCTTCAATGACCCGCTGGTATTCAAAGGAGGCTTCCAGATATTCCTTGCGTGCGAAATGGCAGAGACCAAGCTTGTACTGGGCTTCCGCGGCGGTCATGGTGAACGGCTGGTTTTCGATCACCATCGAATAGACTTTAATGGCTTTTTTGTACGACCGTTTCCGCAGAGGATTCCACCAGTGTTTCTGATTTTTTACGCCCTTGCCGTAATAGTGGTCCCCGATTTCATACTGCTTTTTTATGGCGTCTTCGTACAGCGCCGTTTCGGGATAGGCGGACAGCACCCGCTGGAATTCTTTCGAGGCGTCCATCCATTTGCCCTGGCGCATCTTGATTTCGCCCCGGAGATACTGGTTTTGATCCGCCAGTTCGCTGTCGGAATAGGCTTCTGAAAACTTTTGCGTTTCCCGCCACGCTTCTTTGAATTGTTTCTTCATCATCAGCGAGCGGGCATGTTCTATTTGAAGTTCGGGGGTTTCCTTCGGCAATTTCTTGAGATTGATGAACCGCTTGGTCTGCGGGGTCCATGTCCATTGTGCATGGGCCGCGCCGGCCGCGAAAACCGCGATCAGCAGCCATGTCAGCGTCCGATGCCATCGAACCATAATGATCTTTTCACTCCTGTCCGAGATTCCTGCGCGAAATAAGGCTTAGAAGGGGATTTTTTCCGCGTTTTCCACCTTGGATTTTCGCGTCCGTCTCTTTTTTGCCGCTTTTTTCCGCGCGGGGGCCTTTTTCGCCGGGGTGGCGGGTTTTTCCGCTTCCACGCGGCTCAAAAACTGCTGCACCAGCCCGAAACTTTTGTCCACGGTCTGCTGGAATTTAACGCGTCCGCCATGCAGCGTTTTGATCCACTCGTCAATAACCGCCTTGCCTTCCTTGGGCAGCCGGTCCGATTTGTCCACGGCGTCTTTCAGCATTTTTTCGGACTGATTTTGAAGCCGTCCTATCAGCGAGAAGGCCTTGTCAAAGGCTTTGTGCTGAAGCTTGACCACGCTCTGGGCCGTTTTCACGGTTTGCTGACGCGCCTGGGCGCGCGCCGCTTCGGTGCGGCCGCCCAGTTCTTTCGATACTTTCCGGGCCCGTTTCACAACCGCACTCCGCGCTTGCCGGGCAATCGAAGTTTTCGCCTTAGCCATGGTTATATCCTTCCTTTCATCGTGGGACGCCCCACGAGGTTGTTTATCATTATATATGCACCGCACAAAAAAACCAAGCGGAGTGCCGGGATTGCGAGTATCGGCATCCGTATCGCAATCGCTTCGGAATGATATAAAAGAACGAGGGCCGGAATTGCTTCCGGCCCTCGGCGAATGAGAGAGGAATTAGTGTTTTCTGCGGCGCAAGGCCAGTGCGCCGAAGAGTGCCGAGGCGGCCGTCAGTGCCGCAAGCCCGAAACCGCCCGTGACCGGGGTGCACGCGCTTATCATGCACTTAATGTGGTTGGATTCAAACGGACCGTCCGTGCCGGAGTCTTCTACCGTCACGTAATAATATCCGGAATCCGCAAGGGTGATGGGGTCAATGTATAAGGTGCTCAGGCCAGCGCCTGAAGCCACCGTTTCCACCGCCTTGCCCTCAAGGTCTTCCCGGTACCATACGTAGGTAACAGGCTCTATCCCGGCACAGTCCAGAGCTACTTCAAGGTCAATAACATCGCTGCAGACCTTAAGCATGAGTTCCGGATCGCCCAGAATGGCGGGGGTGTTGTCCAAGTGGCATACCACCGTCACGGTAATGGTATCGGAAGTGAGCGTTCCGCGCTGGTCCGTCACTTTGCACACATAGTCGCCGGCTTTCGCCGCCGTGACGTCATACAGGGACAAGTACACGCTGACATCCGCGCCCGCCGGGACCGGGAGTGGCGACGGATTGACCGGCGCGCCGTTCCTGAACCACTGGTAGGTCCGCGGCGTTTTGCCGTCATGCACGTCGACGCCGAGTTTCACCAGCGCGGTGTTGGTATAGAAGTTTCCGCCGCCGCGCTCGTTGTCCAGGTACATCGGCGGCCCCACCAGCAGTTGTGCATGGCGGGATTCCACCGTAGTGACCAAATTGGTGGCTTTGCAGGAGTACAGGGCTTCGTCTCCATCAACGGTGAATATGAACTGCAAGCTTTCGGTTTGTGCACCGCTGATATGGCCGGGCTCATCGACGAGTATCCCATCGTTTTTGTACCACTGGTAGGTGACAGCGCTGTCGCTTTCCACCTCGATGGTGAACATCGCGGGTTGGCCTGGATTTACCGCGACGTCCTCCGGCTCCTTCGTGATGACGGGGGGATTGCGAATGATAACGGTAGCGGTGTTCGAGGTTTTCGATGCACCGAGGCCGTTATACACAATCACCTGGTAGAGCCCTTCATTGGATTCCTGACAGGACAGGACCGTATACGTGCTGTTCAAGTTCGGGTTCATTGGATCATACGGGAAAATGTCCGTGAAGGTTGACGTGCCCAGCGGCGCGTATTGCCACCGGTACGACAATTGAGGATGCGCCGTTTGCGCAAGCACGGTCAACTGCAGCATTTGCCCCGGATTGCGCGTTACGGATTGCGGATGCGCGGTTATGCCCGGATCATCCAGGATCAATTGCGCCGGATTGGAATGGTCGTCCTCGCTGGTGCCATTGTAGACGTAGCACAGGTACCATCCTTCGTGTTCACCGCCCACGCTGGGGATAATCAGCGTTGGATCATCCGCGGTCGCATTTTCACCCACTGGGATATTTTGCCAGTGATCGTTGACGCTTCCCCCGCCTTCCACCCACGCCGTGCCATCCGTGGAGAACATCCATTGGTATTGCGGATCGGGGCCTTCCGCCTCGCACTCGAATATGGCTTGATATCCTGGCGGCACGCTGACATCCTCCGGATGCCGCGTGACGTGGACGCCATTGACCACGGTGAGGTTCCCGATTTCCGATTCATCCGATCCCGCCGGATTTTCCACCACGCAGTAATAGTCGCCCTGGTTGGTTTCGTTGGTGCCGTCCAGGGTCAGAGTGCGGCTGCTGAAATTGTTCGGCGGATCCGCGGACGGGCCCTGAACCACTTCCCAATAGGTTTGACCGCTGGGGTATCCGCCCGAGTCATCACGCGGACGGAACTTCCAAGTATAGGTTTCGCTGATCGTGCCGTCATACTCCGGATAGAAGGGGGTCCATGGAGCAGGAACGGGAGCAGGATCGTACATACGATAGACATTGATGCTGAAGGTGGCCGTTTGGGGCGGATACACCGTCTGCGGGGTTACGGGTTGGACCGTTATGAACGGCCGTTGGTAGATGTTCACAAACGCTTCGTCTGAGATGATCGACCCCGCGTCATTTGTAAGAACCAGCCGGTAAAGCCCTTGATACGGCTCGCCAATCGGTGCATTCTTGGTGTAGGTAATAAGGGCTTCGCCGGTTACAATACCGGCAGCGCCCACGATGTCACCCCACGGACCACTTGCTATCGTCTGCCATTTGTAGATCATGGGGGTGGCGCTGTAAGCCCGGCAACTCAATGTAAAGGAGCAGCCGGTCGAACATGGGAAGGTGCCCGTATCGCCAGGCTGATCAATAATGTTGGGCAGTTGCAACAGATGCGCATGGGTGCCCGTGGGAATGGTCGTGGTCCAATACTGTCCTGGATCCAACTGCCCCGTATTGTTGCCCGCGCCCGCATCCCATTCACCGATTTTGTAGGGAGGGGACAGGGGTATCTCCAGGGCGTTATGCACCACCAGATAAACCCCCGTGAAGGGTTCGGTGAGGCTGTCGTTGACGACAAATATCTGATTGTAATCCGCGAAAGGACTCAACTGCCCTGGAATACCCGCCTCGAATACTTTTAACTTCAAACAATTAGGGGGGTTGCCGGCGGGCAGTGTTTCAGTATACGTTGTGCCATCCACCGTGGCTTTATTGTAAAACGTCGGCATGTAATCATCAGGAGCGCCTGAATTAATGTGCAGCAGTCCATACGTGGCGGGCCCGCTCTCCAGATTGGGAAGCAGGGGATGTGCATCCGCCGTGTCAAACAAGGAAGTGCCGACGATATACGAATAGGAAGTGCGGCCCCGCACCAGAGTTGTCGTGGAAGTGACAAGGCTGGGCTGGGTATCATTGAGAACATCGTCGTCCATGTTGGAGATCATCGTGAGCTTGCCGTTGTAAATGCTATTTGCATTCAATGCGCCTGTTGCAATCACGGACATCTTTTCCGCCTTGATAACGGACCCGTGAAGCTTCAGCATGCCCGGCGTGCCATAGCCGCCGGCGCCGCCGGCCCCGCCCGATCCACCAGATCCGCCGGCGCCGCCGGCGCCGCCTGAAGTGCCCGTGCCGCCTGCGCCGCCATCACCGCCAACACCGTACCAGTTATCATCTCCTTCATATCCGGCTTCATTTGCGCCCGCACCCCCGCCTCCGTTGCCCGGGAGACCGGAAGTGCCGCTCGTACCATTCAACTGCCCAGTGTTGCTTTCGCGAGGCGTCGAGGAAATATTTAAAGATATATAGTCAGTCACCTGCATCAGACCGCGTGCGGACAGAATCACGGCGCCACCGCCATCGCCTCCCTTACCCCCCCGGCCGCCGTTACCTCCTGTCCCCCCATACCCCCCGGCACCTCCAGCACCTCCAGCACCGCCATGGCCGCCATGGCCGCCATCGGCGCCGGCCCATGTTCCCCCGCCGCCGCCGCCGCCCCCCCCGCCCGCACCGCCGCCGCC
>JAKQOG010000051.1 GCA_029565395.1 Candidatus Hydrogenedentota bacterium | reverse complement strand
AGGGGGATAGTAGCGCCCAATTCCAGTTGGACGACTTGGGTACCCTCGTTTCCCGGGTTTTTCCATTCCCCCCGCCGAACGGATTTCGGCGCTACCCTCGTTTCGCAAGCCGAGTATCGGGTATCGGGGTCCGGGGTCCGGAGTAAAAGCGGGAGCAAGTTCCCGCACTCCAAAATTCCCGCCTCACGCCTCAAGCCTCACACCTCCTGCCTCAGTCTCAAGCCTCACGCCTCATTCGCCGCAGGCGGACTCACGTCGCATGCCTAGGATCACTTCGCCGGTTTCAGCAGGAGGTAGTCCAAGCCGAACATATGCCGTGGTTCGGCCATGGGGTTGGCGCCGGTAATTTTCACCTTGAGTTGATTCTCGCCGACCTTGAGTTCCGACACACCCAGGGATTCTTCCGGGGTGGTTATAACCCCATCATTGTAAAAGTCGAACGAGCGGGCATTCCCGTCATTGACGGAAACATCGGCGATGCCGTAGTCGCGTGCCTTGGTGAAAACGGCGATGACTTCATACCGCCCCGCCTCAACCACCGGAAAACCGAGGGTTAAGGTTTCGCCGGGCTTCGCGTCGATCCACCACATCTGCGCCATATTGCTCCAGTTGCCCATGCCGCCAGTTTGCGGCGCCGCGGAACCGCCGTCTTTGGCAGCCACCTTCATGGTTTCGCCTTCCAAGGCCCCTTCCACATGCTTGGGTTCCGGGACTTTGGCAACCGTCATGTCTTCAGCATTCGGCGCGACAAACGTATCCGTGCCGCCCACGCCGGAATACCAATACGCGGTGACCGCCTGCGTAATCTTGCAGTTCTCCCAATGCCATACCTCGATGTCCATGTTGCAGGCCTGGTTGAAGGGGATGTTGTCAAGAATATGGAAGCGGTTCACACATGTGTGCCCCAGATTGCCCGGCCCGTCACAACGCGGCTGGCTATGGTAGGCGTGCGAATACACTTCCGGACAGCCCCACGCGTAACAGAAATAATCTTCTGACCCCGTTCCGAAATGGCTGGGGAATTTCTCGCCATCAACGTAGATTTTCTCGTCGCCTTCACCCCACCATGCGCCCACGGGATTCATAAGCTGGAGCATGCACCCCGCGAACCGCCCGTGGCCCTGCGCGAACAGGATTTTCCAATCCTGGCGCGGCCGCGTGGGAATATCTTTCTCAATGCGCCATTTGGCGTTGAAGTAAAGGCTGTCAGAGGTCCAATGCCGGCGCGCCATCCAAACCGTGCCCCGCAGCGAAACGGGATTCTCAGTCATATTGTCGAAACGGAGCACCGCGCCCTGTTTAAAGGGCATAACCCAGTGCGAATAAAACGTACCGTCGTCCATTACGCCGCAGGGCAATCCTTTGTATGGCCTGTTGCCGGGCGCTGAACCAAAGAAATCGCCGATGGGCGCCATCACCGTGGGAATGGGCACATCGTCCACGGAAAAAGTCATTAACACACCACGCAAGGCCGCTTCCAGATCCGGCGCTTCCACGCGCAGGGTGAGTTCATACACGGCTCCGGGGCCCGGCAACTTCGCCATTTGAATCGATTTTCCCGGCGCGATGTCATAGCCGAAGTCGCCGCCTTTCGCACGTTTCGGTTTCCCCGCGGCCTTATCCGGGGCGGCCAGCGCCGCAGCCACGGCATTAATGCCGGGGGTGCAGATCTCTACATCTTCCTTGCTCAAGGTTTTCACGTTCGCTCCCTGCGCATACGTGCGGTAATTGATGTGATAATAAAAATCCGGCAGGCTCGACGTTACTTTGCAGTGTTTCGCATAAGGAAGGGGCAGGTAGGAGTTCCAGCCTTGCGCCCGCATGCAGGCAATCGGTTCCACGAAGGGCGCCGTTTTCCCAAGTAACATCTCTTCCATGGGCATTTCTATGGCAGGCGATTCATTATTATCGAAATAGATCCGGATAGTGCCCGCATCCTTCGGATCCGCCGACCAAATGCGCACAATCGCGCCCGGGCCTTCCGCGTCCATCAACACATATTCCTTCGCGCCCCCGCGTTCTTCCTCCCGCAGATACTTGCCCCGGTCGCCGTTGGCAAACCAATTGTCGTCCGTAAGCGCCTTTGGATCCGTGGAATTGCGGTCGTAACTGGAGAATTGCTTGCAGATGAACGCCGGATCCGGCATATGGCTGAGTCCTTCCAGATCCGTCATTTCCGTAAGGAGGGATTTAAACGTGACCTCCGCGGCAATCGCTGAGGACGCCGTAACCGTCAAAGCAATCACTACGCATACAAGCAGTCTTTTCTTTCGCATGGCCTAAGCTCCCGTGGTTCCTGACACAAGCTCTGTACCTTCCAGATAAAAACAGGATACCCGTTATTGGCGGCGGGGTCAATGGGATCGTTGAATGTTGCACCGCCGGTGCGTATCATAATCCCGGAAACGTTCCACGACAAAAGAGGTGACCATGAAGCACGCGCTTATTGTTCTTTGTCTGGTTGGCATGGGAGCGGCCGGGGCCCAAGTCCCCGCGTCTCCCGGCGCCGATGCCACTCCCATTTCACAAGAGGAGATCAACGCACTCCTGGAAAACGTCCAAGAAGTAATGACCGGCGTGGACAGCTATGCGCCAGTGGAACTGGCTGCGCCGCAGGGCGAACCGGTGATCCTGGATGTCCATCAGTGCGTGGATCGCGCACTGATGGAAAATGCCAAGGCGCTCGCGGCTATTGATGACTTGAACGCAAAGAAGGCGATGATTGGGCAGGCCCGGTCCGCGCGGTTGCCGCAAGCCAAAGCGCAGGGGGCTTATACGTACATGGATGGTTTGGAAACCGATTTTGGCGGCGGCCTTATCAGCCTGTTCATGGGCGGCAGCAGTTTTATGCCCAAGAAGCAAACCTGGACCTTTCAGGCCACCGTGGAGCAGGTGCTTTACGCGGGCGGGCAGATCCAATCCGCGATCCGCGCATCCAAGTACCTGGCGCAATCCGAAGCATGGAAACGCCAGGCGATTCTGGACCAAATAGAATTGGACGCCAAACAGGCCTTTTATGATTGCCATCTGACGCAGGCGTTAATCCTGGTGGCCAAGGAAAGCATCGTAACCTTTGAACGGCATCACGCCGATGCTCAGCACATGCTCGAAGTGGGCATGGTCAGCCGCTTCGAAGTATTGCGCGCGGAAACCGAGTTGGGCGCCCGCCAGACCGACCTGGAATCGGCCAAAACCGCCGCCCATATCGCCGCGCTCAATCTGCGCCGCATCATGGGCATGCCGCAGGACGCGCCCTTGCAGTTAGCGGGCAAATTGGAATGGACCCCAATTACGGAACCCGTGGACGCGATGGTGACGGCCGCCAAGGAAAAGCGCTCGGAACTCAAGGCGCTGGAAGAAGGCCTGAAAGCGGCCGATCAAAATATCTACGCCAAGTGGGGCCAGTTCAAGCCCAAGGCGGCCACCACGCTCACGTATACGGAGACCGAGGGCGGCAGTTCATTAAATCCCGATGGGCTTACCGTGAATGTTGGCGCGCAGATCGATATTTTCACCGGAGGGAAACGATTCTACGATCTCAAACAGGCCAAGGCAGAACGGCAAAGCCTGGAGCATCAGAAACTCGATGTGGAACGGCTTGTTGAATTGGATGTGCGCCAAGCCTATGCGCGGGTTCAGGAAGCCATCGCGAAAATCCGCCGGGAAAAGGGCACGGTCGAATTGGGCCGCGAAGGACTACGGCTTGCTCAACTACGGTTCCAGGAAGGCGTTGGCACCCAAGCTGAAACACTCGACGCGGATCTGGCCCTGACACAGGCGCGCACCACGCTCGCCCAGGCCTTGCGCGACTACGAGGTGGCGATTGCCTCGCTGGACAAAGCCGTTGGGCGCAGTTGGGTGGAACGCGACCTTCCCGCACCCCTCAAACCCACCCCCATGGAAAAAGTCCGCAAAATCGTCCACATGAAATAATGGTTTCTGCCAGCGGGAATAGAACCTTCCCGTGATGTTGTTTTCCTCTACAAAATGGAGGAACGGAAGATGAAATCAACAGTACGCCCGCTGGCTATATCAGCAATCTTTACGAGTCTCGTTGTGCTTGGATTGACAGGATGCCCCGCCACCAATCCCCCGGAAACCGTGGCTTCCGTTGATCTTGACCGTTACGTGGGGAAATGGTATGAGATTGCGCGGTTCCCCGTTATCTTTCAAAATGGACTGGTCGGCGTAACCGCTGAATATACCTTGCAGGACGATGGAACGGTCCGCGTGTTCAACCGCGGATTAAAAAATTCCCTGGACGGAGAGGAATCCAGCATCGAAGGGGTGGCCACGGTTACGGATCCGGTGACCAATGCGAAATTGCGCGTGCGTTTCGATCCGTTTCCTGTATGTTTGTTTCCAGGAAAGTATTGGATCGTTGATTTGGACGAAAATTATCAATATGCCGTGGTTTCCGAACCGCGCCGCAAGAACCTATGGATTCTCAGCCGCACCCCCGCCATGGATGCCGTTGTCTACAACGGGATCATTGCACGGCTCGAAGAGCAAGGGTTCGATACCTCCAAGCTGGAGTTGACGCCACAAGCAACGGAATAGCGTTTGGCTGTCCGGAAGCCCTATCAACAGAACCCGCAGATGTCTTCAGCCCGTAAACGGCCCCCAAAAACGGCAAATATTTCAAGGCGGATCAATGATGGTCCGCCCTTTGCCTTTTGAGAGGGGGAACGGTATACTACAGGCACGTTGGTTCGCCAGGGTTGCGCGGCGGCGCGGCCCGGCGTGAAAAGGGAATCCGGTGAAGATCCGGAACTGCCCCGCAGCGGTAAGCGGGAACGAACGGCGCACCCAACGCACTGGTCCTGAGAGTACAGGACTGGGAAGCGGCGCCCAGTAGGTCCTTGTAAGGGAGCCCGCAAGTCCGAAGACCTGCCAGCGTAGTGGCGCGCCCGTGCGTGGAAAGACTGCGGCTCTCGCGGGAGGGCAAACGGTCGGATCCGTTCCATTCCCCCTCCCAAAAGCCCGTTTTTCCCATGTGGCGCATACACACGGTCCAATGAGCGGACCGTGATCCAACGAGGGTTTGGATATGCGGCATGGAATGATTGTTGTAGCAGTGATGGCGCTTATAAACGCCAGGCAGGCGTGGTCTGAGGATCCCTGGGCCGATGCCGTGCTGGAGTATGAATTCATTAATCCGGTGTCCGGGTTTGGAATTCCCGAACGAACGCTGGGGGAACCCTATAGCGGGGGCATGGCGCTCCCGAATAATCAAACCGTGGCCTCGCTGGGGACGGCGGGCAGCCATATCACGCTCAAATTCAATACGCCCGTCACGGATGATCCGCAAAATCCCATGGGATTGGATTTCATCGTCTATGGGAATGGGTTCTGGGTGGGGAATAATCCGCAACGGCGCTTTTGCGAGCCTGCGTTGATTGAAATCAGCGCGGATGTGAATGGAAACGGCTTGGCGGATGACCCGTGGTATGTTATTCCCGGGAAACGCGGGTACACCCAGGCCGTTCTCCCGGCGGGGATCCCGCAACCCTCTCCCCCGCTCGCGGGCAATATTCTAAATCCCAATAGTGTTGATGCAGACCCCACGAACAACACCCAGGAATACGATTGGGGATATGCGGAACTATCCCCCACCCAAAAAAAATACCTGGACAATTATGTGCGCCCGGATGACCCGTTCAAGGTAGGATTGACCACCAGGAGCGGCGGCGGCGATGCGTTTGATATCCAATGGGCATTAAATCTCCCATCCGGATTCGACCACATAGACTTTATTCGGATATGGTCGTTCATTGTGGGAACTGATCCGGCATTCGGATCCATTTCTCCGGAGATCGATGCCGTGGCCGATGTGGCGCCAACCGTGGATGCCGACGCAGACGGCATTCTGGACGAGTATGAGACGCGCATGGCGGAAACGGATCCCGCACGGCCCGAGAGCACGGTGCTGGCGCTGGAAATTCCAATCGAAGAAGGTGGAAGCCCATCAGGAACGGTCTTGGGCATAGCTTCTGACGTGCAAGGGAATTCCATCACATTGCGATCCAGCGGCGACCGGACAGGTGTCCGAAAATACAATTGCATCGTCGATATTCTCCCTGTGGCCATCCCTGTGGGCGATATTACCAGTTTTCAAAAAAGCGGCGCGGCGCGCGAATTCCAAAGCAGCGAGCCGGATTTTGCCGCGGCGCAAATCCAACCCGCCGAGTTCATCATCACCTATATTTCCACGGAAATCGCAGGATTGGATGAACCCGGCCTGCAACCCTATCGCCATGTATCGGGAACTTTCACGCAAGACGGCATCAGCGGTGTTGTGGTGAACACCAGCGCAAATGCCGTTGCTTTTATCTCACACTATCCGGGAATTTTCGTGTTGGCATCCACTCCGGGAACCGGGGATGATGCCGTGGTGTCCGGGCCGCCTGTTGGCCCCATTGCGATCCTCGCCGTGGACCCGCATGCCACCGCGCCGGGGCCGGTTTTATTCACCACGGACATTGTGCGGGATATTGACGGGCACATTGTGACGAACGGAACATTATTGACACTCGTGACGGACGGTGGCGTTCCAACAACCGTGGATGCCAGCATAACGGAGGCGGGGCATCAGGTGAGGATCAATAATGGCGTGGCCACATTCCGCGTGCGGGTGGGCAGCGCAAAAGAACAGGCTCCGCTGACGTTGAATCTGTATGCCGATCCGGAATTAACCGAACTCCTGGGCGAGGAATCTTTCTCCTTCGAAATTGCCGAACCACGCCCCATGTCTCTTTCCCTTTTTACTACATTCAGCGTCTTTACGGTAATTTTATTAACATTCCTTCTCTTCTCCCACGTCCCAAACCCCAAACCCCACTTCTGGTTTCACCCTGATTGAATTGTTAGTGGTCATCGCCATCATTGGCATCCTGGCGGCCCTGCTGTTGCCCGCCCTGGCACGGTCCCGTGCACAGGCGCGGTCCGCACAATGCGTGAACAACCTGCGGCAGTTGTATCTGGCAAACGCGATGTACGCCGCGGAACATGACGGGTGCTATTGTCCCGCCGCGCCGGATTTGAACGATTTCATGCTGCCGAATGCGCCGCCGGATCATTTTGGCGGACGCATCCGCTGGCATGGGGTCCGGGCGACTCCAAATGCCAATAGCGATTTCGATCCCAAACGCGGTCCGCTGGCGGAGTATTTGCCGGATCACCGCGTAAAGGAATGCCCGGAATATTTTGAGTACCGGCGGCGCGGCGAAGTGGACAATGCATTCGAATCGGGCACGGGCGGATATGGTTACAATATGGCGTACATTGGAAGCATGATGGCGCTGGTGGAAGACCCCATTGACTCCGTGCGCAAAGGCATCCGGGACGTCCGCATTGCCCATCCCGCCCAGACGATCATGTTTGCCGATGCCGCCATCCCGCAGGAAGGCTACATCGTGGAGTATAGCTTTATTGAGCCGCCGCGCTTCGTCTCCGCATCGTATCCGCACGGTGATCCGGATTCGAGTTATACCCCCTCCCCTACGATTCATTTCAGGCATTACGGGCGGGCCAATGTATGCTGGGCCGACGGCCATATCACCAGTGAAAAATGGGAATGGGCGCCCAAAACCAACGTGTATGGCGGGGTGAACAGCCGCTGGGCCGTGGGGTGGTTCGGTCCGCACGATAACACCCTTTTCGATTTCGCTCCGGAAGCGGAATACGCAAAATAGCGCTTTATTTTCGGAGGGGGTGCGTTAGGGGAGGAAGAGGAACAGAGGTGATCAGGCCGATACGACCGATACGACTGATCCGACTGATCTGATTCAAAATGAAGTAAACGGCGGGCGGAGAAAATCGCATTTTCAGGGGAGCATACACTAGGATAAGAAGGAATTGCGCAACAACCAACAACGGAAGGGCTGAATAGTATGAGCGTCGAAGTGGATATAGTCTACAAGGGTGATTTGCTGTGTGAGGCGGTGCATGGACCGTCGGGCAATGTAATAGTGACGGATGCGCCGGTGGATAACGGCGGGAAAGGATCGGCGTTTTCGCCCACGGATCTGGTGGGGACGGCGCTGGGTTCATGCATTGTAACGATCATGGGATTGATGGCGAAGCGGAAAGGCTTGGATATTGATGGCACACAGGTGAATGTGGTGAAAGATATGGCGGCGGTTCCGGTGCGGCGCATCGGTGCGTTAACAGTTACGATAACGCTTCCTGCGGGCAAAGTGATTGCCGCGGAAGATCGTGTTCGTTTGGAGAATGCTGCAAAAACCTGCCCGGTAAAACAAAGCCTGCATCCGGATACTCAGGTGAATCTTAAGTTCATATATCCCGATTGATCCACAAGCGCGCGGGTATGCGCGAGGAGGTCCGTATATGAAACCATTATTTTACACTGCATTCATGGTGATATTCGGAAGTCTGGCGGTGGACGCCCTCGCAGGGGAAGTGCAGAATGCGGGCACTGTACTTGTATGCCCAAAAGATGCGCCGCCGCTCGTGCAGTTGGCCGCTCTTGAGATCCAGCGTTATGCCTTTCTCCGGACGGGAACGCTGTTGCCAATCCATCGTGAAAAAGACAGTTCCTCGGAGATCGTCGTTTGCCTCAAGGATCATAAGTGGACCGAGGGGCTGGATACTGCGGCGTTGAATGAACTGGGCGAGCAGGAATACTGGCTGCGCACGCTGACCGGCACCTCCGGCACAAGACGATTGTATGTAGTGGGTGGCGGTGAACTGGGCACTTTGTACGGAGCATATCAACTGGCCGAAAAACTGGGGGTCCGGTTTTATCTGGACAGCGATGTTATCCCCGACACGAAAATCCCGTTGGGCCTGCCGGAACTCAATGAGTCCGGCAAGCCCTTATTTGAATTGCGCGGGATTCAGCCGTTTCATGATTTTCCAGAAGGCCCGGACTGGTGGAATCCGCAGGATTATTTGGCGATTCTGGCGCAATTACCCAAGCTGCGAATGAATTTTTTCGGACTGCACACCTATCCCGAAGACCGGCCGGCGGCGGAGCCGTGTGTATGGATTGGCCGCTCACAGGAGGTGAACGCGGATGGAACCGTGAAGTCCGCGTATCCCGCGATTTGGTACAACACCACGCTGGCGGTAGGCTGGGGCTACCAGCCCAAAAAAACCAGCGATTATTCCTGCGGCGCGGGGTCTTTGTATGACCGCGACGATTTTGGCTGCGAAGTGATGCGCGACCTAACGCCAAAACCCGATACACCCGAGGAATGCGTGGAGGTATTTGCGCGTGCCGGGGCCATGTTCAAAGACGCTTTCACCTTTGCGCGGCAACTGGGCATCAAAACGTGTATCGGCACGGAAACCCCGTTGGTCACACCGCGTGACGTTGCCAGGCGCATGACGGGGAAAGATGATGTGGCGGCGCTGACGCCGGAAAATATCGCGGAACTGTATGAAGGTATTTACACCCGCATCAGCAACATGCATCCGCTGGATTATTACTGGTTCTGGACACCGGAAAACTGGACGTGGGAAAAGGTGTCCGAGGAGGTGGTGAACCGCACCATCGATGATCTGAAGATTGCGCGGGCCGCCTGGGAAAAGGTGAAACCGCCGTTCCAACTGGCCACGTGCGGATGGGTGCTGGGTCCGCAATACGACCGCGCCTATCTCGACAAAATGCTGCCCAGGGATATGGCGGTGAGTTGCATCAACCGGCAGGTGGGGCATGATCCGGTGGAGCCGGGTTTCGCAAAGGTCGAAGGGCGCGGCAAATGGGCGATTCCCTGGCTGGAAGACGACCCCGCGATGTCGCAGATCCAGTTGTGGGCCGGCCGCATGCGGCGGGACGCGCGCGACGCGCTCAAGTATGGCTGCACCGGACTCATGGGTATTCATTGGCGCACGCGCATCCTGGGGCCGAATGTGTCCTCATTGGCCAAGGGCGCATGGGATCAGACGGGATGGATCGATCCCGCCGCAACGGAATCCGGAGTGCTGGGCGGCACCGCCACCTCCTTTAATCATCCATTTTTTGATTCCATGGAAAATGGCGAAGTCTATCGATCTGTGCGGTGGGATGTTGCGGCGTACCGGCTGGTTGTGCCGAATGGAACATACAAGGTCACCCTCCAATTCTGCGAACCGCATTACCGGGAAAAAGAGAAACGCGTGTTCGGCGTAAAGCTGGAAGACAACGCGGTTATTGAGAATCTGGACATTTTTGCGCGAGTGGGCGCTAATACGCCGCTGGACGTTAGCTGCGATACCGAGGTTAATGACGGAAGGCTGGATATTGATTTTGTGAAACAGACGGAATTCCCGTCCATTGCGGGAATTGTTGTAGAGGGAACCAACTTCTCCCAGAAAATCAATTGCGGCGGCGAAGCGTATAAAGACTATGGCGCTGATCTGAAACCGTTGCGAGCGCATCCACGGGCGGATGATTTTTATGCCGACTGGGCGCTCGCTGAATTTGGTCCGGAAATTGCCACGGACGCCGCAACGATATTCAGTGAAGTGGACGGCGCGCTGCCGCGTCCCTCCAATTGGATTGGCGGTCCCGGAGGATACGATCCCGACAAGCGGCCGTGGGCGGAGGCCGGCAAGGAGTATGTGTTTGTGGATGCCCTGGCGGCATTGAGCCCCAGAGTGAAGGGATTCGGCAACCAGGAGCGCTTCAACTATTGGCTGAACAATTTCCGCATGCTACGGGCTGCGGGAAAGATGCGGTGTGCGTGGGCGGAGTTCAATGCCGCCTTCGAACCGGTGAAAAAGGAAACCGATGCAGATAAAAAGAAACAACTCGCCCGTGAATCCGTGCTGCCAAAACGCATCGCCTTGGTTCAGGCCGCGCGGGAGGCGTTTGAAGCGCTGCTGGCCACGGTGAGCACCTATGGCGAAATGGGCAATGTGACCAATCTGGAGCAACACACATTCCCAACGATGCTGGAAGCACCCGGAAAGGAATTGGCGGATATTCTGGGTGAACCATTGCCCGCGGAAGCTTTGCTTCCCGCACACTATACCGGCGCTCCACGGGTGATCGTGCCGACAAAGCGCGGACTAATTAGACAAAAAGAAGACTTGGCGATTAAGGCAATATGGCTGGATGCCGCCCCGGCAATATCGGGCACGGTCCGTTGGCGCGCCTTGGGTGAGTCCGCATTCGAAAATATCCCAATGAATCTTGCCGCGCGGCAGACCTACACCGGACAGATTCCGGCGAAGAAGATTGGGAAGAAGACGATTGAATATTTTGTGGAAATGGAATCCGCAAACGGCGCCAAGTACACATGGCCCGTGACGGCGCCCGATATTAATCAGACCGTGGTGGTCAAGCCGGGCGAGTGAGAGTAGAGACTATTGAGGATGACGACGTGACATTACTCAACGCACAGCTTTTGTACAAGTGCAACTTGGGAACGAGAAAAGCGTTAAAATGTTGCTCCACTATATAGAAGCGGCTATGCGGCACGCTCATTATGAAATACTGCGGGATGATGGCGCCTATTATGGTGAGATCGGGGAATGCAATGGTGTATTTGCCCGTGCAAACACACTTGAGGCATGCAGAGATGAATTGCAGGAAGTGCTGGAGGATTGGATTGTTTTTCGCATTCATCGAAATCTTGTCTTGCCTGAAATAGATGGTTTCCATCTAAAAATCAAAGAAGAATGGCAGGAGTTATAGATGACAAATCGAGAGCGGGTCATAGCGAGTTTTAATCATCAGCAGCCGGACAAGACGCCCTATTGCATCGAATTCACCATGCCGATGCATGCGCGGATGGCGGAGTATTACGGCGATCCGAATTTTGCCGATCATCTTGGCAACGCGTTAACCTTTCTCAGCACAGTAGGGCCGGACGGGTGGAAGGAAGTGGCGTCAGATATCTGGGAGGATGAATTCGGCGTGCAGTGGAACCGCTCGGTGGATAAGGACATCGGGATTGTCTGCAATCATATGGTGACCTCGGATACCATTGAGGAATATGTGTTTCCCGATCCGCATGATCCACGGCGCTATGAATCATTTCCCGATACCATTGCGCGGGCGCAAGGCCAGTTTGTACTCGCCAACATCGGCTTCAGCCTGTTCGAGCGCGCCTGGACACTCTTCGGGATGGAAGACCTGCTCATCGCCATGGCGGCAGAGCCTTCAACAGTGCATCGCCTGCTGGATCGCATCCTGGAACACAATCTAGCGCGTATAGAACACGCATGCACGTTTGAGATTGACGCGATGATGTTCGGTGACGATTGGGGATCGCAGCGCGGTCTGATCATGGGCCCGCAAATGTGGCGTGAGTTCATCAAGCCGCGTGTGCGTGAAATGTATCAGGCGGTGCGGAAGCGGGGAAAATATGTGATGATTCACAGTTGCGGAAAAGTGGACGAACTGTTTCCGGAACTTATTGAATGCGGATTACATTGTTTCAATCCGTTTCAACCGGAAGTGATTGACGTATTTGAAACCAAACAGCGTTTCGGAGGGGAATTGAGTTTTTACGGGGGCATCAGCACCCAGCGCACATTGCCGTATGGCACTGTGGCGCAGGTCAAGGACGAAGTGCGGCGGCGGCTGGAGGAAGTGGGTAAAAACGGGGGATACATTGCCGCGCCGTCTCATGCGATTCCCCCCGACGCCAAACCGGAAAACGTAGCCGCAATGATCGAAGCACTTCAGCAGGGTGCGCCATGGACACCAAAATAGGGTGTTCCCTGAATACAGCGGATCTGTTTATTTACTGGCCGCAGGCTGGCCCGTGCAGGTTTCGCCTTCTTCTTTACGCAACATGGCCTTTTTCTCGGAAACGGACAGCGGGATGTTCCCTTTTTGCTTAAACTCCATAATAAGTTCTGACGCTTCATCAAAGCTGCTGAGATTATCCCACCGGGCCTTTTCAAGGACACCGATGGCTTCTATGTAACGGCCTTCATTTCCGAGATCCAACGCATGGAGACGCGCTATGCGGTAGTCCCCAAAAGGCTCGTTCAGCTCGGTCCAGAGCCGAAGCGCAGCCTGCGTGTGTTCTTCCGCCTCTTTTCGTTTCAACTGCGCAGCCACGGGATCCGCCGTGGCCTTGGCCTCCGCTTCCGCTTTTTCCGCCTCTTTCTCCTGAATAAACGCCTGGTTGCGCTTGATAAACCGCGGGGCGGTTTCCAGGGCCGATTGGGATTCGGGATATTCCTTGACGTATTGCTGCCACCCTTCCAGCGCCTTCTCATATTGACCGTTTAGTTCGAGGCATATGAACAATTGCCGGGGCACCCAGCGATCATGGTACATTTTGTAAGTGGCGGGAGTGAGATACTTGACGGCTTTTTCATAGTCCTGCAATTTATTCTTGTACACCGCGAAGCCAAGATCGAAATACAACTTATAATTGTCGCTGTTCTTTTGAATGCCATCCTGAAGAAAATCGACGGCAAGGTAATAATAACGTTCTTTTTCTCCCAGGCACGTTTGATACTTATCGCTCCAGGTTTTGAGCGCCTGCGGGGTGTCGACCATCTTGGCCGTGGCGTTATAGGCCAGATGCCACGCGCCCAGCAGATATGCATCCACGAAATTGGGGTCCAGGGTCACACAGGTTTTCATCAACGGGATCATGCGGTACATCATGCCCTGGTGCCAGAACCGATCCACCTGAATCCACACAAACGTGGCGGCCACCTTCCGGAATCCGAAAAACAGATTAAACACATTCACTCCGCTGGCCTGCGCCTCGGCATATTGAATATCCTTGGCAAAGAGCAATTTTCGCTGGCGTGCATCGTCCAGGAACCGTTGCCGCTGCTGTGCAAGCACGGGGCCACTGACAAGTTTCCAGAGCGTTTTCCGGTGTTCCTGTTCGCCCGCGACCATTCCCAACCGGCTCACCGGGCGGATGGGATCAGCCCCTGTGTTCTCCATCGTGGAGACTTCCGGCAACAGTGATTCGGTGGCATCGGCAATGGACATAAACAAGCTTTTGTCATCATACCCTTCCGACTGATCCGAAAATAGGCGTTCATTAGTGGCGGCGGCAAGGATCCAGCGGTAAAACGCCTCCGAAGCGCGCAGTTGCTGTAAATGCCGGTTTTGCAGTGTTCCCAGTGCTATAAACACCGCCAGCAGCAGGATAAGTATGAACAGGGAGTTCCGCTTCATGGCGGTTTACATCTCCTTCCGCCGGAAAATAATATAGGACATGATGAATCCGGTTATGGCATACAACAATCCATACGCGATCAGATTCGGGATCAGCACATCCGTGGGGGGATCGTTCGGGGCGCGGTTAATAATCTGGTCCTTCAGATCAAAGTGCATTAGATTGGGCAGCACGTTATAGAGGGCATACGCAAGGTACCCCACTATCTTATCGAGCAGTTCCCCTGTTTGCCCGGACCGTGTAAAAACATCCTTTAAATATTCCGTCAAGGTGCCCGTAATATAAATGAAAAGACCGCCGATGGTGGGCAGCACGGACGATGTCGAAGCACAGGAAATGGCGAAAGTGAAGGCCGAGACGATGATGAACTGGAAATAGGTGAGCAAAATGGACCAGAGCAGCAAGGTCGGTAGAATGCGTTGTTTCAGGTAAATCGCCAGGAAGAAGAGTGCGCCCATCAGCGCCAGATTCACGAGAATGATAAGCTGTACGCCCAGGAACTTGCCCAGCAGGTATTGCACGCGCCGGACCGGTTTGGACAACACGGTGTAAATGACTTTGTTATCCATCTCCGTCGGCACGACGGACGCGGAGATGAACACGGTAATGAGCATGCCGAAAATGGCGATGGTGGTAACGCAGATGTCTTTGATCAGCTTCAATTCCATATCGGATTGCGCGGAGGGATCGAGAAACGAAGACATGAAGCTGGAGCCGAAAATCACCAACAGGCTGAGTACAAGAAAGCCCACAAGGGTCTTTTTGCGCATGCCTTCGCGCCAAGTGTACACCGCAATGCACCAGGGGCCCCGGAAAGAATCGATAACGGCCGTCATACGGCTTGCCTCCGTTCTGCTTCCGCCGCCCCTACCACGCGCACGAACAACTCTTCGAGGGTCTCGCGCCGGGGGGCGATGCTGATTATAGTTAATTGCTCCGCTTTGCAGAGCTCCAACGTGTCATATACCGATTGCCCTTTGGGCACGCGCAATTTCATTTTTTCACCCGTGTAATCTTCCACCGAGATGCCTTTGCCCGACAACCGTGTCAGTGCCTCTTCGGAAGCACCCGACACCTCAATGGACATCTCGCGTTCCGTCAACAATTCTTCAATAGTGCCCATAGTCTGTACGACACCATCGAATAAGATGCCCACGCGGTCACTGATAAGTTCTACTTCCAGCAACTCATGGCTGGAGATCAGGAGGGTTTTGCCCTGATTGCGCAGGTTGGCCAGAATGTCCCGGATTTCCTTACGGGCGATGGGGTCCAGGCCCGTGGTGGGCTCGTCCAGGATAAGGATCTGCGGGTCGCTGATCAGCGCCTGGGCCAGACCGATGCGCTGGCGCATGCCTTTCGAATAACCGCGCAGCAGGCGCTTGCGCGCGTGGGTCATGCCGACCAGTTCGATTGCCGCATCAATGCGTTTTTCCAAATCGGCTCCGCGTAGGCCATACAGCTTGCCATAGTACCGCAGGATTTCCTCGCCGCGCAGGAAGTCCGGGTAATACGCGCCTTCCGGAAGATAGCCGATATTGCGTTTTACTTTCGCCGAACTGATGTCCCGGCTGCCCATGATTGTGATCGTGCCTGACGTGGGGAAAATCAATCCCAGCAGGAGCTTAATCGTCGTGGTCTTGCCGGAGCCGTTCGGTCCGAGATACCCAAAGATCTCGCCGGGTTTTATGGCCAGGTTGAGGTCTTTCAGAGCGTGTACATCCTGGCCCCGGAAGGCGCCCTCATAGATTTTATTCAAGTTGAGTGTTTCAATGACCGCCGACACAGATTGGTGCCTTTCCATTGTAATTGCCGTATTCTGGATCTTGAATTATCGTTCAGATTCACAGCAGGATGCAAACCCTTGAATCTGGTGATCCATGCCGCGCTTAGCCAGAACCCGATGGACACCCTCCCGGTCAACATGCCAGGAAGCGGCTTTCACCCTCTCCGGAAGGGTATGCACGGGCAAACATCCATCAATTCGATATCATAGCAGAAAAACGAAAAGTGTTCAATTCCGATGGCTCATCAAAACCGGCTTGCAGGCATGAAATCCGCCAATATGGTATAGTCTCCGCCACCAGCACCGGGAAATGGGTCAGGAAAGGCGAAACTGATGACCACAAGGGAACTTTTTGTCGAAATCATGCACTATGGAGAGTTTGATCGGATGCCGGTATTTCATTGGACCGGCTGGCCGGAAACGCTCCGCCGCTGGCATGGCGAGGGCCTTCCAGAAGGGGCCAACGAGCAGGAATTTTTTAATGCATCCCCGATGAACAGGGGTGTTCCGATTGATCTTGGGTTGTATCCGCTCTTCGAAGAAGAGATTCTCGAAGAAACGGAAGAATACCGTATTATGCGGCAGAATGACGGCGTGATCGCCCAAGTGTGGAAAAACCGGTCATGCATTCCCCATTACATCGATTTTCTCTTAAAAGATCCTTCCGGGTGGCCGGAATACAAGAAGCGGTTGCAGCCGGATCCGGGCCGTATCGCGGAAAACATTGATGAGGTCCTCCAAGACCTGGAGAAAAGCGATGTGCCGATCGCCATCAGTACGATGAGCATGGTTGGTTTTCTCCGCAATTGGATGGGGGTCGAAAATATGGCCGTTGCGAGCATGGCCTATCCCGATTTCTTCGCGGAAACCGTGGACACCATATCGGACCTGGTCTGCTGGGCTCTCGATCAGGTTGCGGGCCGGGTCAAGATTGACTTGGGCTGGGGGTGGGAAGACATATGCTTCAAGACCGGCCCCTTGATACATCCGGACCGTTTCAAGGAACTGTGCGTGCCGGGATACCGCAAAATAGCGGAGAAATTACGTTCCTGCGGATGCGATTTGTATCTGGTGGATTGCGACGGCATGATTGACCATCTGATTCCCCATTGGCTCGATGCGGGGGTGAATGTCATGTTCCCCGTGGAGATTGGCACATGGCAGGCGGACCCCATGGCCCTGCGCCGGAAATACGGGAAAAATCTGCGCATTTTCGGGGGAATTGACAAGCTGACGCTGGAAAAGGGTCCGGCCGCCATCGACGCGGAAATCGAGCGCCGCCGGCCCCTCATGGCGGAAGGCGGTTTTGTTCCCCTGCCCGATCATCTCATTACCCCCGGCACGCCGTTGAAGAATGTACAATACTACCTGGAGCGCATCCGTGACATTCGTTTTTAATGTAAGCAAACCAACAAGGCGGCCCCGATGAAACATGTACAAACCGTCAGTGCGAAAAGGCCAATCCCGCAACGCGCCGCAATCTTTGGAAAAGAATTTGTGTGCGACCAGCATACGACCTATGTGAAATGTCATTTTGTCAAGGCGGGTTAATGTAAACAGTCCGGAAACATCCGTCTTCTATTTCGTGCCCAAAGCCTCAAGCCGGGTTATCCAATGATTGAAATTCAAGCATGAGGCACAAATTACAGGAAGTTGTATGCGTTGTGCGACAAGTATGCCATGAAGAGTTTTTTTATACCCAGAAGCTAACGATATGATCCGCTTGGAAGGTGCGGAATTCGGAGAATCATCAATCGCCTCCGGAGATCCTGCCTCTACGACAATAGAGTGCAATTGGTCCATAATTTCAGGGCTGCTTGCGCCAAATATCTCCGTTAACACAGCGCCCAGTCTACGCACATCTGAAAAAAGAATAGCCTCAAATTCATGCATTTGAACATAGGGGATAAACCGTTCCTGTCGAAAATCAGATCCCATATGATGTGCTAAATCTTCAAATATTGCCCTTTCCACATAAGCGCCCCTTTTGTCCCAAGGAAGCTCTGATGCTTCGAAGCGGCCCGGCCAATCCCGCGGCATGGCATAATAATCAAACATAGTTGTGCAAAACCGGCTAGAACGCTCTTTAAGCGTCCTGACAATATCCCCTCGAATCACACTCCAAGATTGAACGCCCCCCTGCCGGTTAACACGGCCCGGCAGGCGGGCCCAGATTGTTATCCCTTTGGTCTGAAAATATGGAGCAAGCACCGTTTGAACAAATGCCAACTCGGTTTCACCTTCCATGATCGCCCCCACTTCATTCATGGCTGGGCCCTCCTTGGAATACATTCTTACGCCAAAGCTCGCTTACAGAATATTCTTCCATCCATTCATGTAATGCTGCGGTATCCAAGCGTTCGAAAACGGATTCCCCGGCTTGACGGCGTACTATAACCACGGTTTCTGGTTGAAAATGATCCAGAAGTTGAGGCGATTGTGTGGAAACGATAATTTGAGTATGTTCAGACGCAGATTCAATCAGGTTTGCCAGAAGCGAAAGAGCATATGGATGTAATCCCAACTCCGGTTCATCCACCACAATTGTGGCGGGCGGATCGGGCTGAAGAAGCGCAGTAGCTAAACAAATAAAACGTAAAGTGCCGTCAGAAAACTGACTGGGTTGAAAAGGAAAATCGCTGCCATTCTGATGCCATTCAAGTCGAACTGTTTCCCCCTTTCCATTGGATTCAGGTTCTAGCACAAAATCGTCAAAAAATGGCGCTATTAGCCTGATAGTATCCTTGAGGAGAGAATAACGATCCTGGAACTTCTCTCTTAACTGCAATAAAAATGCTGCAATATTTTCCGCATTTCCCCGTAACTCCAACCTATCGCGAACCGGCCAGTCCCGACGCAAGGAGGCCAACGGACTAGTATCGTTAAAATGATAGACAGCCCAGTTTGAAATAGCTCCGTAAACATGGTCTGCCGTTCCTCCTGCCCGAAGGCCCGGCGCACTGATTCCGGTGGGAGCATCGCAGTAGGCTTTCAGGCAGCTTTCAGTATTCCACTGTCCCAAGGATACAAACATGCCTTTTGTATCCGGAGTGTTGCAGTTTATCCACTCCTCCGAAATGACTAATTTCCCATCCGCGGCAGGTTCCAAACCGAATCGATACTTGTCATTCCCAAAGTCTAACTACGCGGTAATTTCCCGTGAATACTTCGGCCCCATAAAGAAAAAACTATCCGCGCCGCCATTCTTCTGGATGTAGCCTTGAAGCCCTTTGTCCGCCATGGCGCGCATCATTCGGAAAAAGTCCACAAAATTGCTCTTGCCCGCGCCATTAGCGCCGATCATCACAGTGAGGGGTCCTAGTGAAAAATCGTTCAGGGACTTGATCGATTTAAGTCCATGGAGGCTAAGGCTTTTTAGCGGGAGTCTCATCGTAAATTATCTCCACATCGGCAACATTGAGTGTTCCCTCCATGTACAGGCACTGCCTGAGATCTGACATGCCGGGACCATCATGCTCATAGTGTACCGGAAATCCTGGGCTAACGGCTAGATTTTTGATCCTTGCCAGGATTTTGACCTCCTCCCCTGCCAATTGGCAGAATACTGGTTTCAGTAAGAACAGCCAAGAGGAATGGAAATGCGATTCATTTTTAGTGATGACGAAAAAGAATGTGAGAACGCGCAGGAAAGTAAGAACGAGGGCATGCTGGCCCGCTTGTTAAAGTCGCGCACGATCCTGATTAATGGAACGGTGGACCAGGAACTGGCGGAGCGGGTTATTGCCCAGTTGCTGGTGCTGGACACGGAGTCGAAGGATCCCATCAAGGTGATCATCACCTCGCCGGGCGGTCATGTGGATTCAGGATTCGCCATCCATGACATGATGAAATTCATCGCCTCGCCGATTACCACCATCGGCGCGGGATGGGTGGCGAGCATTGCTGTACCGATCCTGTTTGGCGCTCCGAAAGAACGGCGCTACTCGCTCCCCAATACGCGTTTCCTGATTCATCAACCGAGCGGCGGGGCCGGCGGACAGTTGGCTGACATCCGCATAGAGGCGCAGGAAATCCTCAAGATTCGCAAACGCATTAATGAAATGATATCCGAGGAAACCGGCCAGCCGATTGAAAAGGTGGCCAAGGACAGTGATCGCAATTTCTGGATGAGCGCTAAAGAGGCGCTTGACTATCACCTGATCTCAAAAATCATCACCAATGTGAAAGAGCTTTCCTGACAGGGCATGAGGCGTCTTTTTAAAGGCATTCCCCCGACCGTTGTGGCGCTGGGTCTGGCCAGCTTCCTGACGGATATGTCCAGTGAAATGATTTACCCCCTCCTGCCGGTGTTTCTCAGTACCGTTCTGGGCGCTGGGGCGTTGTCGCTGGGCATCATTGAAGGTGTCGCAGAAACCACCGCCAGTGTCCTCAAACTGGTGTCCGGCATATGGACCGACCGCACCGCGCGCCGGAAACCTTTTGTACTCGCAGGTTATGGCCTCGCTGGACTGGTGCGGCCCCTGATCGGGTTGGCGGGGTCGTGGATCTTCGTGCTTGCGATGCGTTTTTTAGATCGGGTGGGGAAAGGCATTCGCACGTCGCCGCGCGATGCTCTTATCGCCGACTCGGTGGAGCCGGAACATCGTGGTAAAGCCTATGGTTTTCACCGTTCCATGGACCATGCGGGCGCGGTGGCGGGCCCCGTGATCGCGGCGGCGCTCCTTTCCCTGCTGGGGCTTCCCCTGCGCTGGGTTTTCCTGCTGGCCGCGATTCCGGCCGCGCTGGTCATTGGCGTGTTGGCCTTTGGGATCAAGGATCCCCCCGATCTCCGCAAAGAAGAATCCGAAGTTCCACTCCGCACAAAAGGACATCTTCGGGAATTGGGCGGCCGTTTTCAGATTCTGCTCCTGGCGTTGCTGCTCTTTACCCTGGGCAACTCCAGCGATGCGTTTATTTTGCTTCTATTAACCCAGGCTGGTGTGCCCGCCGCGTGGGTGGCCTTGCTTTGGGCACTGCACCATGTCGTGAAAATGATTGCCACCTACATAGGGGGCACGCTTTCGGATCGCGTGGGACGCCGGCCGATGATTCTCACGGGGTGGATTTTCTATGCCGCCATCTATATCGGGTTTGCGTGTGTTCACTCCACCGCGGCGGTGATTGCCGTTTTTCTGTTATATGGCATTTATTATGGCTTGGTGGAACCCACGGAAAAAGCATGGGTGGCGGATATGGCCCCCAAGCACCTGCGCGGCACGGCCATGGGGTATTACAATGCGACCGTGGGCATTGGGGCGCTTCCGGCCAGCATTCTCTTTGGCGTTGTCTGGAATGCGTGGGGGGCGGCATTTGCATTCGGTTTTGGCGCGCTGTTGGCGGCGGCGGCCTCCGGCGTGCTACTGTTAATTCCGGGTTATACTGCGCCGGAGAAAGCAGTTTAGTGCGGCGCTGATCAACATAAGGATCATGGAGGTACGATGCGATGGGGATATATCCAAAGATCAAATCCGTCAGAACTCTTTACATGATGGCCGCGCTTGGAATAGTTCTCAGCGTTTCAGCCGCTGCGGAGACTGCGAATATGATGACGTTGTGGTATCGGCAACCCGCCAAAATGTGGACAGAGGCCTCTCCCGTGGGCAATGGCCGCCTCGGCGCCATGGTTTTCGGCGGCGTGCAGCAGGAACGCCTCCAGCTTAATGAGATTAGCCTATGGTCAGGCGGCCCACAGGATGCCGACAACCTAGAAGCGCTCGCGGCCCTGCCAGAAATCCGGCGGTTGCTCACGGAAGGGAAGTATGAAGAAGCCGAGAAACTCACCATCGCCAAGATGGTGTGCAAAGGCCCCGGCTCCGGCCATGGCGCAGGCGCCAATGTGGCCTTTGGATGTTATCAAACCCTGGGAGACCTTTGGTTCTCCTTCGAACTTCCAGATAAAAAGTTCGAGAACTACCGCCGTGAATTAAATCTGGACACCGCAACGGCAACAACCTCATTTCAGTGTGGCAAGGTCGCTTTTTCCCGCGAAGTTTTTGCCAGTGCGCCGGATCAGGTGCTGGTGGCGCGGTTTACCAGTGATCCGCCAGGGAAAATCTCTTTCACCGTGCGCTTGGATCGGGACCGGCGAAATACTTCCGATGAATGGAAGAATGGTTCTTCCATTGAACCGAAAACCGGTCCGAATGCCTCTCCGGAGTTGGAAGGCCGTGTGGATGGGAACAACCAACTCTGGATGCACGGCCGCTTGTGGAACAATCAGGGGATGCAGTTTGATGCCGTGTTGCGTCTTTTGCCCGAAGGGGGGGAAATTAGCAGCGAGGGCAATGTTTTGCATGTTAAAAACGCCGATGCCGTGACGCTGCTTCACACCGCCGCCACGGATTTTCGCAGTGGAAATCCCCGCGAAAAATGCATTCAATGGCTGGATGCGGCGGCGGCAAAGTCCTATGAAGATCTGCGCAAGAGGCATATCGAGGACTATCAGGGTTTATTCCACCGGGTAGAATTGGATCTGGGATCCTCCGCTGCCGATAAGCCTGCCGATGAGCGCCTGAACGCGCTTCGGGAAGGTGAAGCCGATTCGCAACTACTGGTCCAATATTTTCAGTTTGGGCGCTACTTGCTGATTTCCAGTTCACGGCCAGGAAACTTGCCGGCAAATCTTCAAGGCCTGTGGTGCGACCACTTCCAATCTCCGTGGAATTGTGACTACCATCACAACATCAATGACCAGATGAATTATTGGCCCGCGGAACTCACCAACCTCGCCGAATGTCATACGCCTTTTCTCGAATTCATCGATACATTGCGTGTTCCCGGACGTAAAACCGCCCAGATTCATTACGGCGCAAACGGCTGGGTGGTACACACCATTTCCAATGTATGGGGATTTACCTCGCCGGGCGAACATCCCGGCTGGGGGCAATTTTCCGCCGCGGGCGCATGGCTCTGTCAGCACCTGTGGGAACATTACACGTTCAATCCCGACCCGAAATATCTCGCTTGGGCGTATCCCATCATGAAGGAATCGGCGGAGTTTTATCTGGATTCCCTGGTGGAAGAGAAAAGCCATGGATGGCTGGTCACCAGCCCCTCCAACTCGCCGGAAAATAAATTCCGCACAGCGGATGGCCAAACCGCGAATGTCTGCATGGGCCCCACCATGGATGAGCAAATCCTGCGAAACTTGTTCACCCATTGCATCGAAGCGAGTGCGATCTTAGGAATAGACGAAGCGTTCCGCGCAAAACTGGATCAGGCACGCGCCAAGCTTGTTCCCACACGAATTGGCAAGCACGGTCAGATTATGGAATGGCTGGAAGACTTTGATGAGCCTGAACCCGGCCACCGGCATATGTCGCCCTTGTTCGGGCTGCATCCGGGCAACGAAATCACGCCGCATGGCACGCCCGATCTGGCGCAGGGCGCACGTACAACGCTGCAACGCCGGCTGAGCCATGGCGGCGGGCACACGGGGTGGAGCCGCGCGTGGATCGTAAATTTCTTTGCGCGGCTGGAAGATGGCGATAGCGCGCATGAGCATCTCGTGGCCCTCCTTCAGAAGTCCACCTTGCCCAATCTTTTTGATAATCATCCGCCGTTCCAGATCGACGGGAATTTCGGGGGCGCGGCCGGCATTGCCGAAATGCTTGTACAGAGCCACACAGGGCAAATTACTCTATTGCCCGCGTTGCCCAAGGCCTGGCCTGCAGGGCATGTCAAAGGATTGTGTGCGCGCGGCGGGTTTGCCGTGGACATCGAATGGGATGCAGGTGCTTTGCGAAATGCCGCCCTCCATGCGAAACGGGATGCTTCGTGTTCCCTGCGCGCTCCTGTGGCGGTTCGCATTATGTGCGATGGAACCGAAGTTACTGTAAAGCGCCCTGAAACCGCCGTGGCGGTGTTTTCGACACAAGCGGGGAAAATCTATTTGATTCAACCCATGACATAAACCCAGATCATGACAACCGAACTTCGCATAGAGGAATTGTACATGCCCGGCGCGGCATTGGGGCCGGAAAATCCTCTGCCGCCATTGCAGCCAAAATCTGTTTTGCCATCCATCACCATCGACGACAACGTACCGGAGTCCGTCCGGCGCTATATCGGGTTGGGATTTGGTGATGGCGTTCTGCCCTACCGCATGCAAGACACTTACACCCGCCACCGGCAAGAGCGCGCGTTTCGCGTGGCCGTGATGGAAAATGAATGTTTGCGCGCGATGTTTCTGCTTGATTACGGCGGCCGCCTTTGGTCGCTGTTCCATAAACCCTCACAACGCGAATTGCTGGATTGCAATCCAATATTTCAGCCGGGGAATCTGGCGATTCGTAATGCGTGGTTTTGCGGCGGCGTGGAATGGAACATCGGAATCCCCGGTCATAGCCCCTTCACCTGTTCGCCGGTTTTTGCCGCCGAAGTAAACGCCTGCAACAATGAACCTATCCTGCGTCTCTATGAATATGAGCGCGGCCGCGGGGTTCCCTTTCAGATTGATTTTACCCTGCCGGCGGGTTCGCCCTGGCTGTTTGCGCATGTGCGCATTATCAATCCCCACGATGCCACCATCCCCATGTACTGGTGGTCGAATATTGCCGTGCCTGAAACCGGCGATACGCGCATCCTCGTTCCGGCCAAGGCCGCCTATCATTGCGGTGCTTCGGCACACCTCCAACGCTTGCCGGTTCCTCAATGCTGGGACACCGATATCACCCGGCCCGCCAATTTGCCGCACTCTTCGGATTTCTTCTATGACATCCACAGCGAAGATCGAACCTGGATCACCGCACTTGACGGGGAAGGCCGGGGGCTCGTTCAAACCTCCACCATGCGGCAACGCGGCAGAAAATTATTTGTCTGGGGCCAGAATCCCGGCGGCCGCCGCTGGCAGGAATTCCTTTCCGTCCCCGGGCATGCTTACCTCGAAATCCAGGCGGGACTTGCACGCACCCAGCATGAATGTCTGCCCATGCCGCCTCATCAAGAATGGCGCTGGCTTGAGGCCTATGGACTTATGGAAGCTGATCCAGCCATTGTCCACGGGACCGATTGGGATAAAGCGGTCCGGCATGTGAACGAACGATTGGAATTTCTGCTTTCCGAATACCATCTGGAGATCATCGAACAAGCCCAACGGCCTAATCTTAATGTGCCGCCGCTGCGCCTTCTGCACTATGGTTCCGGATGGGGTGTGTTGGAATCCCGCCGCCGCACAACGATGGGGGAGCCATTCCTGGCGCCCAAAGCCCTGACGTTTGATGATGCATCGCTGGCGGAAGACCAAACCCCCTGGAACGCGCTGCTGGAACAAGGCGAATTGCCGTATCGTCCCGTGGATGCCGAGCCCGGCGCCTATATGACCCAGAAGGAGTGGCGCGTACTGCTTGAACAGGCGCTGCATCATGGGCACGGCGATCATTGGCTTTCCTGGTTTCACCTTGGCGTAATGCACTATGCAGGCGCGGACTATGACGGTGCGCGGAAAGCGTGGGAACATTCTTTGGCGCTTGAGCCTTCCGCATGGTCCTTGCGCAACCTTGCCTGCCTTGAACGCGACGCCGGCAACACCGGGCGTGCCGCCGAACTCTGGCACGAATCCTATACAACTTTGCCGTCGCTCACGCCGTTAGCCGTCGAATGCGCGGAAGCGCTCCTGGCAGACAATCGCGCCGGAGACGCGTTGCGCCTTTTTGAAACCACCGCCTGCATTCATCCGCGAGTAGACTTTCTGCGCGCACGCGCACATCTTGCCCTTGGGCATCTTGACCTTGTGGAGCACTATCTCTTAAGCCGCCCGGAAATTCCTGATATGCGCGAAGGCGAAGTCTCTCTAAGTGATCTCTGGTTCGCCCTCCACGAACAACGCCTTGCCCTCCAGGAAAATATCCCTATCGACGACGCTCTCCGCAAGAAAGTCCGCAAAAAATTCCCGCCCCCCGCTGAAATCGATTTTAGAATGAATTCCTAGTAAAAAAACCGCACTCATGGTAGACTTCTTATACGAGTTCAGAAAGCATAAAAAAAGTGCAGGTACGGTACTTCCAAAAAAATATTGTGCGCTTTGTCATATGTGCTCTATTTCTTTTCCTAAGCCGTATGACGAATGCCACGCCAGTGTATTTCGCCGATACCAATCTTGAAAACGCTGTCCGCGATGTTTTCACCGCCCAGGGAACACCCCTCGGATCCACCATTGACAGCACCGATCTCGTGGGCCGGGGATTTACGGAACTTTTCGCATCAGGACGAAATATTTCCAGCCTTGACGGTCTTGATTATGCCACCGACCTGCAATCGCTCATCCTATTCAGAAATAACATCACGGACATTGCTCCGTTGGCATCTCTGCCCAACCTCACAAAGCTCGATCTGGGCTGGAACCAGATCAACGACCTATCTCCATTAGCCGTCCTGCCTAATCTGACCTATCTTGAATTGGGTTTTGGCAATTTTATGGACATGGGCAGCGAACCCTTTGTGCCGGATGCCACTGGCACCAACCAAATCAGCGATCTAATCCCATTGTCAGGATTAACCAATCTGGTATATCTGAATCTCTGCGGAAACACCGGCATTACCAACATACATGCCCTTGCCAGCCTTGCGAAATTGGAACAATTGTGGCTTGGATCGAGTCTCATCAGTGATTTTAGTCCGTTGGCCGATTTTACATCGCTCCACTGGCTGGTGGTGTTTTATTGTGGATTCACCGATGCCCATTCATCGTATATCGCTGGTCTGACTCAGCTTGAACTGCTGGGCTTGGCGGGCCCTGGGTTGACCACCTTATCACCATTTACCGGAATGAATCCGCAAATCGTGATACTACTCACTCCTGAGCTTTCCACTATAGACCCAATCGCGCATTGGACCCATCTGACAACCCTTATGATTAAAGATACTCAGGTAAGCGGCCTCGGTCCGTTATCAGGACTTCCCGCGCTTCGCACGATTAGCATGTCCGGTAATCCTATTGTGGATCTATCACCCTTGGCCGTCATTCCTACATTGACGGACCTTGAATTCGAACAATGTCATATTGCAGATCTCGCTCCGCTTCAGAACCTTACGTTGCTGCGAGGAATCTTTCTGAAGAATAACCAAATCACGTCCCTGGAACCGCTCGCGGCAAATCCAGGGGTTGGCTCCGGGGACACGGTAGACGTTCGAGGCAATCCCATCAGCCTGGAATCAGCCTGCCGGGATGTACCCGTGCTCCGTTCACGCATCGGCGGGTTCAACTTTGAAAGCGATGCTGTGTGCGGCCCCTCCGCCACGCTGACCCTTCACCAATCCGGGCCGGGGCGAATCAGCCCGGAGGAAGGGTCACATGTATACCCGTTAAACGAAAGCGCCTATATTGACGCCCTGCCCACCAACGGAAGCGGTTATGCCTTCAGCCGCTGGCAAGGGGATATTGACTCCACCAACCTAAATGAAAACGTGGTGATGGATTCTGATAAAACCGTTGAGGCGGTGTTCGTGCCCGGAGACCATTTGCTGACGGTGCTGCATGGGGGCAATGGAGTAGGCGCCAGTCTGCCGAGTCCTGGAACCTACTCGTATCTTCATGGCCAAACCGCCCGCCTCACCGCGCATACCGTATCCGGCATCGATTATTTCGGAGGATGGAAAGGAGATGCTTCAGGATTCTATCAAGATGTCTCCATATTCATGGATCGGAACAGGATGGCTATCGCCATGTTTGAAAAGACCGGCCATGTGTTGAATCTCATCATTGAAGGAGAAGGAAGGACGCTGCCTACGGAAGGCCTCTTCCGGCTCACTCATGGCGCCACGCTCACCCTCTTCGTTACTGGCGCTCCATCCGGATGGCGATTCGGCCACTGGGAGAGTTCTCTGCCCAATGCCAATTTTCTTGCTCAAGAATGGCCGATTGTGCTTGACCAGGACATGACCATCACCGCGGTGTTCATACACGATGATCCCGCTTCCTTCCATTTCACCCAACTGCCCCAAGACGGACACTATGATCTCGGCCAGCCGTTACTTCTGCAGACAGCCTTTGAAGGATCCACGGGACCGGTGTCCATGCAATGGCTGCGCGATGGAATGCCCATATCTGGGGCAAACAACGCCCAATTGGAGATAGCACAACTCACCCTCGAACAAGGAGGCATCTACATTCTCGTAGTCCGGGATGGTCAAGGCACCTACCAGACGCCCCCGGTCCTGATCACCGTCCGCGATACACGGCACGTCCCCGCCACGAATACCTGCATGTTGACCGCATTGATATTGTTATTATGCATGGGAGGAATAAAGAGTCTTCAATTACGGCAACATTAGAACATCTTCACATCAACAGCAAATTGAATCCTGCTTGGTGAAAATGGTGGTCGGTTGTCAATGCATCCTGCAGCCCGAACCGAGACATCACAACGAAGGATATACAATCCGTAAGAGACCAATATTTATCAGAACGTTGAGCATAAAGCTCAACACCAGAATTCAAGATGGCATGTTCGGCAGGAACTATTATGGTATAAGGATCTGCATATAACTCTTTTATCAATGTATGGTATTGGCTTCTTGCGGATGATCTAGACAGCCAGTTTCCCAACTCCACAACAACATATTCCGTCGTTATTGTCTCCCCTATATATGCTGAAGCGAAATCATTTGCTCTGGCATGGAATGTATCAGCTTTATTCAGCATAGCAACATAAAATGAAGTATCCGCAAAGACACGCGTCATTCCTTTGGCGTCCCATATAGATAATGATCAAGGTGTTCTGCAGCATCAGAAGGCATATCATTCACCATTCCTATAAATGGTTTCAACCGTTCAAATAAGGTTTTTTCCGGCGCTTTTGAATCCGTCAATTGACATTCAGAAACAACAATCTCAACCGCAAGCCCGTCCTCAAGGTTGACTGGGGTATCTAATATCACGGCGCCATTTTTTACATGTCCACGGTATGTCATGCATTTACCTCAAAATATGCCACGCTGATCACCATCCTACCATATATGACGAATCAATTGGCACATAACCGTTCAAGAGGCATTTGCGAAATAGGCCTTTTTCTCCTCTGGGCAAATGAAAAAGCAATGATTCGGCTGCGAAATACAAGTAATTTGCTTTGTATCCGCCGATCTTTAAAGAAAAAGGGCTATTT
>JAKQOG010000039.1 GCA_029565395.1 Candidatus Hydrogenedentota bacterium | reverse complement strand
ATTTAGCTGTATTTGATACTGTCGGTGGATATTGGTATATAACTAGCCTGAATGGGAATATTATCGCTTGGAAGAATCAATGGGGGTGGAGCACGGCGAAACCGGTGCCGGGCGACTATAACGGCGACGGCAAGTTCGACTTGGCCGTCTACGACAATGCAACGGGTTATTGGTACATTAAATCGGTCGATGGCACAGTCATCGCCTGGGCCGTTCAGTGGGGTTGGCCGGGTGCGACTGTGCCGGCGTTGGGGGATTGAACTTAAAATTCGTTGATTTCGCCAAGCCTGTTTCAGGCCAGTAGGTCGGTCATTCCTGGCTGACCCGAGAGAGGCCGAAGTTAGGCAAGAATGCCTGACATACCCGGATTCGTTCGCCGTTGAGATTGGGCCAAAGAACGGCGGGGAGAAAGAACGGCGGGTCGGACAACGGCGGAGACCGCCGTATCCAGAGATGGAGCCGGCCGTCTCCGACCGTGGACGCGGCGGAGCGCATCCCTCCCGTGTGATACATCGTGCTTGTGTTTTGGATTATGTTCGGGCACACTTTTGACCATGAAATCTGTGATTAAACAGTCCATCATTGCTCGAGATCCCAAAGTATGCGGGGGCGTGCCCGTTATTGTCGGCACCCGTGTTCCATTACGCACGGTCCTGGCCAGTTTAGCTGAGGGGGATACCATGGAGGAAATTCTGAAGGATTATCCATCCTTGACTCGCGACCAAGTGCAAGCAGTGATTGCCTTTGCCGCGGCATCGGCAGAGGATGATATCCCCATTCCCGGAATTCCTCAGTTTGCATGAAAATCAAACTGGACGAAAATCTTCCCGATTGCCTTTGTGAAGCTATTCAGTTTTTGGGGCATGATGTCCACACCTTAATTGGCGAGGGGTTTCAGGGGGCGGATGATCCGACCGCATGGCGTGTTGCCAAGTCTGAGAATCGATTTTTCATCACTCAGGACCTTGATTTTTCCGATATCCGCCAGTTCGCGCCGGGAACCCATGCCGGTATAATGCTGATTCGACTTCTAGCGCCCAGCCGCCGGGCTCTGCGCGAACGAATTGTCGCCGTATTTGAAAAGGAAGACGTCGAAACCTGGAAAGGGTGTTTTGTCGTTATTACCGATCATAAAGCGTAAACACGCATTAAGAACTGAGCCAGGCACGCATTAAAAGTGAGCCACCTTCAAGGGGCCTCTGTAGACTCTCGGGTTAGCAAAAGCCCAAGGGGCAAGGAGGCCGGAAGGATGCTTAAAATGGATGACGTGCAGGCGGTTACGGATTATTGCCGAGCTTTGGGCCATAGTGCCCGGAAGGCGGCGCGGGTGTTTCAGCGGTCACGAAACACCATCGCCCGAGTTCTAAAGGAGGGGATGGAAGGGATTCGGCCTGGGGAGATACGGCGGCGGGCGCCGAAAGTATTTCTGGAAAAACACCGGCTTTACACCGACGAAGTCCTTCTGGGCCGGGAGGGCGGCCCGGTCTATGGCAAGCAGAAGCACGACGGTCTCTCGATCACCAACCTATTACGGGAGCACCGCGGCTATACCGGTGTAAGCCCCCTGTGAACCCGCATTTCGCTGGAGAGCGGGGCGTGCGATACTTCCTGGCGACGACGGTGCACATGAGGTGAGCCGGCGAAGCAGGAGGACGGGGCATGGAAACGGAAGTA
>JAKQOG010000072.1 GCA_029565395.1 Candidatus Hydrogenedentota bacterium | reverse complement strand
ATGGCTGGACAACAACTTGATGGAATTCAGAGGATTGCGTACGTCATGCGCCACGCCCGCGGCCAGGTTGCCTAACGCTGAGAGCCGTTCCGCGTGCCGCAATTTGCTTTCCATCACCTGCTTTTCGCGTAATGCCATAACCATATGGTTGAAGGTTTCTTCCAGCGCCCGCACTTCTCCGGTGGCGCCCCGCGTGCTGACGGTCTGTAAATCTCCTGAAGAAATCGCCGCGCAGGATTTGGAGAGTTGGTTAAGGGGGCGGAATGCCTTGATGATGAAATACACAAGCAATACCAGCGTAATGACAAACACGGTCAGCAACACCTCGACCGAACGGTTGCGGAACGCACGTAAAATCTCCGTTTGCGGAACAATGGTAATGCTCAAGGTCAGCATCATTTGACGATCCCCATTGCGCATGGGAACCCGCGCCACGCGCGTCAACACGCCGCCTTTGCTGCGCTCGATAGTGAAGGTGGAATCGCTTGACTCCCCCTGATACGGCTGCAATTCAATATCAACTCCTTTATGCAAATCCATTAATCGGTTGGACAACTCCCCCAAGGCGATGTTGGGTGTTTCCTGAATCAACAAAGAAACATTTTTTGCCACATTGCTTGTTTGCGCCTCCATTTCCGAAACGGCCTCCAGGAATAAATGGCGGGTAATGATGCCCATAAGGCCGATCATGCAACAAAACAACACCACGCAAAGGACTATGATGCGCACATACAGCGATCCGCGCCACATGATGCGCGACAGAGTGCCAAGCCGCAGGACATCGATCAATTGTGAATTCAACGTTGTACCATTCATTTCTTATATCAAGCGTTGCGCAATCAGTCCCCCGCCCATATCCGGGGTCGATTCGCCGTTAAGCACCTTCATGATTTCCTGAATGTCTTCCCAGCATTTTTTCTTGTCCGCCGGATTGCGCAGCAAATAGGCAGGATGATACGTCACCCGGAAGGGAATCCCATGGTAGCTGTGCCAGCGGCCGCGGAGTTTTCCCGTGGATTCCGTGGTCTTTAGCAGGGTTTGTGCAGCGATCCGGCCCAAGGCGCATATCACCTTGGGTTGAATTACTTCCAATTGCCGCAGTAAATACGGTTCGCAATAATAAACTTCTTCGGGGCTGGGATCGCGGTTTTCCGGCGGGCGACACTTCAATACATTGCAGATATACACATCTTCCCGCCGCATCTTCATGCCTTTCACAATGATATCCGTTAACAACATCCCCGCCCGTCCGACAAACGGCGCCCCCTGCCGATCTTCTTCCGCGCCCGGCGCTTCCCCCACAAATACCAAATCGGCTCTGGAATTACCCGCGCCAAACACAGTGTTCCGGCGGCCCGCATTCAAACCGCATTGCGTGCACTGCCGCACTTCCGCGTCAATAGCCGCCAATTCGTCAGCCAATTCCTGATGGGGAGCGTGTGCCCCCGATTCCGGCGCCGGCGATTCATAGACAACCGGGGACTCATGCACGGATTGAAGCCATTCCGCCACCTCTGGCGACAGTGTAACCGCGCCGCGTGTCGCTTTGGCTTCCTGTTTCACCAGCGCCGCCACTTCCCGGACTATCTTTTGGATATCTTCTGGTTTGGGCACAAATATATCTCCTCTGAACCTATATGATAACAAAAGAGCGGCAAGAGTAACGAGAGAAGCATGGTTGAAAACCCGAGTCAGGCGATCAAACTCTCCTGAGGCATACCCAAAGGGTACGGAGAAACGTCATGAACAGCCTGTTTTTGCTCCTTCCGGACAAAACCCGTCTTCACCGCCTTCGCATACATGATACCCTTCGGAATTGTAAAACTGAATAAGACGGAGGAGTTCGGACAGGCCGATGCGCCAGTCCTGCGGCGCATAATCACTTGAATGCGGCGAACATGTGTAATCGCCTTCCCCGGGAGCATATCCGTCTTCCGTCCCGGCTTGACAATGCAACCCATTCGAGTTATAGAACTGAATGACCCGCAGCAATTCCGATACATCAATCTGCCCATCCGCATTTTGGTCGGCACTATGGACAATAACCTGCCCTTCCCCCTCACCCTCATTAAGACCCTCTTCGTCTCCCTCTCCTTCCCCTTCCAGCATGCCCTCACCCTCTTCACTGCCTTCCCCCCCGGCTTCACCTTCCGCTATCCCTTCTTCCCCTTCCACCGGGGGCGCCAACTCAACCCAATTGGGGATGGTGCCGCTCGTAAGGAAAGCAGTTCCATCGCAGGTGAGCGGGTCTGCATCGCGTTCGCCTTTGGTAATAATAAAATCATACCGCCAGGAAGCCCCGCGATCCAGATACTCTTGCAACACGTCATCCGTGATCAGTTCAAAAAAAGAGCGCAGATGCCCCTGGTATATAATCGAAATATCACAAAATGTTTCATTGCCGATATGGGTGCCTATGCATTCCCCGGCCTCGACATGCGAATTGACCTCAAGCCCGGCCTTCGGCGTTATGTGGAAAAAAATGAATATCACATCCGAGGGGGCGTCTGCTAGAAGTTGCACCTTCCATCCGGTCCATTCCTCTTCCACGATAAAAACGGTGCCGGATACAGGACAGAAGATGTTGATTGTACTCCAATCCAAGCCCTCATAAGGCACAAAATAATGTTTCATGCTCCGGCATGTCTCATCCGTTTCCGTAAATGAATAATCATGCCCGATGCCGGATCGAAACCGCGAGATTTTTTGAATATTTTGAAGATCAATATAGTTGTGGGTAATGAACGGTTCAACCGCCCAAGCAAGCGTGCCTGTGAGCAATGCGTATGCAAAGACGATGCGTATCCACATAAGGGGACGTTACCCTTTCTCAAAATGTCATGATCGCATGATAGCACACGAGAATAAGGTGCGGCATAAAAAAACTACACTTCCGTGGCAATTTGCAAATAAAAGAGTATAATGCAATAGTGTGGAAATTGTTGGTGAAGGAAACGCATGCATTATAAGGAGAAAATGCCATGGCCATGAATGTTGAGGTCAAAGAAAACAAACTGTGCATCGTGATTGACCTGGAACCCCCAAAGCCTTCCGCGTCCGGGAAGACATTGGTGGTCGCCAGCACCAGAGGGAATATCGTTACCGAAGCTGAAATCAACGGAAAGCCGGTGATTATCGGATTAAACGCCTATATCAAACCCTGAAAATGCTATCGGGTACAGGCATTCTACATTAAATTCAGGACTCAGGCGGACGAAGCCACGAAGGCGGGTTCAGCGGAGGGTCGGGTGCAGGCGCACTTTCCGTATCAAGAGCCGGGGGCTGATCAGAAAGCGCGGGAACAACGATGAAACCTCCGCATCGTTTACAGTAACCCCGCTTTCCCGCATGTTTCTCTTTAATATGGAGTTCTCGTTTGCAATGGGGACACACGTAGTCTATCATCTGATGCTCCCCGTATTGATTTTATTCCAACTCATCATTGTTACACCTCTGCTCCTATGGTCACGGCACCCTATCCTAGTCTTTCCATTCCCGCTTGTCAATCACATAGGTATGCAAAAGCCCCCCAGAATTTTCAACCTTTCACGCGCATGCCATCGCACCTCATTCCATCAAAAGGCATAGTCATGCATATGTTTATAAAAACCGCTTTAACTCGCCATTGGATTCACAGTTGCTGTATGCTTAGACCAGTTAAGGATACTGCCCTGTAACGAGATCGGATTAGGAGGGTCGACAATGTGAAACCAGGGGCGGCAAATAACAATATGTTTCCTGTGTGGCGGGAGTTTTGTCTACAGGGCGTGTTATTGCTGCTATTGCTCATTGCCGCCTTCCCGGGAATTTTCTTCCAGGGTGAAGTAACCGTGCCCGGTGACATCCTGTTTCAAGCGCCTCCGTGGCGGGACTATGCTCCGGAAGGTTGGAGGCAGCCCGCCAACCGCTACATGACCGACATGCTTCAAGTTTTCTATCCTTTCTATGCGTTAACCCGGCAATCCCTCCTGCAAGGCGAATGGCCTTTGTGGAATCCAATGGAACTGGCTGGCATCCCGCTGATGGCCAATTGCCAAAGCGCTGTTTTCTATCCCCTGCGTTTGCTTTACCTCTTCCTGAACACCGATACCGCCTATACCCTCCATGTCCTGACCAAGCTCTGGTTGTGCGGTATGATCGCCTATCTGTGCGGACGCCGCTTGGGGTTGAAGCGCTTCGGCGCTGCCCTGCTCTCCATGGGATGGATGCTCAACGGCTACAACACCGTCTACGCCTATTGGCCTTTGGCCGATGTCAGTGCATGGTTGCCTCTCCTGTTTCTAGGGGTCGAATCCGCCTTGTGTGGAAAACGCCGCCACGCGATCTTTGCCATCGGAGCGGCGGGCAGCATGATGATTCTCGCAGGGCATCCGGAAACCGCATTCGCCATGGCATTTGACACGGGCATCTATTTCGTGTTGCGCCTCATGTTGGAACGCCGATGGGGAACCGCATTAAAACAGCCGATCATAACGTGCATGGCGGGCTGGTCCATAGCTTTGCTGGTTTCTTCCATACAATGGATCCCCTTCCTTGAATACCTCTTCAACAGCCATGCCGTTGCTGAACGCGCCCAGGAGGAATTCCAGTCGTGCCTCACACCCGGCGCCATAATCGCCTTCTTTATACCCCATTTCTACGGTTCCGTAACTCAACACAATTTCTGGAATATCGTTTGCCTTATGGGACATGCCCTGTATCCAGGCATGTTAATCTGGTTTGGTGTTGCGCTCTGTCTTGCACAAAAACCGGTGTCTCTGAAACTTCACATGCGCCACATTGCCCTGGCCTTAACCATCCTCTTTTCCATTCTCACCACATTCAACGCGCCATTCGTGCATTTTCTAAATACGCTTCCCCTTTTCTCTTCCATGCATGGCTATTACCACATCGGATTTGCCCTTTTTGCGGTGGCTTTTCTGGGAGCCTCCGGCATTGATAATTGGCTCGAACATCCCGGACCCTGGCGCGCATTACTCTGGACCCTCCCGCCGGCAGGTGCGGCCGCACTGTTGACCTGTTGGCTATTAAAACTAAACGGCGGTTACATGCACGCATTGCACGTGGATGCGTATGTGTATCAACAGATCCGGATTGCAGCAGCCCTTGCACTGCTGTGCTTTTTCCTCCTGGCGCTTTGCCGGATTCAATTCCTGCGCGTTCCACTCGCCTTGGGATTTGTACTCCTGCTTGCCTTGGATCTTACCGAGGGAAGCCGTGATTTCAACGCTACAACATCCCGAAACTACGCGTATCCGCGCACGGACCTCACCACCTTCCTCGAAAAATTGCCAAAACCCTGCCGCGTGCAAACGGGGACAGGCGGTATCCCTTCCGGCCTCATGATCCCTTATGGCGTGGAAGAATGGCTTGGGTACGATGGGCTGTATCCCAAACGGATCATGCAATTTAGCAAAACCCTCAAGACGGACCTGTGGAACAGCATCGAACCCGTGTGCAGCATTCAATACTACCTTCACAATCCACGCTATCCCCAAAATTTCCCCGTGGACAACCCGGAGTATTTTGAAAAAACCGGTACTTTCAATGGCATCGACGTTTATCGAAACAAAAAGGCGCTACCCCGTGTTTTCCTGGTGGGAAATGTCGAAGTCATCGAAAATCAACCTGAACTCTTCACCAAATTGATGGATACGGCATACGACCCTTCCAAAACGGTCGTGACAGAATCCCCGCCCCCGGGCGATTTACCACACAGTGACGGTGAACTGGGAAATGCGCATATAACGCATTACAGTTTCACCCGGATACAGGTTAATGTTGAAGCCAACGCTCCCTGCACCCTCATACTAAGCGATGCCTTCTACCCAGGTTGGAAAGCTTACATCGATGGACAATCCTCGGAAATTTTCCCCGCCTATTATGCTTTTCGCGGCGTATTGATCGCTCCCGGTTCCCATATCGTTGAATTCCGGTATTATCCATGGACCTTTTACCTTGGGCTGGCAATATCTGCTCAGACCCTGATTATCGGAGGTCTGGCCGCGCTAGTCACCCGCTTTCAAGGTAAATTATCCGCGGACATGCCCCGGGGAGGAATGGATGCCGCAATAGGCTGTCCGCATGGCGATTCAGGCGGTTAGCACGGTTGGGCATTTCGGCTCATGATATGAACGGCAAGCGCTTCGGTTTGTTTCAAGAGATCCTCATGTTTAAGAATATCGTCCGGTTTCGCAAGGTTGCAACCGCGGATCAAGTACGTCTTATTTATGCCAATGAACCGCATGACTCCCTGATAACGGGGAAAAACATCAGCGAAAACAGTTTCCGGAAATCCCTGCGTTAGAATAAATATGGCGGTCTTTCCCGGCAAAAGACGAGACCCATTGGGATTGCTGTGAAAATCGGGCGTCAAAAAACAATATGTCCGGTCAATAAAGAGCTTCATTTGCCCGGAGACATCCGCAAAATACACGGGTGAGGCGAATACAATCGCCTCCGCATTCCGGACAGCCTCCAACACCTCCGTGAGATCATCCTGCAAAACACAGACCTCAGAAGTCTTTTTACACGCCCGGCATGCCTGGCATCCTCGGTACGTGAGTGTGTTCAAGGCAAATGACTGTGTTTCGGCGCCAAGGTTCCGAGCGGTTTCAAGAAAACGTTCCGCAATATAGGCGCTGTTTCCGTTCAGCCTCGGGCTCCCAAGCACGGCGACAATCTTCATGCGGCATCCTTCCTCCCGGACGGCACGGAACTCGGCGCACTCATGCGCCAGCGCAGTCGAAAACCCGCCCTACTTCCCTTTGGTCTTTGCCATGGACAGTATCGCAGCCGGCGTGTCCTGGTAAGGCACGGCATCCGAGTCAAGGCATTTCGCACAGACCTGTTTTATCTCCTGCCCCGTCATCCCGGCGGATTTGGCCTCGGCAACCACTTCGTGCAGCCGTCCGATAACGCGGCGGCGGCAATCTTCCGTGCACCGTGAAGCGGCATCCCGGCTGATATACACGCCCATGCCACGGCGCGTGAAAACAATTCCCATCACTTCAAGGTCTCGATAGGACTTCGCGACGGTATTCGGATTGATTTCAAGCTTCTCAGAAAGTTCCCGGACCGAGGGAAGTTGATCCCCGCTCTTCAGTTTGCCCGAGGCTACTGCGAACCGGACAAGGTTTTCAATCTGAACGTAAACTGCGACACTACTGTGAATGTTGATGTTTTCAAACATATCAAAATCTCCATGTTGTTTCCGGGAAGTATACGACATTCGGCAGTCAAAGATGAAATCCTTTCTCACACCTTCCACAATGCCTATACCCAAGTATACTGGCGGGATATGTCAATCTTTGACTCTCTGACCGGATGTACCGTATAATAGAACCTAGTTTCGGGGCTGTAGCTCAGTTGGGAGAGCGCTTGACTGGCAGTCAAGAGGTCGACAGTTCGATCCTGTTCAGCTCCACCATGAAATTTTCAAAGCGCCAGTGAACAATGGATTCGTTGGCGCTTTTTGTGTTTTCCACAGATTTTTAGTGCATAATCCCAAGAGGCTAGAGGTAAAGAGATGTGAAAGCTGGTTTTATTCAGGAGAATACCGATGATCAAAAAACTTAGCAGTCTATTTCATTTCGTTCTTTTTGCGGTCATACTCTTTTTATCCTCTGGGGGCTGGACGGCGGAAGCAACGGTCGACGAAGTCATGAACGGATTGGTAAACCGGCTTTATGCCACTTTCTCCCCGGACGATTTGTGCGCGTTGGATAATGCCAGGCTTGAAACGATCATTACCCCCAAAGAGCGCGAAGTCTTGGCCACAAAACATTGGTATTTTGATGTGGATGTGCCGGTGGTCGTCTCCGTATTACGAAATGTGGATCAAAAAACAATCCCATTCTGGCTCGCGGAATCAGGATTTAAAAAAACCGATTTGGTAGTCAAAAATGTGGAAAACTGGACCTACGAGGTTTGGCAAAAATCGTTTCCGCCTGGCCAAGTCGGGTTGGGCATTAATGGATTCGAGAACTTCCGTCCACATTATCTGGTCTGTGTAGGCCCGCAAACCCCGGGAGCTAAAGTAACCTTATCGGGTTTTTACCCAGAGGGCCAAACCGTTGAAGAAATGAAAGATGGGGCAATGACCTATCTTGACTGGACGGAGTTGGTGTTAAAAGATGTTCCAGAATCCTTGAAGGGTCAGCAATTTCTGCATACTATCCGGGGCCGTGCGCGGGAAACCGCTCTCGTGGAGGGTTCATTTCGAAAAACGCCTTTCCCTTCCTCTGAAAAACCAGAACCCGTTTTCCTGACCTGGAGTGAAGACCCGCGAACCACGCAGACCATTCAATGGCGCACCAGCACCTCCGTGCCGGATGGCGTGGCGCAATATCGAAAAAAACGATCAAATGACAAGTTTGAACGCATTAACGCCACGGCACTCGTCATGGAAGATAGGATGCTGGCCAATGACCGGCGCTGCAAATGGTTCACGGCCCAAGTGCAGGGCTTGAACAGCGGTACAACCTATGAATACCAAGTGGGCAGCCCTTCAAAACATCAGTGGAGCGAGGTTTCCGAATTCACCACCGCGCCCTCTAAAAGCAAGGGATTCCGATTCTTCTATTGCAGCGACACCCACAGTCACAAGGATTGGGGTGATCTGCTCGCTGCCACTTTCGAGCGTTATCCCAAGACGGCATTTTGTACTGTCTCCGGCGATCTCGTCGGCACGGGCATGGAACGGGAAGACTGGGATATGTTCCTGACCTATGGCGAGCCGATGTTCCGCATGCGGCCCATCATGCCCGCCATCGGCAACCATGATGCGCAATTGGGGTTGGGGCCCGGCATGTATCTGGATATTTTCAATCTCCCCGAAAACGGACCCAAAGGAATCCGCCCCGAGCGCGCCTACACCTTCCACTACAGCAATGCCCAATTCTTCATACTGGACGTGATGAGCGATACCCAGTTGCAGAAAACATGGTTGCGCGAAGAACTGGCCAAGAGCGACGCCACATGGAAATTTGCCGTATTCCATTTCCCAATCTACTCTCAAGAATTGGAATATGAGGAACTGAAGAAGGAATGGGGCGATGTTTTTGATGAATATCATATGGACTTTGTGCTGACCGGGCACGTCCATAACCATCTCAGAACCTATTCAATGCATGCCGGGAAACGAGTGGGTTCAATCTCGGAAGGAACCGTCTACATCACCTCCGTTTCGATTCCCAGCGATGCATTGCATGAACCCAAACCGGATTTTGTGGAAGCTTGGGCAGGGGGCGGCGGCTTCTGCAATATCTTTGAAGTGGACGGCAAGCACGTCTCATTCCAGGCAATGACCGCCGACGGCGCCGTCAAGGATGAATTTAAAGTGAAGAAATGAGGCTGCCTTGCGCCCATTAGTAAAACTCAATCCCGTAAAGCGAGGCCTGGCGCAGTTGAAAACTGAATATGACCGGCTCGCCATTATGGTTCAGCCCGCTTTCTCCTTGCCAGGTAACCGGCATGGCAAGGCTGTCGCCGAGTAGCCGGTCCGCATCCGAAAAGTTCCTGCCGGGAATGGTTTCTTTGCCCAAAATTCGGACCGAGGTCTTGATATACCCTGTGGGTTTGACAGAGGCGTTCAGGCGGATATTGTTGCCCTTGGGAATCACCGCCACCGTGGCAAACTCGCCCTCTTCATCGCATTGAAGCGCCACGAGGCGTCCACGCGGCCAAGTGGCCAGTCCCCCCACTCCCGGAACGTTTGGATACAAGCCCTTCCGTTTAGCCATGTCACGGCCGGGATATTTATGCGGTATCGGATTGCCGCCGTAAGGGATGCCCCATAGGTCGCCCGGATATTCCAACAAATTACCTGAACAGACAATATATCCGCCATCGGGATCGCCCGGTTTGCCGATTTCCACCACAGGACTGCCCGCCACCATCGACCAGCACATGCCGTCGGCGCTCGACAACAACCCCACGGAACCGCCATCGCTTTCCAACTCCCAAACCCAGGGGAACATCACGTGATTATTAGGGATTCCAGGAAGGGTGGTCTTTCCATTGGTGTAAAAGAGATGACTCGGGGCCATGTCGGCGCCGGTGGAAACCACCAATTCCGGCTTGCTGAAATGGCGGAAATCCTTGCTGGTGGCCCGGGCTATGGAACGCCGCCCCACGCCGATCCAATTGTCCGTGCTTTTGTCCGCCCATCCTTCCGCCTTGGGATTCACCTGCCAGCCGCGCAAATAGGCCACATATTCCTTGCGGTCTTCATCGTAATAACAGGTGTTGTGCGTATCGGCATGCTGGATCATCAGCGGTTCGGGCAACGAAACCCAGTGAATGCCATCCGCGGATACTGCGCCAAACACTGCCACCACGCAGCGGAAGCCTCCCACGTCCGGACGCCGCGCCATCGTATCCACCTCATCCGGATACTTCGCCGCAAAAGCCTCCCATTCTTCATCGGTAACAATGCCCAAATACAGCATTTTGTACCGTTCTTCTTTACTGGACGGATCGATAAACACACAGCACGTATGGAGCCCGCGAATCGACCCGTTCAGGTCGCCTCGAAACACTATGTTGTTCTCGTTGTTCCCCGCATACTCGAATAAGCCGAGCTTGGGCTGCTCCCAGGTAACACCGTCCACCGATTCCGAATATGCCACATGGGAATTGTATCCAGGAAGGATTTTATCTTTCGTACTGAAAGGTTCAGCCTCAGAACAAGGTGGAACAGTGCTCCAAGCCTTGTACTTCCCCTCATCGAAAACCTGTGCAGCCTGTTGGCCCGATTGATAAGGCATTTTAACCGCTTTTTGTGCCACCAGGCGAATCCCGCGCGGCATGTCCACCAGTGCAAATCGGGCCGGCAATTCACTATCCCCAGCCAACCACGCATTCTTGGCTTTATCTTCTTCACTCATATCAGGAGGATAATCTACCTGCCAGCTAAAATTGCCCTGCCGGACATTTTGCCAACTCGTAAAGTAGATGAAATTACTCTTGAGTTCCACCGGCTCCCCGAAAAAGCGTTCCACTTGACCCATCGCAGGCATGAAACTTAACAGCAATACCGGAATAGACAAAGCGATATTTTTCATAGTTCCTCACTGTATATTTGTTGGTTTGTGTTGATTTACATAACACAATACGATATATTCCAGCTATTACCGATCTATACCAACTATAAATCAAGCAGTTGCTCCAATGCGTGCGCCAAGGCTTCCCGATGCTTTTCAAGGGGTTCGGGGGCTTTGCTGAAATGGGTCAAGTCGGTGGTTACCTCTGCTGGAACCGCCAATAACGCCTTATATGATACAACCTCTTCCCCAGGGAGTTTTGCACCCTTTTCAGCCAGCAGTTTCTCCAGCATTGTAAAATATTCATAGTCTTCGAGACCGTCCCGGAGCATTTCGATACGAATACTGTCCACGGGCGGGTCCAGAACGGGTTGGGCCGGATTACCATCGGCGGCGGCTTCGGGCGGATAGATAAAACGGCCATCGCCATTCCCCCACGGCAAGCGAGTCCCAGCAGGAGTGCCATACCCCGATGTCCAGCCCATGGGATCCTCATAGGGGTTCTGCGGATAGGCAGAATCGGGATAGGCCGCATCACTGCTCCAATAGTTTGTTTCCCAAACAAGAATGCCCTGGATGCGCCGCTGCCAGGTTTGCCAGAGCCATACGCGCAATTCGGTGCCAGGATGGTCGATAAACAAAGTCACATAGGGCGCTTTGGGACCGGTGCATACGTACCACCAGAATTTATCCCCTTCAGCCTGACGTTGTTGGGCAAGCGTTACATCAAAGGCCGGGGTCAGCGGACACCAGATATTCGGCCCGCCCACCAAAGCAGGTTCGACTTGCTCGGTGAGCATGCGCCCGACATTGGGAGCGGCTTCCTTAATCTTCCGGAAGCCGTTCATGACAAATTCATAGTCTTTGGGATCCGGCTCATCAAACCAATAAACATACGATTTATCCGCCCAGCCCTTTTCCACGAGATGGGCATTCAATTGGTTGCCATAGGCGGTAAATGCCGCTTTATACTCAGGAGTATTTTCCGCATACCCAAAGAGGCTGGGCTCGTCTCGTGAATAGAACGTGCCGCCCCCCATGCCGGGAAAAGAGACAACAAAGCCATTAAAGTGATAGTGATCGAAGGCTTTCGTCATGGCGGCATCCCATGCGGCCCAATCGAAAGCAGGTGTAAGTTTATCCCACGTCACCTTAAACGGATCGAGCGCGGCCGGATTGTAGGGGCCAATGTGATGCGCGGACAATGCGGCCAGATACTTTTCATATACCGCGCGTTGTTGCTGGGGATCAGTCACCTTATGGTACTGAAAGGCTCTCCCATGTCCGAAACCAAAGGCAGTGGTGCAGGTCATTGTATCGGGCAGGGTGAAATCGAATACGGTCACTTCAATAGGCACTTCCTTCTTAAAATGTTCCGCCGTGAGCGCGATCATGCCTTTATATACCCCGGCAGGCGTCTCCTTGGGCGGTTTTACACGCACCCACAAGGGCTGATTCATGTTTTCCGCGAGATCGATGGCGCCCTTGAAGGGCGGCAAGGGATCGGGCCAAGACGCGGCTACACTCGTGTAATCGGTCGGTTGAGTCACATTGACATACCGGACGCGCAGCACTTCCACGTCTTCCGCAGGAATAACCGCATCAGCAGGACCTTTTAAGGCCTCGGTTTTGGCCAGGAATCCTTTCAGGGGCTTGCTCGGACGCACCACCAACTGCGCGGCTTCCATTTCATTTTTCGCGGTCTTTATTTGGAGACATTCCCCATGGGCTTTGGGCAGAGGCCGCTTCTGGCTGATTTTCCAGCCGGAGGACGCCCACCACAGCCCCACGCGATCCGAGGACTGCGGCAGAGTCTCCCCAAAAGAACTGTTGAATAATTCTGCAACTTTGATGGGGATTTCCGTGTTATAGGGTGATTCATTGCCGAGGGAGAAACGGATCAGCATGGGGCCGGTGGCCGAAAGTTCATAGGGGATTTGCACCTGTGTCATCGCTTTTTCTTTTGGCAACACCTGGCCGCTTTCAGGGACCCGTTGAGTGGATATCATGCAGCCTTCAAAGGTCTCCGCCGCGCCTTGTTCGGGAATCACGGTGAGTGTCGGATGCAAGGCTATTTTCTGACCGCTCATGTTGATGGCCCGCGCTTTAAACAGGGTATCGCCGCCCGGTATCTCCTCGCCCACGCGCTCGATCACAACATGCAGACACGGGTCCTGCTGTAATACCGCGGCAAAATGGGTGGCGCCATGCCACTCCCCAGCTTCCTTGTCCAGCGTGGCGTGATAGGTGTAACCGTGCACTTGAAGGGAGCCTTCCTTCACACTTAGCCGCACCCAGACCTCTTTCTGCGGCAGCATATCTGTAGGAATTGCAAACGATCCGGTTTTTTCACTATCTAACTTTCCCAATTCCCGCCAGGCTTCCCCTTCTATACTCGCTTCAACCAATAGCATACCGGAGCCGTAAAGTCCAACATTGACTTCCACGGATGCCTTCTCCTGGGCCAGACGGTCTATCCGATGCCGGTAGACAAGGGAACTGCCGGGACCAAAACACCAGCGCGGGGTATTGAAATTGCACTTGTTTTCCGCCAAGGGCCGGGCATGATTGCCGGAATTTCCATTCAACCGGGCATTAAACGTGTATTCCTTCCCGCGGATGCTTTCGCCGTCGCCCAGCATTATAGTGTCACGTTCTGCGTAAACCGGCTGCACGCGCACCAGTTCAACTGCGTCATATGCCACCGTCCCTTTCACTTCCCACTGACCGAACCGAATATAGGACTCCTCCGGGGTAAGTTGAGTGGGCGTAATAAAAATGGATGTGTATGATTTCCATTCATTCGAGAGTTCGCCCAGATCGCGATTGCAGAAATCCGGACCGGTGATGGGGCATCCCCCCATGCCGTCCACACGACGCGCCTTGAATCGCAGTTGATACACCGTGAAGGGCTCCAACGGCAACGTTTCCGAGCGCCAGTAATTCGTTTCACCCGAAGCGCCCGTGCCCGTGACGGCAATCGCATGGGCGCCGTCCGAGCCTTCCATAAGCCACGTTCCCGCGCCTCCGGATAGGGTCCATTGGGCCGGTACGGCATCCCCCGTCTCAAATGAAGCATTCGGCACGGGAATCGTCTGTGCCCCCGCCACACCAACCCACCCTATCGTCACTGCAAAAATCGCATATCGCACATACACCATGGTCCATCTCTCCTTGGCAGTTTTTTTGTTTAGGACAGCATAGCCCCCGGCTCTATACCACCGCAAGCCAGTCTTTTCACGTTATTCCCATGAGTCTCATTCTTCCCAGACCTCCCAGACCTCCCAGACCTCCCAGACCTCCCAGACTTCCCAGACCTCCCAGACCTCCCAGACCTCCCAGACTTCCCAGACTTCCCATTTCCGCTCGTTCCCAAGTTGTACTTGGAATGCACATATTGTCGTCACATAGCGTTGAGATAACTAAAAAATCCTGTCGTTGCGGCGCCATCGAATTCCGAAACATCAAGATTCACCCGCTGAATGAGAAAAAATAGCACAACGCAGAGTCCTCCGAGAACGCAAAGCTCCGCAGAGAGTGGGAATGAATATTTACGTTCCCAAGAGGAACTGCGAACAAGTTGCCATGAATCATAGATTCCCTCGGAAACCATGAAAATTACTTTTGCCCAACACATTTTTTAGACCAGGGAAAATATATATCGAATCCAGGATTCATCTAGTATTTTTAATCTCCTTGTTCATGAGTTGCACTCTTGCTGACGAGAATATGATGCAGTATTAGAGGATCTTTGCGGGCCGTTCTTCTCTCGCCACACCGAAGGTGTGAACGAAAGTAGCCGGGGGTTGAGCGCCAGCGATACCCCCGGAAAAGATACCCCATAAAACGACCTTGAAGAGGTCGTAGAGATCTATTTTTTCTGCGAATCATTTTTCTGCTTGTTTTTGAGCACGCAGATCATTGCGGCGAATACTGTTTATGGTTAAAATCATCCCTGCTATTCATAGTTGTTTCAGTTTGGAGGGCGTAGTTGTGCTTAAGAATGTATTCCTCGTAACCGGTTTTATGCTTTTGGGCGGATTCTGTGGCGCGCAGACGCTAGAATGGGAATTCAAAACGGACTCAATGCCTCACTCCCCCACGCTGTTTCCAAATGCAGAAAAGCCTACGGGGGTGGTCGTGGCGGCGGATAATGCATTGTCGTTGGTGGACGGAACCGGCAAAGCGCTATGGACCATATCCCTCGACAAGCCAATTATTGCCCCGGCGACAGTGGCGGATATTGATGAAGATGGCCATGCGGAAATCCTGGTAGGACTCTTGGATGCCCGAGTGGTCTGTCTGGATGATACAGGCAAAACAAAATGGACAGCGCCATTAACATCGGGCACCGTCAGTGTGGGAATCAGTGTCGTTGCCGACGTGCATCCATCAAAAGGATTGGAAATAATCGTGGGACGCCAAGACGGCTGGCTATATTGCTTGAATGCACGCGGGGAAACGTTGTGGCGCTTTTATGGGGACCCCTACCGTGTAGGCACCCCCGCCGTGGGCGATGTGAATGGAGACGGTTTCGCCGAAATCGTCTACGGCACGGATAACGGCAATATCTATTGTCTGAATGGCATGGGCGGAGTCGTCTGGCGGTACACGGAAAATGCACCCTATGGCAGGTCCGGAATAAATCTGGCCGATCGGGATTGTAACGGAGCTGCGGAAGTACTTGTCACGCGCAGCAACACCGGCCGGTATCCCTGTCTGATGGCATTGGACGGACGCACGGGAACGTTCAAATGGCGCACGCAGGATGTGATGCAAAGTTACATCTCGAATGCTACGGTGGATCTGGATGGCGATGGCAAACTCGAAACCCTGCACGGAGACAAGGGCAACTATCTCTACTGCACGAATGCGGACAGTTCGGAACGTTGGCGGGTGGAATTGGGCGGTCATGGAATTTTCTGGGCTCCGGCGGTGGGCGATGTAAACGGTGATGGCAAACAGGAAATTTTAGTTTCCATGCGTCAGACCGATTTAGTCACCGGGGCCAGTCATTTCCTGGTAAGCGCGGAAGGAAAAGTACTCGCGCCATTGAAATTAGGTACGAACGGTAATGGGGCATCCGCGCTGGGCGATATCGATGGCGATGGCGCACTCGAAGCACTGATGGTCACCGAAAAAGGCATTACGGCATTGACTTGGGGAGGCAGTGGTGCGATTGCATGGCCGAGTCTTCGTGGAAATTCCGCCATGACCGCCAACGGGAACATTCCACTTGGAAAACCCGGATTATCAAATGAAACAGAAGCGCCCAAAGCGGAAATTTCATTCGATGAAGTCTACTGCGGGGAAAACTCAATGCATGTGCAATGGGCCTCCCCCGCTCCGGAAAATGCATTCGCGGCGATTACCGTGCAAACGAAAAAACATGGCGGAGAAACACGCATTACACCTATTCCGCCCGGTTCGAATGACGCCGCCTTATCCTGGTGCATGCCTTTTAGAGAAAAAGCCTCGCTTACACTCACTCTAGCAAGTTCCAACGGCGGACAAGTCTTTGGAAGAGCAAAATTAAATGTGCGGCCTGCGTCTCCTGATACGTGCAACTATCAGGAGGTTGTAACTAAATGCAGACAGGCCATAACGGCATGTCCGGAGGGATATTCAGAGGGGCTGGCGGGACAATGGATGAAGCTTGACGCCGCGCAGCAGGCAGTAGCGCATCCAAAAGGAACCACCGGACTCCCGGAACAGGCCACAGCCTTGCGCAAGCAGGCGCGGGAGCTTTCCACCATCGCACAAAGCCTGGAAACCTTCTGGAAAGCGGGAAATACCGGTTCGTTCGTCTATTGGCCAGATGCGAATCCCTGGGACACCTTTGATCCCGATGCCATGCCGGAAACACTCGCCCCATCAACACCGGTGCATGTCACGGCGTTCGGCGACGAGTTTGAAGACGTAGCGTTAAACCTTTTAAACATTACTTCGCATGCCGTGGAGATGCGATGCGTCTTTTCGAAACCAAACCTCCAAGGCGGCAATCCAACGCCCGAACCAGCGCTCGCCAAGCATATTTCGCTTCGGCGGGGCATCTGCGTTCCAACACAAAAAGGAAATAGGACGCTGGATGCACTGCCGGAACTGGACCTATCTCGATGTATCACGCTTGCGCCGTTTGAAACCTCACAACTCTGGCTGGTGGTGGATACCCATGGCCTGGAGGCGGGCATATATGCCATCACGTTATATTTGGGAACGCTCGAAAAACCCTCCACCCTCCGCGAAGTGCCGATTACGATTGAAGTATTGCCCGCACGTCTTCCGGAAGGGGTATACGCGCAAATCAACTGGTCAAATTTCGCTCGTGAAACATCCAGTGACCAGGAATTGAAAGACATGATCGACCACGGCATCAATGTAGGGTATGGTCCCCCACTTCCGACGCTTCCTCTCGATACTGATGGAAATCTCAGCGGCCCCGTGGATTGGCAGAAGGTGGATGCCGGGCTCGCGAGGGTTCCCGCCTATTTTCAATTTTTCTATTCTTCTCCCCCCTCCGTGAAATGGCCCGAAAACATCAAGATTGAACCTGGGAGCACATTAGAAAACAAAGGATTCTCCACAGCAGTCCGAACCATGGCAAAACATTTCGCCGAACAAGGCGTGGGCTATGATCGCTGGGCCTATTATCCCATCGACGAGCCCTGGATCACAGGATTTACCAACATCCCCGCGCTCAAGCGATTTTGCACGCGCGTGAAAGCCGCCGATCCCAAGGCAAGGATATACGCTGATCCCACAGGCCTGCTGCGGGTGGAATATGTGTCAGAATTCAAGGATTTAATCGATATCTGGCAACCGGAGATGAATATCCTAAAACGCGATCCCGAACTTCTGGCGTGGTTCCAACAAAATGCCCCTACATTATGGGCCTATGAAGCCACAGACCCCGCGAAGGATTTGCTGCCATTAGGCTATTACCGCGGATACGCATGGCTCGCTTGGTATTTAGGACTGCAAGGCGCGGGATTTTGGTGCTACAAGGCGCACGACCTCTGGTGGCCGCTGGAAGGCACGGACTGGGCCGTGGTATATCAAACCAATGATAAAGTGGTTCCTTCTCGCCGTTGGGAAGCCTGCCGGGACGGCCAGGAAGACTATCGGATGCTGTACCTGCTCCGCGAACAAATCAAAAAAGCGCATGACGCCGGCCGCAATGCAAATGCGGATCATGCGGAAACCATCTTGAAGGAGTCCGTGGAAAAGCTTGTAGGCTGGCAGGCCAGAAATATCGACGAAATCACACGCCAGACACGGCCGTACGAACTGGATTATGAAGAATTACTTGCATGCCGGTATGACCTCATGAAGGAAATAGTTTTGCTCAAAGCGATGTTAGGTTCAATACCCCCATGATAATGGCGTATACAACACGGTTTTTAAGCGAATTTAATTCGCCATTCAGCGGTATATCCATTTAAAATGAAAGAGGCTTTTTATTGACTGCATGCCGAAGGCGCCTTTGAACTAGCCAAAGAAAGGTAGAGACTGTGGAGAAGGTACCAGAAAAGCATTGGTATACCATGCCGGAGGAAGCGGTTACAGACGCCCTTCAATACGATTTGGAACAAGGGCTTGATGAACTCGAGGCCGCCAGGCGCCGTGATAAATTCGGTCCGAATACCCTTGCGGTACGCAAAGGCCAAAGCGTATTCGTCCGGTTTCTGCTGCAATTCCATCAGCCGCTGGTCTATATTCTCCTTGCCGCGGCGGTGATCACCGCCGCGCTGAACGAGTGGGTGGATTCCATTGTTATTTTCGGCGTGGTGATTATCAATGCCATCATCGGCTTTGTCCAGGAATCGAAAGCGGTAAAAGCCATTGAAGCGCTGGCCCGCTCCATGACGAGCGATGCCACCGTGCTTCGAGGAGGCGTTAAGAAGCGCATACCAGCCTCCGAACTTGTCCCGGGGGACGTGGTGCTCCTGCAATCCGGCGATAAAATCCCAGCCGACCTTCGCTTGCTCCGCTCGCGGGAATTGCAGATTGACGAATCGGCGCTCACGGGCGAATCCGTGCCCGTGGAAAAACACACCGACCCCCTTGCGCTCGATACCATGCTGGCGGATCGGAATAACATGGCCTATTCATCCACGTTGGTAACATACGGCACAGGCGTGGGCGTAGTTACGGCTATCGGTGAACACACGGAAATCGGACGGATTAACGACTTGATTGCAAACGCGGATATTCTGGATACCCCGCTGACAAAACGGATCGCTTATTTCAGCCGGGTCCTGTTGTATGTGATTATGTCCATGGCGATCCTGACGTTTGCCGTGGGCATTGTTCGGGGAGAATCTTGGCTGGAGATGTTCATGGCCTCGGTCTCATTGGCCGTAGGGGCCATTCCGGAAGGGCTCCCAGCCGCATTGACCATCACCCTGGCCATTGGCGTAAGCAAAATGGCCAAACGCCACGCGATTATTCGGAAACTGCCCGCAGTCGAAACTCTGGGCAGTACTACGGTGATTTGTTCGGACAAAACGGGCACGCTCACGCAAAATGAAATGACGGTGGAACAAGTCTTCGCCGGGGAAACGTTGGTGTTAGTATCGGGCGCCGGCTATGCGCCAGCAGGCGATTTCTCCATGGAAAATGGATCAAAGTTCGCGCCGGCGGATCATGTGGCCTTGATGGAATGTTTGAAGGCGGGGGCATTGTGCAATGATGCGCGGCTCCACAAACCCGGCGAAGCCTGGAAAATTGATGGTGATCCCACGGAAGGCGCCCTCCTCGCCGTGGCGGGCAAAGCTGGAATACTCTCTCAATCATTGCAAGTGCAATGCCCGCGCATCGATGCCATTCCGTTTGAGTCGGAATATCAATATATGGCCACACTGCACGGCGGCGCACAAAATAACGCCCATGTGGTGTATTTGAAAGGATCCGTGGAGAGCATCCTCCCAAAATGTATTGATCGCTTGGCCAATTCCGGCGAAATACGCCCGCTGGATCAGGATGAGATCCATCGCCGTGTGGATGCAATGGCGGCGAAGGGCTTGCGCGTGCTTGCGGTTGCGCGCCGGATAATGCCGCCGGACACCAAGACCATTGATCACTCGGATGTGAGCGGGGAATTGACCTTCCTGGGGCTTCAGGCCATGATCGATCCACCGCGTCCGGAAGCCATTGCCTCCGTACATGCCTGTCAGCGCGCCGGCATCGAAGTAAAGATGATAACCGGCGACCATGCGGGCACCGCTATGGCGATTGCCCGTGAAATCGGCCTGGGTAGACGCACCGATCCGCAGGCAAACCCGGCCGTGCTGACGGGCAGGGAGCTTTCAGTGCTTTCCGATTCGGAAATGATGCAGCGCACCCGCGATACCTCCGTCTTTGCGCGTGTGGCGCCCGAACAGAAACTGCGGCTGGTAAAGGCATTGCAGGCCCGCGGAAACATCGTCGCGATGACCGGCGATGGCGTAAATGACGGTCCTGCATTGCGGCAAGCAGACATTGGCGTCGCCATGGGAATTACAGGAACCGAAGTCGCGAAGGAAGCGGCGGACATGGTGCTCACCGACGACAATTTCTCTTCGATAGAGGCAGCGGTGGAAGAAGGACGCAGTGTCTACGAAAACCTGATCAAATTCATCACCTGGACCTTGCCCACGAATCTGGGCGAAGGACTGGTCATTTTCGCGGCCATCATTCTGGGCCAAACCCTCCCCATACTCCCTATCCAAATTCTATGGATCAACATGACCACGGCCGTTCTGTTGGGGTTGATGCTCGCCTTTGAACCAAAGGAGCCTGGCATCATGTCGCAGCCCCCCCGCGACCCGGCCAGTCCAATCTTGAGTAAAGAGCTTCTTCAGCGCATTGTTCTGGTCGGATGCTTGCTCCTGGCAGGGTCGTTCGGCATGTTTGAATACGAAATGTTTCAAGGTGAATCAGAACATAAGGCGCGGACCGTAGCCGTAAACGTCTTTGTCTTCGGTGAAATCTTCTATCTGCTCAACTGCCGATCCCTGCGCTACTCGATGTTCCACCTCGGAATTTTCTCCAATCCATGGATCTGGTTTGGCATCGGCATTATGACCACCTTGCAACTCCTGTTCACGCACCTTCCCGCAATGAACCGCCTCTTCAGCAGTGAGCCCATCGGTGTCATCGAATGGGCCGCCGTATGCGCAACAGGATGTATCATCTATGCCACGGTCGGATTCGAAAAATACCTGCGGACGCGCGGCGCCGCTGCGACCGGCGGCTTTTCTGAAAATACCCAAATATCGACGTAAAAATGAACATCGTTGCGCAATTGCCGGATTTTAAATTGCCTGATTAAAAATCAATTGGACCGTGCTATAATAATTATTAAAGGAAACTGCTGCGCTTTTAGCAGCTCGGACGCCGGTAAACAAAGGGAACAAGGCATGGGTCTTGCAAAAGTGACTGCAAAGATTACCAATATCCTTGAGATGGGCAAGGGCTTTGAGGATTTATTCCTTGTGGATACCGCAGCTACGGATTCCATGGTGCCATCGGATAAATTAACAGACATTGGAGTCCAGCCGGTAGGTAAAACCGCGTATGAACTTGCCGATGGCTCGTTGCGCGAGTATTCCTTCGGTTTGGTTAAAATAGAATTCATGGGAGAAACCACGGCAGGCCGTATTATCTTTGGTGATCCGGGTTCAGAACCATTATTAGGGGTGACCGCGTTGGAATCGGTCGGGATCATGGTGGATCCTGCCAATAAGACATTGAAACGGTTGCCCGCCATCCCGTTAAAATAATAAGCGGAAGTACACTGACATTTGCGGAAAATGTCGTTTAAATGGCATGGATAAAACGAGGGAGAAATCTAACATGTTTTTAGTCGCAATGAGTATGATTGCTCTGAATGCCGTGGAATTGCCAGTGGGCAATGCGCCGGAACCGGTATCGTTTCCATATTTCCCGGATCGGCTGCACGCATTTGTGTGGTTCAACTGGTCGCTTGTACCAATAGAGCGTATGGCGAAAACAGTAAGCGCTGAACCGGAGCAACTTATCACGATAGGCAAGAGCATGGGCCTGCCGGAACCACCGGCCATCACAGAAGAGTTCCAACTGCGTTCATACATAACGGTCATCCGGCGGAATTGGCACCTCCTCCCGTATGATCAACTTTTGACCTTGCTGGACTGGACGCCGGAACAGCTTGCTTTTACCTTGCGCGAGGACGACTTCCTCTTTGCGAAGCTGGGCAGCCATAAACCCAAGTGCGAACCATTGAAATTTGAGGCGCCCAATGATGCCGCACTACAACGCGCTGCGGAAATCGCTAAAACAATCCAAACACATTTCCCGGATGGATTAGGGAAGGTGGAGGAACCCTTATTCGGCTTTGTGAAGCGATTGTCCGAGCCCCCCGCGGCTGCGCCAAAGCAGGATCTGGAAAAGCGTATTTTCGATCCCCGGTATTGCTCCTCATACTTTGCACTGTATGGCGATCCCTTCCTGGAAACCAAGGCGGATTCATTTCCCGAAGGCTATCTGGCGCGATTGGCGGAAACCGGCGTGAACGGCGTGTGGGTTCAGGCAGTGCTATACAAATTAAGCGAATTCCCTTGGCAGCCTGAGTTAAGCGCGCATTATCAAGAGCGATTGGAGAATCTGGCAAAGATCGTGGCGCGCGCCAAGAAATACGGCATCGGCATCTACCTCTATCTGAATGAACCGCGTGCAATGCCGAAGGGTTTTTATGAGAAGCATCCGGAATTGAAGGGAGCGTTGGAAGGCGATTATGCCGCATTATGCACGAGCGCGCCGGAAGTGCGTAATTACCTCAAAAATGCCGTGGCGGGCATATGCAAGGCAGTCCCGGATCTCGCGGGGTTCTTCACCATATCCGCCTCCGAAAATCTGAGTAATTGCTGGTCCCATTATCGTGGAGATACCTGTCAGTTTTGTAAATCCCGTAAAGGGGCCGATGTCGTTGCGGAACTGCATGCAACGTTTCTCGAAGGGGTTAAAGAAAGTGGGAGCAACGCGAAACTGATTGCCTGGGATTGGGGCTGGCAGGATGAGTGGGTGAAACCGCTTCTCGATCAGATGCCCAAGGAAGTGCGATTCATGAGTGTGAGCGAATGGAGCCTGCCCATTACACGCGGCGGGGTGGAGAGCGCCGTGGGCGAATATTCCATTTCCGCCGTGGGGCCGGGCCCGCGCGCAACGAAGCATTGGGGCATTGCGCGGGAGGATGGATTAAAGTGCCTGGCCAAAGTGCAGGCAAACAACACGTGGGAACTCTCCCCCGTGCCATACATCCCCGCGGTGGCCAATGCCGCCCAACACGCCTACAACCTGCGCAGTGCCAAGGTGGATGGTATCATGCTGGGCTGGACCCTCGGTGGCTGCCCATCACCCAATCTGGAAGTCTTCGCGGAAATGGGACGCGAGGAAGAGCAAAGCGTGGATGGTGTCCTGGCGCGTGTGGCGGAACGCCGCTTTGGGAAGACGGCAGCACCTTTCGTGGTGAAAGCATGGAAGGCGTATTCCCAGGCATTTGGCGAATTTCCGTATCACATCAGCACACTATATTCCGGGCCGCAACAAATGGGCCCGGCGAACCCCTTGTGGGAAAAATCCACTAAATATAAAGCCACCATGGTCGGTTTCCCCTACGATGACCTGGATGGCTGGCGCTCCATCTATCCCGCAGAGACCTTTATACCGCAGTTTACAAAAGTCGCCGATGAATTTTATGCCGCATTGAATGAAATGAAAAATTCCCTCACGGAAATGTCGCTTACGGACGCTCAGCGCAAAGCCATCGATGAAGAAATGTTGGTGGACGAGGCATGTGCAATTCATTTCCGCAGCGTTGCCAACCAAAGCTGCTTTGTTTTCGCAAGGAATGCCTTGGCTCCGGACCTGCCGAACGTAGACAGAGCAACAATGATTACCATGTTGGAAACCGTCGTGCGCAGCGAACTTGAACTGGCCAAGCGCTTGTATGCCCTGCAAACACACGATTCAAGGCTCGGTTTCGAGGCATCCAATCATTATTTCTTCGTGCCGATGGACCTCGCCGCCAAGGTTATCAATTGCGAGGACCTTTTAACGCATTGGCTGCCATCCTTGAATAATTAACGCTTTATTGTGAAAATACCCGAAAAAGTGAGTGCTGCTACGAAAGTCCCATGCCGCTCATTCAAAAAATCGGCATTCCCGCGCAGATGGCCTTCGAAAAAATACTATTGTAATTACTTCTCCTGTTGGGTTGCGCGGCAAGCGCGTAAGAAAGTGGCCATGATCGGGAGGGCGAGGCTCCTGCCGAGCCGTAAAAAAATATGCCTTGTTGATCTTGTTCTTACGGCTCGGCAGGAGCCTCGCCCTCCCAATCTCGCATTTTACTTTCTTCAGCGAATCGCCGCCGAAGGAGGTGGGGGACTCACAATGACAAACCTAATTGAGTGATAATGAAAAATCCGGGTTAAATATTAAGGAATAAAAAATGAGACTCTTCATACTTACATGTCTTACAGGATTTCTTGCCGGTAACGTATGCAGCGCCGATACCGTCCGGTGGCATCAGGATCGTTTCTGCATTTCGTACTGGGTCGATCCCCCTATTGACGGAAATGAGGATCAATACTACAAAGACCTCAAAGAGGCAGGTTTTACCGTGGCATTGGGAGCATTCGGAGCGCGGACACCAGAGACTGTAAAACGCCAGTTGGAATTATGTGAAAAATATGATCTCAAGGCGCTGGTGTGGAGCCGGGACGCCATGGAAGGCGCCTATCCCGAGTCACCTGCCTGTTGGGGATATATGATTGTGGACGAACCCAATGTCACGCAGTATCCGGAACTGCGATCCCGTGTGGATGAAATTCGAGCAAAGCGGCCCGGAAAACTCGGATTTATCAACCTGTTCCCCGATTACGCCACGTACGAGCAACTGGGATTTGCAAAAGACGAATCCGGCGTAACCAACGCCAACGCCTATAATGAATACGTCAAGCGTTTTACCGAACAAATAGATCCGGACCTGATATGCATGGACCATTATCCGGTCATGCGCCCGGATAACGATGGACGTTTTTATTATTGCCGGAATCTTTCAGTGATGCGAAAGTATTCCTTACAGAAGGGCATTCCCTTCTGGAATTTTTTTAACACACAAGTCCATGGAACCCATACCGATCCCACCGAAGCCCAATTGCGCTGGCAGGTCTACACGTCCTTAGCGTATGGGGCGAAGGGTGTGTTGTATTTTTGTTATTGGACGCCGTCTGGCTTCGGGAAATGTTACTCCCTTATTACGCCAGACGGACGCAAAACCCGCCACTACTATCAGGCACAACGGATTAATGCCGCGATTGGCAAGCTTGGTCCGGTTCTTATGGAACTCACCAGCACCTCTGTCGGCCATATCACGAAAAAAAGCAATCCTCCGGAAGACTTGAAAGGCACGGGGATTGCAAACCTTCAGAAAGCAGAACCATCTGATCCTGATTTGGATTATCTCGTTGGCGCTTTTGTTCATCGTAACGGACGTCGCGCTGTTATGGTGGTCAACTACGATATAAGCTTCACCTCACTGGCCACGTTCACGTTCGATATACCTGCAGAAAAGATCATGGAAGTCCGTCAGGACACCGGCGCCATAGAACCAGTGCTGGATGACAGTTCGGGAATTGAAGGGCTTCAGTTGAGTTTTGACAGCGGTGAAGGGCGGCTGTTTATATTGTCTGCGCCAAAAACCAATGAATAAAAAAGCCCGGAAGTGGGTAAAGCATAGCAGAATTTAGACTCAATAGGAGAGAAACATGAAAGCAGTAGCGTATGTTTACAAGTCTTTAGCACGTGTGTCGCTGACCGGAATGGTCAATGAAGGTTGGAGGCCGGGAAGGCGACGCCTGTTTGCAGCAGGTTTCGTGATCATGCTGATTGTGGGAACGGCATGTAATCAGGAACCCACCGGTGTCAAAGGGGAAGTGTACAAAGCCATTAAACTAATGTCCGTAACGAATGAGAGCCAGACGGCCCAAATGGATCAGTCCTTCGACTACATTAAGCCCCTGCCGAATGCCGAGGCCCTGAAATACCTTTGTGAGTGGCTGTCCGCTAAAAAAGCAACGGAGCGGCGGTCCGCCGTCTATATCATTAACACGTTGAACTGGGATGACCCCTCCCCCGCGTTCGCGCCGCTTCGAGCGCTGCTTACCCACAAAGAGGACACCACACGGGGGATGGCGGCGCTGGCCCTGGGCGCCATACGTGATGCCGGCGCCTATGATACCCTTGTGCGCCTCCTTGCAGATGACCCCAGCGCCTATACACGCCGCTGTGTTGCCTTTGCCTTGGGCGATATGATGAACACCGATGCCCTCGTCCCTCTCAAAGCGGCTAAAGAGAAATCAGTCGATCCCTTGGTGAGCGGCAACATTGATAATGCCGTGGATCGGTTAACCTTTCTCATTGAAAATGAAGCTGCGGAAGCCAAGGCCAAGGCGGTGGTTGAGGGAATCTGGATCATTGCGGGAACTGCTCCGCAACAGAAGGAACGCATTGAGCGCGCGATGAAGTGCATAAACAGCGCGGATGAAGCAACACGCAAGCAGGTTTATGCCAACGCCATCGAAAGCCCATCCCAGTTCGTACGAAACTCCGTGATGTTCGCCGCCCTCAAGAATGGTGAGACCATCACGGTGGACGAGAAGGATCAGAAGTATTTCGAAATAATCAGAAACATTGTGGGGGAGTAAGCGGTTCGGCTGAATCAAACAGAGAAACGCTCTTATCTGAATAGACGTTCACGTCGCCGATGTCAGTCGTTCATTTTTCCGGGAACCGCTGTTTCGAGGATTCGACTTGCTCCTTCACCACTTTTTCCCAAAAGGGACAGCCGCGCTTTTGATCAATTTGATACCGGCTGCGCGCCACATAATCGCGCAACTCTTCCATGCCATATTCTTGCGCCAGCGCCCGCGCACTGACTCCCGGGCGCTTCGCCTTGAATACAAACCACGCTTCGCGATCCAGCCACTTCTCCTGAAAAATATCGTCAGCATGCTCTTTCAGAAGTTTCTCCCGCTGGGGCATGTTGTAATCCTGATGAAAAATACACCGGTCCAAATCGAGCGTAACCCGCGAAACGTTGATATCGCTGCTCTTTTCATAAAGCAGCAGTTCACCCGTGATATCGAAGACGTGGCAATCCGCACGCAACGTGGAAGACACAATATAGTAATGATTGGTGATGGCCTGCGCTTGGAGCGACATCCCCGCAGAATAGGCGCTGCAAAAGAGCACCAACTCAGCGCCCTGATCCCCAAGGCGTTGCCAAACCTCCGGAAAGTTGGCATCAAAACAAATGGCAAAACCAATCTTCCCAAAATCCGCTTGAAACACCGGCGCATCCTCCCCCACGTTCACCGGCGGCTTGAGATCATATTCAGACCAAAAGGGGAATACCTTGTTATAGATGCCCGCCACATTTCCTTCGCGGTCCAGAAGAACCACCGAATTTAACCGTTTATCCCCGTCCATGCGATCCATGGCACAGGCAATATAGGTATGATATTTTTTTGCCAACTCACCCATCGATTTGACCGTCTTACCGTCCACTGTTTCAGGATTCGTGTTTCCCGTGCAGGTTTCCGGCAACACAATAAGATCCGCCCCCTGTGCGGCCTCTTTTTCTACTAAAGAAACAAGGTTGTCCAAAGGCATCCGGCTAAATCCGATGCTTACCACGTGCACTGGTCTTCCCACCGGTTCTGCTTGCGCTACCGCCAACCCTGCCAGCAGCAAATAAATAGGGACAGTAACCATTTATTTTGTCTCCTCGTGTATCCAACTCATTGTGACATGACCTTCGGTGATGATGTCGAATAGCAATTGCATATCCCAAACACAAAAATGATTGTTGTCCTTTATGTATAGAGTGTAGCAGGCCGGTCCAGAACAAAAAACACCTCTTTATGCATCCATAGAAAGGACGCCGGAAAATAGGTGCTGAGTTTCTGGGACATAAGGAGTTCCACGGCCTCGGCCTTATTGGCGCCGTTCACCACAAGAATAATGCGCCGTGCGCTTAGAATTTCAACCATTCCAAGGGTTAATCCGTGCGTCGGTGCACTTTGTGCGGCCTTCAGCATAGCGTGTTTTAAGGCGCAGGAATCCGTCGGATGCGCCAGGGCGGGGATCCAATCATCAGGGTAGTTTAATCCTATGTGCCCATCCTCCCCCATCCCCAAAATCGCTATATCGATTCCACCCAGTTCCTGAATGCGCTGGTGTATGCGCTGACATTCCGCTTCGGCATCCGGCGCATCACTCCTAAACCCCTCATACCGGTCCCGCGTTACGTTCCAAGGAGTCAGCACATGTTTTTCAATATAGACTTCACACGTGGAAGGATCATCCATGGGGAGCCCCCCCCACTCGTCCAACTTCAGTACACGAACTTGCTTGAGGTCTTCGGCATGCTGTGCAAGTTCGGCATATACGCCCAATGGACTGGCTCCCGTCGCCACACAAATCACACCGTCCGGTTTGCCATGTATCGCCTCCAACACATATTCCGCCGCCTTCTGACTCATCTCTTCATATGTTTCGGTGATAATCGCGTCCGCTAACGTTTGCATCTTTTATGGTATCCTTTAAACCCAAATAAGGTATCATAAGTATACAGGATGGAATATTCGAACCTGAATCACGTGTTATACGCAATGGTTACAATGCATGGGAGGCCACTATGAAACCCTGGCGATGTTTCGGGAAAAAAACGATCGGGCTGATTGTCGGCGCGGGACTGTTGTCTGTGGGAGTCGTCATGGCCTGCCAAAGCACGGGAGGAAGCCAAATGATGGTAGAGATCGGCAAACCGGCGCCGGATTGCACATTCCCCGCGCCTCTTGATGATGGAACCACAAAACTTTCGGACTATCAAGGCAAGAAAAACGTTGTGTTGGCATTTTATCCCAAGGCATTCACCCCGCATTGCACCCAGCAGATGTGCGGTTACCGCGACAGCATCAATGCCTTCAATGAGGCCGATACCGTACTCATCGGAATCAGCCTCGATACCCTAGAGAAGAGCCGGGCGTTTAAAGACCAATATCATCTGCCCTTTTCCATCGTGGCGGATCCAGACCGGATCATCGTGAAAAAATACGGGGTCCCGGTTATTAATCTGCTTTTTGTGAAAATGGCCAAGCGGTCGGTGTTTCTCATCGATAAAGAAGGCGTTATCCGCTATGTGAATCGAAGCTACAACGTCCAGCGGGATGAAGCAACGCTTATAAATGAAGTAAAAAAACTTGCTCCGGCGGCTTCGCCTATTCTTCCGTCTGTAACACCTTGATAAGCTCCAGCAACCGCCCCGTTACGGTGAAATAACGTAAAATGCCTTTTTTATCGATCAAAATGGTCACCGGGATGGCCCCAATGCCATATGTCGAGAACGTCTTTGACGGTTCCGCATCCCGGCCAACCGGAAACGCAACGCCCAGCCGTTCCACATACTGTTTAATTTCATCCTTCTCGCTGGTTTCATCATGGATGCCAATAAATTGCAGGTTATCCGCCCCATGAAACAAATCATGGAGCGCCCGGAGTTCCTCCATCCGATTTACACCCTTAGGGCTGGTATCGAATCCCGCCCAAAAAGTCAACATCACCACTTTCCCCCGGAGCGATTCCAGGGATCGAGGCTCTGAATTAAACCACTCGCTGCACGACCATTCCGGAGCCGGTTTTCCAAGAAGCGAAGTGAGATCACTTTCGTCCAATGCCGGGGGACGTATTGACGTATCCGGTTCAAAGGCTTCCAAAGTGATTTCAGGATTCTTCGGATTTTTTAGATTGACTTCAAAATCCTTTCGGAGCAAAGATCGAGCATGTTCGGCGCGGAAATGCACAATCTCCTTTTCAGGCGCATCAGTAAAACGAATTTCGAACCGGCCCTGTTCATCGGAAAGCACCCACAGCGGCGCCGCCAGATCCAAAGAAGAAATCAAGACTTGGCTGTCCACATGTGCAACATGACCGGAAATGACGGGAAGTTCGCGCAGCCGCACAGGCGTCAAAGAGGCGCTGGGGGCATCCCCTAATTTTACCGGGATATCCGCCAAGGCATCGGTCATGAATCCCGGCGGAGGCAAAATGGTCAACACCCCATCGGACGTACCGATGAGAAGACAAAACCGCCCGTCTTCGTCGGTATGGGTTTCCGTCAATACATGTTTATTTGCAGAAAAACGCACCCATACTCCGGGAGAGGGTGTTCCATCAGGAAACTGCACCGATCCTTCAATTTTCCGGGGGCGCGCCAGGGACAGATCCATCGCTTGTTCTTCAGTTTCACCGGAAATAGCAACAGGGACCGATTCCACTGAGGCATAGTCCGGATGGGAAGCACGAAGTAAATACTCCCCCTTCGATGCGCGAAGATAATATAGGCCTTCCGGATCGCTCACCGTCTCCGCAAAAATCCGTTCTCCTTGCACACCGGTTTTGAACAGGATCACCTGGGCATCGGCCACCCCTGTCTTTCCATTATCAACCCGCCCACTTAATTTGTACCCTTCGTACAACACCACATCCTGGCGCTTCCCCCCCACATCCAAAAAATCCACCAGGGTGTCGGCATACTTCATGTGTCCAACGGCGAACTGTACAATCGCACCCTTCGGCAGACAAGACACGGAAACCACACCCTCCTTATCCGCGCGCCAGGACGGGAATCCCTGTTCCGTCAACCGGTTCACCGGAATCGAAAAACCACCGCGCACCAGCAACCACTTAATCCGCGCCCCCGCCACCGGGAAAAAACTATTGTTTATGACGCGGAAAGAAAGCATACCGGGGGTTCGTAAGCGTATTTCCATCGTCTTATCAGAAGTCAGAAAGGTTCCATATCCCCCCAGAGCATATCCCTCCTTTAATGCAACCAGTTCGATGAGGCCGCATTTTACTGACTCAAACAAGAAGTGTCCTTCGGCATCCGTGGTGGTCTTCTGCACGGTCCGCTCTTCCACCAGCCAAACCGTTGCCCCGGCCAGCATCTTGCCGGCGTCGTCCAATACGGTGCCTTGCACGTTCAACGAAAATGCTTGGGGCATACACGCCAAAAGAATGATAACGCCCAAATAGATTTTACGGTGAATACCCAAAATGCCTCTTCTCTTTTTGGCACGAAGGATGAAAAAACTCATTGACATACTTTCTGCAAAATATATAACGGTGGAAGTCCCAACGTCTCTAACACCACGATCCCTTCTTTATTCAGGACGCAGGTGGTGGCTCTTCCAGGCGCTTTTCCTGAAAGGATCGACATGGATGGAACTCTTGAGCGGCAGGGGCCATCCACAACGACGATCCAGTTCAACGGCATGGCATCAAGCGTCTTTTGCGCCTGCTGCATGCTCTCGATCACCGCCGCCGATTCATCCAGGCTGCTGAAAACAATTACCGCCGGCCCGATCTCCTTCGGTAAATCACCCTGTTGGCAGGGATACTTTTTAAAAGGGAACGCTCGCCCGAGCAGTGACTCTGCCGGCATCCCTTTTTCAACCACCACATTTCCCAGCGGCTCGCGGGCTTCCGGCTTCGGATTAAACGTCATGGAGACGCCCAGGCCATCCTTTCCTGCCTTTGCAATGCACCGTTGCGGCGCGCCGGGAACCACCGCTTCCCAAAGAAAAACGCCATTCCGATCAGAAACGCACTGCCACAACACCAGGTCGTCTTCATATAGGCCACTCGCAAATTCCGCACCCACAACGGCCCCTTCCACCACCTTTCCCTTTTCATTCACTGTCGTGCCGGAAACACCGGCGAGCTTCAGCAGTTGCACGCGCGCCCCCGAAGCGCTTTCCGATCCCATAACAAACAGTGCCCCCAAAGGGTGCCGGGGATCTTCCACCAATCCTATGATACGGCCATCCTTCGGCATCTGGCTCACACGCAGGCCTGCCCAACCTTCAGGATCTGTAACATGCCATCCCATTTGCCGAGGCTGCAATAGCGTTACAATTGCGCCGGGTACCGGCTGCTGGCCATCCTCGCCCAACACATGCAACCGGTATACCGGAAGAGGGGTAAGCCACATGCCCGGCAACACCTTTTCTTCCCCCGCCGCCACACGAATGCGCGTATAGGATTGCGCCGGCGGTGCATACCCCGGCGCATTCTCCACCCGCACCAGATTATCGCCTTCCGCCACGGTGGTAAGAAAACCGCCTGTGACCCCTGTGCGTACTACCGCCGCCTTCGCCCCATTGGTTTCAATCAGTATCTTCACCCCCGGGATGGGCGCACCGCTTACGGCATCACGGATTTCGCCCCGGACCGTGGCCGTAGCCGCAACCATTAAATCTACCGACAAAGATTCCTGATCCCCACGGACGTCAAGACGTTCCCAGCCAGGGCTGCGCAATCCTGCTCCCGCGGCCTGGTAGATATAGTTGCCAGGCTTCAGGCGAAGGAAAAACAATCCCTGCGCATCGGTCTCCACAACGGATGTATCATTCGGCGGTTGTGCATTTCGCACCAATACGGAAATTCCCCCGATGGACCGTTGGCTCTCCCGAGACTTCACCTCCCCCCGGACGATTACTCCAGGCTCCAACGTTATTTTGAGTGCCTTGCCATCCAACATCACATTTTCCACGGCCTCCTGCGCATAGTCCGGATGATTTATTTTTATTGCCACTTTCACCCCCTGGGGCAAATTCGGAATGGAAAATTCTCCCTTCCCATCGCTAACGGGGAGTTCTATGCCAAAAGCGGACAACTTGCCCAGCGGGATGCCGACCTTGGCATCGTTCAGCAGACCAACCCGCGTGATCCGCGCGCCTTCCACCGCATTGCCCCGATGATTGATTATGCGGCCCGGTAACGTGACGGCAGGGGCAAGAGTAATATTGGCCTCCACTTTCTCCTCCGCCACGGCTATGTTCACATGTTTCCCGCCAAAACCCATTCCCGGAGCAATCGCGAACACTCCCACTCCTTCCGCTGGAACATCCGAAAAGATAAAGCGCCCGTCTCCCGTTGCGGTGGTCTCCATAAGCGCCCCGGCCAGTCCTGGCTCCAAAAATACCCGCGCCCCGGCCACGGGAGTACCCATAGTGTCCATGACAGACCCCTCCACCGTTGCCATGCCCAACAACCCTGGCGCCATCATTACAACCGATATGACAAACGACATCATGTGTGTGTTCTCCCGATGTGTTCGTTAATCGTATCGCAAAATATCGGCTACATCAAAACAATCGCAATCTAATTACTGTATTGACAAGATGTAGTCTGCTGGATACAATACAATCATGTCTGAAATCCGAAAAACGAATCTATTTGCAAGGTGGATATAGGAGTCTGACTATGCCAAAAATCCCTACTACCCGCTACGATGTTGCCGAACATCTACGCACTCCTGAAGAAATGGCGGCCTATTTGGAAGCGAGCTTGGAAGAAGCAAACGGCAATGCTGCAATCGTAGCCAAGGCTTTGGGTAATATCACCCGTGCCAAGGGTATGACTCAAGTGGCGCACGATGCCGGACTTTCAAGAGAAAGTCTTTATAAAGCACTTTCTGGTGAACGCGTCCCCAGTTTCGATACGGTTCTGAAGGTTATCCGTGCGCTCGGTCTTAGGTTTCACGCTGAACCTGTATTGAAGGGGTGATCAAAGTTTCCAGGGATCGGAGGTTTGCGCAAATGCCTCTTCCCTTTGACAGCTTTTCTGGATCTCCCGTACAATGCATTTGTTGCAGGAAACCAAAGACCGGATAAAGGAACGCCTTCCGTGGAACTTGTCAATGTGAGTCAATTGAAGCCTGGTCAGATATTGGCGGCGTCCGTAACGAATCCCATGGGAGTAATGCTCTGCCCCGCTGGGTTTCGGCTGACAGAGGCGGCGATTGGCCGCTTGTCAAATGCCGGCATCGAAAGCGTGGTGGTGGAGGGAACGAACCGCCGCGCACAGGATATTGACTCCCGCCTGGAACAGTTGCAGAAACGGTTCGAAGGCGTGGAGGATCCGATTTTACTGCAACTGAAAGCAACCATAGAAAACCGGTTTCAAGCCATGCGTTTGGAATAAACGATGCTCATGAGCATGGGAGAATAACACTTTGGCCTTATCAGCGGAGCGGCTGCGGCGCGAAATCCAAGACCTGTCCAATCTGCCAACCTTGCCGGGCGTGGTCCAGGTAATTGTAAGTATGGTGGAGGAAGAGAACAGCAATGTACAGAAGATCGGCGATTGCATCGCACGGGACCAGGTGTTGAGTGCAAAACTGCTGCGAATGGTCAACTCCCCCTTTTACGGATTTCCGGGGCGGATTTCATCGGTCAAGCATGCCCTGGTCCTGCTGGGATTCAACGTGGTCAAAGGCCTCGTATTGAGCACCACCGTATTTGATGCCCTGGCCCAAAATATCCGGGGCCTGTGGGAACACAGTCTTGGAGTGGCGGTGCTGAGCCGCAGGATCGCCAAGGAACTGAATGTGCGCGAACCAGACGAAATCATGGTATCGGGGCTGCTCCATGACTTGGGCAAGGTGGTGATGGCTTACTTGGCGAAATCCGACTATGATGCCGCGCTCGATGTGGCCCAACTAAAGCACTGCCACATTGTCGAAGCAGAGAAAGAAATCTTCGGCTATCATCATGCCATGGTGGCAGGATGGGTCGCGGAATATTGGCATCTGCCCCAGCGCCTGAGCGATGCCATTACCTATCACCACCATCCTGATCGCGCCAAACAAAGCCCAGGAACCGCCGCAATTGTGCAACTGGCCGATATCCTTGCGCGGGGCATGGGGTATGGCAACGCGGGCGACCCCACCATGCCGCCTATCGAACATAAGGAATTTCGCGCTCTGGGACTTTCTTTTGAACGCATTGATGGCATTCTTCAAGGCGCGGAACAGGAGTTTTTCCAAGGCGTTAATCTCTTTGCAAATAGTACGGCTCCTCTATGAGTAATTCAATTCCTGGAACGATATTGATCATTGAAACCGACCCCGAACGATCGGAACGGCTGGTTGCGCCCCTCCGGGAAGCGGGCTTCTCCGTACATGCCGCCCACAGCAACCGCGATATCCTGGCCGCCATTTATGCCGATCAGCCCTCGTGCATTGTGCTTCCTTATGGCATGCCCGGCACGAGCAACGCAAAAATCACCCTGCTCGAAGAAGTCAAGAGTGATCATGTTTACGGCCACCTCCCTGTTATCATTACCGTCGCTTCGGAAGACCTTGATGCCATCGACTGGCATCGAACACCCGCCGACGATTATCTCATCCGCCCGGTGTCGCCTTCCGGGTTGCTCTCCCGTGTGCGCCTTTGCATCGCGCGCGCACAACGCGATGTCAACGCCAATCCCTTGACCGGGCTTCCCGGAAACATCACTATCATCCGAGAAGCGGAACAACGCCTCGCTTTGGAGAAGCCCTTTTCCATGGGGTACCTTGACCTGGACAATTTTAAGCCTTTCAATGATAAATACGGGTTCAGCAGGGGCGATGAAGTGTTGCGCATGACCGCGCGCATCCTCGTCAATGCACTGCGGCAATTGAATCATCCCGACACCTACGTGGGCCATATCGGCGGCGACGATTTTGTGTTCATCACGCCCTCCGGAATGGCCGATGCCGCCTGTAAAGAGATCCTACGCAATTTCGACCTGATTGTCCCCAATTTCTACGACGACGAGGATCGAAATCAGGGGGGGATTCATTCCATGGACAGACGGGGCAATCCACAGGTCTTTCCCCTCATGACCTGCTCCATCGCCGTGGTGGATACCGGAAGCGCCCATGTAGAACACATTGCGGACATTAGCGCGCGGACAGCCGACGTAAAAAAATACGCAAAATCCCTCCCAGGCTCCAACTATCTCATCGACCGCCGGAAATAACAGGACAACACATCAAAGACTTGATTCTACTTCCTCCTCAAGTTTGAGGTAGGTTTTACGATAATTCCGGCGCAGGGCTTCCTCCGGTGCAATGCCTGCGGCAATATCCCCCAGGAAAGGCTGCATACGGCTCTGCCCAAACCGGTTCCACAGCAGCGTAACGGTCGCATGAGATTGCGCATAGGCCAGCCGTAATGCCTGGGGGCCCAACGCCTTGAGCTGATGCGCTTCCAGGGCTGCTAGATGAAAGTTTACCCCCCCCGCATACGCCTTCCGCAATATCTCCGTCTCGCCAGCATCCATTTCCCTGGACAAGGTCTCGGCCAGCCCTTCATTCAGCCACCAAGGCACTTTGTCTTCGCACCGGTGCCGAATCACCACGTGAACATACTCATGTACCAGACGGCGCTTGAGTTCTTCTTCAACCAGCGATTGCCCCGAATCATCGGTCATGGGCGCGCGAATTTTCCCGTCATATACCGCGCCGATGTTGGCATCCATTTGCGTGGCTTCGGAAAACTGAGTGGCATCATAAATTATTACCTGTATGGGCGGCGGCGGATAGATCCCCCCAAGCTTGCGCCCGATATCCCAGTACGCGCCTTCAAGAATGTTCAATACACGTGCCCGTAACGGATAGGTCATTCCCTTGGGATAACTGATCTTGAAATGCCTCGACCCTGCGCGGTTGAAATCCGTTTCCACGCTCTCCTCGCGGAAAGCCTTGTCATAACGCTCCTTCAGTTCCTTGCGGTTCGGATCCATTTGCAGCACATAATCCCACTGCACCCGAGCGGAGGGGATGTCGTTGTCACGGTAATACGCCTCGCCCAGCAGTTCATGCGCGTCCAGTTCGCCGGGCTTCAACTCGATGGCCTCTTCCAAACGGAATATTGCATCCGAGACACGATCCATGCGCAAACAATACGCGCCCAATTGAATCAAAGGCGCGGGATTCTCCGGATCAATGCCAATCGCCTGATTGAGTTGTTTTACGGCGTCGCTCAGATTATTGTTTTTGGCTAATTCGTTCGCCAAGGCCTGACGCGCATTGCACAGGTTGCGGCGAACCACCTCATTATCCCGCGCATCCCGGTAGGCCCGCTCAAACCACTTCAGCGACTCTTCAAACCGCCCCGCATTATATGCTTGAATCCCAAGATTGTTGCATTCCACCGGATCCTGCGGCACTTCCGCGGCCAGCGCGGTCCACGCCGCCAATCCCATCACAATCAGACTGTACCTCATTCCATACATCAAAACGGACTGTCACTCCTGCTTTACGCTTCGGGCAATATCGCGATGGCTTCCACCTCCACCTTGCTGTCCAAGGGAAGGCGGCCTGCCTGAATACAGATCCGCGCCGGGCATTCCGACGGAAAGTATTCCTTATACACCTGATTAAACGCAGCAAAGTCATTCATGTCTAACAAAAAGGCGGAAACTTTCACCACCTGCGCCAACCCCGAACCGGCATCTTCCAGCACGGCTTTCAGATTGTCCAGCGACTGCCGTGTTTCTTCCTCGATAGTTCCACGGCGAATCCCGCTTCCATCCCGCGCCATCGGGATTTGACCTGAAACAAACAATAAATTACCCGCCGCAACCGCAGGCGAATATGGCCCCGCAACCGGGGCGCCATTCGGAGAAACAAAACAACGTTTTTTCATGCTGCATCCTCATGATATTTCCCGTCACTCGGCTTTTTCTAAAAAATACCATGCCTTCCCGGAAACCGTCAACTTATCCTGCCAATCCACGCGTTCCGCGCCATGCATTTTCTTCGTCGTATAGTTTACGTATTTTATACTAAAATGAAAAGCCCGCCCGCATCCCGATCTTTCTCTTGCCGCGCATACCCGTGCTAGGGCCTTCCGTGTGCGTCTGTGCCGGTCCGTGTCTGTTCCCTGTTTTTATTCTCCTCTATCCGCGGGGGGACAAGGGCTTTCAGGAATGTCACTATCCGAAAAAAACCGATAGGTGGTAAAATCAATCAAGGCATTAAACGTGCCCATATTCATGCTCGCAATGGTCTTCCAGCGCACCCAAGAAAAAACAGGATCCTGTGTAATTACCCTGAGATGTTCATAAAACTCCCCTAAGTGCTTGTCGGCAAACTGATTTTCCCCGGAACACAACGTTTCAAAATATCCTCCGGGGATGGTTCGTATATTATGCGCCACCAAACACCGGACATCGGCCACCGCGGGCAAGCGGGCCAACAACGGATCCGTCAACGCCAGAATATCCACATAGTGTACGCTCGGCCCCCCTTGAAATGGGGTGGCCCCAGCCGCTATCACCCACTGCATCGGCGGACGGGCCTCGTGGGCTTGTTTTGACGGAATACCGGCGTGTTTGGTGCCGTTTAAATGAAGAGATTCAAAAAATCCATGCATGCGGCGGTTATCGGTAATGCCATGTTCGGTTATTTTCTGTCCAACCACAGGCTTGCCGCTTTTCCCGCTGAACAAAGAGGAACACGGCACGGTGAATGCAAGGGAGATGACCAGGACGAATCCCGGCGCCCACCGCCATCCCAATCCCGGAGCCTGCAAACGGCTCAACAGCAACACCGCGCAAAATAACGGTGCGGCGAAAAAACGGCCGCTCATGAAATCTCCGCCAATTTTTACGATATACGCCAAATATAGCAAGACCCCCAACGCCAGGGCGGAATCCTTCCAACGCCGCAGTGCAAAGGGAAACAACAATCCAGCAGCGCACACGCACAATGTCACGGGATCCCGGTGCAGGGAATCCAGGAAATAATATCCCCCCTGGCGGATCTTCTCCCATGCAGGAATGCCGGTGCCGAGCTTTGCATAGTAGGAATTTGGAAAAGGAAAGCCATAATATACCATCGAAAAAGCTTCCCAAAGGAAAAAAGGCACTAGCCCCAACAGCATAAAACCAAAGGTGGCGCGGGAACGGGCGCGCCAAAAACTCCAAAACATCGCAGGGAAAAAAAACAACGCCGTATCCATGCGATTCACCATGCCAAAGGCTGCCACTAACGATAATAAGAATATATTCCCCCGTTTGTTATCCTCCTGAAAGTAAACCCAGGAAAACAATGCAAGAATAAAATACGTCAGCGGATTTTCGAGTCCGGAGGTGGAATAATCCACAAAAGCACGGGAGATCGTCAGGACAATCAAAGCAAAAATTGATCCCAGCGTTGTCCGTGCAATTCCAAAACCAAGAATTAACACCGCGGCAAGAGAAAAAACAATGTTTAGCGCTATTGGCGTATACATAACCTCATGGCTGAAAAAATATACCACCGTCAGCAAAAGCATCCATAGGGGATGCGTGTATACCTGCACCCGTTCCACCACGTTCCAACGCAATCCATAACCGTGGACAAAATTGTCCACCACACGGAACGTAATGAAGGCATCATCACATAACCAACGGGTGTACAGCAGCACGGCGCCATATAGCAGTACCAGCAACAGGATCAGACCAACCCCCAGCCAGGCGTGTTTTGCGTGGCTATTTTCTTTGGAAACCATGTCATTCACCATCCTGCAAGCACCCATACTCCCCACAAAACATGAGGCAGTTGGAATATCCGGTAATTCTGCGCCTCATCTTTCAAAAATATCCAGTGCAATCAATACAGGATCCATCGGCATCGCCTGCAATGGGAAACGGCATTCCTGGTTATGCACAAGATCCATGCCCCCTTGAACCGGCGCATTCATCTTCAGGCATAGTTGCCTGGGTTCCCGGGTCAGATTCAATAAACTCACCAGCCATTTCCCTTGATGTTGAACCGCCCGTAGATTTACCCCCCAAACCGCTTCCTGGTATGCCCCCTCAAGACGAATCGGCCGCACAACGCCTATTTCCTTCAACAAACGGTCAAGTATATCCCGGTAGGCACACGGAGAAAGCGTGTCCGGATAAAGCACCAGCCTGCCGGCTCCACCTTGTTTAAGGCCCTGTGTCCGGGGCTTTCCATATTCATCACAAACGAAGCACGGTCCCACGGTCATCACAACGCCTCCCCCATCAATATACTTCTGAAATCCGCTTACAACCGCGCCAGGGGCGTTTGTGGCATGCGGAACAATCACCAGTTTGTACCGCGTCAATGCGCCCGCCGCTATTTGACGCTCTGTAACAAAGTCACACACGGCATCGCTGAAATACGCTCCCTCAAACGCCGCCTTCGCTTCCTGAACATATTCCATGGAAGGCAGCAATGAAGAATAGGCGTATAAAATGGCAACATCCGCTTTCGCGCGGCTGAGCGCATGTATTTCCGGCGCAAGACGGTTCAAATCGAGCGCTACACGCCCCAACGCCCGCACACAATTCGCGCGGGTAAGGATGTTTTCCGAAAAATCCCCTTCCTGCGCCCGTTCCCATACCCATGTCGTAGTGGCGCCCTGCCCATGAAGCGCCTCATGCCAATAAACCGTGCGGATATATGCTTCCGGCATATACCGCGCATCGCCATCCGGAATCAGATGATTCTCCGAATTGAAAATCGGGCTGTCCGGCGCTGTGCAATGCTGCAATGTATAATTCATGGCCATATTCAGCCAGTCACACGCATAGGCGCCCGGTTTGGCGCCATTGAACCCGTAAACACAGTCATTCCCGGCAATGCGATCCACCTGATTAAACTGCTCATAGTCGATGCCCACCTCAAACCGTCCGGGATCTTCAAACGCATGCGACATGATCTTCACATGCACCGGCGTCTCCGGATCATACCGGCGTATACGATTACGAAGCATCTCATGAAATGCCAGAAACCGCTCCTGATTGAAGCGGCATGCATCAAAAAACAATCCATACCCCGAAGAGGCATCTTTGGGCGGTTCAACATCATCAAAACCCCGAAAATGTGTGTCATAGGCCCTGTTGACGTTCTGAATATTCCCCCATTTCTCTTTCAGCCATGCCTGAAATTGCGCACGTTCATAGGCGCATTTACCCCGGTATTGCGGTTCGTTGGAAAGGCAGATGCTGTGCAGCGCGGGATGGTGAGCGATCAGCGGCATAAGCGCGTCCAGCCATTTCTCCATCACAATACGAGTATTCGGCGCTTCAATGCAGAATTTTATAAATCCTTCCCCGCACTGCGTGTGGGCGGGATCGGCATCGATCGCCCATTGAGGAAAATAGTGCGGTGAAATCAACAAATTCACCGCCACTTGGTGTTCCGCGGCCGTGTCCAGCCATTGAACAACGTTCTCCCGAATTGCATTGAGATCCACCGTCTCGGGATCAGGCAAACCGTTTCGAGGCCCCATCTCGATCTGGATGATGTTTAGACCATAATCATTCAGAATGGGAATGTCATGCTTCACCTGCCCAAAATGCCCCACTCCGGTGAAATACACGGGCCGGTCTTTTTGCCAAAATGCACCGTCACGAACAGAACAGGATACGGTCGTATTTTGCGGCACAACCATGGAGGGTTTTTCGATTTCAAGAAGGGCATTGGCGCAGAGACGTTCAATATAGGCGGCTGCTTTCAAACCGCGAAGTTGATGGGTAAATTGCGGGTCCGCGAGATCATCGCGCACATACTGGAGATAGCTCTCCACCACCCGCGCATCAAGCGATTGATAGGGTACAGGTTGCCCCGCTTCGTTCCGTTGACGGATTTTATCCTGTAATACGGTCAGTTGTCCTCCTGTTTGCTCCAGCCGTGTCTCCAGGGTCACTCGGTCCGATTGCAACATCCTGCGCGCCCTTTCCACGGAAGAAAGAAATGTTTCACGTTGGCAGGACCGATAGGCATCCAGATCGAGCGACTGCATCGCCTCCTGCACCCGTGTACGCCAATGTGCCGCTTCCTCCACAGGCACATAAGGGCCATCTTCCACGGCGGCTTCAAATTCTTTCAGCAGCCCGCGCAATGCCTCCACCATGGCCTCCCCTGCGCCATTCACCAAATAGGCCTGATAAAGACTTCCCATGCCGGGACGATTCACGGCGTGCAGTGCGACAACAATGACTTCTCCCGGTTCTGCATTGTCCGTCAGAACAAAATCGCCCTTGGCCCACTCAAACTCCTGCTTGAGCTCCCCATTCACATACGCCTTGGCCCCGTTGTCAACGCCCGCCTTCATGCGAATTACCGCGCCTTTCGTGGAAATCCCATTGATAACGTCTGGAATCGTGATCCGTGTTCGAAACCAACCCGAGGAATCATGCGGGTACCACTGGAACCCCAGCGTTACCTGTTGCCACTGGGAATCATCAAACCCTGGCTGTTCCGCGCCGGACGCCTCCCCAAAATGCCAGCGCCACGCATCAACGTCCGCATTGAGAAACTGGGTCAATTGCTCATGGGTGATGTCCCCCCATGCCCCTGATGCCGACATCAACCCGGCCAACACTGCGACCAGACAGACCTTTTTCATAAAAATCGTTTTCATACGGCCTCCTGATAATTGCCTTATATGAAGAAGAGTGCAAAATGGACCTCCCCTTTTTCAATATTTATTTTGCGCTCGATGCTTTCCATTGCTATACTTCCGCCAGATGAGTCCACTCAGGAACAACCGCTAACAAAGGGTTGTAGATATGCCGTTTGATTTAGTTACTGTGGGAGTCGTTTGTGCGGACGTCATGGTGCGTCCGGTGGAAACACTGCCCAAACGCGGAGCGCTCGCACTGGTGCCCACGCTGGAAATACATCTTGGCGGCCTGGCCGCCGTGACTGCCGCCGTACTGAGCAAACTGGGCGGCGCCTCAGCCTTTGTGGGACGTCTGGGCCTGGATAGCTTCGGCGATTATATTCTGAGCGCCCTGCAGTCGGCAGGGGTGAACACCGAAGGCGTTCGGCGTGATCCAAATTGCCACTCCTCCGCCACGGTCGTATTGATTAGCGAAGACGGCGAACGTACTTTCCTGCACCACCTTGGAACTACCGCGTTAACCTGCGAAGAAGATCTCGACTTCGACGTGATTGCGGCCTCGAAAATCCTGCATTGGGGTGGTCCCGCAATTACCCCGCAACTGGATGGAGAGCCCATGGGGAGAGTATTTAAAAAAGCGCGTTCTCTGGGCGTTAAAACATCCATGGACACCTGTTATGATGGCAAAGGCATCTGGTTACCCCTGATTGAGCCTTCTCTCCCCCACCTGGATATCGTTTTCTCCAGTTTGGAGGAGGCGCAGCACTATACCGGCAAAAAAAAACCAGAAGATATCGCCGATTTTTATCGTTCGTATGGGGTGGAAACCGTGGTAGTAAAAATGGGCGGCGATGGGCTCTATGTAAAAAACAGCCAGGCAGCCCATTCTATCCCAGCCCATAAAGTGAATGTTGTGGACACCACAGGTGCAGGAGACGCCGCCTGCGGCGGATTTTTATACGGATACCTCAACGGCTGGGAGTTGCTCCGCTGCGGACGGCTGGCAAACGCTGTGGGAGGCTTGACTGTACAATGCATGGGCGGCGCGGAGGCCATACACTCCCTCGACGCTACGCTGGCCTTTATGGAGACCGGATCATGTTGAGAATCCTGTTTGCAATAATCCTTTTATGCGCTGGCGCCGCTTTCGCGCAACAGCAGGGTACAAATGTCAAGGCTACGGAATTGCCTCCACCTGCCAGCGCCGACACTCAAAAAAGCGTCGAACCGCAGGACACACCACAACCATCGCTGTCTCAAACGGCGGCTGCCGCCAGCAATGAAACCTCAAACGTGGAAATCCCTGCGGAACAACGTATAATTAGACCCAGCGAAATACCCAGTGATAAACGGTCCAGCAAACGCGTGGCCGCTTTTTGGTTTATAGTGCCGGGGAAATGAATGACCCTTGAGAAATGGAATGAACCGATATCATAAAGCAATTATTGGCGTAAGTTTACTCCTTATGGTTGCCGCCGGTGCTGTGGCGCAATCACCTTTCCGGGTAATGACGGACCGCGTGCAATTTCGCGATGCGGTGATTGACACCGAAGCCGGTCTCGTGTACATGGCCGTCCATAACAGGGATGAAATCTGGGTATATCCCCTCCAATCGCGTATCCGTGCCAATACCATCCGCGTAGGCCGGGGCCCGGTGGCACTGGCCTTATCCCGCGACACAAAAACCCTGGCATGTGCAAACCGTTTGGACAACTCCATCACCCTGATAAGGCTCCCCGAACTTTCCGTTTATGCCACGCTTCCAACCGGGGATGGGCCCGTATCCATTACCGCACTTCCGGATGGCCGCTTCGCAGCAGTCAATACATTCTCCGACAGCATCTCACTGGTGGATCCTAATGGTGCGGGGAGTGTCAGCACTCTCAAACAAATCCCCGAAGTGCCTATTGGCATCGCCGCAACCGAAGAATTCCTCGGAGTTATCGGACGAACGGAAGCGGCTATTTCCATCTTCCCCTTGGCAACTTTATCCGCGCCGGATCGCATCCCTCTCGACGAAACCCCCACCACCCTCGTGGCGCTCCCAAAAAACACTTTTGCCGTCGCCTCTGCCTCTGGAATTTCCCTCGTTGACGCAAAAACCCGAAAAGTTACCGCAAGAAACGGATTCATAGCGCTTGATTTGTGCGCGGATCAAGACAGTATATACGCACTGAATGAAAAAACCATCGTAAAGCTGGATGCCGCCCTCGACGAAGTGGAAACCCTCGAATTATATGCACCCGCAACACGTTTGACCGTACATAATAAACAATTCCTGGCTATGACCCCAAAACTCAAAGCCTGCCAATATTGGGATAGCCTGTCCGCGCCGCCCACTCCCGAAGAAATCGCCTTGGCGCAACCACCGGAAAAAATTAAAACCGAAAAAGAAACCGAAATAAAAGCCGTAACAACACCCATCGCATTGTCCAAACCGCCCGCCCCACCCGCTATTGCCCCTACAGCCCCGAAATCGCGCACTAAAGAGACCGTTCCTCCGCCCAAACCAGGAGAGACCCCTGCGCCCATCGCGCGGCCTTCCGCATCACCGCTGGATCGAATGTCCAAACGTACCATCACCGACGTATTCCGGGAACCCACCGAATTCGGCTCCCTCGAGTCGGGCTTTGAACCCCCCGATTATACAAATCCCCTCCGGGACGTTGAATGCGACAAAATGGTCCAGGACATCAAAAACGGCATCACACACATGGAACATAACGTACGCCTGCGCCTGGGCAATATGCTGTTTCGCGCCGACTCCCTGACGAAAAAAGACCAAACCGGAGAATTCCATGTGGAAGGGAACGTCTCCGTGGATCAGGAATCCTCCCGCTTCACTGCGGATGCCGTAACCTATTGGATGCCCCAGGAAAAAGACGTGCCGCCCCCATTGCCCATCGAACCAAAACTCGGCGAACAGGACGAAGCGAAACGACGCTTGTCGTTGGGTAGAGTTCAAGCAGCCAACGTCCATCTGATCGAACCCAGCCGCGAATTGCTCGCAGAACAAGTGGAATATAATTTCGCCACCGCCCAAGGAACCTTCACCAACGTCCAAGGCCGGGTGGGAATCTATTATTTTGCTGCCGAAACCCTTACCATTACAGGCCCGCAATCCTTCTCCGCCCAGCAAATGTGGGTCACCACCTGTGACAAGCCAAAACCCCACTACAAAATCCGTATGAAAGACTTTGTCGTGGAAAACGGAAAAACCCTGAGCGGAACCCACGCACGCCTCCAATTTGGCAATGTCAATACCCCTCTCTGGGCTCCAAAATGGAAAAGCGGCGACCCTGAACACCCCTGGAACGTCGATTTCCGCACAGGACGTTCCGCCGAACTCGGCTATTACTTTGATACAGGCATGCGATTCAACGTCACTCCCGGCATCCGCATTGGACCCCGCCTGTTTCCCACCGAGAAAGAAGGCGTTGCAGGCGGCATCGACCTTGACTACGACTTTATGAATAACCCTGCCTCCCCCTTATTCAGCACCAGCGGCGAAGCCCATGGCTTGCTTTCCACAAAAGGCCGAGGCTTCGGCCATTGGTATCACCGGTATGAATACAGCGACGATTTGGTACTCCGGACACAAGTCGAATATTGGGAAGACGAAGAAGCCTACAAAGACTTCTATTACGAACAATACAAGCACCGAACCCAGCCCCGCGATTTCCTCAACTTGACCTATCGCCAGCCGGAATACCTTGCCACCGCCACCATCCGCCCCAACATCCATTCCTGGGTGTCGGAAACCGAACGCTTGCCGGAAGCCACCTTTCATCTCATCGACCGGCAGATCGCAAGGAATTTGTATGTCAGTTATGACGCTGCCGCCGGATATGACCAGCGCGAACAAAAGGGCGATTCTGGCGGGCGGCTGGCCAACGTCTCACGGCTCACCTACGACTGGAACATCCACGAGGCCATTAATATCGCCCCATTTTTCGAGGTCCAAGCCAATAGTTATTTCACCGACAGAATGGAAAATGAAGACCTGGACGCTGAAAACGGCATCGCCTTGGCCGGCACCGCCGGACTGACCGCCCAAACCCGTTTCCACCGAATCTATTCCGGATTCTGGGGATTTTCAGACTTCAAACACCTCGTCGTGCCTTCCGTAAGCCTCTCCTTCCGTCCGGATGTCCTCTCAAACCTTAACTATATCCCGCAATATGACGCCCTCGACAATATCCATGGCCGTTTGCGCGTCGAATCCAAATTGGACAATCTGTTCTTCGGGCGCGACGCAAAATCCAAACAAACCTGGCAGGTCCTCCGCCTCACCCTGTATCAAGGCAACGATCTCTGGAATGAAATGGCCATTACCGAGGATTATGAAGCGGAAATTGATTTTCGGCCACGCGCCTTCTATGGGTACCAGTTGGCCGCGGAGCGCCATAAAGAAAACCAGGACAAAGCACCCTACTTTCCCGAAATCCGCCGGACATTCTATCAATGGTATGAAGAGGTCTTCGGAAAACCCTGGAGCGAAAACGCCGAAATCGAACTGAACTCCTCCTATGGCGATTACAATCGTATTCTCACTCAGGTCTACTATGATGACACCCCTCTCGGCGGCCGTTTATACAGCCGTGTCGGATTTGCGTACACACAAACCGGAAGTAAAAAATACAATGAAGACATCCTCTATGGTGTCGGATATAAACTGGGGGAAAACTGGACCCTCGGCTTCGAGCATGTGTTCGATCTCGCCGAAGCCTCCTTGCGCACCCAAACCTATGAAATCCGCCGCGTCCTCCATTGCTGGGAGGCCGGCATACGCCTGCGCAAACGCGAGTCAGGCCTGGACATCAATTTCACCGTTAACATTAAAGCCTTCCCCGGAACAAAAATCCGGCTCTAGCCATGATCCCCAAGCAACTAACCGATACAATTTCCGGAATCCTCCCGGAAATCGAAGCATTGAGGCATGAACTCCATCAGCATCCGGAAATCCGTTTCGAAGAACATTGGACTTCAGAACGCATTTCTCGTTTTCTCAAAGAAGCGAATATTCCTTTCACGCGCGGCCATGCCCGTGGAACCGGAATTTGCGCCCTGATTCATGGGGAAAAAGAAGGCCCCGAAGTGGCGCTTCGCGCGGACATGGACGCCCTCGAAATCCAGGAAGAAACCACCCTCCCCTATGCCTCCATCCTGCCCGGACGCATGCATGCCTGTGGCCACGACGGTCATCTCGCAATCCTGTGCGGCGTGGCCAAAACTCTGCTGCACCTCCGCAATCATATCCAGGGAACGGTCAAGCTACTCTTTCAACCGGCGGAAGAACAAGCCGGCGGGGGCCGCCTCATGGTGGAAGAAGGACTGCTGAACGGCGTCTCCGCGGTCTTCGCATTACATGGATGGCCCAATCTGCCTGCCGGAAAAGCCGCCGCAAAATCCGGTTGCCTCATGGCCGGGGCCGACTTCTTCAAAATCGAAATTCATGGCCGGGGAGGACACGGCGCGGATCCCGCAAACGCCATCGATCCCATCCTCGCCGCCGCCCATATCATTACGGCATTGCAAAGTCTTGTCGCACGAGAAATTGACCCCTGGGATGCCGCTGTGATCACCGTCGCCCATATCGAAGCAGGCGCCACCTCCAATATCATTCCGGATCACGCCCGGATGGAAGGAACCTGCCGCGCGCTCACTCCGGAAACGCGCCTCCGTCTGATCCAAGCGATTGAGCGTGTGGCGGCAAACACCGCGCTGGCCTTCCGCGCCCACGCGGAATTTACCCTCGGCACGGACGGGTATCCCCCCCTCTATAATCACCCGGAAATGAGCGCTTTGGCGCGCGAAGCGATACTGGAAACTTTTGGCAATGACGGCGTATGGGAACTCAACCGCCCCTGCATGACTTCGGAAGACTTCGCATTCTATCTGGAGCGAACACCCGGCGCATATATCCTGTTGGGAACAGGCGGACCCCATCCCCTGCATACCCCGCACTTCGACTTCAATGATGCCGTGATGCCTCACGCCATCGAGCTGATGTGCCGAATCGCATTCCGCGCACTTCAACTTCCACAGATCTAGCGGTCAGACGCTCGGACCCAAAAACAGGCGGCATATCCATTCCCGGTTCGACTGCCACGGCATTTGAAAACATTCCCACGCCGAATATGCCGATATGGCCAGTAAAATCACCATGATCCCCCATTTCCACCGCCCCCGCATTCCATCCACCACCGGTGCGCCCATCAACAATAACACCGGCATGGCGCCAATATGCCACCGGAAGCCATACGCCTCCCCGCCATAATTGTTCGTGCGAAACACATAATACGCCGTAAGAATCACAAACGCCGCCAACCCCGTAAGCACATAACCCCGCCAAGGCATGTTCCGGCGCACCAACGCCCGGATCGCGCCTGCCAGGCCCATAAGCAACACTGGATACAGCATAAACGAACCATGCCGTCCAAATGTCATATGGAAAAGATACTTCCCCTTCGGCTCATTTAACGCATCAATGCCCAAAGGATTCCGCCAGGGCGAAGATTCATACAGGTACATCGCCCTATTCACCTGCACAGGCAACAAACTTCCAGTAACGGTCATCATTACCCCGAAATGGATCGCCAGCGCGGGCAGCGCGCCGAGCCCGCCCCACACCACCGCCTGTTTGGGAAATCGATACAGCAGATACAACCCGGCAGGCGCCGCAAAAATAGTCAGTGGCATATCCAACGTGTACACGAGGGAAGCCGAAAATCCAAACAGAAAAAAACGCCACGGCGCGGGTGCGTGCTTTTCGCTGCACAATCCCAGCACAAAATACAGGGCCATCATCAGCATGCACGCACCGGGAACATGATTGTTCAACTGAGCCGAAAATCCAAACAATTGCGTGCCAAACGCCAACGACGCCAACACTGCAAGCCGAGGCCAGGCATTTGCCATCACGAGACGCAGAATCAGCGCAAACCAAACCAGCGTCCCACTATACGCCAGCACCACTAGGCTGAAATTCATGCATTGCAAAAGGCGCTTCAACTGTGCAATGTCATCAAATCCCCACCCGAATAGCCGGTGAAACACCAAATACTCCCCTGTCATCAATAGAGTAAGCACAGGAGGCTTGGAAGAAATAAGGCGCCCGTTCACCCACACTTTATCCACCGTGCGCTGTTCAAAGGGATTCGGCGGCTGGGTCAAGGGACGATCTATGTACCACGTGCCATCCTGGGTCAAACTAAACACCGTAGCCAAACGGCTGGTCACGGTGTCCCCCACGCATACAGTCCGAATTCCCATGCCTGACAGAACGGCAGCCAATAATAGCAGCCCCCACGTAAGCCATTCGGCCAAACCGCTCTGCTTTGCTAATACGTCATCCTGGCTCATGATTGTGCATCATTATACCGCTGCGCACAGCATAACGGGGGCCGGATTGTAAAGCGCGTTCAGTCGCGGCGAAAAAACTTCTTTATCCACTTCCAGACCCACCAGCCTTCCGTTTCCTCGTCTTCCTCATAAAGATGCTTTATTTCCATCCGGCGCGGCACCCACTCCCCATTCACAAACTCCTCGGATTTTTCCGTCACAAACAGACTCCCCACTTGTTTCCACTGATTATTGCGCCATTGATACGTCAACGTCTCCTGACCCCTGTCCCGGAAAAACGCTTCATCCGCTTTCGCTTCCTTATATTTCCGCGCCAGCCGGGTCGAATACCGCGTCTTGGTCAACTTCACATCGGCAAGATAAGGGCGCATCCGCGATTCCGTCTTATGCATCACCACCTCAAACGCCTGGCCAGGATCATCATAGACGGAATATTCCTTATAATAATATGGATGGCTTTTGACAACCTCTTTCTGCAGTCGTTCCTGATCCCGATTGGCGGTTTCCATGGATTGCTGAACCAGGCTGCGCAATTCCGCCGAATAGTCCGCCGCCGCCTGCTCCGCCGGCGGCTGTGCCGGCTTTGACGTGACACAGCCGATTCCCGTTAAAATCATGCCCAACACTATGATCATGCAACGTCTGTGCATCATTACGCTTGTCTTCCTTCTTGAACTGCGCCCGGCCGCGCCCCGGACTGCTATTTTCAAACCAATGCCGGTATCATACCAGAAACTACCCGCCACCTCATCCTCTCGGCAAGCCGTCTTCGTAGCATCACTGTCCAGTCAGAGGTGTGCCTACCCGGGCAACAATATTCCGGAAACGATTCCCGCCGCTCACAATCCGCTCGTCCTTCAGGCGCACGTCATACTGGGTAATCGCGGTAACCACAAAACGATCATTCAACCGGCCGTTCTCCCCCACTTTCTGCTCCGTCATGTTCAAGGCGCGATCAAACACCTTGAACGTGGCTTGTTTCCCCGGAAAATCTATCGCCGCGCACACCATCTTATACGCCGCCACCTCCGCGCGCACCTTGTCATGTAAATCACGGATGGATGCATCACTGTCGCTCTTCACCGCGCGCGACACCATTTCAGAGGCCCGTTGATGATCCTGTGGATCATATTGTTCTTTCGTTAACAAACCCGTTACTTCTTGCACAAAACATGCCCGCATCTCTTTGGCAATCTCATAATTTTCATCGGTTTTGTTGTATTTCAGCGCCTCGTTTGCCTCTATCAACGCCCCCAAAACATCACCCCGCGCGTAAAAATCGCGCGCCTTGTTCACATATACCACCTTATCCCCGGCGTTGCGGCTTTCCAAGTAGTCCTTGATCTTCGCCCACGTAAAATCCGTTCCCATGTAAATCAATACAAGCCCCGCGATAGTCGCGGCGAGGAGAAACAATTTGCGTGAAAAATCGGAAGAAGGCCCCTTGGCTTTGGGTTTGGCATGCACGGCCGCCGTGCCGTCGGTCTTTTCATCCACCAAGGCCAATTCCCGGTGCACGGCATCCAGTTCAGGCAAGCCATCATGTTGTGCCGGCTCCACCTCCTGGTCCGGATGGCGCTGGCCAAACCACGTGCTTTTCGCCGCCTCCTTTTGACGCCGCTCCGTTTCCTGTTTGGTCAATTCCTCCGCGCGGAATGACTCCAATGCTTCCATGACATTGCCAGAAATAGTATAGGTGGACTCAGGATCTCCGCCCAAGTCCTTTACCGTCAATTTTTCCGCTTCCTTCCTGGGTCTCCCCACCTCCGCGCCACAATGCCGGCATCGCACCGCCAGAATACTTATCGGGGTGCGGCATATGGGACACGGCCTTAATGCCTCCTGCTCGACAGGCTGATCGGTCATGAATCATACTCCCTGAATATCACCTGCATTATGATAGCGCACTATCCACTTACAATCAATATCGTTCATTTTGGAAGAACGAATCCCGTCTGCGGTACACTTCCCCGCATGAATGACTGTCCCGTAAATATACCCTGGCACGAACGCCTGACCGCACTTGCCTGCTATATGGGCGCCGCGCCCATCGTTTTTTTCTGCCGGAAGAGCCGCTGTAACGATTTTTTAAATCATCACATCAGGCAGGCCATGGGGCTCTTTTCGATGCTGCTCTTCATCCTCATGGCCTTTGTCTTGGCCGTCCTCGCGTTAAGCTATGTCATGTTACAGTACCGCTCTTTCTATGATCTTATTCATCCTGAACCCCACACCCTTAATATTACCCGGAAACTTATTCTATGTTGGGTCGTCTTTTGGGGCTTTGCCGCTATACTCGCGCTGCGGGGGTCCGTAAGCGAAATGCCCCTCGTTGCCTTCCTCAGCAAACGCCGCCGGCTCATCCCCATAACCGCCGCAGCCTGGATTGTCGTTTACACAACACTCTTAGCCCTCCTCCCGCTATCCCTGCATGCCGCTTCGCTCACCCGGCAAGACGAAGCACCCGGCACCGTGTATTTGCTCTACGAAGACATCGATCGGTTCCCCCGCTGGCTGTTCACCCTCGGCTTTTACAGAATTTCCCTTGCAGCCACCGAACGATGGGGACACGGACAGGTCGTAGCCTTGCGGCTCACACAAGATTCGCTCAAACGCGCTCTGAGGGAAGGCCGATTCGTGTTTATTGGATCGCATGGAATGAAGGAAGGCCTGTTGTTGAAAAGCGGCTTTGTGCTCCCCAAGGATATCCGAAAATGGGGGGTAAACCCAAAACTCCGTTTTGTCTATCTCACCAGTTGTGACAGCGGAACACAAAAAGAAGCATGGGAAGCCGCCTTTGCGCCCGCGAAGGTCGTTACCTATGGCCGCCTTACCGCCCTCCTGGAACATATCTGGTGGCTCTGGTTCAAAGGCCCTGACATCATTCGATCGCTTGATACCGCGTAAATCGTATTTCCGTGCAGGTCCGCACTACAGGCCAGGGCAGAATCCATCCTCACTGCCCTCGCATGCATGATACCCGCCTGAATTGAAAAACTGTATCAAACGAAGCAATTCAGATAGACCAATCAACCAGTCGGCCGAATTATAATCACTGGAATGGTGAACACAACCCTGATCGCCCGGACCAGGCGCATAACCATCTTCCGTGCCTTCTTGGCAATGCAAGCCATTCGAGTTGAAAAACTGTATCACGCGAAGCAATTCTGACAAACTAATCAAACCATCACCGTTTTGATCTGCGCTATGCACCATGATTTGTCCTTCGCCTTCACCCTCACCTTCTCCTCCACCTTCTCCTTCCTCACCTTCTCCTACCTCACCTTCTCCTTCCTCACTCCGCTTCGCTCCGTTTTGAGCCCACCCTACCGCGCTGCTAGGCCGCACTCCAACCAAAGCGTACCCCACCGCAACACTCCGCTCTAATCCGCACTTCCCCTCTCCTACCCCCCGTTTAGTCCACTACATCGGCCCC
>JAKQOG010000025.1 GCA_029565395.1 Candidatus Hydrogenedentota bacterium | reverse complement strand
CACCGCGGACCAGAACGGCGACAACATGATCAACCTGTCCGAATTGCTGCGCGTGATCCAATTCTTCAATTCCGGCGGCCTGCACTGCCAGGCGGGCACCGAAGATGGATATGCCCCCGGACCCGGCGATCAAAGCTGTGCTCCCCACGCCAGCGACTACAATGCTCAAGACTGGTTAATCAATCTCTCTGAACTGCTCCGGGTCATCCAATTCTTCAATTCCGGCGGCTACCACGCCTGTGAAGGCTCCGAAGACGGCTTCTGCCCCGGATCGTTGGGGTAGATTTATTTTAAAGGTGGTGGCGGGCGAAATTCACCTGAGCAAAGGCTCTAAAGTGCGAATTTAGAGAACAGAGTCACTTCCGTCTCTTCATTTCATCGGCATTTGCCCGGAAGTATTCCAGCCACCCTTTGATAAGGGCGCTGCCGAGGCTGTTGGTTTCCTGCGCGTATTCTTCGATGGTCTTGCCCCAGTAAAAGCCGATATAGCCGTCCACTTTCCCGCGCGAGGCCCGAATGAAGGCGTCCAACTCTTCCAGGGAACATTTCAAGGGGAACATCTCTTCTTCGACGATGGGCTTGCCGATGTCATAGGCAGCAAGCGCGGTGAGCGACTTCTCGACCTCCCCTTTTTCGGGATAAAAATGAACGCTGACATAATCAAGCGGCCCGCTGGCTTCTTTGGAGTAAAACAACGGCTTGGCGCCGGGGAAGGTATTTGCCCAGGGAATCACCCCTACCGTGATCATGTGGCGCGCATCGTGTTTCCGGATGGCCGCCGCCAGCGTTTCCACCCATGCTGTCGCCACCTGCACCTGCGTGCGCCCGGCAAGATCAAGCGTGATGCGCTGCACGAAATATTTTCCGGCCAGTTCTCCGGTCAGCCATTCGGTTTCAGGCTTGCCCACACCTGGCAGAATAGGCTCATTCATGAGGTCATAACAGAATAGGGCGGGGCTGTCCGCGCAGGTTTTTGCGATAGCATCCCAAAATCGTGCTTGAACCTCCCAGCGATTCTTCTCGGATAAGATATCGTACCATTCCGGCACATCCTGTTTATGGTAGCAGGCCAAACCGGTCAAATCGAGATACAGCCCGGTGTCTTGGGCCAGTTTCACCAAGCGGAGCAGTTGTTTCAACGCTGATTCATCCGCCTCCTCCGGTGTCTTCATGAATTTGGCGGTCTGCAAATGAATCCGGACCACATTCGCCCCCAACGTTTTCATCTCACCGAAATCGTCCACCACCTTGGCCCATTCTTCGCCCCAATAGTCTTCAATTAATCGGCCAGAGGCGTCATGATCATAATTGAATCCCCAGGCGGCAAAGGGGGCGCGTGATCCGTCATAAATGAAGTGATCCTTCTCCACGCGAATCCATTCCAGCCCAGGTTTTGCCTGTTCGTCATTCGGCAAGGCGGCCGCTTGATCCGCCATCGCCGCGGTGCAACTCACCACATTTATGGCAAATAGAAGAAGGGTAATTTTCCCACTGCATTCGCGCAACCGCATTGTGTACCTCCATTCACTCCTGCCGATAGTATCAGGACTTTATTTTAAACAATGTGCAGGAAGCAAATCTCTCGTAAGGCACTTTCACACAGCGGGAAATAGAAAAATGGTGCCGGAGAAGGGACTTGAACCCCCACGCCCTTGCGAGCACATGGACCTGAACCATGCGTGTCTGCCAATTTCACCACTCCGGCACCGCAGAGCATACCGATCATACCGTATGAGCAAAGAGGAAGTCAATTCCACGTGGATTTTCAGGGAGCAAACACGACTATATCCGGGGCAGCGGACCCAAATATTATTCTTCGGTGACGTCTTCCCACGACTCGGCTTCTTGGGCGACGGCGAGGGCGCGTTCGAAGCGAATAATGTCCTTGCTGACGGGTTCGCCGTGGATGTTAAAGATCTGATCGAGGTTGGTAATGGTGAAGATTTCCTTGATGGTGGGCGAAATACCGCATAACCGCAGGTTGCCCTTGGATTCCTGGATGGCCTTGTTAATTCGCAGGAGTTCATTCAGCACGGCACTGGAGAGATAGCTCACCTCTTCGAAATCGAGCAGCAGATTGATCCCGGGATGGGTGGCCAGGTATTTCAGCACGGTTTTGCCGAATTCCGTGACGTTAAGCATGGAAAGCACGCTCGACGAATGAATGGCGCCGACTGTAATACGGCCTTTCTTGTAAAATTTCACCATGGGTTCTTGTTTCTCAGCCATTGTGTTTCTCCCCGCCGCGTGTTTTCCGGTGATAGGTCATTTCCAGGCGGTGTTTATCGCAATTGTACGCCACTTGATCCATAAAATGACGGATCAGGCACACGCCTCGTCCGCCCAACTGATCACAGTCTGGCGGGGCAACCTGATCCGGACAGAATCCCGCGCCTTCGTCATATACCCGGATGGTACACGAATCCTGCGAATTCGCCAATTCAATTTTAACTTTCCGCTTGGGTTCGCAATGGTTTCCATGGCGGATAGCGTTCACCAGGGCTTCTTCGAGGCACAGACGCATCCAAGGCTCGTCGTCTCGTGCAATTTGCCCGTGTTGATGCAAAGCGCCCATGGTCTTTTCCATGCACGCCTCCATCGCTTCAAAAGTACTGGGGCATTCCGCCTTGAAGAAGGGCTTAATCACGCCATTATACACTCCATACACGCCTTCTGAACGGAAATAAGGATACCATAAACGACCCGGCGCCGCCAAGTGCAGCCGCATGGCAAGCCCTCCATACATGCGCTTGTCAGGTCAATACCCCCATGCCTTCAACATAACCTGCACCCACTTCTTCCTTTATTCCATTTGAGCGCTCTATCGCCAGGTTGGCTGCGAATGGTTTCGCGTGTACAATACATTTTCATGAAGCATGGCGGCTTTACATTAATCGAACTTTTAGTGGTCACTGCCATTATTGGCATTCTTGCGGCCATTCTGTTGCCCGCGCTTGCCCGGGCGCGCGAATCAGCCCGGCGATCCAGTTGTCAAAACAATCTAAAACAATGGGGCGTGATTTTTAAAATGTACGCCGGCGAATCGAAGGGAGAATATTATCCGCCAATGCAAGGCGCCTTCGAACCTCTGGTCAACTGTGATTCCTTGGCCCGCACATCAGGCGCCGCTCTCGTTATCGGTCCCGCTCCATGGCTACGATCCCTTTACCCCGAATATCTTACAGATCCCGCCATACTGGTTTGTCCTTCCAATGCCCACACCACGGTTGCGAGCTTACAGAATTCCAATGCCGAATGGGAAGTTCCCTATGCCTGCGACAATGGCAATGGCGAAGCCATCGCTGCACGAGGTCTGCATAAAGCCCAAAACAGTTATATGTACTTCGGATGGGTCTTCGACCGGTGGGATCTCCACCCCATGTCCCTCGCACAATATGGCGATCCGGATCATCAAGGTCCAGCCCAACTGATTCTCGGATGGGGCAAGGCCCTCGCAATGATTGGCGAAGCGCCTCACGACACAATAGCGGTTCATCAGGACATTGAGGTTGATCCACCCGACGGCAACGGCGGCGGTGATCGCATCTACCGGCTCCGGGAAGGCATTGAACGTTTTCTTATTACGGACATTAACAACTCCGCCGCCCATGCACAGGCACAAAGCACCCTATGGATCATGACGGATTTCGTCGTCACCGCTTCCCGATACTTCAACCATGTTCCCGGCGGCGCCAATGCGCTCTATCAGGACGGTCATGTACAATTTCTTCGATATCCTGGGGAAGCGCCGGTAAACATGCTTACGGCACAAGCTATGGAAGCCATACGGCTCTTTTTTTAACCATTCCGCCTATAAAACCATGTGCACTCCCATCCCCTCGCCGTGAAAAGGATAGTGTTAATTTCAATAAAGCATTGGCAAAGACTCTGCGCTTATGATATAATGTACAATTATAGGAATGGCCAATTGGCATAATTCACTGGGGACGATGCATGAGCATCTGGGCGCGGACACTTACGGTAGTTATAGCGTTAAGTCTCATTCTGTTGACGATATCTCTCTTGTTGACCGCATGGGACCACACGGGTATTCAGCACATCCTGACCGATCGCCAACAGGAGTTGCAAGATCTGCTCGGCAATAGCATCGACATGTGCAGCAGATCATTGAATGCATTCGCGTTCGATTATACGTATTGGGATGAACTGGTGGACTTTATGAAAACGGGGGATCCGGTTTGGGCAGACGAAAATCTAAAGGAATCCATGGGCACCTATAATGTAAGTGATTTATGGATATACCACACCGACTGCTCCCTGCATTATTCCATGTCATCATCGGGCGAAACCCTCCCTGAGATTGCCGCCATAACGGAACTGTTGCCTCGCATATTTGCCACGGACCGGTTGAATCATTTCTTCCTCCCTACGCTGGAAGGGTTGCTGGAGATTCGCGGAGCCACCATCCACCCGACCGAGGATAAAGAGCGAAAAACCCCGCCACAAGGTTTTTTTATTGCCAGCCGGCGGTGGGACACGGAATATTTATCCATGTTGGGCAAACTGATCGGCGGATCAATAGAAATTGTTTCGAAAACAACCGCCACGCCGCAACCACCCAAATCCGAATACGGATATAGCCTATTCATTATCAGTAACGAACTCCGAAGCTGGGATCACAAACCCATAGCATGGGTCGTTGCCCATATCCCCTCCGACGCGGTCTCCTATTATTTAAACACCATATGGTGGTCGCTGGGACTCAACTTCGGGGTACTGGTTACCATAGTAGGGTTGGTCGCCCTCATCCTGCTGTATTGGGTGGTCCGCCCGTTGCACCTGATCCGGAGCACACTCAACTCGGGCAATACCGGCTCCTTAACCAAAATCGAATGGATCAGCACCGAATTCAGCGATATTGCGGAAGTCATCCGGAATTCGTTCCGGCAACAGAAATCGCTCCAAATGGAAATCGAGGAGCGCGTGCGGACACAATCTGACCTGGCCCGGCGAAATGAATTTATTGAGTCCGTTCTGGAGAGCCTTCCCATCGGATGCAATGTTCTGCGCTTGTCAGACATGTCGTTGCAGTTCATGAACCAAAAATACGCTGAAATCTGCGGATGGCCTAAGGAAGAAATCAGTGATTTTGCATCGTTCACACAGAACGTACTCCCCGATGAACAACGCGATCAGACCGCGCAGGCCATGCTGGCGGGCGTCCATCGTCCAAACCCAACAAATCTGAAAATCGAAGATCTAAGAATCCGGACCAAAACGGGAGAATGCCGCTATATCAATGTGCAAGCCTTCAAAATACCGGAACAGGACTTCATCATCACCACCTTGGAAGACGTCACCGAACAACACCAGGCACGAGAAGTGTTACTGCTGAACGAAACCCGGATGGAAGCCCTGCTCGAGATAAACCAGATGTCGTTTGACTCGGTAAGCGCCATTGCGGAACATTCCATGGAAAAGGCCATACAACTCACACAGAGCACTCTCGGCTTCGTAGCCTTCGCCAATGAAGAGGAAACCGTGCTCACCATGCACGCATGGTCTCACAGGGCCATGGAAGAGTGCCGCATTCAAAATAAGCCTCTGGTTTTCCCCATCGAGGCTACAGGACTGTGGGGAGAGGCCATTCGCCAGCGAAAACCCATCGTCGTCAATGACTATCATGCTGAAAACCCCTTGAAAAAAGGATGTCCGGAAGGCCATGTGCCCCTCCAGCGGGTGATTTGCATTCCCATATTCGACAATGATCGAATTGTGGTGGTGGCGGGACTGGCCAATAAAGCTCAGGAGTATAACCACTCGGACGTTCAACAGCTTACCCTCCTCATGGAGGGCATGTGGCGGCGCATTCAGCGCAAACAGGCCGAAGATCAACAACAACGGCAATCCTCCCTGAATGCCGCCCTCGCGGATTTACATGAACCGCTCACCTCCCCCGCCACCTCCATCCAGGAAACCGCACAACTGATCCTGCAACATGCTCAGACGCTCACCCACAGTCCTGAAGGGTTCGTATGTGAAGTACATATCGCATCAGGGATGATTCTGGATCACGCGATGACCCCCCTGTTCAATGGCCCGGCTGGCGCATATGAGAGCATTAAAAACGCCCTATCCTGCGGATTCGGCGAGACATGGCTCGACTCGGAAAGAACCGTTCAGGACGTACAATCCGGTTTTTATAATAACAACTTGCAGCGCGTGTGTGAATCCTTGGACATGCCGCTTATCCATCCACCCCTTCAGCGATTGTTGACGGTGCCCATACTCCTGGAATCAAAACACGCCGGGACGATTACATTGGTTAACTCTGACCGGGACTACACGGATCTCGACCTGCATGCCGTCCAACGGCTGGCCCAGTTTTATGCCCTGACCATCCAGCGCAAACGCGTGGAAGCGGATCTCCGGCGTTTGGCGGCCGCCATCGAGCAGGCCGCGGAAATTGTCATCGTGGCGGGGGTTGAGGGAGAAGTCAGATATGTCAATCCTGCATACGAATCCATTTGCGGCCGTTCCAGTCTGGATGTGCTGGGAGATCCCCTCTGGGCTGTTTTATCGGAAGACTCTTCCCAATACAGCGCTTTATGGGGCGAGATTCAGGATAAATTGCAGCAATCAGGAGTTTGGGCAGGGCCGTTGACGATCCGAAAACAGAACTCATCAGTGCGTCTGGAAGTGATGGTTTCCCCCGTGTACGACGATTCTGGCGTTATAACCAACCTGGTCGCCATTGCACGGGACGTCACATGGGAATCCGATCTTCAAGAACAATTACGGCATGCACAAAAAATGGAGGCCGTGGGGCAATTGGCGGGCGGCGTAGCCCACGATTTTAACAATCTGCTCCAGGTGATCACCGGTTACACCGATTTGGCCCTGGCGGCGGTGGAATCCGAAAGCCTGGCGGCGCAAAGCCTCCAGGAAATCCTGAACGCCTCGGAGCGTGCGCGCACGCTGGTGAACCAATTGCTCCTGTTTGGCAGGCGTAAAATCCAACAGCCCAAAAACATCAACCTGAGCGATACCGTGGAAAACGCCATGAAACTGCTGGGGCGGGTTATTGGCGAACATATCGAACGCGTGTATCAGAGCTGCGACGCTATGAAACCCGTATGCGCCGATCCCAACCAAATTCTCCAAGTCCTCATGAACCTGTGTGTAAACGCTCAAGATGCCATGCCGAACGGAGGTCGACTCACCATTGCCGTACGCATGGAGGAATTCGACGAATCCTTCTGTGCCGCGCATCCGTGGGCCATGGCCGGTGAATTTGCCTCCCTGTCGGTTTCAGACACCGGAACCGGCATGCCGCCCGAAATCCTGTCCCATATCTTCGAACCTTTCTTTTCCACCAAAGAGGTCGGAAAAGGAACGGGGCTTGGTCTTGCAACCGTCTACGGGATTGTACGGCAACACGATGGATTTCTGCACGTGGAAAGCGAAGTGGGAAAAGGATCTACTTTTTCCATTTATCTGCCGGTGAGTCAGGAGGCGGTTTTCGATGAAATCCCTGAGATCGAGGAAAACGGCTCCCCCATAGGAAAAGGGGAAAAAATCCTGCTGGCGGAAGATGAAGAAAATGTGCGCTATCTAACCTCTCAGTTGTTGAGAAACAAAGGCTATCGGCCCATTATCGCCCGGGACGGCGAGGAGGCCATTCAGTTATTCCAGCAGCACATGCATGAATTGAAACTGGTCGTCGTGGACGCCGTCATGCCCAAGAAAAGCGGCAGGGACGTCTATGACGCCGTACGCGCATGCCGGGAAGATCTTCCCATCCTTTTTGTCAGCGGATATAGTTATGAGGTTATCGAACAAGACAAAAAGCTTATCAATGCGACCCTGCTTCAAAAACCCTTCCGCCCCCAAGTACTTTTGAGCAAAATTCGGGAAATGTTGGACACGGGAACCGCTTAGCCCAACCGGTTGAACCGCCCCCATCGGAACATGAAGTCTGTATTAGGCCATATAATTCAGGATGGCGTCCGCAGTCTGGCCTATTCGGCCGTCCGACCACCGGAAAGAGGCCATCTGGGCAATATGATTCCCCCCTTTTGCCGCCAGATTGACATTGCGATAGCCCAGGCTAATTTCTTGAATGCCTGCTTCGCTGAGTCCAATCAATTCGCCCGCCTCCGATATGCCGTTCCCATTGTCCTTGAATAGCACCAGCTTCCCAAAATCCTTGTCCAGACGGTTAATCACGCCATCGTTATTGGAATCCAGTTTGCGCAATTCCTCATACCCGTTTACCGCGCCATTCTGATCGCCAAACAACTCTTTTCCACTGGTGATCTTGCCATCCCCATCGCGATCAATGGCCAAAAAAGCATCCCCGCCCGTAACAAAAGCCGTCCGGACTTTTTGACCGCTCCCCGTGATGTCAAAGAGCGCGCCCGCCGCGTAGTGGGTCAGTTCAATACCATCTCCATCCAAGTCAAACGTGATGGGATCGGACTGCTGAACCTGGCTTTGATCCACGGAAAACTCAAAGGAGAATTCGAATTCCATTTGAATGGAAAAACTCATGCTGACCGCCTGGGAAGATGACCCCGATGAGGAGGAAGTCAGGGCAGGAAAGAAACTATTGCCGAAAAACTGCTCCATCATCTGCTGGAAAAGATCGGAAATCTGCTGCTGGAAGTCCTCCAGGGCCGATCCATCGAATATAGACAGGAAATCATTGAAAAATTCATCCCCGGCATCCAGAAGTTGCTTCACAAAGCCGATAAACTGGTCCATAAACTCCTGTTGGTCCTGACCGGCCTCGGAAACGTTCGTAAAACCGTTCAGCGCCGATCCAGAAATGCTCATGGAGGCGCTGAAACGCATGGCCACCTGCTGGCTGGCTTCCATATACGTTTCCTGTTGAACACCGTCCAAATTCTCTCCCACCGCCTGCGTGCGCTGACTGAACTGCATTAATTCTTCCAGCCGCGTTTCACTGAAAAAAGAAAACTCCAACTGCTGCACTTGGGCCGCTTGGGTTTCTTGCCCGTCTTCCGTGCCGGTCAGATTCGCTTGCTGAAATTGCGCCGCCGATGAAACCCGTTGGTAGGTAAGACGTTGGAAGGCTTCCTCCACAAGCGCGGCGGGATCCAGGCCAGATTTCTGCATACTGTTGGAATCCTTGGCACTGGAATTTCCGGCAGAACTCGTCAGCCGGTTGAACGCCTGGATGGGGAGTTGATTCATTAAAGGAGAGAGGGCGGTCAACGATGCTATTCCCATTGTCATTTCCTCCGGGCAAAACCCATAATGCCCTGACTTTGAAATCCGTCGCATTCTATTTATCGGCCAGTAAAAGAAAATCCTTAACCTCTTCCTGTATAATTCCATCCTGCCGGAGACAAACCGGCAGAACGGCCCCTGAAACCTTGGGCAGGTGTTCAGCAAGGTCAATGGTGGAATGCAGCTTTAACCTACGGATACAGTAAAAGATGAATTGGACAGCGTTTATATATGTGGCGGTGCTGGCGGCGGCAGTGGGAGTCTCTTTCTTCATGGGGTTGGGCCAGGCGCCCCTGTTCAACAAAGACGAGTGCGCCTTTTCCGAGGCTACCCGGGAAATGATGGCCAGCGGCAACTACCTCATGACCTACCTCAACGGCGAACCCCGTTACGACAAACCCATCCTGATCTACTGGTGCCAGGCCGCCAGCGTGGCCCTCTTCGGCCTGAACGAGTTTGCGTTGCGCCTGCCCTCCGCCATCGCCGCCGCTATCTGGGTTTTCATCACTTTTCTCTTCACCCGGAAATTCTGGGATGCCCAAAAGGCCTTTCTGGCAGCCTTTTTCCTCGTCACCGCGGCACAGGTCAGCATGATCGCCAAAGCCGCCATCGCGGACGCCCTCCTCAACTGCTTCCTCACCATCGCGATGTTCTGCATATACCAATATTATGAAACTGGCCACAAAAAGCATATGTATATCAGCTTTGCCATGATGGCCCTCGGCATGCTCACCAAAGGCCCCCTCGCCATCGTCATCCCCTTCGGCGCGAGCTTCCTCTTCTGCCTCCTGCAAAAGGACCTCAAACGTTGGATCAAAGCCGTCTTCAACCCTGTCGGCATCCTCATCTTCCTTGCCATCGCCGCTCCCTGGTTTATCCTTGTAGTCCGCGAGCATGGCATGGACTATATCAACGGCTTTTTCTTCGAGCAAAACGTCAAACGCTTTGGCAGTTCCCTCGAACATCACGGCGGCAGCATCTTCTACTACATTCCCATCGTCCTCCTCGGTGTGCTTCCCTATACCACCCTTCTGCTCAAAAGCTTCCGGGACGTCCGCGCCTCCTTTAAAACCCCCATCACCCGGTACCTTCTTATATGGTTCGGGTTCGTATTCGTTCTCGTTTCCCTCGCAGGCACCAAACTCCCCCATTACATCATTTATGGATATCCCCCGCTCTTCATCCTGATGGCTCTGCAAGTAGACCGAATTAAGCGCGACGCCTGGCTGATTGTGCCGCCTGTGCTGCTGATTGCCGCTGCATTCATCACGCCCCGGGTATTGCCGCTGTTCGTGGATCGCGCCAAAGACCCATTTATCGCCGCACAACTGACCGCCACCATGGATGCGTTCCGGCAAATGCATGCGGGCACCATTCTGGTTTGTGCCTTGCTGCTGGTAATGGTCATTGGGCTGGTTCCCAAGATTTCACGAAACGTGCGCCTGATTGTCATGGGCCTGGCCACTGTTGTGGTGGTGAATGTGGTGGGGATGGCGTTGATCGGCCAAGTGATGCATCAGCCGGTCAAGGAAGCGGGCCTCATTGCAAAACAACACACCGGTCCGGTCGTCATTTGGGAAACCAAGCAATGGGAATCAGGCTTGGTCTTCTACATGCAACGCTTCACGGAAAAGCGCTGGCCCATGAATGGCGATATTATTTTCACGCAATCCCATATTCTTCCCAATTTGGCGGAAGCGGATATCCTCTATGAGAAAAATGGCTTTGTTTTAGCAAAAATCAAACATATTCATGGTACATAAAAACAAATAAGGAATATGTGCGCCATGAATGAGTCTCTTTTTCTTTTTTTTAACCAGCAATTCCGGTTTCCTTTCCTGGATACCATCCTGCCCGTCTTTTCCGACAAAGATTACATCGTCATCCCATTTATTGCCGTCGCCATCGCTTGCTTTGCCTGGGGACGGCGCGTGCATCGTCTGGCGATCATTGCACTGGCGCTCGCCATTGCTGTCACCGATTTTAGTTCCGAGAAGTTTGTAAAGGAACTTTTCAAAGAACCGCGCCCATATGCCTCCCTGCCAAACGTACATGTGTACCGGGACGATACCTGGTTCGTATATGAACAGGGCTGGTCGGCCTTTGACCGGCGCCGCAGCAACGCCTTTCCCAGCACGCACGCCGCCAACATCGCCGCCGCGGCAACCATTCTTGGCGTCCTTTCTCCCCCCACGCTCTGCATTACCATCCCCCTCGCGCTCCTGACCGGTTGGTCTCGCATCTACACCGGACATCATTTCCCCCTGGATATTCTGGGCGGCTACGCATGGGGCATCCTCTGTGGAGGCAGTATACTTTTATTCATACGATGGGCGGCCCGCAAACTCTGGGGGCCCGCGCCTGAAACGCCCGAACCCCTGTGTTGGGAGAGAAAAGCTTTTTATGGGCTGCTGTCCGCCTGGGCCATCTTCAATTTCATCTTCCTTCACCTCCACCTGTTCGATCTCTCCGGCGATGAAGCCCTCTACTGGGACATGTCCCGCAACCTCGATCTCGGCTATTACAGCAAACCCCCGATGATCGCCTGCCTTATCGACATCCTCGTGGGGGCAGGCGGCCATAAGGAATGGTCCATTCGCAGCGGCGCAATTATATTCTCCTGTGCTGCTATTGGATTTCTGCACGCACTCACCGTACGGATTTCCAAAAGTGAAAAAGCCGGATTGATCGCCGCCATCGTTGCCATCGCCGCGCCCAGCACCTGGGCAGGATCCGTCATCATGACCATCG
>JAKQOG010000021.1 GCA_029565395.1 Candidatus Hydrogenedentota bacterium | reverse complement strand
CGCGGCGTAGCCGCAACCAAACCAACAAGTTAGCGATAAAGTGCGAAACTTTTTCAATCAGTTGGAGAATTAGGGACCCAGGGCAACGCCCTGGGACAATAGTCCCCAATATAACATGCCCTGTAAGGGCGCCACATTCTGTTAATCCCACAAACCCGATAGTTGACATCTCTTACCCCCAACGCCTTAGCGACGAAACGTCATTCGCATACAGTTTTCTGATGAGGGTTTGTCCGTCCCGGGCTATTGTCAATCGTTTTTTACAGACCGTAGGAGGACTCAACGGGACATAAGTATTGGCATTCCCTTACCTTGATGGCTGCACCTTGACTTATAAAGCGTTCAAGCTTAGGCTTGTGATGGTTTTTGATAGGGCCTTTGCCATGCATTTTTTAAAATATCTAGCCGGTGTGGGATTAGTGTTGACGCCGATAGCCGCCGGGGCGGGGCATCTCGATTTTCCGACGGTCTGGACGTATGACACGGGGACGTTTTTGGAAAGTGCGGCGATTGCGGCGGATATCAATGCGGACGGTTTGGATGAAATCCTGGTGGCGGGCCGTGAGGAACTGATTGCGGTCAATGGCGAAGGCAAGGAACTTTGGCGGTGGCGGACCAAGGGGCGTTTCATGACGTATCCGTCGGTGTTGCCGCGCCCGGATCAACCCCCGCTCATTTTTGTGGCGGATACCCAGGCCCAGTTTTCCTGTATTGACGGCACGGGCAAGGAATGTTGGCGCGCCACGCTGAAGGGACCGTCCTCGTGGTCGGCGACAGTGGTGGCGGATCTTAATAATGACGGTGTGCCGGAAGTGGTGCAGACCGATGAGCCGGGCACGGTGTGGGCGTTTGATGCGTTGTCGGGCAAGATGCTTTGGCAGGCCGTTGTGAAAGGCATGCCGGTGAGTCCGGCCGTGGGAGATCTGGATGGCGATGGGTTGGGAGAAGTGGTGGTGGCAACGGGTGCTGGATACGTATATGCATTTAACAATGACGGCAAGGAGGCCTGGAGCTTTGAACGTGGAGGATCGTCGGAGACATGGAGCACTTCCGCTCCCGTGATTTTCAGTGTATCGGATGGAAGCGCATGCGTGGCCGCAGCCTCCAGCAAAGGCCGGTTTTATTGCCTGGACAGCCAGGGGAAGGAACGTTGGAATGCACCGATTCGCGGCGCGGCGTCCTCCACGATTTCAACCAGTGATTTTGACGGTGACGGCAGGACCGATATTTTCTGCGTGACGCAACTGGGCGTGATTTACCGGTTTGATGAATCCGGCAAGAAGTTGTGGGAAATTGATATGCAGGGGCGGTGTCTTGCGCCGGGTGCGATTCTTGACGTGAATGATGACGGGGAAAAGGAGTACGTGTTATGCACGCAGGACGGTCATTTGATGGTTTTGGGCAATAATGGGCAATTCATATACGAGCGGCAGTTTGATCACCGCACGATCAATGCCACGCCTGCCTTTGGCCGATTCACGCATGAGCCGGCGCGGTTGCGGATGGCAATCACCGGCGGGGAAGCAGGACTGTTGTTGTGCCTCGACACCCCGGCAACTCCGGAGGCCATTTCGGATTGGCCGCTCTATCGCGGCAATGCCCAGAATACCGGCGCGTGGTTTGGCCTGAAAGAAGACGGTCTGGCACCCATGACCCCTGAAAATTTGTCTGAGGAATTCCTGTTGACGGGGGAGGATCTCCGCTTTCGGGTGGATATGCAGGAAAAAGTTGAAAAACCGTTGAGTGCGGAAGCGGCGGTATTGGGACCCGATGGGACTCGCCAAGCGGCTCGCACGCGGGTGGTGGGTAAGCGTGGCGAGTTGCGTCTGCCGGTGCAATGGCTTGCGGCAGGGACCTATCGCTGTACTTGGTCGCTGGTTGAGGAAGACGGCACGCGCTTATGTTCCGGTATGCGGGAAGTGATGGTGCAGCCGTTTACGAACGATCGTGCGCTGTGTGAAAGTGCTCAAGAGGCGCTAAACCAAGCCAGGGAGGCAGTAGCGCCTATCCTGCCGGGTTCCGTGAATGCGCTGCGTGGTGAGACGAATGCCTTGGTTGAAAAACAGGAGGCTGTAAAGCCGCTCCAGGATCAGGTGCTTGCAGGAGACCTAAGTGCATCAGAATGCGCCATGGGAAAGAGCGCCGAGTTGGTAAAGGCTTCGCGGCGGGCGATTCGTCTGGCAGAATTGGTACGGCAGTCTGCTGCATTGGGAATGGGGACGAGTCTTCTTGTATTTGAAGGCCGCACCTGGGAAAGCCGCGCGGTGGATCAGCAACTTCCGGAACAAGCGGTCTCAACATTGCCTCTGGCGCGGCGCGTGGTTCCCGGCGAGCATGACCCGGTGCCGTTATTGTTGTTTAATGTGACTGATCAGGAATTGCACGTGCGGGTGCGTGTGGAATTTTCAGGAGAGGGCCTGACCGCGGCCATCCATCATTCCGTACCGGCGCCGGAAGCCTTGGGCGGCACGTCATGGGATCCGTTGCCGGAACTCGGCGAAACAGACGAGGTGAGCGTGCCCTCGCTGGGGTGTCATGAAGTGTGGGTGGATGTTGCCGCCGCCGATACCGCACAGGGTGAGCAGACCATGACGGTGCATTTCGATCCGCCGCCGGAGTCGCAGGTATTAAATGTTCCAAAGACTCGCGTAGAGGTGGCGTATACGGTGCTGCCGTTTGCGATGGCGCCGCCGGGGAGTTTCCGGCTGTGCATGTGGGCTGCACAGGAAGACGGAATGTGGGAGGATTTACTGGCACATGGCAATAACGTATTTTTGGCGCCGCCTCCGGAAGCGAAATACACAGCGGACGGAACACTGGGCGCTTCGGATTTTTCCAGATTGGATGCGGTGCTGGAGAAGTTGCGCGGGCATGATGTGGTGGTGTTGCTCAATGGATTTCCGGGGGTGCGAGGAGTGGTGGGCGAGGAAGGCTACCGGAATGATTTGCGTGTCTATCTCGATGAATTAGTGAAACACATGGCAGAGGCCGGTTTGGATACGGCGCATTTCGCATTGTATCCGATTGACGAACCCGGCGGCGCGGGATGGAACGCGGTGAATCAATTGGTGGCGTTTGGAAAGGACGTGAAGGCGGCGCGTCCGGATGTCCAGATTTATATGGATGGCGGGGGAGAACAACCGATGTTCCAGGCGATGGCGGAAGTGGTGGATATCTGGACGCCGAGTATTTTTATGCTCCCGGAGAAGTCGCCGGTGATGGAGGTGGTGCGGGCATCCGGTAAAACGCTCTGGTCGTACAATTGCGCGTATCCGTACAGCCGTCCGGTGGGGCCGAACCTGAAAAACACCAACATCGTGGCGGAATACCGGAATGCGGCGTTGTTTGCGTTGCGTTATGATGCGGCGGGCATCGGGTTCTGGTGCTATAACCATGGCGAGGATCCCTGGACGCGCGTGGCCATGGAATACAGGGTGGTGTATTCCGGGAAAGACAAACCGGTGACCAGCCGGCGGTGGGAAGCGATCCGGGAAGGGGTAGAAGACGCACGCATTCTGTTGGCACTGCAACATGCCGCGGCGAATAAGGATAACACGTTGAGTGAAGAACTCCGTCAGCGTATTGAGTTGTTGGCAAAGGTCCATCTGGCTTCGATGATTGATCAGAGTTTTGAGGAAATGCGCGTGGGACTTGGACGGTATGTGATTGATGCGAGCAACAACGATCTCACGGTTTCGGCGTTCCGCGAATCCATGTTGGATTGCGTGGCGGCGATTGTAAACGAAAATTCCAGCACGGCCCAAAAATAGAATAAAGAGGACACAGATTGCACGGATTTACACGGATTAGAAAGAGTAACCTTGTATGAAAAAGCACATTGGAATAAGGTGGTGTTAATTATTTTGGCAGAGAAACTTTTGAATGTGATGTATTCTCCTTTTGAATAAATATCAGAAAACGGAGTGTGTGAGATGGCCCTTTTTGATATAAATGCGGCGATAGGGCGGGTTCCGAATTCGCGGCTTGGTTTTGATACGGCGGAAGCGTTGCTCACGGAGATGGACCGGCTGGGCATCGGGGAAGCGCTGGTGTATCATCGCCTGGCGGAAGATGCCGACATCATGAGGGGGAATGCGTTATTGATGGAGGCGATCCGGGGTCATGACCGGCTGCATCCGTGCTGGGTGATGGCGCCCGCGGCGTTGGGGGATTTGCCGGAGGCGGAATATTGGGTGAAGGATGCGTCCGATGCGGGGGTGAAGGCCGTGCGCATTTTTCCACGGCACAGCCTTTACACCCTTTCGCAGTGGTGCATGGGATCGCTGTGCGCCACGTTGGAAAACAGTGAAATGCCACTCCTCATCGATTATGGACCACATATGTGGCCAGAGCGTGTCATCCCGTGGGATTGGGTAAAAGAACTTTGCGATCAGTATCCCCGCCTGCCGATTGTGGTTGTAGGAATCACCCCGGGCGAGGCGCGGGACATGTGGGCGCTGCTGCCCCAGGCTAAGAATCTCTATTTTGAATATCACGCGTTTTGCACCGCGAACGCCCTGGAGCTTATGGCAGGTGCGGGATTTGGCGAAGCCATGATTTTCGGAACGGGAGTGCCGTTGCGCGCCGGGGAATGCACGGTGGAACAAACCCTGCGCAGCAGCCTTGAACCGGAAGATCTGGCCGATATGAGCCGGAACAATGCGCGCCGCATTCTTTGCTTGCCGGACGATTCCGCGCCCACGGAGTCATCTCCTTTCACGCTGCCTCCGCACGTGATCGATGCCCATGGTCATGTCGGCGCTTGGGAACGCACCTGCACGCCCGTGCGCACCCTTGAAGATATTGTCGCCAGCATGGAGTGGTGTCATATCGATACGATGGTGGTGTGCAGTTTTTCCGCGATTCATGGCGAGACCCGCGCGGGCAATCGCGAAACAGCCGAGGCGCTAAAGCAGGCGCCGGGCCGTTTGTATGGCTATGCCGTCATCAATCCGCACTATCCGGAGGAGTCCGCCGATGAACTGCAATTTTGTTTTGAACAGGCGCAGGGATTTGTTGGATTAAAGCTGCATTGCAGCCTGCATGGCGTTCAGGTGCATCATCCGGGCTATGCCTATGCGCTGGGATTTGCGAATGAACGCGGGTTGCCGGTGCTGGTTCATCGGGGCGAAGAGGATCGATGGGATGAAGTGACCGCCCAATATCCGCGTGTCAACTTTATCATGGCGCATGCCTGCCTCTGGGATGGAATGGATCCCAAGGGCCGGGATCTCTATGCGCGCGTGCGGACCACCCCCAATTTATATGTGGATGTGGCAGGTTCCGCCGCCCACCGTGAAGCACTGGCGCGGCTGGTGGATCTGGCGGGCGCGGACAAAGTGTTGTTTGGCTCGGATTTCCCCATGTTTGATTTTGGCTTCGAACTGGGCCGCATCACAGGAAGCGGATTGGAAAGCGATATTCAAAAGGGTATTCTATACAATAACGCGCACCGATTGTTCGGATTTCACGAGGAAATGGCATGCCAAAGCTCCTGATCGTGGAAGATTCCAAGGTGATGGCCAGCCTGCTGCGTTCCCGTATTCGCACCACATTGGGCTATGAATTGGAAGTGGCCGCTAATTTTGCGGAACTGACGGAGCGGTTGCGCCAGCCGGAGTACGACTTTATGGCGGCACTGCTGGATCTTGGCCTGCCGGATGCCGCGCCGGAACAAATCATCGATTTAGTAATAAAAAAAAGAATTCCCGCAATCGTTTTTTCGGCTGAATTCGACCCGCGAATTCAGGATATGGCGTGGTCGAAGCATGTGGTGGATTATGTTACCAAGGAAGGGCCGCAAAGCATAGAGTATTTGCTGGATCTGTTAAAGCGAATCGAGAAGAACAAAGATCTTGGCGTGTTAATCGTGGATGACTCCGTGACCATGCGGCGGATGATGGGGAACCTTCTCCGCGTACACCGATACCAGGTATTTGAGGCCTCTCAGGGCGCAGAGGCTCTGGATATCCTTGAAAACAGGCCCGAAATCGTTTTGGTAATCACGGACTTCAACATGCCCGTTATGGATGGCTTTGAACTTACCAAAGCCATCCGCGGGCTTCATGGCAAACGTGATGTCTCCATTATTGGCATGTCGTCGCAACAGGACAAGAAGCTCTCGACGCGATTTATCAAAAACGGCGCGGATGACTTTCTCATCACGCCCTTTTCCATCGACGAGTTCTATTGCCGCGTCCGGCATAATGTGGAAATGATAGAGCATGTGCGTGAGCTTCGGGAAGCGTCTTTCCTGGATTTTTTGACTGGTTTGCGCAACCGCCGCTATCTCTTTGAAGCCGGACGGGGGATGCTTGCCACCGCGCATCGAGATCACTCGGAAGTGGCGCTGGCCATGATCGACGTGGATTTTTTCAAAAAAGTGAATGACCAATATGGACATGAAGCCGGCGATCTGGTGCTTCAGCATATCGGGCGCATGCTGAAAAAACGCTTTCGCCAATCCGGGATTGCGGCCCGTCTCGGCGGGGAGGAGTTTTGTGTGCTGGCCATAGGCATGGACAGTCAGAAGGCCTATGCCGTTTTTGACGCGTTTCGCGCGCAGATCGCCGCCTCTCCCATCCAATGGGAGGATGCCACAATTGCGGTTTCCGTGAGCATTGGAATCACAACCCAGATGGAGGACACGCTGGATGAAATGTTGAGTGAGGCGGATACCCGGCTTTATGAAGCCAAGCGCGGGGGCAGAAACCGGGTGGTGGGCTGACGCAGGATCCCATGAAAAATCCCCGGTTCCTGTTTGGAGCCGGGGATAGAACGTTTTAAGAAACAGGATTAACCGCCGAGAATGCCAGACGTGCGGGCCACGAGCCCGTTGCAGGGGCCTGGGCCCAGTTCTTGGTATTTCAAGAAGGCTACGTGGCCGTCCAGGTACAGAAAATTGCTGCCGCCGGGCACATGATTAAAATACACCACATCCGTGGTTACGAGATCGCCCATTATCCAGATTTCGCTTTGAGCTTTTGCAGTGGCTGCGGCATTGTTAATGTCGGTGATCAGGAAACGTTCAATGCCTTCGCGGAGCCGATATACAACATTTCCACCGCCGTTGCCCAGACCGTATTCATGGTTAGAGAGATCATAGTCATTGTCGCCTGCACGTAAATCATTATCAACAAATAGAGCGAAGTAGGCATCCATGGCGGTATACACGATTTGTGCCGGCCCATTACCGGTAAGGTCTTCTTCACCAATAATCGGCCCAATGTCGGCAAGATCCGCTACCGGATCGCCCATATCCACTTTATCGAGCACCCAGCCAAGATACATGTAGCTGGCATCGATGATCTGCACGCCCCGCTCAGCCTCGGTGCAAGGCATGGTAATATCCGGTTCGCCGGTTACGGGATTATTGGCCTCGCCGGGCTTCTCTTCGGCATCCGAAGGGCAAAACATGATATTGGGATCGGATATGTACTCCGGGTATACCGTGCGCAAGTCGGGCCCGGTAGTAACCAACATCTCATCCGAATCCGCCACGGTAAAGGAACCGTCTTTGCAGCGGAGAGTTTCTCCCCTCCACCACAGGAGCGGTGGAAATTTCTCTCCTGTGGCCTCATTGGCGTACATTTTAAAGACCAGACCCCATTCTTTCAGGTTGTTCGCGCACGAAGAACGCCGGGCGGATTCCCGCGCACGGGCCAGGGCAGGCAGCAGGATTGCCGCCAGAATGCCGATGATGGCAATTACCACCAACAATTCGATTAAGGTAAATCCTCGTTTCATGACCAGAACTCCTTGAGTTAAGTTAGATTTAACCTGGCGTAATGAACGTTCACCTCTTGGGGAAGATCCTGAATACATACAAGCACCTTCCCCAAACTAATTTTACTGCGATAATCGCGCCTCGTCAATACAAAAAATGCGTTCTTTGTCCCTAAAAAGCCGGATCCCGTCACTATTTTCCAGGATCTGGGAAAAATTCTTGATACTGGTTTTGATTCGCAAGTATCATCCTGATGTAAAGGAACTGATTTATGGCAGAAGACCCTTCAGCAGTATTGGAACCGGACGACTCGCCCAAGCGGAAAGGGGCGGCGTGGAGCGTGCATTTATTGACGGCCACGGGGGCGGTGGCCGGGTTGATGGCCATGCTGGCAATCGTGCATGAGAATTTTTCGGCGGCCTTCGCATGGATGGGGGTGAGTATTGTGATCGACTCGGTGGATGGTTTCCTGGCGCGGGCGTGTAAAGTGAAGCAGGTGTTGCCGCAGTTTGATGGGGCGCTGTTGGACAATATCGTGGATTACTTCACGTACGTAATTGTGCCGGCGTTCTTTTTGTGCATGGTGGATGTCGGCCCCGCGCATTTCGGGCCGTTGCTGGCTGTTTTGATGACATTGACGTCAGGTTTTCAATTTTGTCAGACGGACGCCAAAACGCCGGATCATTGTTTTAAGGGGTTCCCCTCCTATTGGAATCTGGTGGTGTTTTATTTGTTTCTGCTGGACTGGAATCCGTGGGTGAATGCCGCAGTGATTGTGACTTTTGCCGTGCTGATCTTTGTGCCGATCAAGTATCTTTATCCGACGCGCACGCGGGTATTGCGGCCGGTTACCTTGGGGCTGGGCTTGGTGTGGGGGGCACTGATTATCGCGGTGCTTATTCTGTATCCGGAGAGAAACTACCTGCCGTGGCTCTATTTGTCGCTGGCGTATGTAATTTATTACCAAGCCGCGAGCTTGTACTTTACGTTTCGGGGGTATCCCGGCTGATTTGGGGATTATTTCGCCAAGCTTTTGATCTTCGCGAGAATACTGTCCGGATCGATGCCTTGATAGGGGATATGCTCGCCGAGGCCGCCCTGGCCGGGTTTGGTGACGCCGAGGCGGGAGTATTTCGGAGCGAAGCCGCGTTCGAGCAGCCAGGTGCCGAAGCGGGCGCCGAGGCCGCTCACGAAGTTCTGTCCTTCCACCAGCAGCACAAACGGAGCCTTGCCCAGCATCGCCATGCTGGCTTCGTCCACGACATTCAGGGTGGGTTTGTTGATCAGGCCGACGTCGATACCGGCTTCACGGGCGCGTTCCACGGCGTCCAGGGCGCGGTAGAGCAGATCGCCGTAGGACACGACATACCCGGCTTTGCCCTCGCGAATGACTTCATCTTTACCGGGGACGAATTTGTAGCCGCCGTCAAAGAGTTTCGAGCCGTCTTCTTTAAGAATGAACGGGACCTTGCTGCGCGTGGTGAAGATGTAGCGAATGCCTTCCTCTTTCCAGATGGTGCGCACGAGGCTCTTGAGTTGAAGCGCGTCCGCGGCGAAATACAGGCGGGTTTTGTCGCCGACGGGGAGACCGTTGTCCGCCAGGAAAATATTGATGCCGTAGTGGCAGGTGTTGTCCGCCATATCGTCGATGCCCGCATGGGAAAAGTGGCAGATGCAGTTAGCCTCGTTCAAACGGGCCATGGTGGCTTCCGAGATAATCATTTCCAGGAATGCGGAGAAGGTGCTGAAAATCCCCTGCTTTCCTTTTTCAAAACCGAACCCGGCCGCGGCGGAGAAATTGCCGCGTTCCTGTACGCCGCCGTTGATAAACACTTCGGGGTGCTTGGCGCGGATACCTTTGAGGCCGGTTGAGCCTTCGAGGTCCGAGTCAACAACCAGCACGCTGGCGACACGCTCCGCTTCGGGCATTTCGTCCAGGATCCCGTTAACAATCACGCCGAATTCGGTGCGGTTGCTGCCTGTATCCGTGCTGGAGCCTTTGTAGGTGGCACTGCTCTTGGGTTTTTGAATGCTGTTGAGGTAATCGACCGCGGCGGTCAGTCTGCGTGCGGTGAGATAGTCGAGAGCGGGTTGCTTTGCGATGACATCATGGCCGGAATGATTGCCTTCGATGCCGGGGACGCCCGGCGCCATTTTACGCTTGTTGACCAGCGCGACCGGTCCGGGGGTTTGCACGGCTTTGACCATGCGCTCGAAGAGACTGTCGAAATCTTCGCCTTGGCCGAGATCCACGGTGAGGCCGTGGCCGGTGAGGGTTTTGGCCACATCGAATCCGGGAAGATAATCGGCGGGATGGCCGGAGATGGTGACGTTGTTGTCATCGATGCATAGTTTTACGTTCAATTTCTGCGCGACGGCGAGGCGGGCCGCTTCGGCGTCGTCGCCTTCCTGCTGGGAACCATCCGAGCCGAACATGAAGACCACCATGTCCGGATGCGCTTTAGCGATGCCGTTGACGAACGGCCACATGTGGCCGAGACGTCCAGAGGCAAATTTAATACCGAGTTTGTGATCGATTTCGGGGTGGCCGTAAAGTCCTTCGCCGGCCGCGCGGTACAGAAGGAGTTTTTCAAAGGGCAATTCGCCATTGAATGCCGCCATGGCATATTGGATCGCGACGCGGTGCCCGCCTTCATCAAAATACACCGGATAGACTTTCTTGTTGCCCTTCATGAAGCTGTCCGCGATGAGCACTTCCGGGACGATGCTGTAGGCGCCGCCGGTGTGACCGCCCAAACCTTTAATGCCGGCCACGGCCGTGAAGAAGATAATGGTATCCCTTACGATCTGGATGTTTTTCAGCAGTTGTTCTTTCTGCTCCGGCGTGATGGCTCCGGTAAATGGATCAATGGCCACGGCGTTGTATTGGCCGACGTCAATCGGAAAACTCATAGTACTCACCCTTCTGCGTTAAAAAGCGGAATCATCTAGCCAACCCCGGACAGGGGTGGTTGTAGAAATGAGTATACCAGAAAATGCCGCCTGAACGCCATTTTTCATTGAAATGGGCGGACCGAGGCCTATGCGGTGAGTTCTTTTCGGGTGCGGGCGCGGAGGATTTTCACGTCGTGGATATGAAAGTCCGATACGGATTCGATGCTGATTTCCCGCTGGAAATTTTTGGTGATATCGTCGATCAGGGCTTTATTCTCGGTGCGCAGGCGCCGTGCCACATCGGGATGCACCTGGAGGACGATATGGGTTTCCTTGGTTTGGCAGAACAGGCTCTGGAGACGGCGGACGACGTCGAAGGTCATGGTGGTGACGGATCGAACGAGGCCGCTTCCTTCACAATAGGGGCAGGGCTGCGAGAGCGCCTTCACGAGGTTGTGTTTGACGCGCTTGCGCGTCATTTCGATCATGCCGAGCTCGGAGATTTCTGAAATGGTGGTTTTAGCGTGGTCTTTTTTCAGGGCATTGCTCAGATGGCGGATGAGTTTGCGGCGGTTGGCTTCGATTTCCATATCGATGAAGTCCACCACAATGATACCGCCCAGATCGCGCAGGCGCATTTGGCGGGCGATCTCGTCGGCGGCCTCGATGTTGGTCTGGAACACTGTATCTTCGAGTTCTTTTTTCCCGGTGAATTTTCCGGTATTGACATCGATGGCAATGAGGGCCTCGGTCTGATCGATGATGATGTATCCGCCGCTTTTCAGATACACCTTTCGCTGCAGGGCTTTCAGGATTTCCGATTCCACGCCCATTTTTTCAAACAGCGGCACATTGCCTTTGTAAAGCCGGACCTGCTTTTTCAGATGAGGGGAATAGATTTCGACGAAGTTTAGAATGCGGCTGAATTCCGAATCGTCATCCACGGTGAGGTGCGCGAACTCGGCGTTAAACTGATCGCGGACGGCGCGGAGAATTGGGCCCAGATCTTCCCGGATCAGGCCGGGGCCTTTCATGCTTTCAAACTTGTTTTTTACTTTATCCCAGACACGGGTAAGGTAGCGCACGTCATTTTGGAGGTCGGCTTTACTGCGGCCTTCGCAGGCGGTGCGGGAGATGATGCCCATGCCCTGGGGGCGCACCTGTTGCAGGATGCGCTTGAGCCGGTCGCGTTCTTTGTCCGATTCGATTTTCCGGGAGACCCCGAGCGAGTCCAGGGTGGGCATAAGGACCACATAGCGGCCGGGGATGGTGATGAAGTTGGTGAGCCGCGCGCCTTTGGTTCCCAGCCGGTCCTTGGCGACCTGCACCATGATGTATTGGTTTTTCTTGAACATGGTTTCGATGGGTTGCTGGCGGGCGCGCTTGGCGCGGCTCTTGGCGCGGGGCACTCCGTCCTCCAGTTCGATGTCGCCCGTGCCTTCAGCTCCTGCAATGTCCGATACATAGAGAAAGCCGTTTTTTTCAAACCCGATGTCAATAAATGCGGCCTGCATTCCGGGCACCACGTTATCGACGCGCCCCTTGTAAATATTGCCGACGAGGCTGGGATTTTCCTCGCGTTCGATGGACAATTCGGCGAGCCGCTTGTCTTCCATGAGGGCGATGCGGGTTTCCAGCGGACTGACATTAATGACGAACTCTTTCATGGTTTCACCTTGTGTAGTTGACGAACATTCCCCGGCGCATGGGCACATTCAGGAGTATCCCCACGCAGGCCATGGTGGTCATATAGAACGAACCGCCATAACTCAGGAACGGCAGGGGTATTCCGGTGACCGGCATCAGGCCAATCGTAATCGCTATATTAACAAAAATATGGAAGGCCAGCACAGTAACCACTCCGGAGGCCAGAAGGGTTCCCATCATTTCCGGGCAATCGCGGGCATACATGAGCCCCCGAAGTAAAAAGGCGCAGAACAGGCCCGCCAACACGGCGGCTCCCACGAAGCCGTGCTCTTCCGCAAGGAGGGAGAAGATGAAGTCGGTGT
>JAKQOG010000009.1 GCA_029565395.1 Candidatus Hydrogenedentota bacterium | reverse complement strand
GTTTTTTCGTGGCGTCGTCAGCAACGGATGCAAGCACCTGATCGAATGCGGACAGGGCTTTATCATAGACTCCGGAGGAATAGGCGGATTCCCCAAGGCGATACCATGCGGTTGGCGCGGATGCGCTATTGGGATTGGCTTTTAGGTACGCTTCGTATTCTTGGACGGCTTCTTTATAAAATCCCCGCTGAAAGAGGCCATTGGCAAAATCCAGTTGAGTCTGGTCCGCGCCATTTTCCGCCCATAACGCAATGGGCAGCGTGAGTAGGATTAAGCATCGGAATGGATGGCTCATTTCGGTGCGTCTCCCGGGGGTGTTTCCTTGGTCACCGCAAAGGAGATATCTTGTATATCGGCTTTCCGGCAACAGTCGAGAACCGCGATGATTTGACCAAGGGCCACGCCCCGGTCGCCGCGGATAATCACTGCGCCGCCGGGGAAATATTCGGCCACGCGGTCCAGCACGGCCTGAAGTTCGTCTATTTTCATTTCACGGTTATTGACCACAATGGAGCCGCCGGTGCGGACGTTGATGAAAATTTCGCCAGGGGTGCGCTGCTCCTGCCGCCCGGTATCCGCCGTGGGCAACTTGATGTCCACCTCCCGTTCGAGGGTGGAATAGACCGAAGTCACCATGAAAAAAATCAAGGTTAAGAAGACGATGTCAATCAGCGGCGCCATTTGAATGGTGTCCGCTTCTTCCTGGATGCGGCGCCCAAACCTCATTCTGATTTACTCCGGGTGATGAGTTCGATGAACTCGCTGGCATGTGCTTCCACTTCCGCGATAATTTTGATAACCCGCCCACGCAGGAAAAAGTAGACGGTCATGGCGGGAATGGCCAGGAGCAGTCCGGCGGCGGTGGTGATCATGGCGAGTGCCACGCTGGAAGCCATGTTCAGCATTTTGACCTGCGCGGTGTCGAAGGCGATGGATCCGAAGGCCAGCATCATTCCCCACACCGTGCCGAGCAAGCCCAGTAAGGGCGCTAAAACTGCGGCACTGTTCAAATAGGAGATTTTCTGCCACAAAGCGGTGGAACCGCGCTCCCCTTCGCTTTCCATCGCATCCTGTATTACATAACGATCGTGCCCGGCCATTTTGAGCCCCGCGCGTAATACATTCGCCAGCAGTTCATCGCGGTCATGGCACATTTGAATCGCGCCTTTGATGTCGTTTGCGCGAACCGCGGTTTGAACACGTTTGGCAAGTTGGGCCGGCACTTCGCGGCGGGTAGAAACAGTGGCGACGAGATAGATGGCCCAGGTGAAGGTCAGGAATCCCAGCGCCATCAGTATCCAGGTAATTATACCGCCTTGTTGTATCATCATCATGACGGTCATACGTTGGCCCGCGCCTGCGATGGGATCGGCGGGGTCCTGTGCGAATGCCGAGAGACATATAAGCCAAGTAAAAAGTCCCATTATTCCCACAAAAACTCGAAGCTTCATATGGCACGCTCCTGAAAAAGTTGCGAAGTGCGTTGTGTGTGTTCGTACAACTACCCGATACTATGGTATTATGCCCCTGCCACCTGAAAAGTTGCAATATGCTTTCGCAAAAGGACTTAGAGGGCACTTTTTTAGTGTGCTGTAAAGAATTGCCGCATGGCGGCGATGTTTCGCGCATTACCCGAACCATCCTCCAGCGGCAAGGTAGTTGTGGCATCCGGCCGGGCGAATCCATACAATCCCACGTCCGCGAAACGCGGATCATTGATGATTTTGCCGGCGTCATGCTGGTCGCCCCACCCGCAAATACACTGTATTAACCGTGTTTTGGGGCCAACCGCTTTCTTGGCTTCTTCCAGCTTTACGGGATCCGGATGTTCATTCATCAGCCAGTCGATGTCGCGCAACATGCGGGAACCGGCGATTTGCGGATGCTGTAGATCAAAACAGGAGAGCCAGATAATGCAGCCGGGTTTGACGGATTTTGCGGCGGCTTGAATGCGATCCCAGCACCGCATGACCGCGTGGCGGTTAAATTCATCTATTCGGGCCTTGTCCATTGCTTCATCGCCTGGAAAGGGTTTCCCGAAGAGTTCCTGATACATCTGTTTCTCGCATTCCAACCAGGTGTATTGCTTGTCCGGATAGAAATGAGAGGCGTTGTACACCCAATCGATCATAAAGCCGTCAATAGTGGTTCTTCGAAGGGATTCCTGAATGACCCGGCTCAAGTAATTAAGGTACAGGTTGGTGAAAGGGATGGAAATGGCATTGGGATGCGGGTGGCATTGCTCCGGGTGTTTTTCCGACCAGTACGCGTTTGCGCCGATGCAGAAATATCCCATTACCTTCATTCCTGATGCGTGACCCAGTTCAGCGATTTCCTTGAGAAAATCTCCTTCCATTCCTGGTTGCACGGGGGCAATGTGACTGCGATACCAGGCATAGCCCGGACAACTTACGCAAAAAGTCTGAATGGTGTTTACGCCCATGGCCTTGTACCATTCCACATGTTCTTTTGGGGAAGCCTTGGCGTACATGCCGGGCGTTGCAAATCCTTCCGTTCCCCAATTGAAGTCCACACAGAAAGCTTTAATGCGTTCTTGGGGGGCGGATTGTGTTGCCGCCAGCACGTTGATCCCCAAAACCAGTCCCAAGGCAATAAATAGTTGTGCGCGCATACGTCCTTCCTTCCGGTGTTTGGCACCTGGACAGTAGCCTACGGATTTTGGGAAGGAAATTCCACCTGATTCGAGGCACCTGGCGAATGGGCGAAACTGGTCCGAGACAACTACGTCTTATTTTAGGATGCCGCCACGCTTGGAGCTGAGCCGGATGCCTTGCAGCAACATGTTCAGTTCCTCCGGATTGTCGGAAATTTCCATGGCGGTATCTACCGTGATCAGGCCGGTGCGGATGAGATCGTGCAGACTGTCGTTGAAGGTCTGCATCCCTTCTTCCTTGCCCTGCTGGATGGCAAGTTCCAATTGTGCGATGCGGTTTTCCTTAATGAGTTTGCGCACCGCCGGCGTATTGAACAGTACTTCGCAGGTGGGCACGCGCCCTACGCCGTCCGCGCGGACCAACAAGCGCATGCACATAATGGCGCGCAGATTCAGCGCCAGCGCGGACCGCACCTGGTCGTGCTGATTGGACGGGAAAAGGTCGATAATGCGGTCCACGGTTTGCATAACATTGGTGGTGTGCAATGTACTAAAGACCAAATGGCCGGTTTCCGCGGCGGCGATGGCGGCCATAAAGGTTTCCAGGTCGCGCATTTCACCGATGAGGATGACATCGGGATCCTCGCGCATGACCGATTTCAGCGCGGTGGAGAAATCCTGCGTGTCAATGGTGATTTCACGCTGGTTAATAATGGCCTTGCGGTCCATGTGCACATATTCAATGGGGTCTTCTATGGTTACTACGTGGCATCGGCGGTTGTCGTTGATGTAATCCACGATGGACGCCAGTGTGGTGGATTTGCCGCTGCCAGTGGTTCCGGTAATCAGAATCAGACCCCGTTGCATGGTAGCGAAACGCGTGGTGACGGGAGGGAGATGAAGCTGTTCGAAGGTGAGAATTTTCGTTTTGATACGCCGCATCACGACGGAAACGGTTCCGCGTTGCCGGAAAATATTCACGCGGAAGCGTCCTACGCCTTTTTCCGTAAAGGACAAATCGATTTCACCACGCCGTGAGAAGTATTTTTTCTGTTCATCACTCAACATGATGTCCAGAACGGCGGATATATCCTCGGCCTGGAGGGGATCCGCATTCGTGGGGGCGATTTCACCATCCACCCTCAGAAAGGGCTGGCTTCCGGTTTTCAGGTGAATATCAGAAGCGTCCTTTTGGACGGCGCGTTGCAGCAGTTTTACGAATTGTTCTCTCACTTTTTCCTCTGTTGCATCCGTTTCCACAGAAAGGTGGGGATGCCCATGTCGCGTTCGGGTTCCTGTGGCACTTCGGGTTCTAGTTCGGATTGTTTTGTTTTTTCATCCGGAAACAACAGTTGTTCCCGGGGAGTGGCTGAAGGTTTGGATGCCGCTGGAGGTTCTTTGAGTGCTCCGGCGGGCGCCGAGGTTGGTTTGGGCGCTGGCTGCGGGGCGGGTGACTTTGTTTCCTCGCGCGCTGGGGCGGGTTCCTGTGTCAGAAACGCTTCTGAGACGCCTTTTGGGAAGCCGGCTGCAATGACGGTTACCTGGACTTCCTGCCGTTCATTTTCGTCAATAACTGCGCCGAAAATGATGTTGGCGTCCGGATGCGCGGCTTTTTTCACGGCATTCACGGCATTTTGCACTTCCCGCATGCGAATGTCGCAACCGCCTTTGATGTTCACAATGACGCCCATTGCACCGTTGATATTCGACTGTTCCAGCAGTGGACAAACGATAGCTTCTTCTGCAGCGCGGACCGAACGTTCGTCGCCTTCCGCCGTGCCGATGCCCATCAACGCGCGGCCGCGTGCCTGCATGATGGTTCGCACGTCGGCGAAGTCGAGGTTGATCAGACCAGGGATGGTGATAAGTTCGGAAATGGCGCGGACACCATTTGACAGGACTTCATCGGCCATGCTGAAGGCGCTCAGGAAGGACATGCTTTCATGACTTAACGCGGACACTCGATCATTGGGCACTACGATGAGCGTGTCCACGTGTTTTTCGAGTTCCGCAAGTCCTTTGAGTGCGTTGGCCATGCGTTCCTTGCCTTCGAAACTGAATGGAAGCGTTACAATCGCCACGGTCAATGCGCCGGTGTTGCGGGCTTCTTCGGCAACAATGGGACTGGCCCCCGTGCCCGTGCCGCCACCGAGTCCTGCGGTCAGAAACACCATGTCGGCGCCGCTAAGCACCTCGCGAATGCGTTCGCGGTCTTCTTCCGCAGCCTGGAAGCCGATTTCCGGTTTTGCGCCCGACCCGAGTCCGTTGGTTAATTGGGCGCCAATTTGCAGCCGGTTTCCCGCGGGGGAATTTTTCAACGCTTGGGCGTCGGTGTTGATTGTAATAAATTCAACATCCTCCAGCTTGGCCTGGATCATGCGTCCAATAGCGTTGCCGCCCCCCCCGCCGATACCGCACACTTTTATGACAGCGCGCTGATCGAAGGTTTGCAATTCGTTGCTTGTTTGAACGGTCATGGGTGATTCTCCGAGGCTGCCCAACGCAGCGTTATAATACCACGTCCACCAAACGTCACACAATTGTGTGAAGCGCTATTTGCAGGCGATTTCATTTTCAAAGCGCAAATCCAAATAGATGTTGCAGGGAAACAGGCCTTTTCGTTCGTGCCATAGGAAATCCAGACGCTGTGCCTGTTGCATCAGGTTTTGAGCGCTCCATCGCACTTCAAAGGCGGTGTCGTCAAAAAAGGTCACGATTTTCAGGGGGTCGGCCATGGATATTTCCGAGAGGGTAATCTCGGCGGCCAACGGAATAGTGGAAAATGCCCGCCAGGTCTCCAGGGCTGTTTTAAGTTCGGGGGATTCGATTTTTTGGGAAAGTTCCACGCCATCCAGATTGGGGATGCCGGTAATCAGAGGGCCCGTGGGCGGATCCCGCAAAACCAGTTCGCGCAAGGGCACCCCGTCGACATCGATTTCATAGACGCGGGTGTTAACCACCAGGGATGCGGCGGGAGTCCGTTCTTCAATCCGGATGATCACGAGATCTGGATAAACCCGTTGAACCTCGCACCGCTTCACATACGGCATGGATTCCACACGGTGTTGAATTGCGGCACTGTCAAACAACCAGAGGTTGTCCTTATTTGTGATGCCTGCCACCGCAAGAATGGCTTCTTCCTTCAGCATGATTGCGCCTTCAACGCGGATCTTTTTCACCTGGAACCTGGGGGATACGGTGATATATGAGGAAAAAGCGTGGACCACCCCGGAAAGTACGGCCACCAACACGAAGAGCCCGATCACGCGTAAAATGAACCGCCTGCGCCGCCGCCGCGCGGCAATTTTTCGCAACCGCACTGGTTTTCCCACCTGGATCATTTTCGTTCCTTTAGTTCCTGTAATAATGGTTCTGCGATGCGGTTAATATTGCCTGCGCCCAAAATCAGCACCATGTCGCCTTTGGACAGGCGGGGCGCCAAGTGTTTGGGAACGGAGTCCATGCTGCCAATCAATTCGACGTTCCGGGCGCCTTGTTCGCGTGCGGCATCCACGATAAGCGTGGCGTCCACGCCGGGCATGGGATCTTCCCGGGAAGGGTAGATGTCTGTGACAATGGCGCGATCCACGGTGGCCAGCACGCGGGCAAAGTCATCGCACAAAAACTTGGTCCGGCTAAATAGATGCGGCTGAAATACGGCAATAATCCGTTTGGGTTCCGCCCAACGGACGGCTTCCAGGGTGCTTGCGATTTCCGTGGGATGATGCGCATAATCTTCCACCACAATCACACCGCGTTGTTCGCCGCGCACCTGCAAGCGCCGTTGCACGCCGTCAAACATCCGCAATCCTTCGGCAATGAGGCCGAAACGCATGCCCAGGCACAAGCCCACCGCACAAGCCGCCAAAGCATTTCGCACATTATGGGTGCCGATGGCATTGAACTCCAGGGCACCCAAGGGACCTTTGACATGCAGGCGTTCATCATGGCTGATGACATCCACTTGGGTACGCAACTGAGACAATTGCTGCGATTTGCTTTTTGATTTGCCCGGCGAAACCATGCGGATGTTGGTTCCCTGGAGCGAAACGTTCTCCTCCAGTCCATACGTCAAGCAAACGCTTTCGATATCAGGGAGTATGGCGCGGGTGTTAGCGTCATCGCCACACAGAATGGAATACCCGTAAAAGGGAACGCTGTTGCAGAAGTCCGTAAAGGCGCGCTGAATGCGATCCACGGTGCCGTAATATTCGAGATGCTCCGCGTCGATATTTGTAACTACGGCTATCGTGGGCAGGAGGCGCAGAAATGATCCGTCGTGTTCATCCGCTTCCGCGACCAGGTAGTCGCCGGTGCCCCAGCGTGCGTTGGTGCCGCTCCGGTGCAGGATGCCGCCGATGATACTTGTGGCCCCCATATTCGCACGGTCCAGAAATGCGCTAATCATCGAAGTGGTCGTGGTTTTCCCATGGGTCCCCCCCACTACCACCGCATTCGGTTTCAGGCGAATCAAGTCCGCCAGCAAATCACTTCGATGGATTATCGGGATACCACGATCGCGCGCGGCAATTACTTCCGCGTTGTCAGAACTCACCGCCGCCGATACCACCACAATGCCGGCATCGCCCAGATTTTCGGCGGCATGGCCTTCCGCAAACCGCAATCCGTAGAGTTTCAGGCGATCCGTAATCTCCGTGGCCTTCAGGTCGGAACCGGAAACCTCATATCCCAGATTCAGCAGGATTTCCGCCAACCCGCTCATGCCAATACCGCCCACTCCTACAAAGTGGACCTTTCGCTTCAGGCCATTCATACAACCTCCCAGACCCAATATGTTGTGGTCTGTCTCAGTATACCACAAGCCAAACCACAATTTAAAGGGGGGGTGAAACAAAAAAATGAGCGATTTAAAGTAAAGTGCTTAGAACTTACAGAAGAAAGCTAAAATGGCTTCCAGCACCGGTATATATATATTCAGTAGGAAACTGTTCCGCAAGAAACGGCATGACTGTTTCGCCGGTGCAATGGCATGGTGCAATACAGTGTAGCTGGTACTGTTTCAGTGCATTCAAGGTAGCTTCGAGCCGTTCCGGAGACGCGTTAAGCAGGTGCATGCCTCCGATAATGGCATGAAATCGCTTAACCTCCGTCAATTC
>JAKQOG010000005.1 GCA_029565395.1 Candidatus Hydrogenedentota bacterium | reverse complement strand
GCCTTCCGCGCCTTCGCCTTCGCCTTCCCCTTCGCCTTCCGCGCCTTCCCCTTCACTGACTTCGCAGATGCCCGGATCCGGGGTATTGAGCTGACCCCGGATTTCACCCGCCGGATAGGCCGCCGAGGTAACCTGAATATAATAGAAGCCCGCCGCCAATTCCGCGGCTTGACCATTGCTCAGGGTGCGGGAGAAACCGATGGCGCTCACACCATTGCCAAGGTTGAACACTTGGGGCCCATTCTCACCGAAAATCCCGCGGTTTATGCTGGCGCCGGTGGGAGAACTCACCATGTGTGTAACCGACATGGTAAAAGTATACTCATCAGTAAGGGAACTGGGCCGCAACGATCCAAATCCGAATCCGGTGGCGACGCTGGCGGTAGGCGGCACAACTTCCTGCCCGCTCATCGAAATGGAAACCAGCATGCCATCACTGTCTGGAGCAATGAAAATAACCAGATTCGCGGTTTCAGAAGTGCTTGTCTTCACGCTGTCCGTGGCTTGGCACAGGTATTCGCCGATATCATTGCATGTCAAATCGTCTATGGTAAGCACCGTGGAGTTCGTGCCCACCGGATTGCCGTCATGCAGCCATTGATATTGAATAGTGCCCAAGCCGCCGCTTGTGGTCACAGCAAAACTAACGGAACCGCCCGTGAACCGATAGGCATCCTGGGGATGCTGTGCAAAGCTGAGCGGATTCACTGCAGTCATAGTCGCCGTATTGGATTGGATCGATTCAAACTTGTCGGTAATGTTGCAGAAATACGTGCCCGCCGTAATTTCACTGGCGGACGGAATCGTATAACTTGCTTCATGCGCATTCAGGTTGATGTCTATTTCGCCTTGCCGTTTGAACCAGGAATATTCGATTGGCGCGAGACCTCCGTCCAAGTTCACAATGAAAGTAAAGGGGTCACCGATATAGACGGTGCCGCTTTGCGGCTGGCCGGCAATACTCATGTGATCCGCCACATTCAAAACGGCGGGATCACTGGAATTGGAACCGTTTTGATCCATGACGGAACAGGTGTAGACTCCGGAATCGGACGGAACCAACGGCCCCACGGACAATTGCGGGTCGCTGGGCACACCCAATGCCACGCCGTCCTTTTTCCAGGTATAGATAAAGGGCGGAGTGCCCCCCTCGACCGCGATGGTGAATGTGTGTGATGCGCCTGAATACAGATCGGCACCCGTGGGTTGCTGCAGGAAATTGAAGGGGGGCGCAACGATTAAGATAGCGGGAGGATCGGAAGCAATCATTTCATACCGGTCTGACACTTCAACCATATAGGAACCCGCATCGCTTTCCTGAACGGGATAGAGCGTAAGGGTGGGTGCATCGCCGCCAATCGGATTGTCGTCTTTTTTCCAAACAAAATGGAGAGTGCCCAAGCCTCCGGACACTTCCACTGTAAAGGTAAAGGTTCCATCCAGCCAGCCCGTACTGTCCGCCGGGATAGCGGTAAAGGCCATGTGTTCCACGACGAGAAGCGAGGCAACATTTGACGGGATGGTGAAGACATCATCGTAGATAACGCAACGGTAATTGCCGTTGTCCGCCAGGGTGGCGGATTCAATGGCGTATTCGGGGCCTGTAGCTTCAGGGATATCCTGCCAATCGCCCTTGTCCCCAGCGTACTTCTGCCATTGATAATTCAGCGTTCCCACAACATTCCCGATCACTTCCACGGAGAAGGTATAGGGCTGTTCAATATAAATTTCCCCATTTTGCGGGTGCTGCTGGAAGCGGATCCGGTCAACGACATTAATCACAATACTGTTGGACTGAACGGAAGCGGAAACCGGTCCGGAATTCTGCCCGGACGCCACGCAATAATACGTGCCTGAATCACTCAACTCCAGACTGGCGAAATTCAGGGTATTGGAAGTATAGCCATCGAGCAGCACAGTGTCTTTATACCACTGGAAGGTAGGAATGGAAACGCCGCCTTTGACCGTAAAACTGGTGGAGAAAGGATCGGAAACAAACACATCCCCGCCGGAGGGTTGGCTAAGGGCTTGCAGCGGAATATAATTCACCGTCAAGACCGCCGGTGCGGAACGGCGCGTCCACAGCGGATCGCAAATCGTAGCGGTATACGCCAGCGGATCGTCTCCGGTTGGCAATGGATAAGCGATACTATAGACGGCATTGGTGGAGACAACGCCTTCCGACTCGAAATCCTCCATGTCGGTCAAATCCCATTTATAGTTAACAGGTCCGCCGGGCAGCCCTTCCACATAACCTATAGAGAACGACACCGCCACGCCGCTTTCCGTGGTTACGGAATCCGGCTGATCGACAATCTGAAGAGGCGGATAGTTGATACCCTCATTTTCCATGAATTCCTGACGCGTGGCGGAGGCGTTGTAGGAGGCCAGATTCGTGTTGCCATCGCCGTTCAAATTGCCGTTGGCGCCCAATAATTGGGGCAGGCATCCGCCGCCCGCCGCCGCGAAATCGGCGCAATTGAACGCGCCGGAAAACCGTGCAATCGTCGCGTCAATCTCATTGCCGTACACCCACACTTCCACGCAGTCCACCACATCAATTCCGCAGACTTTAACATACATATCGCCGGAACTGGGATCGATGGTGAAGGTGTCAATATAAATATCGCCGCCCACATCGCCAAGCAGTTGGGGCACCAAGTCTTCAATCACCGTATTGATAATCACCGCCAGAAGGCTCTGCAAATGGGCTATCGAGGTATCATCCCCCGTGGTCATATAGCATCCCACAAGATTCAGAAGAGCTGATTTAATCACCGGCACTTGGTCCAGCAAAGCATCATCCCCCTGCCACAAACTGGGGATATCCACGCTTTGCCCGAAGACATCCAGGGTGCTCCCGGTGGTAATATTTTTATCCAACTTAACCAGGCCGCCAAATGCTTCGGCATGGACGTTGTTCAGCGTAACTTCAATGGTTTGCGTTTTGGCCAAGTTAGCGTTGAAGGTATTTCGTATCAACGTGACAGTGGCGGGATCCAGATTGGCCACCACTTGCGGCTCGCCATCGTAAACCGCGGCGAGCAAGTCAAAATGATCGTCGTCATAGATGCCGTTGGCATCGTTGTCGGCCCCGCTAAACCCCGGGCCGGTCTGATACAGCACATCATCCCAGACGTTTTCAGCCGTCCAGGCGGGCAATAGATCGGAAATCACCTGATCCAACGATTTGAAGGTGAAGTCGATGTCAATTTGATCCTTGAAAGTCTGGGCATTCGCCAGGGGAGTTCCTACTCCGAATACTAACGTTGCCGCACATAAAAATAACCATGCCTTTTTCACGTTGGGAATCCTTTCGTTATGCAACCCCGGGATCATAGCAGACACTTACCCTAGTATGAGTCTTGACTCTATGCACATACCACTCGCCACCACGGCGAGTGATTCACATCATGCCGCTCTGCACGTACAGTACTCCCGCTTCAGGGCGGGAGACCCTCATCTGCCGGTATGTTCGTAAAATGCCCAATATTTCACGTTAACACACTTTGGCATACAAATTGTAGCAGCTTTCCTCTCTAAAGTCCAGCCAGGAAACCGGATACAACGAAACACACCGAATTTTCCGGGCATTTCCGGCCATAGAACCCAAGAATCCGTGTTTTCAGGATAATCGGACGGCTGGTTTTTTGAAGAAAGGAACAGGACCTGCGCAGCATGTTGGCTGCAGGTACTCTTGGGGAAGGAGTGACGTGAGGCAGAATTCTAACCGTGCGCTCCGCAAACCCGTCTCTTAGAGGCTCTGTTGCATGTTTATGTAACGTATCTTTGTACATGGTTATAAACTCAACGCCGCCACTTCCGTAAACGGCGTCTCGATGGCTCTCGTGGTGGTGTCGGGGACCACGCTGATATGCAAAACGCTCTTATTCTCGATGGGAACACCCTCCGGCACAACCAATTCGTATTCATTTCTTTCCATGTCTAGAAATACATTGCCGGGGATATGCCCCTTGAACAAGGGAGTCATCTGGTCATCGGAAACATAAATGTTATAGCCGCAATGGTTGCCTATGATGGGGCGCGGCTCCCATTCAAAGGTAATGGAATGCACGGTGTGGTCGCTGGTATCCACGACAAACACCTGTTCAGCCCGAAGCACTTTAACGGTTTGCGGCTTGATGGTTTCGGCAAAATATTTCTGCGCATCAGGATCGGGCTGAATGGTGTCCGCCCATGCCATCAAATCATGCGCATCCACCTGACTCTTTTCAAGCGGCTTCTTCTCCACAATGAGTTGGGTTTGCTCGCCCGGCTCCAATTGGGTAAAAGCCACATTATTGCTTACCTGCACATTTCCGGTCTCAACCGTTACTACCGTGCTGTCCGGCGTGACTTCCACGTTGAACACCGTGCCAAAGACGGTAATGTCGCCCGAGGGCGTGGTTACACGGAACGATCGCTGATCTTTACACACATTGAGCCAAATCTGACCTATTTCCACGCTCACTTCACGTTCATTGATCACTTTAAGCCGGGTGTTTTTATCGGCCTTCATCAGCGTGGGGCCCGCAAGCGTGATCATCAGCGCGGCATCACCATCGGTCTCAAACCGTTCATTCTCCCGCACAATGGCTTTCAAGGCAACATGGCGGCGGTCCGTGCTGGATTCATGACTTCGGAGAATCTTCCCCTCCTGATGCGTCACCATTCCAACGGCCCTCATGTCAGCAGGGCCTTCCGGGGGCCAGGACAGGGCAAGCATCATGCCCAGGACCAACAAAACGGTCAGGGCCATTGCGGGGGCCAATGCACGCAGGAGATACCGGTAGTCGCTTTGTTGCTTGATGCGCAACGTGACATCGTGGGAGGTGCGCACGTGATTGGGGTCCATTTCCGGCAAATGCGCCATCACCATCGGGGTGAGATCATGATTAAGCCGGTGCTCACCGAGCGTTTCAAACAATAATGCGGCGGTGGATCGTTGCCGTTTGAGCGCCGCGGTGCACATGCGGCATTCACTGATGTGCTCTTCAAGAATCGCCTTTTCTGCGGCGCTCAATTCGCCATCAACGTATGCCTGCACCAGGCTTTCTACTTGTGCGCACGATGCCACTGGGCATCTTCCTCCATTTGTACGTCTAACTCGGCCAATGATTCTCTTAACAACCGGCCCGCCCGCAGCAGAATCCCGCGAATTTCATCGCGCGATTCACCGGTAAACCGGCTGATCTCGTCGTAATTCATTTCCTGCAAATACCGCAACACCACCGGCAAACGGTAGCGTTCCGGCAATGCTTCAATAGCCGCCTGGATCCGTTCATACCGTTCGCTTCGTTCGAGCGCTCCTTTCGGTTCCTGTCGGGCATCCTCAATGGATACCGTGCGGCGGTGGGGCAAAGGGGTTTCATGACGCAAGCGCGGTGCATTGCGCCGCAGCCAGTTTGCCGCCGTCCGCGTGGTGATTTCCTTGAGCCACGCCCCAAATTTCTCTTGATCCTTGAGGTGTGGCAGGCTTCGGTATGCCATCCAAAATGCATCCTGGGCGATATCCTCCGCCGCCCCATAGCGGCCCGCATAGTAATAGGCCGTGGCATAAACGGCGGACTGATACCGTTGGACGAGTTCTCCGAAGGCCTCGGCATCGCCTTCCAGACACCGAAACACAAGCTCTGCATCTTTACCTTGATGCATATCGTTCCTTCCCCAACGTTCTGCCTCTTGGTTTCGGTAAACTGTTAGATTCAACTCTCTTTGGACTTCTTGTGCATAGGGTGGCATAAATCCAAAGAAATGGCATGAAATGCTCCAATTTGGAACAACTTTCCATACAACCCTTCTTTACACGTGATAAAGCCGCCTGAGACAACCTTGCCCGCTTTAGTTTGTCATGGCCTGCCTCTTGCCTATCCTATACGCCGGAATAAGTGGAAAAGATGACTATAAAAACCGGCGTCTACAATATTCTACGCCGCTTGTACTCATCCGCGAGCAGTCAGCGGCGTAGCATTATGTGCAAGACAGGTGTTTATCAGGAGCCCAGCCACTTTTGTTTACGCAGGCCTAATATGGCTATCCCGCCTCCGAGGATGAAGGCCAAAAAGAGGAAGCCGGCCCCCACAGCATTGATCGCCGGCAGTTCTCCCACGACCTCCAATACGCCGATGGTTGAGGTTATGGTGCTGACACTATCGGAGGCTTCGCAATAATAGGCCCCTGTGTCTGAAAAATCCACGGAATCAAACTCAAGCGTGGGAGAATCAATCCCCACCGGCATGTCAGGTCCGCTTCCGTTGGTTTTTTTGTACCACTGATACGAGTAGGGAGGCAGGCCATCCTTGACGGCAATTTGGAAAGAAAATGGCTTTTCGATTTCAACACGTTCATACGGCACGGGTTGCCGGGTAAACGCCAACGGTTCAATGGGTGAATAGTCCACCGTTAGAAGAGGCCGGTTGGCTTCAACGGTATTTTCACGGGATTCCAGGCGCATCTGCAAATCCATATCGGTTTCCGGGCCGCCGCGGAGAATCCATCCAAAATTTTCGGCAGGGTGATTGACCCAGTATTGAACATCATTTATCAAAGCTCCGGAAGAGACCCAGGTATAGGAACCCGCGACATCCACCATAATGGTTCCGCTGACCTGCGAAACATATTCGCCCCCCAAGACGTTCCAGGAATCCGTGTTGAAAAATCGATAGTTCCACGTGACATCGCCTGGTTGCGCCACGGCGCCAAGCCCGGCGCCGTTAAAGTCAACCGATGCGCCTTCGCCCCAATCGGCCAATACCCGTTGCAGCGTGACGGGCCGAAACGCGTATGGATGCACTTTCACGCCGGAAAAATACACTTTCAGGGTGACACTGTTTACAACGGAACCGGGGGGAATAGTGGAAAGATCGAAGGCAACAAAAGCCCGGCGTATTCGGGCAGGCACCTGTTGCCAGCCTACAAACATGTACGGGCCTGCACCGCTGCTCAAATCAGTACCTTGCCAAATCGTGTTATCTTTTACCGGGTTAAGAGCCACTTGTTCCGCATCGGCGACACCCGCCGCAATAGCCAGCATCATGCACGCTATTATTCCCCACACTACTTTGCCACTGCCTCGGCTCATGACTTTCTCCTTGGACATTCCGGGTTGTCAAAACTTATCCGTTGATAGAGGACATCTTCCCATTCTGCAGCCATTCGTATCGTCCCACTATCTAAATACTCTCTTCATTTTATCACAACGGGGGCGGCCTTTAGTGGGGCCGCCCCCGTTTGGTTTCGTTGCTCGTCTTATGTCAATGGCCTATTTTTTCCGGCGGCGGAGGATAGCCACTCCACTGACAGCCATCATTGCGGCAAGCCCGGCCATACCCGCCAGACCACCTACGGGAAGTACGAAATCTTCATCGTAGACAAAGCGCGCGGTAATAATCTTCGAGTAATCCATATAGATCGACTCGTTGGGATTGGTGCGCGGCGGTTCGCCGGGAGCGGGCCCGATGTCAATGCTCAACCACTGATCGAAGCGCCAGTGGGATTTCTCAACCGCCTTGCACTTGAAATTGCTTCCCAAGGGGAGTGTGTAATTGCCTGGAGGCGGATCCGTGGTGCCGCCGCCCACCACCGTCAGATATACGGTTCTGGTAGTAACACTTTCCGTTTCCCGGAACCGGACCCAGATAATCGTGTCGCCCAACAGTTGGATATCGGTCGAATACGGCCCCAGTCCTGTTCCGGTGCCCCCTACCCGTCGGAAGCCGAGGTCGGTTTCCACGACAAATTCCCAGAACTCCCAGTCTCCTCCTGGAGCAGCCGTACCTTCAACATGGAAGGACGTGCCGAGATCTTGGGTGTAAACGCCTTCCACAGGATCCGAGGTGCCGTTCCCGACGGTATTTATCGTTACCGTTACGGGATGAACCGCCTCAAAGTGCGCGGTAATGCTTTTCGCCTCATTCATGTACAGATTAAGCGGATTCTGTATCGCATCCCACTCACTCACAGTGCCGGTCCAGCCCACAAAGACATATCCGGGGTTTGCCGTGGCACTAACCTGTTGATACGACAGTTGGTTCACTTGGTAATCGCCCGGAACAGGATCCGTCGTTCCCTGGCCTTCGGAAGCGATGCTCAGCGTTACCTTCGGCACCGGCTCGGTGGTGAAATTGGCCGTAACGGTCTTATCGGTATCCATAAAGACACCCGTATTAAGACTGGTATTGGTGTTCCCGTCGATGAGCCAGCCCAAGAATCCATACCCGGCTTCCGGCGTGGCTTCCAGGTTTACCCACTCATTTTGGTTCACCTGATGGACACCCGCCGCGGGAACCGTCGTGCCGTGCCCCGTGATTTCGATGGTCAGATTCACTTTGGGGACCACGACTTCCGTGAAGGTAGCAGTCAGGTTCTTATCGCCATCAAGATTAAAATTGATGCTCTGGTTGGTGTCCGTAACATCACCCGTCCATCCGCTAAAATTCCAACTGGGCGCGGGATTGGCATTGCACCATACCATCTGATTGCATTGTAACGGGATGGCCACGCCGGAGGTAACCGTAGAACCGCCTACGGTAACAATTCCATTGCCCACAATGGTTACCGTAACATTGAACGTGGCGGAATCGCACGCGGAACCCACATCCAAGCTAACGCTTGCTGCTTGCAGATCAGGCCGGTCGACACAGCACGCATCGACACTCAGCGGATTTCCATTCAGATTGATATAATTAATTTGGCTGGCTTTGGCCACAAAGGCATGGATATCGGCAATCTGGTTATTGGCCAAATCAAATGTAACTTTACCCGACGTGGGATTAATCGTGGCTAAGGGCGAGATGTCCACAATCGCATTGCCACCAAAATAGACCTGCTCCAAACTTCCATTTGCACTAAGATCTAACCCCGCCAGACTGGCAATGCTGTTATTCTCAAAACGTATTTCCCGCAGCCCTCCGAATCCGGTGAGATTCAAACCAGATAAATCCGCCAAGGCATTCCCAGACAAGTCAAGCCGTTCTATGCTGGGCAACCAGGTTTGAACGGCCGACAAGCCCGTTGTGATGCCACAATCAGTAATGCTTACGCCGCCAAACGCGCCCAGAGTTGACTGGCCGGTCAATGGGGAAATGTCCGTAATACCCGGATTACCCGACAGTCCCAGCTCAAAATAGGCGCCCGCGCCAATCGTTCCCATGGAAGCATCCGTGATGGTGTTGGCATTCCCAGGGCCATCATTCTCAAAACTCAATACATTCACGGTGGAAACCAACCCGGCAAGATTCATCGCCACAATGTCCGCATCATCCACGGCACAGTTCGACGCCATAACAGCCGCCAAGGGAATCCCGAAACCGATATCGATTTGTGGAAAAGAGAGTGCGGATATCGCGGCCCAATTCTGCACATCGCCCCCCGCGATCATCAGCAAACTGAGATTAGGACATGCTTGAAGGCCTGTAAGATCCGTCACCCCTATCAGAGGCTCAGGACCATCCCCACCCATGCCGCCCAAGACGCCAATTAATCCACTGCCTGCATTTCCCATTTGGCCGGCGCCGCTTGTACCATCCAAGTCAGCACTGTCAATCACACCATCAACGCCGGCATGCCCCGATGCCGTCGTGGCTGGTATCGGATTCGATGAACCATCCACTAACTGCGATTCGATCATTGCTTCGAGGATATCATCGTTGAACGCTACATCCGCGGCAAACGCTGCCCCTCCTGTAAATACAACCACCCCAAGTAGTGATAAGAAAAAGATCCGACGCATAGAACACTCCTTTCGAGAATAAACTAAGCCATCACTCCCAAAGTTGAAGCCATTATGCGCTTACTCTATCATTACGTACGCCATTTGTCAATATCCTTGTTGCTTTTCTTTGCTTATTCGCCCACGTTCAGACCATAATGCCTGACACTGAATTTCTGCCGGAAAAATCTGGAACTCTGTAAAAAGGGGCGAGTTTTTGCATGTCAATAGTACGAATATTGAGCCTTTAGTCAAACAATGAGTTTTTGCCGCATTGGATTCAATAAAAAATATTTTTGAAAATATGGCAAATACCGCAAAATGAGAAATATTTTGACAAATGGCGCTCTGTATGAGATAATATTCCTGCGAATGTTCCCATCGGGCGGGTGATTGGTGTACTGAGCATTCAGAGAGGGCGGGAAGTTGAATAGTGCTCTTCAGGAGGGAAGATAATCACACAAATTGAAATAAGCACTCCGAGGCATTTGTTTCGTGAATGTTTCGTGTGTTCATACAAAGCGTGAATATAACCAAGCAAGACGGGGAACAGGCCATGATAGCGGAAGCACCGGTTTCAGTACAAGATTCTGGAGCCCGGCCGTTCACAAGCCGGAGCGTCTATGAACAAGATGGTGTAAAGGCATATATGCGGCCTCATGCGCTGTATATCGTTTTGCCTAACGTATCGCGAGAGGATGAATATGCGTCCCTGTATTCAGCCTTTCAACGAATCTACAATGCGGGCTACAACGACGTGGATTGGACGGTGGATGTGTCGGCGCTCAACAAGATTCCGCTTTCTTTGTTGAGCGTGCTCACCAGTTTCCGTCAGGAACTCAGTGAACACGGACAGCGTCTGGTCTTGGCCGGCGCACGGCAGGAAGCATTTCCACGATTGTTTATGCCCAACACCTCCACGTGACACGGCTTCTTGAAGATCCTGCATGCGCGTGTAGGCGATGAGGGGGAATCAATGTATCAATGCTATTTCGCTATCTGCGCTTCAATTTTTTTCCGCCAAGACTCATCGTGCACAAGCATAAGCGCTTTTTGAAGAATTGATTTCACGTCGCCGCCGATCAATCCCGCCTCCTCCTCTTTTTGCGGACAGGCAATTTTCGCCGCCGCCAGGGCTGCATCTTCCTTAAGCGCTTCATCATCCAAATACGCTGCGATCAAGTGTAAGGCTTCAAGGGCATGCACATCCGCCACGGCGCCGATCACCGCTTTTTTCTCTTCAGGGCGTCTGGCCGCGTCCAAAGCATTCTTTGCCCAGCCGGTTTGTTCGGCGGCGGGAATAGTTTTCATCAGGCGCACATAACCATCCATCGCCAAAGACTGGTATTCGGGTTCTGGCGCATTTCGAACCACGTTGAGAAGTTCGGGAGCCGCGCCCGGCTCTTTCCAGGCCGCTAATGCATGAATAGCGGCGTCACGGACATTGGCCGCGCCATTTGCCGTGGCCGCCACGACACATTGCAGGGCTTTTCCGCCGCCAAGCTCCGACAAAACCTGATAAAATGCCGCTTTTCGTTCATCCGCTGTTTGCGCCAAGGTTACAAACAATGGATCAACACGATTTTCAATATCCGCGTTTTGCTTCGTCACCGCCACTACCGCCTGACGCGCCGCAGTGAGATCTTCCTCATTTTGAACGGTGCGCACTATTTCCGCAAGCCTTGGCAAATGATCAGGAGATTCAACATTGCCTAGCGCGTTAAGGGCCGCCAACCGCACGGCGGGATCTGAATCCGATGCCCAGGAAAACACTACGTCGGCAAAAGTGTCCGCCCGGCGCGCGGAAAGGATTTCCAACAAGGCTATTCGCGCGGGAGGCGCCGCCGTGGACAAAGCATTCGCAGCCAGTGTGGTTAATTGTTCATCATGGCAGCATACCAGTGCAGCTTTTGCAGCCGCGCGTTCGTCCTCCTCGGCGGCGGCATTCAGCGCCTTAATCAGTGACGGCACTGTTTCCGCCGCGTTGAATCGGGGCAGTGCCTGAACAGCCGCCAACCGCACGGGTTTATCCGCCGACGCCAATGCATTAATGAACAGCGTATAGGCGAGGAAATCACCCCGCAGGGCAAGCATATTCATGATTTCCACACGGACGATGGGATCCGCCTTGGCGGCCTTTTCCATCCATTGGCGCGTGGCGGCCTCGCCAGGAAAAGCAGATGCCAAACGCAACGCTGCACCACGCAATTCTGAATCCGGACTGTCCATAGCCGCAAGGACTTCTGGAAACCCCTCTTCTCCTAGCAACGTCACAAGTTGCCGCAGCGCCGCCGAAGCGATGTGTACCTCTGCCGCTTTCAACAATTCCCGGCAAATGGTTTCACACACTGCTTTGTCACCGGCCTCCGCGCGCCGGCGCGCATATAACAGATAATTGGAGGCCGCGCGCAGGCGATCATAACCCGGCGAGGTCTGCATGGCCTCCACCAACAACGGCGCGGCTTCGGGGGCGGCGATATCCGCCAGCGCAAGTGCAGCAGCATCGCGTATCGCGGCATCAGAACTTTTTGCCAGGGGAAGGATATCTTGAACAGCGGCTATACAACGTAATTCGCCCAATGCCTTGATGATTGCAATCTGATTCTTGCCCTGTGCGGTTTTCAATGCCGCCGCGAAAACTGCCGGGACTTCCGGGGTTCGTATCGCAAGCAGCGCCTGAGCGGCGGGTTCATATAGCGCTTCATCGGTCAGCAGCGCGCCCAACGGCATAACCGCCTCTTCCCGTCCGGCGATTTGAAGCTGCCGGATTAAAAACGCCTTCACCTCTTTGTCCGAAGCCGTTTGCAGCGCCTGGAGCAATGCTTCAGCCATCATTTTACGTTCGTTTTCCGCACCGGGCCGCATGACGTATTTCGCGAGTCCGTTTAACGCAAATTCCACTTGCGTAGTGTCGCCCGCACCCGGTGGAAGCATCTTGGCGCTGAGTTCAAGAATCGCAGGGGGACCGGCTTTCACCAAGTCCGCCATCATGGCATCGAAATCCGCCGCGTTTTGCGCGGGCAGCTTCGACAATAGATCCGCCACCGTGGTTTGTGCCACCGCCAAAGCCGGAATCAGCAGCGCCGCCGTCAGCATCATGAGTACATGGTGTTTTTTCATGGTCCGTTTCCTTTCCTACACGCGCCACGGCGCCCGCATGGGCTGATCAATCAGGCGATTGGCTTCCTCATCATCGATAAACCGCTGGGTCTCCGGATCAAAGCGCAGGCTGCGTCCCAGACGCACCGCAATCACGCCCAGATTCACCAACGTGCAGGAACGGTGTCCGTTGGCCTCGTTCAAGGCGAAGGGCGTCCGTGTTTTCACGGCATGCACGAAATCGGTTTCCTGCGGGAAGGGGTCCGGAAGCGCCGCCAGTTTCTTCTCAAAATTGGGGATGTCCGAGGCAAAGCCCCGGAACAGTTTCCCGTCAGGTCCTTCGAGATAGGCGGCATTCGGGTCCTTGCCTTCGCCATCCAAAATGATTTCGCAACCGTCGGCATATTTCATTCGTATGCGGCGCCAGGAACTTGCCGCATCGGGATGCTGCTGCGGCGCATCCACTTCGATTTCCACCGGGCTCGTGGCGTCTTTGCCCAGAAGATACTGCACGGGATCGAGGTAGTGCTGGCCCATGTCGCCAAGTCCGCCGCCGTCATAATCCCAGTAGCCGCGGAAGGTGGCGTGGACACGATGCGGATGATAGGGTTTATATGGCGCGGGACCGAGCCAGAAATCATAATCGAGTTCCGGCGGAACCGGCTGCGGTTCCAGATTGGTTTTGCCACACCAATAAAATTTCCAACCAAAGCCGGTGGTTTCACCCACAGTCACTTTAAGCGGCCAGCCCAGCATTCCGCTATCCACTAGTTTTTTGAGGGGTGCGACGGTGGTTCCCATGCCATAAAAATTATCATTGAAGCGGAACCAGGTGTTAAGACGGAAAATCCGGCCATTGCGCCGCACGGCCTCAACTACTTTATTCCCTTCCCCTATGGTGCGGGTCATCGGTTTCTCGCACCAGATGTCCTTGCCGGCTTCCGCGGCGGCAATGGAGATCAGCCCATGCCAATGCGGAGGGGTGGCAATGTGAACAATATCGATATCGGGCCGGGCGAGCACCTCGCGGAAATCGCGATATCCCTTGACATCCTTTTCCACTGCCGTCAGCGCTTTATCCAGATGTCCCTGGTCCACATCGCACACGGCCAGCAGTTTGCCATCCGTATAGCCGAGGTGCCCCGTTCCCATACCGCCAACACCAATGACCGCGCGGGTCAATTGTTCACTGGGGGCGGCGTATGCTTTTCCGCCTAATACATGGCGGGGGACAATAGTGAATACGGCCGCCGCCGAGGCGGCCTGCTTGATAAATGTTCGCCGGGAAAATCGCGTCTTCTGCATGTCTGGCTCCTTATTCGATGGGCAAGAGCATAGCAAAAGATCACGGGGGCATGCGAGAGAGATACTAGGCGTGAGGTGTGAGGCGTGAGGCGCGAGGCGTGGACCTGCGGAACTCGATACCGATACCGATACCGATACCGATACCGATACCGAAACAGATTTCGGACTAAATCTCAGACACTAGACCCCAAACCCTTTTGTTTTCAATCCGCAATCCGCAATCGCCACATTGATTTTCCTCCCATAAAGGCCCTATGATAGGTATCCCATCGGGACGTTGGCGAGGCATTTTCTAACCCATCAGGAAGGTGGAGTTTAATTTGTTATGAGACGCAGTATTGTACATGAAGGCGCGAAGAATCTGAGTTATGAAATCCGCGAGATTGTCGCGGTGGCGCATCAGATCCGCGATCTGGGGCAGGAAATCACCTGGGAGAATATCGGCGACCCCATAGAAAAGGGCGAAGAACTGGCCCCCTGGATCCGTGAAATCCTTCATGAACTGCTGGATACCCAAAAGTCCTACGGCTATTGCGATACGGCCGGGGTGCCTGATGTGCGGGAGTTTCTCGCGCATTCCGTAAGCAAGCGGGGCGGCGGGGTGCGCATCGGGCCGGAAGATATTCTGTTTTTCAATGGCATCGGCGACGCGGTGGCTAAAGTGTATGGTTTCCTGAAACGCGAAGCACGGGTATTGGGGCCGTCGCCCGCCTACAGCACCCATTCTTCGGCGGAAGCAGCGCATTCGGGCTACAGCCATGTCACCTATCAACTTGATCCATACAATGGCTGGCTGCCGGATTTATATGATCTCCGGAACGTGGTCAAATACAATGATTCGATCGCGGGAATCCTGCTGCTTTCGCCGGATAATCCGACGGGCGCGGTGTATCCCCGCGGCATTTTGGAGGAAATGGTCAAGATCGCACAGGAATACGGGTTGTTCATCATCGCGGATGAAATTTACACCCATATCGTTTATGAAGGCTATCCGCATCTGCACATGAGCCAGTGGATTGGCGACGTGCCAGGCTTCTCCATGCGGGGCATTAGCAAGGAATATCCCTGGCCCGGGGCGCGCTGCGGCTGGATCGAAGTATATAACAAAGATAAAGACGAAAATTTTGCAACGTACGTGAACAGCCTGCTCGCGGCCAAACGGCTCGAGGTCTGTTCCACCACTCTGCCGCAAATGTCCATCCCGCGCGTTTTCGGGGATGCACGGTATCCGGATCATTTAAAACACCGGGCCAGCATGTTTAACGCGCGCGCGGAAGAAGCCGTGGAAGCCTTCCGCGGCTGCGACGCGGTGATCGTGAATAAACCGGGCGGCGCATTCTATCTAACCGTGATGTTCAAGGATGGCATACTGAACGACAAACAGACGCTGCCGATTGAAAATCCGCGGATTCGCTCGCACATTGAGAACCTGGTGAAGAATGTCACGCCGGACAAGCGCTTTGTGTATTATCTCATGGGCGCCTGCGGGATCGTGGTGGTGCCCCTCACCGGTTTCCAGTGCGCTCACGCCGGCTTCCGCATGACCTTGCTGGAAACCAATAATGACAAGCGCGCCTGGATCTTAAAAACGCTCCGCGCCGCCATCGATCAATATGTGGCGAGCTGATTGCCCCGTTTCACCCGCGTCCGGATCACGAATCACCGGTAAGAACCCGCCGTCACGCCGGTTTTATGAACCGCATGCGTCGCTTCCTCGCCGCCGCGGTAGTCGATTTCCTTGAATAAAATGCGCACCTTCCCGCGGTGAAACCCTTCGCTCTTGCAACATGCCTGTGATTTTTCATGGCCACAATGACAATGAATCTCGGCAATGTAGCCATACTCTTCATCCGGGTAATAATACGCACTGGCCTTGGGGAAGTTCTTGCACATCTCCACCAGCACCCCCCCCAAATCCACTGCCTTGCATACTTTGCGGAAGCGTTGCCCCCGCAGCGTAAGCGTCACATCAAACGTACTATTGGGAAAATCCGTCAACACACCCGAGCTAATATAGGCCGCCGCCCTCCAGCCTTCTGTGAATCGTTCATGCATCGATCAACCCTCCACGTGGGCTCAGGCTTCTAAAAAATTCTATATCTGAGTTTAGTGTAAAATATTCCGTCTAAAATGTCAATAAGGATTACTGTTAAGCGTAGTGTAGATCTATTGTATAAAGGAAAATATCAGGGTCCTCCTGGGACAGGAGCCCTGGGAAAATGGCATGCGCGAAAAGACTAATTAGGGGAACACGGCTTTATCCCTCTGAAAATACCCGGATAAAGCATTCGGGCCGCCGGTTCCTTTCGGAACCGGCGGCCCGGATCGTTATGCGCTCAAATGGTTATTTCCGGCGTCGAATCGACAGGGCGCCGCCTACAGCCGTCATGCCAGCAAGGGCGATCAAGCTCAGCAGGCCGGCTGCCGGCACCCCCGCACCCGCGCTGAGATTCGCCACACGGGTGTAGATGGTTTCGCCGCCTTCATCGGAGATGGAGACCTGATAGTTCCCAACATCGTTGAGTTCGTCAAAGGGTTCGAGACTCAGCGTATCGGTTTGCGTTCCCGTGATACGGCTGGTTTCGGGCACCTCTTGCATCGTCTTCGAGCCGTCATCCTTGAACCACTGATAATGCAGTATGCCAAGGCCATCCTCGACGGCGATGGACCATGTGTAATTCTGGCCATCCACCATCATCCGATCCTCAAGATCCTCCGCGAGGAACATATGGTTAGCCACACGAACCGTGGCCGATTCGGATTGCGCAGAGCCAACCGCATCGTTGACCCGGACGTAATATTCATATGCGCCTACGGCGAGGCTCGCGGGATTCACGGTGAGCGTGACGGTGTTGGTGCCCACAGGAACCGGTTGCGCTCCCAGATTGGCGGGAACGCGGGTCCACTCATAGGTGGCAACATTGCAGCCAAAGGCATAGGTTGCAGTCAGATCAAAGGGATCCGAATCCACATAGGCATCCGTATTTTCCGGGTTCAGCGTGAAGAGCAGACCGGCTTCGTACACATCCACTGTACGGGTTAACGGGACCGCGGAATTGCCCGCGCCGTCCTGGACATTATACGTGACAACATACGTGCCAGGGGTGTTGATATCAACCACATCTCCGCCCACAACCACACTGGCCGTCATATCGCCTTCACACGCATCATGGGCATGCGCATTCTGTTCGGTATAGCTCACCCCCATCAACTGACACATCTGCGCCGGACCGTTAAGCGTCAGAACCGGGATGCTGTGATCTTGCACGTTCACGGTACGGGTGTTGGTTCCCGTCACGCCGCCACTGTCCACCACCGTATACGTTAATATATAGGGACCTGCCACCGCCGTGTTGACGGAACCGGTTACCACGATATCGTCCGTTATATCGCCGTCTTCCGGATCAATGGCCACCGCCCCTGGATCATCATAGGGAGTTCCGGCTTCATTGCATTCCACCGTATCCGGATTCACGCCTATCAAGGAAACCACCGGCGGCGCGTTATCCACAACATGAATTGTCCGGATCAATTGGGGCGCCGGATTGCCCGCGCTATCCTGGACATTATATGTAACAACATAATCGCCGGGCGTATTGGTGTCCACCACATCGCCGCCAATGACCACGCTGGATGTCAGGACCCCTTCGCATTCATCTTCGGCGCGCGCGCCCTGTTCCGTATAGGTCCCGCCCGTCGAAATTGTCATTTCCGCGGCGCCATACAGTATCAGGGTCGGCGGATTGGTATCCACCACCTCCACGGTACGGATTTCCGTGTCCGACATGGGGAAAGCGCCATTGTCCTGCACGGTATACGTGAGGGTGTAGGTGCCGGGCAGCGACACATCCACGGAGCCGGTGACCACCACGGACTCAGTAATGTCGCCATCCTCCGGATCTATGGCTTCATAGCCCGGATCAAAGTATTCTCCACCGCTTCTGATGCATTCCGCGGTATCCGGGTTCGCCCCAAACAGGTTGATTTCGGGCGGGGCATTGTCCACATAAATCAAGCTATCCGTTGCCGTGGCGGGATTGCCATAGAAGTCGGTCACATTATAGGTGATGGTGAACACTGCCGGGTAGGAGGGTTCACTGCTTCCATCCAGCGGGAAGGACACCGGATTGCTTTCGGGATCCACCGCAGTAACCACTATTGGATTCAAGGCACTGCAACTATCCGTGGCGTTCACACCCTGCAGCGCCTGAGCTTCCGTATACGGCTCCATCTTGTACAGAACCCAATTCTTGGGCAACCCCGTAATCACCGGATTGGTGGTATCTACCACATGGACGGTCTTGGTGACCGGGGCCGCGTCAAAACCATCGCTGTCCGTGACATTAAAGGTCACGACATAATCCCCGGGTCCATCCGGATTAACCGGCCAATCCCCTGAGATCACAATCTGGCCCGTGAGGTCGCCATCTTCCATATCTGACGCGGCCACACCCGTCATGAGGTTGGCGAGCGTATAGTCGGAACCACACTCGACCGTATCGTCACCCGCCACGGTTATGGTGGGCACGTGCACCACCAGATATGTGTATGTTGTTGGGATGGCAGTGGTCCAGGTTTGTCCTGGTTGCAATGTTCCCGCCGCCTGGCCGGAACCTTGCAGAAGCATCGCTTTTCTCGCATAGGCAGGCGCCGGGCTGGTCACACGCAATCCTAACCCGCTCACAGGCGTGGTCGTGCTGGTATTGCGGATCACGATCTGTTGAAATCCCGGGAAATTCAACGAACTCGATGTATGAGCCGTTGCTTGCACGCCCGTGTCCGGCGAAGTGACAAACTGGGTCTCATTCCAATACCCAGGATTCAACCAGCCATAAATCTCGGCGCGCACACCGGTCAACTCTCCAATCTTCGGTGTGATAGGCGAGAACCCCAATCCATCGATCACATACGGATTTTCCGCCTGAAGCACTGGTTCATTGGTGCAAATACCTTTCCTGAGATTGAAATTCGTGGTGCCCGAACCATTCGGCCGGTTATTCAAGAAATACGTACCATTGGTGTTATTGGTCACCATGGTAATCTGGCCGTCATATTCATCATCCGTGCCGCCGCTATTGTTGG
>JAKQOG010000288.1 GCA_029565395.1 Candidatus Hydrogenedentota bacterium | reverse complement strand
GCGAAACGAGGGGTCTGCGAGACGAGGGGTCTGTGAAACGAGGGGGGGGAATTAGGCTGTAGGAAGGTAGACTTTAGACTGTAGGTTCCGGACCCCGGACCCCGGAACCCGGAGTTTGCGAAACGAGGGTCCAGGTTGGCGAAACGAGGGTAGCGCCGAAATCCGTTCGGCGGGGGGAATGGCAAAACCCGGGAAATGAGGGGCCTGCGAAATAATTATAATATATATTAAATGGGTTAACTGTATAATATTCCAGCATAGTTTTGTTATTTTACTGGAGGGATTGGGGGAATGTGGTCTGGAAAGTGGCAGTGAGGCAGTAACGTTAATGTCTCTGTGGCGAGGCGGGGAGGAGCAGACCACGAAAGTCACGAAAGGGACGGAAGATAGGCTGTAGGAAGTTAGTCCGCCTACGGCGGAGTAGACTGTAGGTAAGAGTGGCGCGGCAGAAGGTAACACCTCTGACACAGATTCCACGGATTGCCCTGATTGATTTATCCGGAAGAGGAATCTCCGGAATCCATTCGGAGGAAGGCCGCGAAGAGACCTTTAAGAGAGGTACGGTACGCCGCGCGCACCGAAAATATGTAGAAGCGGCGTCCTCGCCGCTTTCATAGGATTTAAGGAGTCAAATTTGAATAGCCGCACGGCGAAACCCAAGGATAGCATCATCCCCGCCGCCACGGCCCTACATGGGCCGAACAAACGTTGACGAATAATTTGATAGGAGGCATATCACAATGATTCGAGAGGATGAAGCAAAGTTTTGAAGACACTCCTTCGTCACGCGAGGCGCGTGACTACTGCGGGGCACGCAAGCCCGTTCCCAAATACAATTTGGGCGATTGGAATTTCTAAACCACGAGATTTCGGCAAGGTTTCTATAGATAACGATGCATAGTTTCTCAATGTTTTGTGACAGATCCTATAAAGTAGTATACTTACCACACATACATGCCGACACAAACAGTCAGTAAACCGACAGGTCAGGCTGTAGATTCTGCTTGGTCGATAGGATTCAATTTGATTGTGGTGTAACCAAAAATGACTACTGATGATGAAAAACAAAAACCACCGGATTCATGGGAAGATCTTGCCGCCCTGGAACACATTCGTAAACGGTTGTGGCAAGGACATGAGTACGGCCAAGCATCAGTAATGATTGGGGCTGGCTTCAGCAGGCTGGCTGTTCCTGTGCGAACCGGCATCGCCCGTATGCCGCTTTGGAGTGACCTGGCTGAACGGATATGGACAGAGTTGAATCCTGGATCCCAGCTTTGCGAAGAGAAAAAAGGTATGATTCAAAGCCAGGCACTTCGCCTTGCGAGTCAGTATGAAGCTCTTCATGGTCGTAGTTCTCTCGATACACTTCTCATCAAGCTCATCCCTGACAATGACTTTAGACCTAGCGCTCGCCACACGAACCTCCTCCGTCTTCCGTGGTCTGATCTCTTCACAACAAACTACGATACTCTACTTGAACGTGCTAGGGACCATGTATATGCCAGGCACTATTGTTCTGTGCAGACGGCACAGGACATCCCACTTGCGAGACGTCCTCGAATAGTTAAGCTGCATGGATCGTTTCCATCACATCGCCCATTCATAATAACTGATGAAGACTACCGAACTTATCCCGACAAGTCGGCACCTTTTGTAAACCTTGTGCAGCAAAGCTTAATGGAAAACGCATTATGTTTATTGGGATTCTCTGGGGACGACCCCAATTTCCTCAATTGGACTGGATGGGTTCGTGATAATCTGGGAAATTCCGCTCCGAAAATTTACCTTTGTGGAGTACTTGATCTCTCGAACTCAGAGAGAATGCTCATACAAAATCGCAATATAGCCCCAATAGACTTGGGTCTACTTTTCCCCAAGCAGAAATGTGGAGAGCCAGATGAGAGGCATTCAGAGGCCATGGATTGGTTTTTGTGGTTCCTGGAAAACGGAAAACCTCTGGGGAAAGAAGATTGGCCATATAGCGATGTCAGTCACTCACCTAAACCGAAATCGGATTGGCCGGAATTCAGTCATATCAACAATCGAGTTCCGTGTGAAATTTATCTAGGTCCGCCGAAATCACCTGCAAGAACATATGACAAAGAGGAATTGGAGACCTGCCTTGATTTCTGGCAATCCAGTAGAACGGCCTATCCAGGTTGGTTGGTTTGCCCAAGGGAGAAAAGAAAGTCTGTATGGTCTCAGCACAGCTTTTATGGCATTAGTCAGTATACCGATGTGATTATTGATTCATTAGAAGTATTGTCCCCGGAGAAACAACTATTCGTGCTGCACGAAATCTCATGGCGTTATGACATCTGTCTATCACCACTATCGATTTCGTTAAAGCAAGCTGTGGATCGGATTTTGGCCAGTTTCTGTCCATTTCCGAATATTCAAGGATTTGAAGGCGCTGCTTTTAGCATTTCAGATATTAAGTATTCCAATTTCGACTGGACAAAAATTCGCGAGAGTTGGGTTTTTCTTGCATTTTCGCGGATTAAAGCCGCACGGGAGGACTTTGCGGAAGAGACATTCAATCGATGGTGCAAAATACTAGAATCCATCGTTAAAGACAATCAAGAATGGGCATGTCGTCTCACTTACGAAATATGTTTGGCATCATTAGATGTGCTCAATCAAGATTTGCTAGCCAAACAACTAAAAGACTGGTCTAAATCTGAAAATCCACCAGTCTGGCTGATACGCCAAGCTGCATTACTGGCGGAACTTGGAGAACTTGATGAGGCAGAGCTTATAGCATCGGCAGCCCTGTCGCAGATAAGATCTCAACAGCGTTCTAGGGAAGACGACATTCGTCTAATGTCTGAGGAAGCATGGGCCATGATTCTGCTCGAAATGATCGTCGCAGGAAAGTGCGCCAAAGATGACGACGCTTGGGAGCGACGTATGGCCTTGCAAAGGGAGTACAGAGGCCGGCTAAGGTATCTGGCGCTCTATTTCTGTGACCCATGGCCTGATATTGAAAGTCTTCGTAATGCAGTAAATTCACCTGCGTTACAGGTTGACAGCGAAATAAAGCAAGGTTTTGATCCATGGTGTTACTACGAAACACATCATTATGGCACATCAGGAATTGATAGTAGTGTATTATCGGCACACAGCCTCATAAGACTGCATGAGGACGGTGGATTTCCCATGAGAACCGGTATGGTAACAGCCGATATAGAAACGATCAAGAATACTGTACGATGTATTTTCACAGAAAGACCTGCTTTTGCTATAAGTCTTGCACTAAGGAGTGGCGATACAAAATCTTTGGAGTTCATAGATAGAGTCTCCATAGCGATTCTGCCAACGAGTGAAGTTGAAAGAATCTTTGAATTTGTCTACAACAGCGTAAGTCAGACAGTATTACCCCCGCAAAAGAAACGAACTGCTCACCAATCACCTTCCCGCCTGTTGCCCGAATTGCTCCTGACTGGTTGCATCGAAGTGCTCTCTCGTACTGCTTTCCGGCTCTCAAAAGAGAAAAGACATAAACTTTTTGATTTGGCTGTTTCGCTATATGAAGATTCGCGCGTTCAAAACAACCATTTGCTTTATAATAAACTTGAGAATCTGTTTACACGACTCCTTTATGCTTTGCAAGAGGACGAAATAGATAGTTATCTACTCACTCTTATCCAACTTACGATTCCGGATATTAGAGGGTCTCGAATAAAAATGCCATCTCTATGGCCAGAACCATGCAAACATCTTGATATTGTTCATTGCCTTTCTTGTCACAGAGATCTTGTCCCTAAAGGTGCGCTAAAAAGGCTTCTTGATGTTCTCGCTGAAGAAAGTATCGAGGCTAGATCTCGTGCGCTGTTGCGATTGGTAAAGCTTCGCGAACGGGTTTTGCTTTCGGAGGATCAATCTAAGGAATGTGTTCGCGCCCTTTGGTCGCAAGTCGATGACCAGACGTTGTTACCTCAACTAGAGCCCAGGCTCGGGCTTTCGTTGATCCTTGCATTTCCAGAAACCGAGAAACATGAATATCGCTTTCTCAAAGAATATTTTCTGAAAACAGCCATCCCCGGAACAGACCTTAACCGCTCATCAGAGCGACTTGTCAATTCCTACCCAACACCATTGATACAAGCAGCAACAAAATACATCTTTTCCTTATATGCATGCTCCAAACCCCTTTGGGTGAAGCATGAATCAAATTATGTACTGGGATACATCGACTGGACTCAGGACGAAGCAAAACAACTGACTGAACGAGCAGTTACATTTTGGGAAAATGAAAAGTATGATTTAGCAGCAACGAAAAAGATGAGTAAGTTTCTTGTCGATGCACAAAAAGAAACAAAGCAGCTTTTCGCGAAATTTGCTCATATCCTTTTCCTACATTTGGTTCCCCGGCTACTAAATCACTCTCATGTACTTTGTCAGCAACTTACTCAAATACATGGGGAAATGCTAACAGAAGGCGTGCCCGTTCTCTGTACACTACCCGCACTTCTTATAATGAAGACAACAACAGAGAGCGACGTTGTCACGCGGATCAAGTCAGGACTTCAGTCATTGGATGAGTCTCTCGTATTGCAGGCCGCTGATGCGATTTACTTTTGGGCTTGCTTTGCGGAAAATAGCGAGATTGGCCTGCCAGCTGTCTCCGATGATTTGATGAAAGAAATAATTGGTTTTGCTTTAGCACGTCGGCAACCCGGTCTAGAATTTGTACTGTCTCGCTTGGCGGGTATTGTCCGAAATTCTCCCAAGAGTTTGACCGACCAAGATAAAGAATCCCTCTGTGCCGCACTGAGTGACATTTTACGTGAGACCGTTCTACCTACATCGCTTATTGAATACTTTCAAGAGAAAGCCTTACTTAATCGTTCCATTGCGGCTTCCAAAAAGATCGAGTATCAGGCTGTAGGGGCTGACTTGGCCTCTGCATTATATGCTGATTACAGCCGGAGGTCATGTGCAATGCCTAGCTCACTTGAAGATTGGAAGGAGTTATCAGAAACCACTCCGCTTCCCGAAGTGCGCCGCGCTTGGCAATCACAGGCAAAGTAGTTGCCAAATGGATCTATCTGTCTCTTCGGCTTAAAAAGACATAGTATTTGTTTACAGGCTTGAAAAAAGAAAATGCAGAAAGTGCAGATCGTTAACGAACGATTCCTTCAGAGTCATATCAAATATGAGAAACAATTCAAGGGATATTGGGGACTTTATTAGCGCCTTCTTTGGTGCATACACTTGGGATGCAGGGGAAAAAAGAAGATTGGAAATGTGATGCCCTTACAGGGCGAGGACATTAGGGTGACCTTATCCCAGGGCGATGCCCTGGGCTGTTATGTTTTTACCCCGTTGGAGTACTGGATAATAGAGCAATTGTCAGGCTGTGGGCTATTGGGGCGGTTTTCTTGTCTTCATAGATCACAAACGACTCTGAAGCCGACATCATGTACCGCCTGTGATGCTTCATAATGATTGCGGTAAGTGGTGCGGGCGCGGTTGGGGCAGTCGAGCCAGGAGCCGCCTCGGACGGTTTTGTGGGGGATGGGCAGTAGGGTGTCTGAGTAGGGCTGGTAATCGGAGAGGGTCCATTCGGCGGCGTTACCGTGCATGTCGTGGAGTCCCCATGGGTTCGGGCGATATGAACCCACATAAGCGGAGACGCGCCAGCCGTCGTTGAAGCGGGTGTCTGCGGGCCGCCAGGGCGGGAGTGCATCGGGCACGTGGGGATAGTAGACGGTGTGGTGGGTGGCATCGGAGAGGTTGGCGCAGGCGCTGAAGTCGGCGTCGATGGTTCCGTACCAAAGCGGGGTGGCGGACCCGGCGCGGCAGGCGTATTCCCATTGTGCTTCGGTGGGCAGAGTGAAATGTCGGCCCGTTTTGGCGGAGAGCCAATCGCAGAAGGCCATGGCCTGATTCCAGGAGACACGTACGACGGGTTGTTCCGGACGATTCAGCGGGAAGCCGCGTTCGTTATCGCCGAATTGATACGCCTCGCCGGTTTCGAGTCCGCTGTCATGCGCGGGATCGAAACATTGGTATTGACGATTGGTCACCTCGAAACGTCCGAGAATGAACGGCTGTTCGATGACAACGGAATGTGCCGGTGCTTCGTTCGGATATCCCTGGTCCGAACCGAGAGTGAACGTGCCCGCTTCGATGCGCACCAATTCAAGCGAAACACCCTCGGCAATCTCAATCGTTTCGACGGTTGGTTGAGTCGTGGGGTCCGCTGGAAACACTGGCGGTTTAGGCTGACCCTCGGAAAGAAGTTCGGCAGGTGTTACATCGTCCGCGGATGGCAGGGACGGCGCATCGAGCGCAGCCGCTGGATAGATCGCTTCGGGGTCTTCATCGATTCCGGCATAGCGTTGATGGAGTTCGCGGCGGCGCACGGCGCCATTTCGCGCGGCGGCCTGCTTGGACGGATTGTAGGCGCCGACTTCCTGCCATGTGCCGTGGAACGGTGCGTTCAGGTCAATCCAGGTGATAAGGCGGTCCCAGGCTTCTTTGCTCAGGTTTACGCCGTGATGCCCATCGCGTAAAATCTGAATGAGGGGGCTGGTATCCGCGTGGAAGTCGCGTGGGGCCAGCATGTGTGCATCGCTTTCGAGTGTTGAGGTGTGCACCCAGCGGCGCAGTTCCATATAGGAAGGCGAAAAGTGCATTTCGAACGCGGATTGCTGTCGCTCGATAGGCCGCGTGGTCAGATCGAATGTGGGTTTTGCGCTTTGGTGGCATGCGATACAGTAGGCGTCAAGCACCGGCTGCACTTCGCGCTCAAAGGAGAAACCGCGCGCCGGGCCGTACCATGGCGTGATGGACGATGGTTTTCGGCGGAAGGCCATGGGAGACAGGTCCGCCGGGCTGGTGGTGTTTTGCTTTTCGTGACATCCGATGCACGAAAGAATTTCACCCGGCACGGCGGTCAGCCAACTCCGCATGAGTTGGAGGGCTTTTCCCTCGGCGTCCAGCGGCTGCACCGAGATGGGCGTGAGCGCGGGCACGTTGAAATTCGCGGAGCCGTCGGATTCCACGGGCACCGTGCCGATGATCTTCTTCACGTCCCACGGTCCGTCGAGCCCGACGCGGTCCGGTTCGCCGCCGATGCCGTGGAAGGTGAAATCGTAACTCACGAGCCGCAGGGATTTGACCGTGCCGCGCGGAATACCCGCGAGACCCGGCCCGCGATAGACGTCCGACAGCAGCACGGTGGCTTCTTTCTGATCCGGATTGGCCGTATCGGGAATGATTGGTGGACGCGGTGTTTTCCGCCATGGAATCGGCTCAAGCATGGCCCAGCCGGGTTCCTCATGAAGGAGAACAAAGTTATCGAAGATGTCAACGAGATAGACCCCCCAGTTGGAGGTTTTATCCGGTTTGCACGACACGATGAAATATTTCTCGCTGAGCGGAAATGGATGAAGGAAACGCGGCCAACTGTTGGCGATGAGGCCATCGAGGATCGCCGGTTTCACTTTTTCGCCGTACCCGGGAATCCGCTGTACCACGCCATCAGCTTCCTGACGGCCGAGGGCGGGATCCAGGATGACCAGTTCGCCTTGACGCGGCGCTTCATGGTGGCCGCCGATGATGGTGACTACTTTTGTCGGATGATTCGGAATGGGCCGTGCGTAAAACATGGCGGTGGGCCAGAAGGAATTGCTGCCATAATATTCCATTTGCCTGCTGCCGTCAGGGTTGGCGTGAAACAGCAGGCGGGTGAATGTGTGGGCGATATCGGCATACTCCCACCGCTGATACAGGATGCGGCCGTTGTTCAGCACGGCGGGACACCAATTATGGTCCTGGTCGTTCGTGAGACGGCGAATCCGCTGGTTGTTATCGAGCAAATAGAGATTGGCGACTTTGGAACTTCCGCCCACGCACGGCACGCCGACAAACGGCGCGGTGGAGGTGAAAATGATGCGTTCATCGGGTAGATAACAAGCGTCGTAATTGTGGACGTCCGGATCTTCGATGAGCGGGATTTTTTTAAGTTCGCGCGTGTTCAAATCCAACTCCGACACGCCCCATCGGCCTTGTTCGTCGGGAATGGACACCAGGAGTTTTTCCGCATCGTAATGCAGATCGAGATCGCCGATGAAGCGATCTCCTGTGGGCGTGAAAATGGTTTCAAGCATTCCGTCCGATGTGACAGGCGATAGCGCAACGAGCGAATTTTCATAACCCGTGGGAGGCATATCATCATTGCCGTGGAAATTCATGGGGAGTCCGAGGCGATCCGCCTTGCGTCGAATCATGAGCAGTGTGTCGAAGTCGAGCAGCGGATTGGCCAAAAGCGCATCACGTTGAAGCGCTTCGAAACGCGCAAGGATGGGCGCATAGGCTTCAGGGCTGGCGGTAGAAGGAATTTGATCATGTTCGGTACGGAGCGCATTGAGTTGTGCAAGAAATTCTTTGCCTTTTGGATATTGCTCCGCGAATTCCTGTGTGAGATCCTCGATGGCCATGCGCAATGCGCGCCAGCGCGGTTCGGCGATGCCCGGCACATCGGGATTGGCCAACGCCGGAAACTTGGTTCGAATAATCACTGGTTTCCATGAGGATGGTGCGGCGAGGTAGTCGATCAAATTGGCGGTAAGTTTCAGCAGATTGGAGCGATGCGGGTTTTGAAGGTCGGCATAATCGGGCCAATGCCAGCCGAATACGATGATACGTCCAGTACCAACACTATATTCGACCAGTGGGCGCTCGACTCCGGCGGGGGTGTTGGCGAGAAGCATGCCTTCGGCGGGACCGCCCCAGTAGAAATCGGCTACCGCGGGACATCCTCCCTGACTCAGCCAGAGGAGGCCGTTTTCCTCTTGGAGACCGGCAAATACGGGATGTGCGCGTTCCACGATTGCCATTGCGGCCGGGTCGAGGAAATTCTCCAGTTGGCAGCGCTGGGTGCGGATTTCACGTTCCAGCCCAAGTGGATTCGCCATGGCCAATGCGCCGCCGGAGAGCAAAACGCCTTTGCCTGCTTCTGCGAAACGGCGAATCGCAGCCGTGTATTCCTTGCCATAAAGTGCATTGCGCGCGATGTCATCGCCCTGGTGATACCAGACCACATCGAACGTGTTCAGATCGCGGATGGTTCCATCGGCATCTTTGAAAGTTCCAGGGGTTGCAGGGAAAAGTAGTGTTGCCTTGCCCAAGGTTTGCGCGGTTTCCCATGCGGCGCGATTGTGCGGGGCGATGGCATCTGGCGTGGTTTCGGATGCGAGAAAGGCAATGTTGACGGGGGATGCCGATAAAGTGGTGTTTATATATGCATAGCTTGTGACAACAAAAAGTATGATCACTTGATATTTTTGCAGGCATGACGTATGGATCATAGTGAGACCGTAAACAAGTCATTGAGTTCTGGGATGGTTTCAGCGTGCTCAATTCGGTCTGCTATGACCCGGAGCGCAAGAACTTGCGCACAAGCGATGGCATCTTCTCTTGTTGCACCATAAGCCATAACACCGGAAAGCGCCGGAGTTTCGGCAATCCAACGGCCATCATCTTCATATTCTATCTCAACAGTCATCGAAAGTACTTCCTTAAAAAGAAAGTATCCCGTTGCGTTATGGTTTTGTCAAATGTAACGCGGAATAACGTTCGGAAGATACTGGCCGTGAGGGCGAAGTTTATCCGCCTTTGAAGGACTCCGGCTGAGCCGTGAGACAAAATATCCAAATGCTGTTGCAAGTGGCATGCGCCTGAACTTGTTTTTCGGCTCGGCGGGAGCCTTGCCCTTCCGTGCCGGGCTAAAAAGTTGAAAAAATGGGCGAAAAAGAGGATGATGAGCGCCTCCATTGCCTGCATGCAGGCCGCAGAGCATTTAGCCGTTGGTTGGGAATTAATCAAGGAAGCATTGGAATGAGTGATCCTGTATTTAGTCCGGTTCCGTCCCCGTTTAATTTTTCGGAGACGGAGAAAGAGATTCTGCGGTTTTGGAAAGAGGAGCAGATCTATCACCAGAGCCTGAAACAACGCGAAGGCGCGCCGAAATTCGTGTTTTACGAAGGACCGCCGACCGCGAACGGCATGCCGCATCCCGGGCACTGTCTCACGCGCACCATCAAGGATATTTTTCCGCGCTACAAGACAATGGCCGGTTATTATTGCGAGCGCAAGGCAGGCTGGGATACGCACGGGCTGCCGGTGGAAATTGAGGTTTGCAAGCACCTCGGCATTATTGACGGCGGCAAGGCGGCAATCGAATCGTACGGGGTGGAAGCGTTCAACCGGGAATGCATCGAATCGGTGTTCCGGTATCAGCGGGAATGGGAAGATCTTACGGACCGCATCGGGTTCTGGGTGGATTTGGACCAGGCGTACGTGACGTATCATCAGAGCTACGTGGAAAGCGTGTGGTGGGCACTGAAACAACTTTTTGATCGCGGGCTGTTGTACAAGGGCCACAAGGTGGTGTGGTGGTGGGCGCAGGGCGGCACGGCATTGTCGGCGGGTGAAGTGGGTGAAGGATACCGCGACACGGACGATCCCGCGATCACGGTGGCGCTGGCGCTGACGGAAGAGAGCAAACAGAAACTTGGCCTGAACGGCGCGGTGAGTTTTCTGGTTTGGACGACGACCCCGTGGACATTACTTAGCAATTGCGCGGCCTGCGTGGGCGCCGAGATTGACTATGCGCTGGTGGAAGCGGAAAAAGACGGGGCATGCGTTTGTTATATCCTTGCTGCCCCGCTGGTGGAAAAGAATTTTGGCGAGCAGGCGAAGGTGGTGCGCATGTTTAAGGGCAGTGAACTGCTGGGTCTCCGGTATGAACCGCTGTTTAATTATGGGACGCCGAAGAAAATTGGAACCGATCTGGATTCTGAGCATCACTGGGAAGTGATCGCGGGCGATTTCGTGGACCTCACCACCGGCACGGGCATCGTTCATATGGCGCCTGCGTTTGGCGAAGACGACTACCGCGTCTGCAAAGAAAAGGGCATTGGTTTTCTTTGTTACATCAAGCCGGACGGCACCTTTGATGAGCGTGTAACGGATGTCGATCCCTATGACCAGAAACCATTCGCCGGGCAATTCTGCAAAGATGCGGACAAGGGCATCATCCGTTTTCTGAAAGAAAAGGGCGTGGTGCTGAAGCATGATCAGTACAGGCATGCCTATCCGTTCTGCCCGCGCGCGGAGAATGATCCGCTGATTCAGTATGCCCGCGAAAGCTGGTTCATCCGCACGTCGGATTTTGTAGAGGATTTTCTTGCGAATAACAATGAAATTGCATGGCAGCCCGAGCATATCCGTGAAGGGCGTTTCGGCAATTTCCTGGAAACGAATGTGGACTGGGCGCTGTCGCGCGAGCGGTTTTGGGGCACGCCGCTGCCGGTATGGATCTGTGAAAAGACCGGGCACATGGAATGCGTGTCGTCATATACCGAACTGATGGCGAAACCAGACGTGCAGGGCCAGGAGGTGTGGGCGCAGGCCAAGGCAAAGGACCCGAAACTCAGCGATCACCTGAAAATTCACAAGCCGTATATCGATGCGATTACCTACCAGTCGCCGAAAGATCCTGCGGCGCGGATGCGGCGAGTGCCGGAAGTGATTGATTGCTGGTTTGACGCGGGGTGCATGCCGTTCGCGCAGTGGGGCTATCCGCATGCCGACGGGTCGGAAAAGAGATTTAATGAAAATTTCCCGGCGGATTTTATCAGCGAGGCGATTGACCAGACGCGGGGCTGGTTTTACGCGCAGCTTGCCATCAGCACGCTGGTGTTTGGCAAGAACACGCCATGGCCGCATCCGTTCAGGAACTGCATCTGCCTGGGGCTGATCCAGGGCGAAGACGGCTTAAAGCTTTCCAAGCGCCTGAAAAACTACAAAGAGCCGGAAGTGATTTTTGCGAAGTACAGCGCGGATTCATTGCGGTGGAGTTTCATTGCGAAGAATCCGCCCACGACGAGCACGCGGCTCTCCGAGCGGATTGTGCAGGAAGTCCAAAGCGAACTGCTGATGCGCTGGTATAACGTGTACAGCTTTTTTGTGATTTATTCGAATCTGGACGGGTTCAGTCCGGCGAATGCGCCGCTGGAATTTTTGCAGGCGGCCGCGGCGAGCATGGATCGTGCCGGGAGTGGGGGAGAGGGACCCGCGCGGTATGCGCCGGTGGCCGAACGCGCGGAACTGGATCGGTGGATTCTCAATGAACTGCATCGTACCACACTGGAGGTGCGGACCGCACTGGACCGGTTTGAAACGTATCCTGCGGCGCGTTCGCTGACAGCGTTTCTGGATGGTTTGTCGAATTGGTATGTGCGGCGGAGCCGCGCGCGGTTTTGGGCCAGCGATTGGACCCAGGACAAGGCGGACGCCTATTGGACGCTCTACGAATGTCTGCTCACCTTTGCGCGGCTGATTGCGCCGTTCACCCCCTTCTTTAGCGAATATACCTGGCGCAATCTGACCCAGCCGCTGCCCGGCGCGGCGCCCAGCGTGCATCACGCGGCGTATCCCACGGCGGAGGCCGATTCGATAGATCTTGCCTTGCTGGACGAAATGGCGTATACGCGGGAAGCGGTTACTTTGGGCCTTAGCGCGCGCCGCGCGGAAAACATCAAGGTGCGTCAGCCGCTGGGACTCTGCGAACTCGTGCTGAATGATGGAAGCATCCGAGATGGCTTGCAGAAGCATCTCGAACTCATTATGGAAGAACTGAACATCAAGCGGATCGAATTTTGCCCCAGTCCGGAAGAGTATGTTGCGTATGAAGTGCGGCCCAATTTTCGGCTGTTGGGTCCAAAGCTCGGAAAGAAATTGAATGCCGTGAAAAAGGCTCTCGCGGAAAGCGACGGCGCCTCCCTCTGCGCCCAATTGCAAACGGGCAATATCGCGCTCACGGTGGATGGAGAAACTATCGAACTGACCGGTGAGGAAGTCGAAGTGCGGTTGAATCCAAAGGCTGGTTTTTCCGCTGCACAGGGTAAAAACATGGTGGTGGTGATCTCAACGGAGATCACGGAGGAACTTAAGCGCGAAGGCTGGGTGCGCGAATGCATCCGGTGCGTCCAGGATATGCGCAAAGAACAGCGCCTGCCCTATGACGCAAGAATTGCGGTTACTGCAGAGACGACAAGCCAGGATCTGGTGGACACCGTGAACGAATTCCAAACGGCCATTTCAAAAGAAGTGCTGGCGGAGAGCATTTCAATCACGCGCGTGGATAGCGTTCCCGAAAATGCCCCATGCCGCTATGAAATCGACGACCACGCCATCACCATCGCGATCACGGAAAAATAACAAGATAGTCTTGTGCCGTATTGCCAGAGTCGGAGTATTACGCCTATCGGGCTGTTTCTGAAAATGAATTCTTTCATCGCCCCGATTGTGTTTCAATACTCGTTCTGCCTGACGCCCTGCATATTTTTCCTCGAAGGGGATGCATAATTCCAGCCATGGGTTTACCCGCCGCAGGAGGGTTGCGCTACCCGCGGTCATCACATCTCTTGGCATTTTTCCCCGAAGGGGATGACTAATTCCAGCCCTGGGTTGCGCTTCGCTACCCAGGGTTTACGATTTCCCCCCAACTCCTTCCCTGTAAGGGATGGATAATCCAAAAACACCATAATTGGCTATTGTTTTTTACAATGCTTTTGAGGGTTACTTCATAACCCGAAAAATTTGACGTGAGCAGAAATAAGATATATACTATCCGTGTTATCTTTTTTGGAAAACGAAACCGATTCCAACAGACGGGACCGGGAGAAATGTCAACCAAAACAAGGAGAATTGGATATGTCGATGTTTTGCGACCAATGTGAGCAGACCTTTGGCGGGAAGGGCTGCACCTCGAAGGGCGTGTGCGGGAAAAATGAGGATATTGAGTCCCTCCAGAAGATTTTGTTGTATGGCCTTAAAGGCATGGCGGCCTATAAGGCCCATGCGCGGCGGTTGGGCAAAACGGACGCGGAGGTGGAGGCATTTATTGAAGATGCGCTTTTTGCCACGATGACCAATGTAAATTTTGACATGGAATCTCTGTTGGCGATGGTGTTGGAATGCGGGAAAATGAATTATAAGACCATGCAATTGCTGAATGACGGCCATGTGGAAACCTTTGGCACGCCGGAACCCACGGAGATAACAGAGGGCATTTCCGAAGCCGCGCCCGGGATTCTAGTGACAGGGCATGATCTGGTGGATTTGCGCGATCTGTTGGAACAGACTCGGGGCACGGGCATCAAGGTGTACACCCACGGCGAAATGCTTCCGGCGAATTCGTATCCCGGGCTGAAGAAATATCCACATCTGGCAGGCAATTACGGCGGTGCCTGGCAGATGCAGAAGAAGGAATTTGAAAGCTTTGGCGGGCCGATTGTGGCCACGACCAATTGCGTGTTGATTCCACCGGCGGCAAGCACGTATTTGAACCGTCTGTACCTTACGAATGTAACCGGCATACCGGGCGCCACGAAGATCAAAGGCAACGATTTCTCGCCGATGATCAAGCGCGCGCTGGAAATTGGCCCGCTCACGCCGACCGAGACGAAAAAATCACTGATCGGTTTCCATTACAGCCAAATTTTGGGTATTGCGGACAAGGTGGTGGAGGCGGTGAAGAGCGGCCAGATTAAACATTTCTTCCTGATTGGCGGCTGTGATGGCGCCGAACCCGGCCGGAATTATTTCATGGACTACGCGCAGAGCACCCCGGCGGATTCCATTGTGCTGACACTGGGCTGCGGCAAATACCGCATACGTGACAATGACTACGGGACGGTCGCGGGGTTGCCTCGTTTCCTCGACATGGGCCAGTGCAATGATTCCTACGGCGCTATTCAGGTCGCACTGGCGCTGGCCGGGGCGTTCAAGTGCTCCGTGAATGAACTGCCCCTGACTCTGTGCATCAGTTGGTTTGAGCAAAAGGCGGTGGCGGTACTGCTGACCCTGCTGCATCTGGGCGTGAAGGGCATCCGGTTGGGCCCGGCCCTGCCGGCGTTCGTGACGCCGAATGTCTTCAAAGTACTGCAAGATACCTTTGATCTTGGCCCGATTGGCAGTGATGCCAAAGCGGATGTCGCGGCGCGTGTCGCGTAACGAAAAACGTCGAGGCTGGGAGGGCGAGGCTCCTGCCGAGCCGTCAAATAAGATCGGGTTCACCGCTCTAAAAAATGAGCATTTGGATATTTTGTCTCACGGCTCGGCAGGAGCCTCGCCCTCCCGTGTAAGAGGCACTTTCCTAGCAGAATGTGTGCTTCAGAGACGGGCCTGCCCTGTGTTTGTCAACGCCCCACGCCATTCAGGTACACTCCTATAAAACAGGAATCAGGAAGCGGTTATTTTATGCTGACAAAAACATCCCTCAATGCCATTCAGGCACTGGTGTACATAACCCGGCAGGACTCCGCCGGGCCCGTGCCGCCCAACGAAATAGCAGAGCGCCTTGGCGCATCCCCCACCTATCTGGGCAAGATCAACACCGAATTGGCGAAGGCGAATATTTTAAACGCGCATCGCGGCGTGAAAGGCGGCGTGACCTTGGCACGGCCCCCGGATCAAATCACCCTGCTGGAAGTGGTGGAAGCCTGCCAGGGAAAGATTTTGGGCGACTATTGCACCCCTTACGACAAATTGAACGAAGTATGCGCTTTTCATGAGGCCATGTACGGCTTACAGCAGGCAATCATAAAATCCCTGCAGCAATGGACCCTCCGAGACCTCGCAAACCGCCCCCTCCCCGCCAAACACCTCCGCAACAAAGTCGCCTGCCGAATGAGATGCACTGTACCAAAAGAATGATCATCTTTTCCATCACTAAAGTGGATGATTACTTCCAGCCTATGAATTGACAATTGCATGGTGTCCGCCTAGACTAAGGGATCAGGAAATAATACTCATGAAACGGGTATCCAATGTACAGTGACTCAGTGCTGGAAGAACTTTGGCAGATAAAAGATGCCAATGCGCAGAAATATGGCGGCGACTTCCATGCCATGGCGGTGGAGTTGAGAGAAAAACAAAATAGCCAGGGTAGAGAAGTAGTCTCTTTTGCCAAGGAAGATCCCGCTCCGTATGGGGATGAACGGAAATTCCCTCCCATTCGTTAACGCAAATCACCCGATTCCAATAGCGAGGGTGATCATGGTTACCACGGTTTCTTGGGCAAGATGCTGTAGAAGTAGTTGACGGGTTGTGCACGGTCGGGGGCCTCGAATTCGATATTGAGTTTTCCAAGCAACGTGCCTTCCGCGAGTTGCAGGTCGATCATGGCCTTTTCGTAGGCGATTTGCGCCTGAAGGAGCATGGTCTGCGCGGCCGTGAGGTCTTCCTGGACGCGCAGGGTCTGCCAACTGGTGGTCACGCCGAGCCGCAGGCGTTTTTCTTCGGCAACGACGTTGGCTTCCTGAAGCCGGACGGCCTGCCGGTTGCTCTCCACGAGAATCTGATTGGTCATCACGTTGTTCATGGCCATGTGGACACCCATCATGATGGTCTGTTCCGCCTGTTTCTTGCGCTCTTCCGTTTCGCGCCGGGTGAGCTTGGCCCGCAGGTGCGCGCCGCGCGCCGCGCGGTTGCCGAGGGGGACCGTGGCTTGCAGACCGTAACTATACGCGTAATCCTGTTTGTCGCGAATGCCGTAGAGGGAGCGTTCGAGGTAATGATTGCGCCCGCCCTGCATATAGCTTCCGGTGATGTTGACTTCCGGCATCATCTCGTTCTTGGCGCGGAATTCGTCCAGTTTGGCATTGGTGATTTGCAATTCGGCGATGGTTATTTCCGGACGGTTTTGCACCGCGGCGGTGACGCTTTCGTCGAGGTGTTTTTGGAAGTCCGCCGGATCCATGAAACTCTTGTCCTCGATGTTGGGGCGGTCCGTAGGCACGATTTGGGCCTTGGAGAACAGGTCGCCCTCGCGGAGGTCCAGAAGTTTTTTGAGGAGATCGGCGGCGGCGGAAATTTGGGACCGGGCGGTGATGAGTTCGCTTTGGCGCGTGGCCACGCCGGCTTTGGCCTGAAGCACCTCGATGTCGGCGGCGGTTCCGATCTCGCGGCGGGTTTCATTCATCTTCAGGAGCCGCTCCGCGTTTGCCAGGGATTCTTCGCGCACCTTCAAGGCTTCCACCGTGCCCACGAGGTCCCAGTAGGCCTTAATGACTTCCGCAAGGGTATTCATGATTTGGAGGCGGAGTTGCGCTTCGGTCACATTCCGCAAATTTTTCGCAGCCTTGATCCGGACCGTGTTGGCCTTCCAACTCACCCCTTTCAACAGCGGCTGGGTGAGGCTGAGGGTCGCGCGGGTGCTGAAGTCCTCGATGAAGCTGCCATACGTGGATTCTTCTTTTTCCAGGTTGAACGCCGCGGAATATTGCGTCCCGGTTTTGAGCTTGCCTACCAGCGCCGACTCGATGGTGGTCTGCCACATTTCCACCGAACTGATGCCTTGCCCGAAGAAGGTGAACTGTTGGCTGGTGGTCATGGACGACCGCATGTAGTTGGCCGTCGTCCGCCAGACGGGATCGAACTCGCCTTTGGCCGCTTTAATATCGCCGTCGGTCTTGAGCGGCTGCAATTGCGCGACGATAATATCGGGATTCTGCTTGAGCGCAATCTGAATGCATTCCTGCAGGTTCATGCGCATCACCTGCTGGCTCACCTTCGCCTGAATGGCCTGCCGCAATTCGTCCAGATCGATCAAATCCGCGGAGATTTCCTCCTGGATGCTCCGTTCCTTTTCCGCGAAATACTGGTCAAAAGTGAGCATGATTTGCTCCGGCGTTTCGGGAACTGCCGCCTCTTGCGCGGGCAGTTTCAAAGCAAGTTGCTCCACCGGCGCCTGTTCCACCGAACCGGTTTCCGCCCCCCAGGCGGCCAATGCGCACACGAGTGCGGCAACCATACTGATTGATAGGATACGCATGCTTTCCTCCTGCCGCGCAGCCCGCGCGGCGTAACCTTCCGTCTAATTCAGGATTTTCCTGAGCCGTCAGTCTACCGAAGGCGGGAGAGCCAGTCAACCGTACCCCAAAATAAAAAAACGGCGTCCGCCACAAAAACGGACGCCGAAAAAAGAATCGTGATTATTTGCTGTGTTTCGCGAGGTAGTCGGCCACCCCCGACGCGCTGGGTTTCATGGCTTCCTCGCCTTTGCGCCAGTTCGCCGGGCATACTTCGCCGTGCTTTTCCACATGCTGCAGGGCGTCGAGCAGGCGAATCACTTCATCCACGCTGCGGCCCAGCGGCAGGTCATTGATCAACGCATGACGCACCACTCCTTCCTTGTCGATGAGGAACAGGCCGCGCAGGGCTATGGCGTCATTGAAGAGCACCCCATACTCGCGTGCAATGTTCTTTGTTATATCGGCCACGAGCGGGTACTGAATATTGCCGATACCGCCCTTTTCGACCGGGGTGTTTTTCCAGGCCCAGTGAGAGAAGTGGGAATCCACCGACACCCCCACGACTTCGCAATTACGGTTCTTGAATTCTTTGAGCTTTTTATCAAAGGCAATAATTTCAGACGGGCACACGAAGGTGAAGTCGAGCGGATAGAAAAACAACACCACATATTTGCCTTTAAGATCCGACAATTGGAATTTTTCGTTGAACGTGTTGTCCGCCATCACCGCCGTCGCTGTAAAATCCGGGGCCGGTTTGGTCACTTGCACTGGCATTATCGTATCTCCTCATATTTCTTGCCGCGTGGGGCGTGGTTGCGTCCTGGTCAGCCTTCCCACATCAGGCTGGGGACCTTTTTCTGCATGCAGGACGGTTGAGCATTTCCCTCGTCCCATCGCACACAGAAACGATTCGAAGGAGACGTTTATTCCCGTTATGCGCCCGCCGCCGCGCCCGTGATGCTCGCCAAGACCAGCGGGCTGATCACCCGTTGGCCCGCTTCACGATCCAGCATAAACAAGCCGCCCGGAGCGTCCTTCATCAATTTAAGATTCTGCACCATCCCGTCCGCGTTGGCTTCTTCTTCCACTTGTTCCGTCACGAACCATTCCAGGAAAATCCGGGCTGCGTGATCATCCTCTTTCATCGCCAAGGTAGACAGTTTATTGATGCATTCGCTGATATGACATTCATGTCTGTATGCGGCCTCGAACATGGCCAGCGGCGAATCCCATTGCGCCTGGGGTTGTTTGATGGCCTTTAACTCAACTTCGCCGCCGCGTTCAAAAATAAATTCCATGAATTTGCGTGCATGAAACAATTCTTCTTCCACCTGGAGCCGCATCCAATTGGCGTACCCCTTCAGATTCATGCTCTCAAACGCCGCCCGCATCGCCGCATACAAATACGCGGAATACAACTCTTCGTTGATTTGGGCGTTAAACGCATCTTGCAGTTTCTTTTTCATCATGGGTCAGTGTCTCCTGATTGCGGTTAATTGTCCTGAAGGAATTGCCGGTTGGCCGTTGATTCAGTTCCGCCGGTTGCATTCTGTTGACAGGCCGGGCAAATGCCCTCATATTCCAGTGTGTATCCTGTAACCTGATAGCCGGTTTCGCTGGATACATGATGCATTTTAACTATTGTAACATCCCTAAACACATCGCCGATGCACCCGCACTCCACGCAGCGAATATGACAATGCTGGGATGTATCGCCGTCGAATCGCGTTTGAGCGCCGGAATGGTTCAGGCGGAGCGCCAAACCATTTCGATGCAACAAATCCAAATTTCGATAGACAGTCCCCAAGCTCACATGAGGCAACTTCTGCCGCACCAACGCGTACACCTCATCCGCCGTGGGATGCGTTTTCAATCCCTGGAGGGTTTCCAATATTATCCTTCGCTGTCGTGTCATCCGTTGCATACGTACCTCAACATCTTTTCATTTTGCCAGTAACAATTCCTGTTATCAAATTATTCTCGGCAAGTCCTTTGATACGGCGCAAGCAAGAGCGCCCCGGCCACCACCACCGATTCCGCCAATGCACAGGGAAGTATCTCGTATTTCCCTTTAAAAGGGCCGAAAACAAGTGAATCCACATGGTTTCGCAAGGGGTTCAACAATATGTCACCCATGAGAGAAACCCCGCCTCCCAAGGCGATGCGTTCAGGATGAAATAACGTTATCAGATTGGCCAGACCGATTCCTACCGAACGGGCAGTATACTCGATCTGCTGCAAAGCAAGCGCATCCCCCTGACGCGCGGCCTCCGCCAACATAGGACACGTCAATTGTTCAGCATGGCCTTGGCAAATATTCCATAGGGGAGTCTGGGCCGGTATGTCAAGCGCGTGGATGCGTTTTTCAATAGCCCATCCACAGGCAAGATGCTCCAATTTATCCGCGTCACCCGGAGCGCCGCTCCAATCGGGCACATAAGTATGTCCGATTTCCCCTGCACCCAGCCCTTGCCCATCATATAACTGGCCATTAACGATAAGAGCCCCGCCAATCCCGCTCCCGATATTCATATAACAAAACTGACGCGTTCCTTTTCCCACACCGCAGCAATATTCGGCCCAGCCTGCGGCATTGGCGTCATTAATGACCTGTGTGGGCAATCCGAAACGCTTTTCGAACCAATGTTTAAGTTCTATACCCTGCCATCCGGCGATCTGGTGAGAGGTAAGCACTTTTCCAGTAGCGCTGTCAACGGGACCGCCAAAACCGACGCCGATTGCAGAAGGTTTGGCAATGGTTTCAGGACAGTGATCGATAATAAATGTAAGTTCCTGATCAATCCAGTCCAATATTCCCTGAGCGCCTGCGTCTTTTGACACGGTGCCCCGCCGGATTATTTCAATGGTTCCATCACTTCGGCCCAAAGCGGCCTGCAATTTGGTTCCACCAATTTCCACCCCTGCTACTGCTGCTTGTTGTGTCATGCCTACACCTTCTGGCTGAAACAGAAGGATTGTGTCAATAAACGATATGCAAATTCAACTAAGAGTAATACTTTTTTATTCCTTGCCGCACGGCATGGGCCATTACTCTTTGTCCCGATGTATTTGAATTGTACCTATCGGATCGGCGAAAAAACCTTTAAGGCTGTCGCCTGCGCTTGGATGACCGGAAATGGCTTTAGCCGGAATGTCTTTTGTAACGCATACCATATGCTTCATCATTCTCTCTCCAGGTAATGTTCCACCTAAACCAGCCACAACATTCATTTTGTTATGTATAAACTTCTTTTCCGCTTACACTATTCCCAAATGAACAAAGAGAGCATGGTCATGGTATGCTACTTTTTTTGCGCTTCCAAATAGGCTTGGAAAGACTCTTTGACTTTGGCGTCTTCGGCGGAACCGCGGTGAACAAGCAACCGGTAACGCAGCCGGAATGACTCACCCGCCTTGAAGATTCGGGGTTCGGTATGAGGCCAGGAAGCGCCCAAAAAGCCATAATGCCGCATAATCCATCCCGGATGCGGAAATCCCGGATTTTCAGGATGTTGAAAAATGGCGGCGCCGCATTGTTTCGGCGATTCTGGTTCTACGGAAAACGAGACATCCGCCCAGGGGGTTTCCGCACGGAGTTGATCTTTGGGAACGGCGCCATTAGCATCGGTAAAATGCATGGGGACGAGACTGGCATCGGGCCGGAAGCAAAAGCCGCCATACCCTTTGTTGGCTGTCGTGGCGCCTGCCAGAATAAAATCAGCGTTGCTGACATTTTGAATGGTAATATCAAAATCGATGGCGCGGGATGTTTCTGTGGCGGGCAAGACGGTGATCCGAACGGTTTCGCGCACTTTCGGTTCGTTTGGCGCAGTATCAAACACCCATGCATTTTGAACGGCGATCTCCGCTTTCGCCTCGCCCGCTTCTTTCGTCAGCCAGTTTTCATGAACTTCACGCACGCCTTCGAGCGCCCATACATCGATAGTCTTTCCGCCAATGGTGGAATTGGGCCATGCCCAGAAAACGCCGCGGTGATGGCGGTGATCCGCGGGAAAATCCTGTGTCATGATTTCCCCATCAAGGCCATAGAGGGGATGCAAATAGCAGGCGCGCCGGAATTTTTCCGGTACCCCTGTGGGCGCTTCTACAAGCGCATAATGATAATCGAACACCGGCTTTCCGTTTTCAAGCAGGGTCAGGGTTTTGCCCGAATCGTTCAACGTGAATGCCGCATGGACAACGGGCGCGGAAACCATCATTACAATCAACAGCACATATCGCATGACATCTACCTTTCCTGGGTTGTTGGCAAGGAGAGTATATACTATTTGCAGGATTTGATTGTTTCCAGGCAAGATCTTTAGGATTACCGGATTACTAACGGCAGGTATTCATGAATATTTTAGGTATTTCTGCTTTCTATCATGACAGTGCGGCGGCGCTGGTGCGCGATGGCGACATCGTGGCGGCGGCGCAGCAGGAACGCTTTTCCCGGAAAAAGCATGATCCGCGTTTTCCGAAGGAAGCGATTGAGTTTTGTCTGCGCGAGGGCGGCATCGGCCTTGAGGAACTGGATTATATCGCCTTTTATGACAAACCGCTTGTGAAATTCGAGCGATTGCTCATGACGTATCTCGGCACGGCCCCCAAAGGCTTGCGCAGTTTTTTCCAACAGGTGCCGCCATGGCTCCGTGAAAAAATCAATATGCGGAGCACCATCCGAAAAGAATTGGGATACACCGGCGAGGTGTTGTTCTCAACGCATCATCTTTCGCATGCGGCGGCAGCATTTTTCCCCAGCCCGTTTGAAGAAGCGGCCATCGTGACAGTGGACGGAGTGGGGGAGTGGGCGACGACGGCATATGGGGCAGGGCAGGGGAACCGCGTGAAACTATTAAAGGAAATCAGTTTCCCGCATTCTCTGGGGCTGTTGTATTCCGCGTTCACTTACTTTACCGGTTTCAGGGTAAATAGCGGCGAATACAAGCTAATGGGGCTGGCGCCCTATGGCGAACCCAAGTATGTGGAGATCATTAAGCGCGAATTAATCGACATTCGCGAGGATGGATCGTTCCGGCTGAACATGGAGTATTTCGATTATTGCGCCGGTCTGCGCATGACGAACCGCAAGTTTGCAGCGCTGTTCGGCGGACCTGCGCGCACGCCGGAGAGCAAGATTTCCCAGCGGGAAATGGATATTGCACGGTCCATTCAATGGATTACCGAAGAGGTTATGCTGAATCTCGCGCGTCATGTGCATCGCGAAACGGGAATGAAACATCTGGCCATCGCGGGCGGCGTGGGCCTGAATTGCGTCGCCAATGGCCGGCTGCTTCGTGAAGGGCCCTATGAAGAAGTTTGGATTCAGCCATGCGCGAGCGATGGCGGCAGCGCGCTGGGCGCCGCCTTGTTTGTCTGGCATCAGGTCTTGGGCAAGGAACGTGTGGCGGATTCGCGCCGTCAAAAGGCGTCGTATCTGGGGCCGGGCTTTTCGGATGATGAAATAGAGGCTTATCTTAAGGAAGAAGGTATTCCGTATACGCGTCTGTCCGAAGAGGAGCTTCCGTCGCACGTGGCCGGCCTGATTGCAGAGGAGAAAGTAGTGGGATGGTTTCAGGGCCGTATGGAATTTGGCCCGCGCGCGCTGGGTGCGCGCAGCATCCTGGGCGACGCGCGCTCCCGCTCCATGCAGTCCGTACTTAACCTGAAGATCAAGTTCCGGGAATCGTTTCGCCCCTTTGCACCATCGGTGATGCTCGATCATGCGGACGAATGCTATGACCTGCGGGGTCATGAAAGCCCCTATATGCTCTTGGTGGCGGATGTGAAGAAAGAGCGGTTGCGCGCACTTTCAGAGGACGATAGGAACGCCCAGGGCTTTGACAAACTGCGCGTGATTCGTTCGGATATTCCCGCGGTAACGCATGTGGACAATTCCGCGCGCATACAGACCGTGCGCCGCGAGGATCATCCCCGCTATTACGATCTCATGAAATCGTTTTATGAGAAAACCGGATGCCCGACGATTATCAATACCTCGTTTAACGTGCGCGGGGAGCCGATAGTCTGTACGCCCAAGGAAGCGTTTACCTGTTTCATGCGAACGCACATGGAGTATCTGGTGTTGGGAACCTGCGTGTTGGACAAAACACAACAGAAACCCTGGAAAGATGAATCGGACTGGCGTGCGGAATATGAGTTGGATTAGCCCCTCGGCGGGAACTATAAAGGAATGTCATGGGACTCATTAACGTAGATACCGGCAGCCGGAAAGAACAACGGAAATTCGGCATTGTGATGGGCGTCGCCATTGCCGTACTGGGCGTAGCGCGCTGGGCGCTGCATGGTTTTGAGCATCTACCGGTGTATTTCTTCGCCGTAGGAGCCGTTTTGTTTGTGCTGGGCCTGATCGCGCCCAAAGTGCTTCAGCCGGTACTTATTGTCTGGATAAAAATCGCGGAAGTGCTCAATTGGATTCTAACGCATCTTTTCCTCATGGTGGTCTTTTACGGATTGATTACGCCGACCCGCCTGATTATTCGCCTTTTCAGTGAAGACCCCTTAAAACGCGCATGGCGCCCAAAAGAAACCACGTACTGGGAAGAGGCGGAAGCGCAAAGCGACGATCCTGCCGCCTACCGAAATCAATTCTGAAAGATCTCTCCTCAGGGACTATACGTCCACCATGCAAAGAAAAAAGCCACCAATGCCACCAGGAGATAGAGCCAATGCATGCCGAAAAGGATGGAATGGCCGGTCATCCAATCCGGAATGCGCCCGGGGAAAAGAAAGGGGCCCAGAAACAGTCCCAGCACAAGCGCTCCCACTGTAAAATTCAGGGAAAAGACGGCCAGCGACACCGGCCCGCCCCCGGAGCCGACGATGAGCGATACAATGCCAAGCCCCGCCACAATACACGCCACCGCAATGAACACGGCAAAAAACTTCCGTTTTTCCTGTTGATCAAAACTGGGTAATTCCACATGCACCTTTGCCTTTTCGGGTAAGCCCGGTATTTGTATGGGATGCCCGCAATACTGGCATGTCGTGCTTTTACCCGCTTGTTCGAGCGGAAAACTCATTGCGGCGGGACAATTCGGACATTGCACATCAATTTTTTTCCCGGCAATCACGTACTTTGTCGCTGGCATACTACACTCCCCGGTGTCGTTACACCATTTCTTGCCTGTCCCAACAATCCAAAGAATACACGCCTTTCACTTTTTCGTCAACCACGTTAGAAAGATTCTTACCGCTCATTCCGGCGTTGTACTTCGGAATGCACCTGTTTTAGCAACGGTGCTTTTCCGCGGGAATCCTTCTTTTGTGCTATACTTTTCCCAAAAGAAGGAACTCGGGGATGAATACACAATCCAAACCTGTCCGGCTGGCGCTGGTGGGATGCAATAGTGCGCTTTTATATGTTTTCGGGGCGCATACCTTTCGTGTGTTGCAAGGCGGTTCGCTGGTGGCCGTGGCGGATATTAATCCGGAGCGGGCTCAACGCGCCTGTGAGGCATTCAATGCAAAACGATGGTACACGGACGTTGAAAAAGTGCTTGAAGACGGAGAAGTGGATGCCGTGATCCTCGTTACGCCCGGCTGGTGCCATGAATCCCAGACAATTGCTGCGGCACGCGCGGGAAAACACGTTCTGTGCGAAAAGCCCATGGCGCGCACTATTGAAGAGTGTGACCGGATGATTGCCGCGTGCGCGGAAGCGCGGGTAACCCTCATGATCGCGCACATGAAACGGTTCAACCGGGCGTTTCGCAAGGTCCAGGAAATTATCCATAATGGAGATATTGGCGAGGTGTTCGCCATACGAGGCCAGTGGGATGAACCCGCCCGTGATTTGGGGACACACGATAATTTCCGGTCGGATGCGCGTTCCCTGGGAGGGCACTGGCACGACCATGGCGCCCATATGAGCGATTTGGCGTGCTGGTGGCTGGGCAGCCCGGTGAAACGGGTATGCGGCACCATCCGCAGCATCGGCGAAGCCATGACGGCCGGCGATGACTTTTGCCTCGCAACGCTGGAGCATGAAAATGGCGCGATCAGCACGCATCAAACAACGGTGTACACCTATCGTGCGTGGTATGAAACGTACGAGGTGCTGGGGCGCAAAGGAACCCTCGTGATTCACGCGGACCGCCACACCAGTCTCACCTATGAACCGCCGAAGATCCTTTTATACGATCAAACAGACGGGCATTTTAATGCGCGGGCAACGGATATCACGCCCTATCTCGGCTTCGACGTGGATCAGGAAACCCAATCCGCCAATCAGTATTTGCAGGAACTGGAACACTTTTGCGCATGTGTCCGCACCGGTGACACACCTCTAGTAACGGGGCAAGTGGGGCGGCATGGCGTGGAAGTGATCAATGCCACGTATCTTTCCCATTTCCGGCAGGCATGGGTGGAGCTGCCTTTGCCAAGCGCGGAAGAACTCCCAGGCCTCTTCGAACACTATCAGCGCGAGCAGGAATGCAAACGGAGGCGGTGATTAGGGGAGTCCCGCAAGACTTTTGGGAGGGGCTTCAAGACAGATCGCCGGATCTTGTGAAGTGGCGTTTACCGGATTGCACCGTGCAGGCACGTTATTGGGAAGCACCACTTTGTAGCCGGTTTGCGGATGCGCTTCGCCTTCGGGATAGTCCGTACTGATAATATGCGCACCGCAGTGAAGCGCCATTTCATATGTTTCGGTGGCATTAATCACGCCTTCGTGCAATCCGGAATCCGCGCGGGTGCGCACCATGTATCCTTGTTTCACCAGTTCCGGGATGCTCTTGTCATAGGGATTGTTCCGGATAAAAAACGCCGCATAAGGTTTGCCTGGTTGCGACTCCAGAAACATGGCGCGCCCTTCCAGCGATGGTCGTTCCTGCGTGTACAGATCCGCCAAGGCATCGCGGGTGTGAAACACCAGCATCACTTTGCCGCGCGCCCATTCCAGCAGAGGCCATCCTTTTTCCTGGATAGCCTGGGCCAGCGTGGGGGAGCCGCCGCGCACCAGATCAGGCGTGATTAACTGGTCCGGGCAAAATACCGAACGGATTTCCTGGTCCAAACGATCCACCGCTGCGGCATTGTAGTTGCCCATTTTAATTTTCAGAAAGGGGATCTCGTCATTTTTCGGTTCCACGAGTACAATAATAGGAACATGCCTGGGATGTTTGTCCGACCATTCTTTCACGGTCGCCAGGCATTCCGTGAATAGGGAACACGTCGTGCCGTCGTCAATGGCAGGTACGTGCATGACCCGGGTGCCGTGGGGGTTGGGATAGATGTCCAATTCAAGGCTCCGCACCCCGCGATCCAACTGGACTTCTAACGGCGCATGTGAATAGTTGAAGGGAGCAAGTTCATTCCCGGAATAGTCTTGATTCTCGGGCTTGACATGATAGCTGTTGTGCGTGCCGATGACTTGAAACTGGTTCATCCGCAGTTCGGCATTGTCAGCGCCCCACGCTAGGCCCGTGTAAACCAGCGCGGCAGCAAACAACATTTTGAATGGATACGTTTTCATGGTCTCGCTTTTATCTAACAAGTACATCTCTTAGACACGGACAGTACCCCATTGGGTTTCAAAAGGGAACAGCGGCGCATGTTGTCTCCTTGTTCTCATGCGCTGCCTCTGATACGCTATACCTTGGAAGAAGGAATAGGGATGGCGCATGAAATATGTTTTATTGGGCATTTTGGCTGCGCTGTTAATCGCCTCAATGGTGCCCGTGTTGTGGCGGCCACAGGTGCAGGAGGATCGCATCCCGATCGTATGGACCACCGACGACAATCCGATCCGCCGCCATCAGATCGAATTGTTCAATTCTCTGCACACAACCTATCGTGTCGTGCTTGATCCGGCGAACAATATGCTTGAAAAAGTGATCGTGCAGAGCCTGGCGGGGGTGGGGCCGGATGTTTTTGACTGCTATGACGGGTATTGGCTCCATGCCTTTGTGCGTTCCGGAGTGGCGTTGGATTGCACGGACGAAATGGCGCGCCGGGGGGTGTATGCCGAAAGCATGTGGCCCTGTGTCTTGCCGCATACCGTCCTGGACGGCCGGCTCTATGGCCATGCGGGAAATGCCAGCCCCTTGGCCGTCTGGTATAACAAAAAACTCTTTCGTGAGGCGGGCATCCCCGAACCCACCGCCGATTGGACCTGGGACGAATGCATTGACATCGCCAAGCGCCTGACCAAAGTGGATGATCGGGGCCGGCCCATCCAATTCGGATTGATGGTCGACAAAAACCAATGGCGTCTGGTTTTTCTCGGACAATGGGGCGCGAATGTCTTTTCTCCGGAAGGCACCCGCTGTATTCTGGATGCGCCGGCGGCCCAAGACGCCACGCAATTTTATGCGGACCTTATCCACAAGCATCATGTCATTCCCACGGTTTCCGAAGAAACCGCAATAGCCGCATCGGGCGGATGGGGCAATTCCTGCACGGCCCAATTCGCGGAAGGGCGCGGCGCCATGTCTATAGGCGGGCGATGGTGGCTGTGTTTATTGCGATTGCCTGATTTTGCCGGCTTGGAACTTGGCGCCGTGACGATGCCGCACGGGCCGACCGACCGTCTGTTCGGCGAGGGACGATCCAGCATTGTCAACAAGTATTCCAAGAATCTGGAAGGGGCATTGGACTTCGTAGCGTTTATGAACGGCCCGGAATGGAACGCACTGGTCAATAAAGAAGCCGATGCCCTGGGGCCCGTGAAGAAATACCATTATGGCGAGTACGAACAAAGTTTTTTACATAATCCCGAACATCCCGAAGAGGAGTACAATCTGGTCTGGCGCACCGCCATGGAAAATTCCGTGCCGGAACCCGCAAGCCCCTTTGTAAATGGGAATCTCGTGTCGCGCATTCTCCTTAAACACACCGACCTGATGCGGGAAGGCGGGAAATCCGGACGGCAAACCATGATCGACGCCGCAAAGGAGATTAATGCGGCGATTCGGGAAACCCTCAAACGCGACCCGGAACTAAAAACACGCTACGATGAACTCGTGGCCCAAGGTGCGCCTTCCGCCGCGGAGTAATCCGGATTCCTCGCGGTACATAATGACTTCAATCCCGAAAGGAAATTGTTCAGGAAGCTTAAAGGGTCTGCGGTCCGGGAGGTGCGTTCATCCAAGTTTGATGATGCATGATCGGCATCACTATCAAAATCAAGGTTCAGCATTTGATCGCCTTTGCTTCACACCCCTCTCACTCCCATCCGGTTTATCCAGTCCATCCAATCCATACCGTCCATACCGTCCATGCTGTCTATTCCCCAAGCCTTACTCCGCTTCAAGCAGCCCCCCCCACAGCCCATGCCGTCGTTTATGTCCCTTGTGTCCTTTACGTCCTTTTTCCCATTCTCCTGCCACGGCGAAGCCCGAAGGGCGAAGTCGGGTCCCATTCCTCCCAGCCTTCCCAGACCTTTGCCCGCCCCGCCTGCGCGCCCTCCGTAGCCTTGGCGAAGGAGAAAGCTCTGGCGAAGAAGAAAACAGGAATCTCAGATCTCTTCCGGCAATCCCCAAAAAGATATTTTTCCTCTGTGCTCTTTGCGCTTGTAGTTAAAACGTATTCCTCTTCCGGCCATACCCACATCAATAAAATCCGTGCCAATCCGCGCAATCTGTGTCGACTCCGACAAAGAAATCTCGCAATCCCCCAATATAGTATCGTTCACTTAATCCTCACCCCACATTTCTCGCCCATTCGCCCAAAAATTCCATCCACTTCCCCTCTTCCCGCCACACCCAGTTTCCATTTCCTGGAAAAAGTAGACTCCGGAGTCTACTTTTTTTACCCAAAATTTCCCCCTCAAAAATTTTTTCAAAAAAAGATTTCCCCCTGAAATTCCCCTTATTTTTTAATGTTTTTTCTTTCCCACCCAACGCCCAGCCCCATTTTTACAGCCCATTCTTCGAAAAACCCCAAATTCCCCACATTTTCCCCCTCTTCGATACCCGATACCCGGCACCCGATACCCGTTTTTCATGAAACGCCCCGTGCTAATAAATGGAGACCAAAATTCTCCCAGAAACCGCGGCCCACGCCGCCCCAACAACGTAGACGCGGCGTCCACGCCGCGCCAACAATCGAAGGACCCACTCATATGTCCATAGCGTCCATGGTGTCCATGTCGTCCATAGTCCATTTCGTTCCTGCCATCCCTTTTGTCTTTTTTGTCCTATCGGTCCTATTGGTCCTATTGGTCCTATTCCCCCAGTCCCCCCAGTCCCCCCAGTCCTCCCATCTCTTTCGTTTCCCGTTTCGCATTTCCCGTTTCCCATTAACCCATGAAAGGATCCCCTAATGAACTCGCAAACCTCCCCCAGCCCATCCACCCAAGTCTCCCCAGCCACCACCACCACCACCCTCGGCTCCCCATGCTCCCCCGCATGGGACGAACCCTGGATTGAAACCCTCAACAAACGCGAAGCCGAACTCGGCCACCGCATCTGCGGTGCGCGCACTCCCTCCGGCGCCCCCTGCGAACTCGCCCCGGAACACAAAAACGGTCGCTGCCGGTTCCACGGCGGATTCGACCTCTCCGGCGCGCAGCCCGGCAACCGCAACGCCGTCATCCACGGCCTCTACTCCAGAACCCTCCAGCGCTGCTCCCCAAAATGCCCCAACTGGGCGCACTGTCCCCTCGCCATGCCCCAAGTCGCCGAGCTTCCCCCCGCCA
>JAKQOG010000285.1 GCA_029565395.1 Candidatus Hydrogenedentota bacterium | reverse complement strand
GCACGGTTCTGCGTTGTTTACGCGCGGCGAAACCCAGGCGCTGGTAACCACCACGCTAGGTACGGGCCGCGACGAACAGCGCCTCGACGAATTGACCGGCGAGGCCTTCCGCCGCTTCTTCCTGCACTATAATTTCCCCGCATGGTCCGTGGGCGAAGTCCGGCGCATCACGGGGCCGGGCCGGCGTGAAGTGGGCCATGGGAAACTGGCGGAACGGGCGCTGTATGCCGTGTTGCCCTTTGAGGGCGAAGGCGATGGCACGCCGGATCCGGAAGACGATCAGGAATTTCCTTATACGGTTCGCATCGTATCGGATATTACCGAGAGCAATGGCTCCAGTTCGATGGCGACGGTGTGCGGCGGGACCTTGAGCATGATGGATGCGGGCGTGCCGATCAGCGATCCCGTGGCCGGCATTGCGATGGGGTTGATTAAGGAAGGCGATGAAGTCCGGGTATTGAGCGACATCCTTGGCGACGAGGACCATCTGGGCGACATGGACTTCAAGGTGTGCGGCTCCAAGAATGGGATTACCGCATTCCAAATGGACACCAAGATCAAGGGCATCGCCCGCGAAGTGATGCAAAAGGCGCTGGAACAGGCGCGCATAGGCCGGGAATTTATCCTGGGCAAAATGCTGGAAGCGCTGCCCGAGCCGCGTCCGGAGATTTCGCCGTATGCACCGCGCATCTACACCATCAAGATCGATCCGGACAAGATCCGTGAAGTCATCGGACCGGGAGGCAAGGTCATCCGTGAGATTCAGTCGCGCACGAACACCGAAATCGAGATCGAAGATGACGGCACGGTGAAAGTGGCGGCGGTGGATCAGGCCGGGGCCGATGCCGCACTGGAGATGATCAAAGAAATCACGGCGGAAGTCGAAGTCGGCAAGATTTATCACGGCAGCATTACGCGGATCATGAATTTCGGCGCATTCTGTTCGGTATTGGGCAACAAGGAAGGGCTGATTCACATTTCCGAATTGGCGCCAAACCGTGTGAATGAAGTTACGGATGTAGTGGATATCGGCGATGAAGTCGATGTTAAAGTAATCGAGATCGACAAGATGGGCCGCGTTAATCTGTCGAAGGTCCAGGCGGATGTCGAATTGGGCCGCGTGGACGCGTCCGAGGTCCAACAAAATGATCGGGGCGGACGTGACCGGGGCCATGGCGGCGGTGGCGGACGCGACCGGGATCGTGGCGGACGCGACCGGGGCCGGGATCGCGGCGGACGCGACCGGGGCCATGGCGGCGGTGGCGGAAGAGACCGGGATCGTGGCGGACGTGACCGGGATCGCGGGCGTTATTAAATCTTGAAATGGATTATCGCGGGCGCTTCCGTTCGGGGGCGCCCGCTTGCTATTATAGAGGCAATGAAGGAGCGACATAATTCGTGGCGCAATCCAGCAATATCGATGGTATTTCCATTCACATCCTGCCCAATGGCATGACGGTTACTTTAGAACGCCTGCCGTACCTGCATTCCGCCACGGCCGGCGTATGGGTGCAAAGCGGCTCCGCCAATGAGCAGCCGCATGAGGCGGGGGTGGCGCATTTCCTGGAGCACCTTTTTTTCAAAGGCACCAAAAACCGCAATGTCCGGCAGATTATGGAAGCCATAGAAGGCCGGGGCGGCCACCTTAACGCTTTCACCTCGCGCGAACATACCTGCCTGCACGTGAGAATGCTTTCGCGGCATATTCACACCGGGATCGAAATCCTTGGGGATCTGGTGAATAATTCACTTTTCAACGATGTGGAAAAAGAGCGCAATGTGATCCTGGAGGAAATTGCCACCATCGAAGATACACCGGACGATTATGTCCATGATCTCCTTACGGAATACCATTGGCCGAATCATCCCCTTGGGCGTCCCATCTTCGGCGGGGTGGAATCCGTGAGCGGATTGACACGGGACCATATGCAGACGTTTTATAACACGTGGTATGCGCCGGAAAACCTGTATTTTTCCGTGGCCGGGAATTTTGACGAAGGGGCGGTTCTTGAACAAATAAGCGGTCTGTTTGAGAACATACCGGCCCGGCAGATCCCCGCGTTGGACGCGGGGCCTTCCTTCCACGCCGGTGTTAATATCCTTCCGCGCGATATCGGGCAGGCCCATGTCTGCCTTGGATTTCCGGGGCCCACGCTATGCGATCAGGAGCGGTACATCTGCGATCTGCTGAGCAGCGTGCTGGGCGGCGGCTCCACCTCGCGTCTGTTTGAGCGCATCCGCGAGGATGAAGGGTTGGCCTATGCCATTTATACGTTCCATGCGTTTCACCAAAGCACGGGGATGCTCGGTGTCTATGCCGCCGTGGCGCCGCAAAATTTCAAGAAGGTGATGGGCCTTGTCTTTGAGGAATTGCGGAGAATTCGCGAAGAATCGCTTAGCGAAGAAGAACTCGACATGAACCGGGAGCAAATCAAGGGCAATCTCCTGATGGCGATGGAAAACACCTCCACCCGTATGTCGCGCATGGCCAAATCCATGATGTATTACGGGCGCATTCTGACGGTGGAAGAAATCATCCGCCATGTGGATGAAGTGACCTGCGAAGACATCCAGCGCATCGCACAGAACACCTTTACCCCTGAAAAATGCGCGGTAGTCGTGCTCGGGCCCACCAACGGGTGCAAACTCGACCGGGTACCGTTATGAGTCAGGAAATCGCCATAGCCATTACACGCGAGCCGGGCTGTGAAGATCTACCATTGCCCGCGTATGAAACCGAGCATGCCTCCGGGATGGATTTGCGCGCCGCGGTGACGGAACCGATTACGCTCGCGCCGGGGGATCGCGTGTTGGTGCCCACCGGTCTGCGGATGGCCCTGCCGCCGGGAATCGAGGCACAGGTGCGTCCCCGCAGCGGTCTCGCGATAAAGCATGGCATCAGCATGGTGAATACACCGGGAACGATCGATGCCGACTATCGGGGAGAAATCCGCGTTATCCTCATCAACCTGGGGCATGAACCGTTTGTGGTGCGGCGCGGCGACCGCATCGCTCAACTTGTGATAGCTCCTGTATTGCGTACCACCTGGAATCTTGTGAATAGCCTCGAATCCACCGCACGCGGCGACGGCGGCTTCGGCCACACCGGCGCCTGAGCATTCATTAAGCCCTTGACAATACTCATAAACTCCCACATAATAGCTCCATAGGGTGCTTCAGTATCAGGCCGCCTCAAGCATATACCTGTGGCGATCTGAAGAACCGGAGAGGAGCGTGTTATGAAGACCAACAGACTGCTTTTCGCGGCTGTATTTGTGGGATTAATTGTTATTTCAGCTTTGGCTGATGCCAGAGTTGTTTCCTTCCCCGACAAGAATCTTGAGGCCGCTATCCGCGATGAGATCGATAAACCAAACGGGGTTATTCATGACGACGACTTGCTAGAGCTAACGACACTCGATGGCAGATGGTTAGATATAACTAACCTATCGGGTATTCAATACTGTGTGAATCTCACGGATCTGAATCTCTACGGGAACCTGATTGTCGATGTGAATCCGCTGGCTTCGCTTCACAATCTCACATCACTGAAACTCGGCTCAAATCAAATCATTGATGTGACCCCATTAGCTTTACTCACCAGTCTCACATCGCTTAGCCTCAGCTCCAATCCGGGTGTTGACGTGAGTCCACTGGCAACACTCCCCAACCTCGCTAGTCTATCTCTCGGAAATAACCAAATCGTTGATCTAACCCCCCTCACAGTATTTACCAACCTAACAGAACTGAACCTTGGGCTTAATGAGATCACTGACGTGGGGCCGCTGGTTATGTTTACCCATCTTACATTGTTGGACCTCGGCTCAAACCCCATCCTCGATATAAGCCCATTGGCTGAGCTCGTTAACCTCAAGCAACTCAATCTCGACTCAAACCAGATCTCTGATGTAAGCCCGCTGGCCGAACTCACCAACATTGAAAATTTATTTCTCCAGGACAACCGGATCAGCGATATAAGCTCGCTGGCTAGTCTAACCCACATAAGGCGGTTGGGACTCGATCGCAACCCCATCACTGATATAGGTCCGCTGGCCAGTTTAACCAACCTTGAGTATTTATATGTCGAGAGCGCTGAGATAAGTGACATTAGCTCGCTGGCCGATCTCATCAACCTTAAGGAATTACACCTTAAAGACAACCAGATTATCGATGTGAGTCCGCTGGCGATGCTTGTTAATATCACGTGGTTGGAACTTCAGAATAACCAGATTATAGATGTGAGTTCACTGGTTGGTTTGACCTACCTCGAATATCTATACCTTCAGGACAATCAGATTGTCGATGTGAGTCCGCTTGCAGGGTTAACGCAGCTCATACAACTAGTTCTATCTAACAATCAGTTTTTCGATGTGAGTCCGTTGTCCACGCTCACCCGCCTCAAAAGCCTATGCCTCCAAAACAACCAGATTATCGATGTGAGTCCGCTATCCACGCTCACCCACCTTGAAAATCTATATCTCCAGAACAATCAGATCATCGAAGTGAGCTCACTCTCCACGCTCACCCATCTCGAAAGTCTGTATCTTCAAAATAACCAGATTATTGATGTAAGCCCACTGGCGACGCTTGTTAATATCACGTTGTTGGATCTCCAAAAAAACCAGATTATCGATGTAAACCCACTGGCCAGTCTCACCCGCCTCAAGAGTCTATATCTTGAGAATAATCAAATCGTTGATGTAAGCCCGCTGGCTATGCTTGCCAGTCTTAGTTGTTTATACCTTAACAATAATCAGATCATCGAATTGGGTCCATTGTTGGATAATGCAGGACTTGGTATAGGCGACTTAATTATGCTATATGAGAACCCGCTCTCTATGCAGGCCTGTGTAGACATCAGTATCCTGAAAGGTCGTGGTGTAAGTGTTTACGACGGAGGCATATGTTTTGGTTCTCTCAGGGTTACTATCAGGCCCACGGAAGCCCTGAATGACGGTGCGCAGTGGCGGGTTGATGGTGGCAATTGGCAGGATAGCGGCATGATGATGTCTAATCTGATGGTAGGGGCACATGTTGTTGAGTTTAAGGATATCTCTGGACAGACCGGTTTTAATTGCAACGGTTCTCCGGGAACGACTTGGATCACACCAATCAGCCAAACAATCGATATCAAGGGAGGTCAGATTACCTGCTCTGTGGGCAGATATGTTCAATCACAGGAAGCATTGGGGGGTGTCATGACAGGGAATAGCCCTGTCGGCGATATGGTGATGATGGGGATCTCGTCCGCAATATTGTTAGCGTTGCGCAGGCAGAAGATTTATTAATGATAGTTTACAGATTCGCACCGTGTTGATACAGATGGCACTATGTCGAGATTACCGTGTCGCTGCATTTTGCTAAGAAAATAGTATTATTCGGGAGGGCGAAGCGCCCGCTGAGCCGCTAAACAAAATGTCCAAAGTACGGTGTATTGCATAGTATAGATCTTATTCGACGGCTCAGCAGGAGCCCTCCAGAGGCGGATAAACTTCGCCCTCCCATCTGCGTTGGAAAATGTGTACAATCACGGCATGCTGAAACGCGCTCTAATGTATTTGTCGTATCTTGGCATGGCAACCTTCGTGGTATTGCTCGTGGCCGAAGGGGTACTGCGCCTGTTCTTCGGGCTGCCGCGCGGGATGTATGACATCCGGCCCGTGGGCAATACCAGCCTCTACCGTCCCAATGCCACTATGTACCTGCTCTGGACACCCATCCCGTACATCATCAAAACGAATTCGCTCGGATTTCGCGGTCCGGAAATCACAATGCCCAAACCCGCCGACACCTTTCGCATCATCGCGCTGGGCGATTCCATTACCGACGGTTTTTATGTTGAAAATGAAAATACCTATCCGTATCAACTTGAGCAAATCCTTCGCGACGAGGGAAAGAAGGTGGATGTGGTGAATGCCGGACGGGGCTGGTCCGCCATCGATGTGGAGTTTGAAATATTGCGCCGTTTCTGCATGCCGTTGCAGCCGGATCTGGTAGTGCTCACGTTCGTCTCAAATGATATTGAGGAACTGCGCGGAAAAGACCGGGAGAGCTTGTTGAAACACGATGTGCTTGTGGCGGAACCAGTGGAAAGCAGTGAATGGCTGTTGTTTGGCCGGACTGCCCTGGGGGAGTTTATCCTGGATGCCAGCCTGCGGACACGCTTTGAAAAATACCGGCACAATCGCGCCATGTTGTCGAAGGAGGAAATGGATACCCGTTATTCCGTTCCAGGCGGGGAAAAATTTGCGAAAAATGCCCATTACTATCTTGAGTACCTCTCAAAACGTTTCGATGGTATTGCGTACTACGAAAAATTCAACGAAAAACAGCTTCAGACTATCAACAACTACCTCTATTGCCTGGAGCAGGTGAACAACTACTGCAAAACCAACCATCTTCGGCTCTTGTTTGTGTATTATCCCGATTATGCCGAAATTTATCTGCCCGAACGGAAGTTTCCCATAAGCGGAATACTAGAGGCTGCCTGCACCAGACAGGATATCCCTTTCCTCAATTTACTTCCTGCATTCCGCAAGGAACAGGGCAAGGTGTTGCATCTTGCGCCGCTGGACTTTCACCCTAATCCCGCAGGCAACCGTGTAATTGCGCGGACGATTGCTGAGTTTCTTGAAGAGAAGCAGTTGCTGCCGTAGGTATTGCTGCGGATTTTAAAAAAAGTCTTAGAAGAGAAATCTATTCCTCATTGCGTTGGAAACCGATTTGCCTTCGTTTCGGAAGGGGTGGCGGATCCATAAGTTGACGGATAGCATCAAAAACTGCCCTAAACTGAGCGTCATATTTCTTTTCCAATGCCGCAAGCTTTTGTGCAAGTTCTTCATTCGTGGAGAGCATTCGGCGGAGATTGACGAAGGTGCGCATGATCTGTATATTGACCTGAACGGCACGGGCGCTACGAAGGACACTGGAAAGCATGGCTACACCCTGCTCGGTGAAAGCATAGGGTGGATAACGACGGCCACCCCAAGAACTTGAGGTCACAAATTGTGACCTCAAGTTTGAGAGTTCCTTTGGGCTTAATTGAAACATAAAGTCTTCAGGAAAACGTTCAATGTTACGTTTTACGGCTTGATTGAGCGTTTTGGCCGGAACGCCATACAAATCCGCCAAGTCACTGTCTAACATGATGTTATGGCCTCGCAAGCGCACAATACGTTGTTCAATGCGTTCAACAGGTATGAGTGTAACCCTATCTGACATTGTATCAAACCTCCTAATCATTACACCTCGAATATCAGTATTCATACCTCAGACTAAAGATCTAATAGGTGAACCTATTTTGAAACAAGAATAGGATTAGTATAGTAAAGGATCTTGCCTGCTTCAAGAGACTAAGCGCTTAGTTTAGGTTTAGAGATTCGCCTGGGCGTATTCGATGGCGTTGCGGAAGACTTGGAGCCCGGCGCCTTCTTCGGGAAGGGATTCGCGGGTCCATCGGGGGTGATTGGTGCGGTCGACAAAAGCTTCGGGATGCGGCATCAGGCCGAAAATGCGGCCTGAAGGATCGCAGATGCCCGCGATGTCGTCAATCGCGCCATTGGGATTGAACGGGAATTCGCCGCGGGCAATCGCGCCGTCGGGTGTGCAGTACTGAAAGGCTATCTGACCATTTTCATGCAGAATCTTGAGGATGGTGTTGTTCATAGGGATGAATTTTCCCTCGCCATGGCGCACGGGGAGCTCGATCCGGTCGATGCCTTTGGTCCAGATGCACGGACTGTCCGGATTGCCGCGGAGGGTAATCCACCGGTTTTCGAATCGTCCGGAATTATTGTTGGTGAGGGTGACTTCCTGGATGAACTCGTTATCGAGCAGCGGCAGTATCCCCATTTTAACCATGACCTGGAACCCGTTGCAGATGCCGATCACCAGCTTGCCGTCGGCAATGAATTGTTTGATGGGACCGCCCAGTTTATGGCGGAGCCGGTTTGCCAGGATTTTTCCAGAGGCGATGTCGTCGCCAAAGGAGAATCCTCCGGGGATGGCGAGAATATGAAACTTTTTCAACATCTCCGGTGCGGTGGCGATGTCGTTGAGATGCATCGGCGACACATCAGCGCCTGCCCTCTTGAATGCATTGCCTGTTTCCCGATCACAATTGATTCCGAATCCCGTCAGTACCAGAACCTGAACACTCACGGCTGAACTCTCTCCTTTTTCAGCGGCATCTTACGCCGCAATCGATTAATGGTCTGTTAAAAACGCAGGGGACGCTGCCACGCTTCTTTCAAATCGGCAATCGGCGCTTCCAGTTTTGCGCCATAGCGTCCCGCGATGAACAGCTTGGTTTCCGGGGTCACCTCGCCCAAACGAAGGCAGTAACTGCCGGCCATCGCCGTTTCGAAGGCGGGGGCGTTTTTCTTCGATACGGTGACCACAAAGCGGCTCTGTGTCTCGCTGAACAAGGTTGCCGCGTTGCTTTCGAGTCCGATGGGCATGATATCGAGTTTCATGCCCCAGCCGCCTGCGAAGGCCGTTTCCGCCAGGGCCACGCCCAGCCCGCCATCGGAGCAGTCGTGACACGAGGCCACTAGTCCTGCTTCAATTGCTTTATTCAGTTTTTCGTAGATCGCCCGCGCGGTTTTGACGTCCACCTTGGGCACATTGACGCCGATCTGGCCGCGCAGTGCGAGATATTCGCTGCCGCCCATTTCATCCTTGGTTTCTCCGAGCACATACACCACGTCGCCCGGATTCTTCACATCCATGGAAACCGCCTTCGTCACGTCCTCCATGACGGCAACCGAAGTGAACAGCACGGTCGGCGGGATGGAAATTTTCGTGTCGCCGATCTTGTAATCGTTCTTCATGCTGTCCTTGCCGCTGATGAGCGGAATGTCATAGGCGTTGCAAACATCGTACAGCGCCTGACAGGCGCGCACGAGTTGTGCGAGCTTGTGTCGGCCATCGGGCGTTTTTTCGCTCTGTACGGGGTCGGGCCAGCAGAAGTTGTCCAAGCCGGCGATGGTTCCCAACTTTGCTCCGACGGCAATCAAATTACGCACCGCTTCATCGATGGAGCAGGCCATCATGTGATAGGCGTCGATATCGCTGTATTTCGGGGAGAGCCCGCATGCCACGGCGAGCCCGCGCTTGGAGCCGCGCACGGGACGAATCACCGCCGCGTCGCCCGGACCGTCATGATCCACGCCCTGGAATTGTTTCAACACACTCTGCGCCTGTACTTCATGGTCGTACATCCGCACGAAGGACTCTTTGCTGCATACATTCAAAGAACCGAGCACTGCCTTGAGACCGGCGGTGAGGTCGGTGTCTTCGATGACAATTTCCGGGGCGAGTTTCGGCGGGTCCAGCCGCGCTTCCAAATGCATCTTGGGCACGCCCTTATGCAGGAAAGACATGGAAAGGGCTGCGATGCGCTTGCCGCCATAAAAACATTCCAGAAAGCCGGAGTTTGTAAATTCACCGAGTACGGTGGCTTCCACTTCACGGCGTTTTGCGAGATTCATGAACGCGTCGAGTTTATCCGGCGGTACGGCGAGCGACATGCGTTCCTGTGCTTCCGAGAGGAAAATTTCCCAGGGTGCTAGCCCGGCGTATTTCAATGGGGCGCGTTCCAGATGAAGGATGGCGCCGCCCGGTTTCTGCGCCATTTCACCGACGCTCGACGACAGCCCGCCCGCGCCATTGTCCGTAATGCAGTTGAACAGGCCCAAATCGCGTGCCTCGATCAGGAAGTCAGCCATTTTTTTCTGGGTGATTGGGTCGCCGATTTGCACGGCGGTCACGGGCGACCCGGCATGCAGTTCCTCAGAGGAGAATGTTGCGCCATGGATGCCATCTTTGCCGATGCGGCCGCCGGTCATTACGATCAGGTCAGCCGGTTGGGCGGCTTTTTCCTCGCTGGGCCTCCCTGTGATTTTGGTGGGAATCAGCCCACCTGTACCGCAGAATACCAGGGGTTTCCCTAAAAAGCGTTCATGAAACACGATGGCGCCGTTGATGTCAGGTATGCCGCTTTGGTTTCCTCCATCCTTCACGCCCGCATGCACCCCGCGCAGCACGCGGCGGGGATGGAGCAGCCGTTCCGGAATATCGCCGTCGAAGAATGGGGTGGCAAAGCAAAACACATCGGTGTTGAAGATACATTCACAGCCCAAGCCCGCGCCCAGAATGTCGCGGTTGACGCCTACAATGCCGGTCATCGCACCGCCGTACGGGTCGAGTGCGGAGGGGCTGTTGTGTGTTTCCACTTTAAGCGCAAAGTGATGATTTTCATCGAATCGGATCATGCCCGCGTTGTCGTGAAACACACTGACCAGCCATCCGGCACGCTTGCCCACCTCATCCGTGGCGGCTTTCACAAAGGTGTTGAACAGGCTGTTAATGACGCGTTCCGAGCCGTTTTCCTGATACCGGATTTCCGCGTTGAAAATCTTGTGCTTGCAGTGCTCGGACCAGGTTTGCGCAATGCATTCGATTTCGATATCGGTGGGCCGTTCCGGCATGCCCCGTTCTTGCCGCGCCTCCTGCACCTTCGGATCGCGGTAATAGGCCTGCACCGCCTTCATTTCACCCAGATCAAGCGCCAGCATCATAGTGCGGCTCAGTTCCAGCAGGGCGTCGTCCGGAATTTCCAGATCGATCTCATGCACGGTGACTTCACTCTGATCGGTCACAATGGGTAACCCCAAGAGGGCGCCGCCGTTTAATGCTTCCACTTCCTCGCGCGACTTGAGCACCCACTGCTCAATCAATTCATTCGCAAGCATGCGCGTGGCGATGCGCTCGCAGGTTTTCCGGTTCGCGCCGCGGATGGCGTATTGGCGAGACTTAAACACGGTTTCGCCCGGAGCAAAGTTTCGCCCGAGAGTGTCTTGAATGCCCTCGACGGAACTCTTGCCTACATTGTCCGTCACCCCCGGGCGGAATCCCGCCTCGACGATGAAATCGTAGTCCTTGGCAATGGTGTGGTTCAGGGTGGAATCCTGGATCACGGGGTCCGTGAACAGTTCCACGCGCACTTTTTCCAATTCATCCGGGGTGAGTGCGGCATGAATGGTGAAGACGTCAATGACGCGGATGTCCTCCACCTGGATGCCAAGATCCTCCGCCAGCCGCGCGCGCACCGCGCTTCCCGCCGGGTCCGGTTGGCCCGGTTTCATGGCTACTTCAATGCGATCATCCATAGAGCAGATGTCCTTTATACTGAACGGTTCCATTTCCTGGAATGATTTTTCCAATGATTTTGCAGGAAGCGCCCGCCAACTCAACTGTCTCCACCGCCTTGGCCTTGTCCTTTTCGGACACGATAAACAACATGCCTTGGCCACAGTTGAACGTTCGTAACATTTCCAGTTCTTCCACATCGCCCGTTTCCTGAAGAAAACGGAACAACGGGGGCACGGTCCATGCGGCCAAATCGATTTCGGCGGAAACATTCTCCGGCAGGATCCGCGGGAGGTTTTCCGTTATTCCGCCGCCGGTAATATGTGCCATGCCCAGCACATCCACCACCTTCATCACAATTTGCATCAGCTTTGCGTAACTGACATGGGGTTCCATGAGCGCTTCGGCCACGGTGCGGCCTACTCCCGGCATGGGATCGTTTGTTCCGAGCCCGGCCACGTCAAAGCAGATTTTCCGCGCAAGGCTATACCCATTGGTGTGCAGCCCGGAGGAGGGCAGTCCGATAATCACATCCCCCTCTTTGATGGCCGCGCCGCTGATGATCTTTTTCCGATCCACCACGCCGACAATCATCCCCGCTACGTCGTATTCATCGTCCTGGTACATGCCCGGCATTTCCGCGGTTTCGCCGCCGATCAGAGCGCATCCCGCATAGCGGCAGCCCACCGTCAACCCGCGAATCACTTCCGTCACTACTTGGGGTCGCAGCTTACCGAAGGCCAGGTAATCCATAAAAAACAGCGGGCGGGCGCCCTGAACCAGGATATCGTTGACGCAATGGGAGACCAGATCGATGCCCACCGTGTCGTGTTTGCCGGTCATGAACGCCAGCTTCAGCTTCGTGCCAACGCCGTCCACACTGGACACCAGCACCGGCTCCTCCATGTTCTGTCCGTCAAACCGGTACATGGCGCCAAATGAACCAATGCCGCACAGCACGTTGTCCGTAAACGTGCGCTCCACCATGCTCTTGATGGAACCCAATGCCGCATTGGCCGCATCGATATCAACACCGGCATCCCGGTAACTCAATCCTGGTTTCTTTTTCGCCATCGTGTGCAACCCTTATTTTGGTAAAGAAGATAATGACAGGGTAAGCATACGATCCGATCTTTCAATAAAGCAAATGAAATGTTATAATAGAGCCGATAAGCAAAGCTTATCAGATAGGCCTGAGGCCTGAGGCGTGAGGCCTGAGGCAAACCGAGGTGTGTGCGTATGGTAACAAAAGGAGGTAGATGATGAGAGATCATAGGAAATTGAAAGTGTTTCAGGAAGCGGATGAATTGGCCCTGGACGTGTATCAAATTACGGCACATTTTCCTAAAGAGGAACTTTTTGGCCTAACTTCTCAAATGAGACGAGCATCTGTATCTATTGTATCGAATATAGTTGAAGGTTGTGCACGCCAGACTCTATCAGACTATCTCCATTTTTTGGATATGGCTTTTGCATCCGCACGCGAGCTTGCATATCAATGTTCTTTGGCTTTTCGTCTGAAGTATATGTCAAAAGAATGCGGTCAGAATCTTGAATACAAGTGTGAAGAAGTATGCAAAATGTTGTGCGGGCTTACCAGATCGCTCCGTGCTAAGAAAAACTCTGGAGAATTTGTCTAAATGCATCCCAACAGTATTCGCTTTTTCTATCTCATGCCTCACGCCTCACGCCTCACGTCTCATGCCTCACGCCTCGGGTCTCATACCTCACGCCTCATGCCTCGCGCCTCACACCTCAGGCCTCATACCTCACGCCTCATACCTCACGCCTATCGGGTTCTGCCATGACTTTGGAATCCCTTCGTTGTTTCTGTTCAATCGTGGAAACGGGGAGTTTCCACGCAGCGGCGGATCGTGTTCATCGGTCGCAGCCTGCCGTAAGCCAGCAGCTCAAGACGTTGGAGCGGGAAGTTGGTCATGTTCTGATTGAACGGAAGACGGCGCGCCCGACGTCGGCGGGGCAAACGCTTTATGATCGTGCGCGGAAAATGCTTGTGGATGCGGATGCGATGGCGCGGGAGATCAAGGATTTCGATGAGAGTGCGTCGCGAGAACTTCGTGTGGGGACGAGCGATACCACGGCGCTGTATTTATTGCCGCCGTATATACGCCGCTTCGCCAGACTCATGCCGCAAACGCGGCTGGTATTGACGAACCGGAGTTCGGATGCCATTGCAGACTTGGTAGCGCGGGCTGAACTCGATTTAGGCATTGTCACACTGCCGTTGAATTGCCCTGAGTTGAGCGAAGAGATCCTTTTCCGGCAGCGCATGGTGCTCGTGCTGCCTGCAAAGCATCCTTTAGCCAAGGTTCAGCGTCTGACGTTGCAGGCGGTCAAGGAGGAACCTTTTCTGCTTATTGACGAAAATACACGCACCGGAGCCATTTTGCGTGCCTATTTCCACGAGGCCCATTTTACTCCGCAGGTGGTGCTGGACAGCGGTTCCTTTGAAGTGATCAAGCGCTACGTGGCCGAAGGGGTCGGGCTATCTTTCGTGCCCGAATGCGTCGTTACGCCCCAGGATCGCCGACTCCGCACCCGCCCTCTTAATGAATTGCCGGAAGTGCCCATCGGCGCCATCGTCCGCAAAGGCGCGTATCAATCCAAAGCGGAACGAGCCTTCCTCGCGTTAATGCAAGGCCAATAATGTGAAAAATCATATTCACGAAGCCGCCCACAAAATAAGTGGGTTAGGTGAACCATACGTTAACGACAGGGATTCCTTTTCAAGGGATATATGCTAAGATGGCTTTTGCCAAACAGGGCTACAGGACATGTTTTCCCGTGGGCGGTTCGGTATAAACGGTGTAGCAGTGCGAATCCGGTAGGCGCTGGCGTAAAAGGAGACAGGCTATGTTTAAAGAGGAGCGAGAGGAAACCTGTTTTGACTGGACCATGCTGGGTAATGTTAATGAAGGCCGTCCGAATCTTGGAGTAACGACGGATGTGTCGGTTTACCGCCTGATGCAATTTACCTTGCGCGATGTACTCATCAAGGAATTCGGTGTTGAAGCGGCGGATCGTATTTTTTATGAAGCGGGGAAGACGGCCGGAAAACATTTCTACGAAAAACTTATTACCAAGCGGGGCGCCTTTCATGAGTTTATCGAAGATGTCCAGGAAGTCTTGACAAATTTGAGAATCGGCATTCTGCGCATTGAGAAATCGGATCTCGAAAATCTTACCTTCACCATTACCGTGGCGGAGGATTTAGATTGTTCGGGACTGCCGGTATGCGATGAGGAGATCTGCACGTATGATGAAGGATTCCTGGCCGGTCTCCTTACTGCGCATACCCACCGGGAATTCATTGTGAAAGAGGTGGATTGCTGGTGCTCCGGCGATCGGGTCTGCCGATTTGAGGTCAAACCGGCGAACTAGGGAGTCTTCCATGCTTACCTTGGAAGAAGGCGACATAGACAAAATTACAGAGGTGCTATACCGTATTCTTAATGGACAGATTCCTGAACGGATCGGATTGCCGCCGGATTATCCTGATAACGAAGTCAAGCAGCTTACCGGTTATGTAAACACGTTTCTTTCCCAGTATGGTTTGTTCAGTCAGTGTCTGCGTACCTTATCTGGCGGCGACCTTGAATTCACGTCTCCGAAGGGCAAGATGCATGTGCTTCAATCCCTCAAGAATTTACAGGCCAATCTTCGCCATTTAACGTGGAAGACGCAGCAGATAGCCAAAGGCGACTTCGCCCAGCGGGTGGATTTCATGGGTGAATTTTCCGCCGCATTTAATGGAATGGCGCAGCAGTTGAAGGAGGCGTTTGAAACCATCGAACAGCAGAACCGTGAATTGCAGGAAGCCAATAGAATTATCAAGGAAGAGAAAGACCGTTCCGAGCGGTTGCTTTTGAATATTTTGCCAAGCCGTGTGGCCGAAGAATTAAAGCAAACGGGAAAAACCACACCGGAGCTTTTCGAGAACGTAACAGTCCTGTTTTCCGATTTGGTTGACTTCACAAAAACATCGTCACAGTTGACACCCGGGGCGCTTATTGCGGACTTAAATGAAATCTTCACCCAGTTTGACATGATTATCACCGCCAACGAATGTGAACGGATTAAGACCATTGGCGATGCTTATCTGGCGGTGTGCGGCATGCCTGCACCGAATCCCCGGCATGCTTTCAACATCATCAAGGCGGCGTTGGAGATGGTTCAATGGCTTCAGGAGCGAAATGGCGCTTCATCCGTGAAATGGCATGCACGGATCGGGGTTCATTCAGGGCCTGTGGTAGGTTCTGTAGTGGGCACGAAAAAATATATCTACGATGTTTTTGGCGATACCATCAACATGGCCAGCCGAATGGAAAGCAGTTCAGAACCCATGAAAGTTAATGTGTCGGTGGCTGTATATGATCTTACGAAAGATCACTTTGCCTTCCTGGAGCGCCCGCTCGTGGAGGTAAAGGGAAAAGGCGTAATGAAAATGTATTTCGCGGAATCCGTTTGCGGCTAAGCGGCACTCCAGCCATACGGGTGAGATCGCATGCAACTAATGTTCAGAAGATGATAGAAATATCAATTTGGAAAGTTGTTCAGCACCGAGATGGATGGAAAATTTCCTGTTTAACGCCTTGCCTTTAATACGATCCTTTTCAGCAGTATCGACGTCCTCTGCCTCATACCTGTGACCATTCACCACGCCAAGGCGGATCGGAAATTCCAGTACACCTTTGGCATCCCATCGGAACAGGAGGACTGCGGCAGATGTTTTCTCAGGCCCGTAATACACAATTCCCGCGGCGGGTACGCCGCTTTTCGGAAGATAAAGGTCATAGGTGTATCCCTTGAAGGTGTTGAGCCGGCGGTAATGTTCCGCTTCTTTCAAGAGCACGGCGCGCATTTTTTCAGGAATGGCGGGAAGGTCGGAAACGATTCCCCAAGTGCCGGGCATGCCGCTGCGGGCATAATAGCGGACCAATTCGAAGTCGTTGGGGTCCATTTGCTGGAAGTTATTGGTCCAGCGGTTGGCGGCCCAAGGCGGAACAAAGGCCAGGCTGTTCAACGCAGTTGAAATGTTATCCCGGGCATGCTTGAGACCGTTATTGCCGCCGTCGCGCAGCCACTGACTCTGGGTGGCCAGCACGGTCAGTTCGTTGATCATGCGCCCGCCGCTCTGGCAATTCTCCAGTATCATTTCCGGATAAGCCTTTCGGACCGCCAGCAGTGCATTCTGGAATGCCACCACGTCTTTCATGCGGCCCGCGCGAGTTTTTTCCGTGAAAAAGTCCTGATCGTATTTCCACCAATCCATGCCGAATTGTTTTTTGAGCGAGGCTACGTGGTCCACGAGAAACTGGGAGAAATCCAGGGCGGTGTAATCGAGCAGATAGCCGTCGATGAATTTGCGGTACATGCCGGGCTGATCCACTTCGGGCGGCAAGTTGTCTTTATCCGCTTGGACGAATTGCGGGCACGACCAGATGCCTGCCTTCACGCCTTTTTGTTTGACCTCTGCCAGTAATGCTTCCAGCGAACCTGGAGTAAACTTTTCCGGATCCGGGGTCCATTCGCCCACATGGGGATACCAGCCCGCATCGACAATGAAGGTATCGAAAGCGTAGGGCTCCATAGCGGCTACTTGGGCTTTAAGAAATTGTTCATTCAGGTCGAAGCGCGTGGTATACCAATTGTTGTACGTGAAATAATAGGCCGGTTTCGGCCCGCCGTACACGGCCTGCTGGTACTGTTCGCGCTGGGTCATCCAGTCCGCGCGCGCGGTGGATTCGCTGGTGCTGCGGATGGGTGTGATGAACAACGCCGGGCCGCCGATATTCTCGCCGGGTTTCAGAATCAACTGCGTTTCATCCGGCGGCAATTTCACCTCAAAAGCGAACTGATCCGGACCGCCGGAAAATGTGGCGCTCCACCCGCCGCACCAGTCCATGCCGAGATATAAACAACCTTTTTCGCCTGTGACACGCCAGTACGGATTCATCCCGTTGTCCAAATCGTCGCTGCTGTGGATGCGGCTGTGCCATTCAATGTTTGTATTGCCATCCAGGGGTTGAGTCACCGGCTTGAAATCGAGCGAATGCCAACTTGTGATGCTTTTCGCGCCGGGCGCGTGACCCCTGGCAATCCATGCGGGATACCACTCCACCGGTCTGTCGGTTGTACCGGTGTTTTCGAGGTGGACGTGCAGGCGGAGAATAGTTCCCGGTCTGAAGAGTTCAAATACCCACGTGGCTTTCAGCCCTTCGGATAATGGCCGTGATACGCGTGCGCGCAAAAAGTGTTCGTCATCCGCGCGTTGCCAATCACAGGGGGCGGCAGCGGAGGAATCCGCCAACAACTCCCTTGGCCACCAGGCACTGAGTGGAATCGCGCCTGTGTCTTCCTCGAATATCACTGTGCCATCCGGCCATCGTATCGACTGCACAAAGGGCACACCCGCCGTATTTACATCCAGATACACCTGGAGGTGGTCAGTCGTCAGATCCATCCCCAAAACCGGCAAACACAGCATCACTATTCCCAGCACACACATCGCGGCAGTTCCTTATGCGTTTCCACTGATCAGGAAAGGCAGTATAGCAACCTGGCAACCGGAGGAGAATACAGCCGCCTGATTTTCCTGGCATCGGTTCAATGCCGGCCAGCAACGGCCGAAGCGCTACGGCGCCCTGCCCGTGACGAAACAAGGACTATTTCGCTAAAGCCGGTTTCTACCCGTTACTTCTTCGCGATCTTTTCCAATTGCTGGTGTGCCTCTTTCCGGTTCAACTTCCTGATCGCCACGATGGCCGCTCTGGTATTGCCCCGAAAAGTAAGGCGCCCTTCTTTGTGCTCCCATTGGTAAACGCTCTGCGCGTTTACACCAATCAGCGCCGCGAATTCCGCTTGGGACAGATTCAACTTGGCACGGATAGCGCGGATCATCTTCGCCGTAATGCGCGCCTTGACAACTTCCTCATCCTTGACTTTGACCTCGTCTTCCTGGTGCTTGCGGGCATACTTCAGGAGCCGCTGATTGTCTCGCTTCAATCCGGCGAGGCGGCGCTTCAGGTCCGCTATAGTCCGTTTCAGGGCGACATTATCCCTGTAAAGGTTTCCCGTCATGACCTTGATTTCTTTCCGCGCAAGACGTTGTATTTCTTCTTTCAGGACTTTGGCGATGTTTGGCATTGCATGCTTCCTCCCATGGGTACCATCTTGTTAATGTCCGCGTTTCCCCTAAAGAATAGCAGGGAAAGGGAAGGAGAGTCCAGAAATGTGTGCGTTGGACTGCCGCCGGCTGAAACCAGCGAAATAACCCTAGGCATGAGACGTGAGTCCGCTTGCGGAGTTGAAGAATTTGGAACAAAGTTGGCGCAGATTCGTTCTGCGCCGTTTAAAGAGGTGCAGAATCAATCTGCACCAACGCCCGGGCAAAAGCCGTCTTCGCTCTCAAGACAGGATTGGTAGGTGCCTGCGTTGTAGATCTGGATGGCGCGGAGAAGTTCGCTGAGGTTGATGGCCCAGTCTTGGGGTGCGAAGTCTGAATTATGAGGCGCACACAAGGTATCCCCTGGACCTGGAGCGTAACCGTCTTCACCGGAAAGATCGCAATGGTATGTGCTTATGAAGTAAAACTGGATCACACGGAGGAGTTCGGAAAGGTTTATGCGGCCATCGTGGTTTTGATCGGCGCTGTGGCAGACACCGGAACAGGCCTCACCTTCACCTTCGCTCACGCCTTCACCTTCTATGCCCGATATGGTGAGATTCCAAACATCTTTCCGGCTGTATCCTCCCGATGGATAATAGCCGCCCAATACCCAGAGTTTATTGGCAAAAGCGACACTCGTGTGCTTTGAACGCACCTCCCATGGCGCTTCATCATTCACCTGGGTCCAATTCAACCCATCAGAAGAACACCACACATCATTCAGGAAGTATGTATGGCCGTGAAGCTCATCCCCAATGTCATACTGCCCTCCAAGCACCCAGAGCTTGTTGTCATGAACTGTTGTTGTATGGCTGATCCGTTGTGGCCACGGCGCATTGGCGGTAATCTGAGTCCAGTTCAGTCCGTCTGGGGTACACCATACGTCGTTCAATTCAACCATGAAGCCATCATAATACTGGCCGCCCAAAACCCAGAGCATCTCATCAAATACAGCGGCAGTGTGCTTAAATCGACCATGCCAAGGCGCATGGGCTGCTATCATTACCCATTCCACCCCGTTATCTGAACACCACACATCATTTCGGTTGTCAATACCACCCAATATCCACAGCTTATCAAGAAATACCGCGGTTGCACACCATCCCCGTACCGGCGAGACGGCATTTGCCGTAGCTTGAGTCCAACTTATACCATCTTGTGAATACCAAACATCATTAAGCTCTTCTTGTGAAATACTTATCAATCCCCCAATAACCCATAGTTTATCTTTGAATGTAAGTGCGGGAGCCCAAACCCTGGGCGACCACTCAGCGTGTTGCGTGGCCTGAGACCAGTCAATGCCATTTTCTGAGTACCAGACATCATTTAAGTCTCCTACACCCATTCCCCCATCCCGTTTGTTATTCCCGCCCATGACCCAAATTTTATTGTCGAAAACTGTGGTTCCATGACCATAGCGGGGCGGCCATGGCACATTAGGCGCCTGTGCCCAGGAATATTCTTGCTTAATTGTTGTTGGATGTTTTATTTCCGTTGCTCTGCCAAAGGGCTGTGCAATTATGAGCACTGCCAAGAAAAGCCCAATTTGCACTGCCATTCCAAGTTGCTTCATCATCGCTGTATCCTCATTTTTCCCTGTTGGATTGACCGTTGGGAGAGTATGAAGAAGTGTAACC
>JAKQOG010000276.1 GCA_029565395.1 Candidatus Hydrogenedentota bacterium | reverse complement strand
TGTCCAGTCTGCCCCGGAATGCCTCTGCTTGGGCTCGATTCCACTGCTGTATGCGGAATGTCAAGTTATATGACTTGAACACTGCCCGCTGAATCGCGTCCAGGTTATTCACAATATTATCAATGCGGCCAGTGAGAGTTTCACCTGTCTCTTGATCTTTTATTTCAATACACTTCTGCAGGGACTGCGCTAACTTTGGAAGTTCAAACACAATGTCAGGTTCCAAAATATCGGACATCTTATCAATAAGGAGATTTGCCCAATTTATCGAGCCTATTGCCTCTACCACCCATTTCGGCGGGGGCGGAGGCGGGGGCGGTATCTTACCCTCCAGTTCTTTTATCAGCTCTTCTAATTCTTTATCTAAAGCCGCTATTTCAGCGCGCTTGTTCGATAAGGAAAGGCCCTTTTCACCTACGAGATCCACGGCCCGCGTTTCTATCCCCTGCAACTCCTTTTGTTGTTCGGTGGTCATGTTTTCATCATACAGCGTATGAGTCTCATGAATCTTGTCTAAAAGTCCCTTTATGATAGGATCGAAACCAAACCGCCCGATAGCCTGCACCCCCTGACATTTCACCGTAACGTCAAGTATCTGATTTCTATCGAGGGAAAAGGTCACCTCTACATTTGTATCTTTAGGCACCGGCTTTTCAAGCAGTACAACAACATTGCCCATCGGATCGTTTTTCTCGGCGTTTTCTACATTATCTCCACAATATACCTGTATAACCACAATCTGCTGACTATCGGATTCCGTATAAAACCCCCTTTTTTCACCTTCCTTCATCGGAAAAATGGTGCCGGCCGGGATGATAATGCCGTACTTTCCTCCGGTCAGACCAATCCCATACGCTTGGGCGGTTACCCCCGTGACAGTGATTTTCGGTTGTTTGCATTTTGGGCATACCGTCCAATCTATGGGCAATTCATTAAAACCACAATGTGGACACTCTGTGAACTGCGCCTGGGCTTCTTCCAGGATCTGCTGTGGAAAAACAAAACGACACTTTCGGCTTCGGCATTCCGTCGCCCCCATATCATTCCAGGTCCCACAGTTCGGACATTTTATTTTTTCCGGAAGTGTATTCGCATATATTGCCGCCCCTTGTGCAACACATTGCATCGGATCCAAATCAAAACGAACCTTCGCCGGGCCAAATCGCTCGCGTACTTTTTCCTGCACCAGCGGCACAAAGGTAGAACCGCCCACCATCAGCACCTCATCAATGTCTTCCTCTGTTAGCCCGGCACCGGCAAAGGCCTTATCCATAAGATCCAGGGTTCGCTGCACCAACGGCATGATTGCGCCGTCAAAAGTCTTCTCCACTGCCTGACCCTGAAGTTCCATGTTGCATTGGGGGCATACTGCCACCGGCTTATATATCGGACGGCCTTTCTTGTCTTTGTTCCCGGTATCCTTGGCCGAGACCACGCACCGCACCTTGCACCGGCTGCATTTCGGACTTCGCTCAAACTTCATTTCAACCAATAAATTGCCCGACTCCCGGTCAACAAGCACTTCCTGGATATCCACTTCTTCCATGTCCGAAAGGCGCGTCTTCGTGCGTTCTGCCCACTTGGTAATCTCCATCATCCAAGATGCTTGCGTGGAGGGGTCTTTCTTGTGCGTCTTTTTTATGTGATCCACAATGAAGCTGATAAGACACTGATCAAAATCATTGCCCCCAAGCCACATGTCCCCCGAAAGCCCCAAGGTTATGAAGTTTCCATCTTCGTCTACCATGATGATTGTTACATCAAACGTCCCTCCGCCTAAATCATACACAAGTATCGTTCGTCCGTCATGTTTATCCGGGTCAATGCCATACGCCAGCGCGGCCGCGGAGGGTTCCGGAAGCAGCGCCAGCACCGTCAACCCCGCGCGAATGCCCGCCTCCATCGTCGCAATGTGTTGAGACTGGTTGAAATAGGCCGGAACCGTAATAACAACATGTTCCATCTTCATGTTGGGATTTAGAAATTCCAAATCTTCCTTCATCTTGCCCAACACCAGCGCCCCGATATCCTGAGGCTCGTAATCCTTGTCATCAACCTCGATTAAAACCCCTTTTCCACCCTCCGCCGCCTGTTTGACCTTGTACGGAAGCAACTGTATGGCTTCCTGAACATTGGGATCAGAAAAGTTGCGCCCCATCAGACGCTTGGCCGAGAATACGCTGCACTCCGGCGACAGCACGCTAATCGAATGAGCAGGTTCCCCCACAATCCATGATTGACTGTCTTTTCGCCAGGTGACCCACGAAGGCGTCAGATATTCACCCTGCTTGTTCCTGTGAAACTTTAATCCACTCTTATACATGGCCATTACCGAATTTGTCGTGCCTAGATCGATTCCGTGCCGATCACTCATTGCCATTCTCCTTGTAAGTTCGTCATGGAGGCCTTATCGTCCACGGAACGAAAAAAACAAGATTTCATTTTTTTGTGTTAACATTTCTTACCGCCTTTACCACCGATTTTCTCAAGTACCGGCCTGATGGAGCGTCGAAATACGCCTTCTTAACGACGTGAGCAATCGTGCCATCGGCCTGCCCTTTCTTCTGGACGGTTTCCAGGACGTTGTCTCTTTCAGGATCTACCTTGTCACCCACCCTTATCGGCTTTTCGGTTACCCCCGCTTTCTCCAACAACTCCGTTTTTATCTTCGTCGTAATAACCATTAATAGCGCCAGCCCTTTTTCGGAAATTGGTTCGCCTCCCGCCGCCTTCACGTTCTTCTTTTGTTTTGCACCCCCGCCCTTTTGGGATTTTGTCGGAGAGACTGGGCTAAATCCTGCCAGCACATGCTCAAACACATCCAATATCTCTGTGGCGGACAACAGAATATCCGCTCTCGCATCCTGCGCCTTCGCCAATTGTTGTTCCAGTCCGTTGGTTTTGGCCTCTGCTTTGGCGAGGCTCATGGCCACCGATTCCATTATCCCTTGCGACCGCCCAGGTATCCCGGCAGGCAGGAGAAATGGCCGCTCATCCACCCGGATCTCTCCGGGTATTTCTTGACCGCTTTCCTCCATCACCGGACCTTTCGGCAACGCGATGTCTTTCATGTCCAGATTGAATAGCTTATCCATATCTATATAACTCCTTAAAACCCGGGTTCCGGCGCCGGAAGTTCATCCTGGGGATCCATTTCACTGAAATCGGGCCGTAGCGCATTACGCCCTCCCGGAACAACCACAAACGGCAAAAAATCCTCCGACCAATCCGCCTTGTCTATATCCGTCAGAACCGGAAATTGATTCAATGCTGCCGCAGAACAACGTTCGAGCGCCTGGCGCGTCACACTAAGAATATTCTCCTGCTCCGCTCCCCCTGGCGCGTCTACCTGTTCCTCCACGCAATGATACGACCAGATATCCATCGCCATGCGCCGATCCGGCCTGGTCACTTCCTGCAACATCTCCGCGGCCGCGGCCGTGCCACACTTCTGGCGCACTTCCGAAAAATACCGGCGGAAATCCGCCGTCTTCATCCGCGACAGATTGAGCGTTGCCCCCCGGCGCTGCGCTGCCGCCACGAAACTGTCGTATGAGTCTTCTTTTGCCAACGGATCTTTTATCATGAACAAATGTTCTCCTGGTTCTTCCTCAATACATGGCGTTTTGTGTAATTTCCGGATCGTAGCTTATTGCCTGGTCAAGGTCCTGCTTGGCGCGGATCATCTCACCCTGTTTGAAAAACAGCATTGAGCGCTGCTTGCAATGCATGGCGATGTTCTTGGCCACCTCCTCCGCATGCCGATCCTGCCCTTCTGACTTTAATACATGATAGGCGCGTTCAAGCATAACAATAGCGCGCGTACACCCTTTCACATCGTTTTCCAGCTTCCCGGTAAATTCGATCGCCGCCTCAATTGTCGAATGTGACAACAGACTTGCCGCCCACTCGATCTTTCGGGAAATCTCCTCCGAAAAAAGCCCATCGATTATATCCTGGCTGTTTTTCTTGACCTGCAACACCATCGAAAAAAGAGACAACGCATTCTCCAGGGATTCAATCAGGTCATTAATCCTGTTCGCTCCCGCGCATCTGGCCGTCCGGGCCACCTCGAGATTGGCCATTGCGACAAGGTAACGAATTTTGTCCTTAAAGGCATCTTCGCACCCCGGCTTCATAAAGAGCACTTTCGCGTGTTCTATCGCGGTTTGCGGACAATTGCCGCATACCAGCGCCGCAATTGTCCGCACCGTCCCGTCGGCCCCTACATATACTCGTAACAGATGATCACAGGCTCCCTCCCACCGTCGTTGCGATATTATTTTCCCTTTTTGAGGCCGGGCATGATGAATGGCTGTTGCCAAATCCAGTATCCTGTTGTTGTTTTTTCGTACAATCGCCAGCCCCGGCGCCACTTCCGCTATGTTAATCGGCGTGCTTTTTGCCAATTCCCGCAGGAGAAATGGAACCACGATTTCTGAAAGCCCTTTAATCGCATAAAATTCAAAACACAGAAGAGATTTGAGACCTATCTGAACATGCGGCGGCAAACATGCTGCATGCTCCATGCACACCCGTTCAAAACGGCCTTGAACCTCTGCGAATACCTTTTCCCACTGAAATTCGCTGTCCCCCCCTGCATACACCACGCCCCGGCGGGCAGTCCAGAAAGACCAGAATTCTTTACTGGAGAGAAGTAGTGGCCAAAGCGCCACCGTCAGATTCCATGCAGCCTGATCTAGCTCTTCACCGTGTTCTTTCACGCCATTGCAACTCCACCACAATGAAAGAACTGCCGCAGTATGATACTCCAGCCATGAAAACGGCTCCGTTTCCAATCGGTGGACAAGCTGATCGATCACGGCCTTTCGGTGTTCCCCTGAAAATTCGATGTCTCCTGCTGCTTCATCGTCAACATAACACAATATATCTTCTACAATGCGCAAGGAAGGAACACACAGTTGCCGGCGGATCTGTGCTGCGCGCGTCGGACCAATATCCCGCATGCGCTTACGAAAGGCTTCCATGATTTGTTCATGACCGGCATCCGTTGAAAGTCCGAATGCTTCGTATCCCGTTTGCCACGGGCAAAGTGGATCTTTAACTAACATGGCCGGCGTCTTCCTTCCTCAAGTAAACGCCCTTGTACAAACGCATGTGAAATTTCACCTTCATCGCCCTTGATGCTTTTAACATTCCATTTAATCGCCATGGCTCATCTTCCGCGATTCCTGCGCATAATCTCCTCTAACATACGCATTATGTCATCCTCATCCACAGGCACCTGGCGCCCGCGCGCCTGTATCTGCTGGCCGCCTGGGCCGCCGCCAGGGGGCACATGGCGTCCCTGCATCTGAATAATCTGGATTTCATGTCTCCGCTGTTCACGAAAATCAGCTCCCGAATGCAATTGAATGGCTTCATTTTTTAACTCAATAGCGCGCGCGCCGTTATGCATCCTTAGAAACAGAACGTCACTCGCCCGGTGACATACAATCGCCGCGTTATCGCGGATGTGCTGCCGTTCCTCCGGGGGAACCAGTTCCGACGCATTCAACAGATCAGTTTTTACCTCCAGAAATATCGTAACGGCCCTTTCATGATCCGTTTCATCACAGGCCTTCTTATACAAGTAGTCAGCATGCGTCCTCAGCACTACCGACAACTCCTGCTGCCATCTTTCCGTGTTGTCTGGATAAATCCTTATTGCCTCTGAAAGATCGCCGCGCGCCAGGCCAAGACACGCCCAAAGCCCGGTCCGGCCGCGCCCCAAACAGGGACAACGCCGCACGGGACCCCCGCCCCGCTCCACATCCTCCCGGAAAAACACAAAATGCAATGTGGCGCGATTATGCAGCGCATCCGCATAGTTTCCCCGAAGATCCCGGTTATCCCAAGACTGTTCCTCATACAGCTTCACAACACTGCCAAGGCCCTCCACCGATTCATCCAGAATGCTTAGATGCGCCGGGTTGCATTGGTGTTTGGTTGCCGCGTCATTAATGATATGATGCACCCTTTCCTGTATGGGCTGATACGTTGACAACACCAGCTTGGACACCTCGGTCCGAAGCGTCTCCCGCATGGAGGACATCATGGACGGCAAGCGCCGCATCAACAAGGGCGATAAAAGGGTGTTGCCGGCAATCTGCTGGTTCGGACGCCAGTATTCAAGCGCCTTGCGCCATTGCACCACCGCCTCCTTCATGTGCGCCATCCCCTGCCCCGCCAATACATCCCCCGCACGCCGATGCGCCATCCCAAAGACATAGTTCACCAGCGCCGAATCCCGCCATCCCGACGGAAGCACTTGCTGGAGAAAATGAACCTCCTCCGGCGTGCCCTGCTTCGCTAACAGCATCATCGGCCCAATCGGCGTCAGATAGATAAGCATCTCCTCCGCGTTCGCCATAATCGCATTATGTTGCCGGGTCAATCGGAATCGCGACCGCGGCTGCAACAATTGACGCAACTCGCTGTGCTGTCTGCCAAGCCCCTCCAGCAAAAGCCTCAGAATGGGATCTTCATCCGGCGCCTCTTCCTCCTGCGGAGGATGCTGATCTATCCTGTCCAGCAGCGTCTTGAACACCCCCTCCTTTTCCAACAACCGCAGAATGGTCGGACCCCCAATCGGTAAAGTCTCCGCTATCCTTTTCATTTCCTTAGCATATTGGTCGGTACGCGCCCGGACATAAGGGATAATCTCCTTTTCCAGGAGTTTGGCAAAACGCTGCTCCAGCAGTATCCGGGCTTCCAACGCGCGGATGCGCGCCACGCTTTCCTGATCCCCTCTTTCCTCGCACCTCGCCGTCAGTTCTCGAAAACCCTTCGTCATGCGCTCCCGCAACGACCCCGCTACCTGGGTGATCTGATCATCATTGAGCGACATCCCGCATTCGGCCATCCGGCGCGATGCCATCCACGAGGAAAACTTTGGCCATCCGGCTCCCAGCAAATACGCCCAGCATCCCGCCGCACGTTCCCACAAAACATCACGATCGATATATTCGGAAAAACGAAGATCCTTCCCGCATTTGCATTTCCAATACTCATTCGGATCCCCGCTCCAAAGCGCACGAAGAATATGACCGCACGCAGAACAACGAATACAAAGGCACCCCTCATGATCATGCAATACAATGCCTTCTGGCAAATACGTCCCCTTGTCTTGAAGCGCAAATTCATGCTTGCACTGCGAGCAAATCACCCGCTTGTCAATATTCTTCCCATCCACCATCAGCACAAGGCGGCATTTGGGACACAGAACCATCAATGTCTCTTTTCGATCAAGAGAGGCAATGGATTCAAACGCAAGTAGCGGCCTTAATTCCTCGCTGCACGCCCAATTCCAGTAAAGAACCGCCAGCCCGTGGATGGCTGCCCAGTCATTCGAATTCGTGCGATATCGTTTCAACAGATACGCCGCAGCCAATTTCCGATCCCGGAGCAACAGAACATCCCCGCCCATCGTGTCCCGTATCCGGGATTCCATCACGTGGAAATCCGGTATCCGATCATTGACTGCCGCTCTCACCTCTGTGATAAGACGAAGCGCCTGATCCGGCTGACGAGAGGCCATAAGCCGATCCACACGCCACTTGAGAAGAGACACCAGCACTTCCGTAAACGCGTCCCCCTCTTCCGAAGAGGAAGCCTTGGCAAGAGCGAGAATACCAGAATCATCCGGGACTAACCCCTCAAAACAATCAAGCAATACCGAAAAACCGGCGCGCTGACGATCCTGCAAAGGGATGTCTCCCGCCATAATTGCCTGCTTGATGGCGCGAACGTGCGCCTCCGGAGACTCCGATTCCTTCAACAAACCCATCAGGCCCCACGCTATGGAACCATAATGAGAACCGTTATTTTCTCTTAACATATTTTTAGGCAAGGATGTCTTTTTGCCGCTCATGGATTTTCCCCTTCTCCGCTTCCACCATCATTCAGCGCCACAACATGTTTCAACACTTCGGAAATATCGCGCTTTGCCATGGCATTCCTGGCACGGACAAATCCAACCGCCTGCCGGTAGAAAGAATCATCACGGGAAACTTCCATAAGATCGGTTTCAACCATCTGCCCCGATCTCGCCTGACAGACAGCACGATGGAATCGCGCACGAGGCCCATATTGAGAATCTGAAAAGACACTTTCCTCTACCGCAGCGGCTTCCCCCTGCGCCGCTGCAAGCACAAGGGCATAAAAATCTCTCCTGCTCGAAGGCTGCTGGGAAAGAATGCCCGTTAGCATTTCCATCCTCCTCTTTTGCCCGCCCCCCCGGGGATCAATACCCGCCACCCGCCGGAATTCCGCTTCCGCCAGATTCATCGATCCAACCGATTTCTCCGCCGCCGGCAACTCATTCATCAGCGTTGACCAGAAGCCGATGGCTTCTTCCCACTTGCATTCCTCCAATAACGCATCGCCCTGAAGCCGGCGCGATATCGTCCGCCATCGGGGCACATACGTCTTCCACGGTTCCGACCTGATGCCTTCCCAGACCACCTGCGCCTCTTCATAATCCCCGCGTATTGATTGGATAATGCCAAGATAATATCGCGCAGGATCGCCCAAGTTGCTTCCCAAAAGCCGATTCAGAATATCCACGGATTCATTATGATGTCCCGTTTTCGCCAGACACAGCGCCTTGCGAAGAAATGCCCGGTCACGTACGGCTCCCTCCTTACAGCCACCATACATCACCGCCGCTTGATCGTACTGACCCATAAGTTCATGCATTACCCCCGCCCCAAACCGGTTACAGTCATTTGAATCAATCGCAAGACTCTTCTTAAATGAATTCAACGCCTGATCATACTTGCCCTTGCACAGATAGACCCGCCCCGCCCAATAGACCGGCCGCCAATCGCCCCCATCCAATTGATTCGCCTCCGTATAACGCTCCATCGCCTCCGCAAAACGCGCCTCCAAAAACGCAATATGGCCGAATTGAAGCTCAAAACAAGCCGCCCGTTTGCCCAGCCGATCCTGAGACAGATTCAAAAGCCGGTGTCCTTCCTTATTATCTCCCACCCGCACGGCGTGTATCCCCGCATAATACAAATCCACCCAGCTTGCTTCTGATTCTTTGCGCAGAGCACCCGCAAACACTTGCGTGGCCTTCTCCACATTCCCCGACAATGAAAGAAGAGTTCCTTCAATAAATTTCAACCGTTGATCTGACCCGCGCTTCGTCTCCAGCGCTTCTGCAAAACGGCGCACCGACGCCGCAGGCGCTCCACCCATCCGATCGAAATAAGCCAGCGAAAGCAGCACCCAGGGCCACCGCGCCCCTGAGTCAAACAACTGTTTGCACCGGCCCGCTTTCTCCCCCATGGCCTTTGCGGGCGTAAGCGGGCTGATTTCACTTTCACTCGCCAGGAACGAGACTATCGACGGCGAAATATCACGGCGTCCGCATACCTGCCTGTATATCGACCATGCCTTCTTATCCTTCCGCCGCTCCATCGCCATCAACTCCGCGTAAAACAGCGTATCATCCGCCTGCAACGGAGAATATAACTCGGCCTTTTCAAAAAGACGCATTCCTTCCGCGCGTGCCTGAGTCCTTGCCCGATAGCGGCCAAGGAGTGCAAAACCCCTTCCAATATGCTGGTCCAGGGAACGCGCCCCTCTCGCGGCCTTATCCAAAGCCGCCGCATGCTCTAATACCATTTCCAGACGCCCGGTCGCAGCCTCCGCATTTTCCCCCTCCAGCGCTTTGCAAGCCGAATCCACCAAACCACTAAGGCTGCGGCCGTTTCTCGTATGCCACCAGTTAACAAGTTTTTTCATCATACCGCTGTTTCCCGCCCTGGCGCCCTGCACCAAGTGCATGCGTTTCCATTTTCCTCAAGCAAATGCTCTCTATCCACACGCCTTTGCAGACGTTACAGTGCCTTGTTCATCCTTGGCCTCGCACAAACATTCTTCGTATCCACGTGTATACAACATCGTCTAGCCTCGAAACCGAATCACCACCGCGGTGAGATCATCGCCTGCACCCGCACAAAGCGAAGCTCCTATCAAACGCGAGGCGCACGTACTTAACCGGCGCCGCGGATCCCGCACTTCCCGTACAATGGCGCCTGGAGCTAAAGACCGGGCAACACCGTCGGTGGCCAGTACCACATAATCGCCGCTTCTCACGGTCAGCCTCCGCACGCCCACATGAATGTCCTTCGTATCTCCCAGGGAATTGATCAAATAATTTCTCCCAGGATGAGTTTTTACTTCTTCCCTCCCGATGATGCGGTTTTCCGCCAAAAGGCCTGCCAGCGTATCCTCTGTCGTGATACGAGTAATCTCCTCCCCTCGGATATGCCACGCCGCACTGTCCCCCACATGTCCGATCACACACCCATCCTCCGAAGCCAGACAATACGTTAAGGTCGTAACCCCTTTTTGTCTCGGGTGCTTCGTATTCTCCCGGATCAATGCCGCATTAACATGCTCGATGCTGGCCTTCACCATCTTATCTAACGCCGCCCTCCCTGCAATATGCTTGGATAAATAGCTTTCCAGGAAATAAAGTGCCCTGCTGGCCGGTGTCTGCGTTGAACGCCCGTCACCCACGGAATCCGCAACGCCATACAGACCCAGACGCTCAACAATTACGTAGGCGTCCTGGTTTGTGCGGCGCTTCGCCCCGCAGATCGATTTTCCCACCGCGTCAATCCTCATAATCGTCTGCCCTATGCGCTCGTACCAGATTCGTTGCCGTCTTGACTTGCATCGGATTCGACAAGCCATTCTGGAGAGCCTGCTTCAGAAATTGAACACCGTCGAATTTCTGCTTATCCGTGGCGTTCTGTTGCGTATATAAAGCTCGGCCCGCACAATATAGTAACTGGCTGTCATTCGGACATTGCTCAAGCCCCTGAAGATAGGCCGCAAGGGACCGGGCCGTATCCCACATCCATTTCTGATAAAAAGTCCCTTGAAAAATATATACCTCCGGTTGATCAGGGTACTCCTCCACAAGCTGCTGTATTTTTTGTTCTATTTCCTTCTCCTGCGCATCAGAAAGACTGCCCGCTTTATACTGATCACACTTCTCCCGAAGCTTTTCAATGCGTTTCCTTACCCTTGGCAAAGATACCGACGCAGACTGTGATGATATTACGCGATCAAGATCCTGCTTCGCTTCTAAGAGGTCGTGCTCCATTTCCTCCGCAGTCTGATACCGCTTCTCAGGATCCTTGTCTATCGCCTTCACAATAACCTGCGCCAGCCGCTCTGGAACTTCCAGCGCAATTTCATGAGGATGACGGAACGGCTTGTCCAAGTCCTGCGACTCTTTCAATATGGAAGGTCCGTCAAGACGGGTATACGGCAGGGCGCCTGTGCTCATCTGATAAAGAACAAGCCCTAGAGAATACAGATCATAACGCGGGGATATTGCGTTTTTTTGATTTGCCATTATTTCAGGAGGTTGATAAGCAATGGCGCCCGCCTTTGAATTGGACATGTATTCGTTGCCCCGGTCAACGATTGTACTCAGGCCAAAATCTGTAAGCTTGACTGAGAAACCATTGTCTCGTTTTACAACAATTATATTGCTGGGCTTAACATCCCTATGGTAAATGTGCGCTTTATGAAGCACTTTCAAGGCGGCGCACACCCGCAACACAATTTCTATGGTCTCCACAAACGTGAACAGACGGTTGGATTGCCTTCCGTCAATCCATTTCTGGAGATCACGTCCGTCGACATACTCGCATATGATGCCATAACCATCCTCGGATTTATCCCACCCGTGGAAACGCACCAGATTCTCAGACTCAGATACAGGCAAGCAGTTCAGCACACCCTGGATACGAGCCATATTCACAAGATCATCGATTAACGAGTCCCTGGCCTCTTCTCCTGGAAGTGGTATTTTAAAGGCAACCACTTCGCCCCATTTCTTAGATAATTTTTTATCAAGTACTGTCGCTTTGAAGGTCTGCCCAAATGAACCCATACCGAGTAATTTGTCGAGTCTCAGCTTTTTGGCCGTGATCATTTCTTTCTTTTCTGACGGCATAGCTTCTATCGCCTCTCGTTGTTCCCAGTTTCCTTGCTATCCATACGCTGGATTCTTGTGACCGGTAATACCATATCCCTGCCGCAATACTCTTCCTTGCTTGGCACAAGACAAAGGCGAGGTATTTCATTTCGCGCCCAAAGAAACTTCCACTAACGGCAATCCGCCTTCTTTCCCAGCATCACGTCCACTCGACCGTACTCCACGGCCCTTCCTCCCTCCACCCTTTGTCTCCAATTTTTTACAGAAACATAGAGTAGCATCCGCCTTTTCAGAGGTCAAGTCAAACTGCTGAACATTAAACACGGACTCCGCGAACAGAGCGCCATCCTCGCTTCGTTTCCCATTTACGTCATGGGCATTCTCCTTATCAATCCAAGGCAAACACCTTCAATCAAAACTTTCTTTCACTAATTTCTGCAACAAACGTGCCAAAATGCAAAAGTATGCATAAACCCCTTAACTCGTTCTGTATGAAGCACTTGGGAATTTACACCATCCCTGATGATTCCAGCCCCGCACACCACACACACTCCGTTTCTCAGACTTTTACTCCGATAATCGAACTCAGCCCCAAACCTCTTTCTTCTCCTCGCCATAGTTCACCAGTGTTATTCCCATTTCTAAGCAAAACTGCCCCGCATGCGCACCGCCTTTCCCCACATCGCACATGCTGATGAAACGAACCCCCTTGTGCATAAAACTGTAATAATCTGAGCCTTCCCCCCAATGTTAAAATCTTGCGGGAACGTAGTCCGGAGCAAAGTACGCTTCTCCCGATCAGACTCATGATTGCCCGGCGTCGCATGAATCGGAATCTTTACCCCCCGCCAGACATAGCCGCAGAGCTTCAGGATGAAGGCCGCCCAGCAAAAGGGATCTGTCTATTTGCCGGCGCCCGGGGCATAACCGTCTTCCGTCCCTGCCTGTACATGATAACAGATGGAATTGAAAAACTGGATGATGCGCAACACTTCCGACAATGTTATATGCCAATCTTGAGGACTGTAGTCCGCGTCATAGGCGCTACACGTCTGATCACCGGGACCTGGAGCATAGCCATCCTCAGATGCTGCGTTACAATAGAATCCATTGCTGTTAAAAAACTGAACGACGCGCAGGAGTTCCGAAAGACTGATAGTCCAGTTTCCGTTTTGATCCACATCGTGTTGCCCCGACAGCGGGACAGAATACACGGCCAGATTCGCCACTTCTGATTCTAACTTGGTTATATCATCGGTAACCGTGCAACGATATGCACCCGCATCTTCTTCGGTCAGCGGCCCCGCCAAATGCACCATCGCATTCGGCCACCCCAATGAAACGCCGTTCTTCTTCCAGTCATACCCGATTGTTCCCACACCCCCTTCAACCAGAATGGAGGCCACCCATGACATGCCCGCGTACAAGGAGGCCCCCCGCGGCTGTTGAATAATAACCAATGGTTCAACTTCTTCGCCCTCTTCATCCGATCCCTCTGGTTCACCATCCATGCCGCCTTCTTCTTCCACGGCGCCTTCACTTCCACCTTCAGTCATGCCTTCGGCCTGACCTTCCCCTTCCCCTTCAATAGAACCCTCACCTTCAAGTTGGCCCTCACCTTCCACCGCGCCTTCTCCTTCAAAAATGCCTTCTTCAACACCTTCTCCCTCACTCCGCACACATTCCCACATGCCGATCCCGCGTACACTGATAGTTGCCGCCATGGTAAAGTAGCCTCCGGCATAGAGATTTTCCCGGCTATCTATAGCCAGCGCCAAGACTGGCGGACTGCCGCCGGACATCCCGCTTTCCAGTGAAGACCATCTTTCGCCATCCCATTTGGCGATATAGTTGGCGATTGTCTCGCCGGCAGTGGTAAATCGCCCCCCGCAATAAAGATTTCCGGAGGAATCAAACGTTATGGATTCCACCGCAAAATCAACGCCTTGTCCCAATGCTGTCCAAGACATGCCATCCCATTTGGCAATAAAATTGGCATTGGCTCCCCCGGCGATGGTGAAGTACCCGCCGGCATAGAGATTTCCAGAACCGTCCATCGCAAGCGTGTTAACCGTATGATTCATACCCGCTCCGAGGGGTGACCATGTTTCTCCGTCCCATTTAGCGATATTATTAACGGTTATGCCACCCGCGGTGGAGAACTGACCTCCGACATACAGAGTTCCCGACTCATCAACGACAATCGCTTCCACCGGTCGTCCAAGCCCAAGGCCGAGAGGGGCCCATGAGACACCGTTCCACTTAGCAATATAATTGGCATTCACACCGCCCGCCATGCTGAAGTTTCCCCCGGCATACAGAGTTCCCGATTTGTCAATCACAATCGAATTCACGTAATTGTCCGTGCCGGTTCCCACCCCAGTCCAATTGGCGCCATCCCATTTGGCAATATTATTGACAGTAATGCCACCCGCCATGGCAAAGTTTCCACCCGCATAGACGGCGCCAATGGGATCAATCACAACGGCATTAACATAATTACTCATGCCGGTTCCCAGATTAGACCAGGTTTCTCCATCCCATTTGGCTATATGACTGGCGCTTATTCCGCCGGCGGTATTGAAGTACCCACCCGCGTACACATTCCCGGAATCGTCCGCTGCCATGGTCAGAACACCTGCATATCCGAGGCCAGCCATCCCGTTTCCAAGTGCAGACCAGCACGAGTTATCCTCTCCTTCTTGTTCTCCTTCTCCTTCTTCTTCCCCTTCTTCCAGACCTTCCTCTTGACCTTCGATTGTGCCTTCATTTTGGCCTTCGCCTTCTACCTGCCCTTCACCTTCGCCTGCGTCGAGGTCCAGACAAAGATCATCCACGAAGAAATTGAGCGGACCAGGTCCCGCGTCGGTATAGCCACGAAACCACAACAGGTGCGAGGCGCCGTCGGCATAGTTGCTTAAATCAATGGACACCAGTGCATACCGATGATAGGTATCGGCGTTTGCCTTGGTCACGCGGAAAACCGTCGTATCATCCACACGGATCATCATATAGCCGGTGGTTAATGCAACCGGAATTTCGAGATAAAAATTGAGCATGGCGTAACTTGAGGAAGGAATAACGATTGACTGCGAGATAGAGCCATCCTCCACCAAACCGCTGACACCGCCAAACCAGCACCAGTAGCCGCCGGTGTGCGGACCCGTGCCGCCGCCCGGGCCACAGGAGGCATTGCATAAAGGCGTGTAGAAATTCGTGGATTGTTCGGTCCAGTTTCCGCTTCCGGGTCCTTCTTCAAAGCTCCCATCCATTGGAAGACCGCTGGGGCACTCATAGATCAACTGACAGATGGTTGAGCGGGTGATTCTGACAGCCCGGCAGGCGGCGGCGACATTGTCCCGCTGGGTTTGATTCAGGTTCAGGTTGACGGCGGCCTGCGCCAAGGCATTCGAAAGATCCACATAGTCCGCCGCGCTTGTTAACAGGTTTACCTGCACCTCATAAAAAAGATCCGCCACCTGCGGGATGCCCATGGCCGTGATCGTTTCGCCGTTAAAAGATCCGCCATCCGTAAGCAGATAGCACAATTTATTGCCTACGCCGGAATTGATATGCACTCCGCCATTATCCAGCAATCCCCCATACCAATATGGACTGCAGGTGCTGTCTGGATTCTCATACAAGGGGGGATCGGACATAGACCGGATGGCGCCCATGGGGAGATCTTCTCCCACGCTCCACCGGACCGCCGGGGCATCGGTGCCATGACCATTGGTCAAATCGACAAATTCTCCCCAGATATCCGAGAAAGATTCATTGATTGCACCGGATTGCCCGGCATAAATGAGATCTGACTCATACTGAGTGACCCCATGCGTTAATTCATGTGCGACCACATCGTCCGCAGCGGCATATCCCTGACCGAAGTACATGCGCGTCCCGTCCCATACCGCATTCTCCCACGGACACATGCCGTACGGATAGCAATACCGCACGGTCGCGCTTATTGTATAGCCATGGCCGTCAATACTGTCGCGGCCATGCTCGTTTTTGTAAAAATTATAGGTGTCGCCGAAGAAATCATAGGCTTGATCGGCATCCGCAATGCCGCAAGCCGGGTGGCCTTCCGTCCTCACAAGCGTGCCAGGATCGGATTCCGTATTGGCTGCATCGTAGATCTTCCGGTCCCTCGATGTCTGAATGAGGGTGTAATGAAGGGGAACATTTCCATTTTCCGCGTCCACCATCACCATTTCTTTGATAAGGGCTCCATCGGTGGCCACTATCTCCATCTGCCACACCAGCCGATCCAAACCAGGCATGCCCAACACAAGGGGTGAGAAAATCATCAATTCCGGATCTTCCGCATTGCACAGCGGGTGCGCCCCATAAAGGCCGGCAATTGTTTCCATGGCAAGATCGATAGCAGTGTTCTTATCTCTCGCGGCGCGGATATCCATTCCGCCAAGGTGACGGGAAAGATCGCTCACCACACACTCCACGCCACCGGAAGCGCCCACTTGAACAATGGCTTGTCCGCCAAATACAGGCATGCCATCAATGTATTGCTGCAGACGGACATATGTCCGGCCCAAACCCTGTTTCTCCCATATTACATTCAAGGTAGAAGCGGCGCTGATGCCGAAGGCTTTCGCATGCTCTTTAAGAAAATCCTTAGCGATGGATTCCGGGGTTCCGACGGTATTTTGGCCTAAGAAGACCTCCCCCGGGGGGCTTCCCGCGAACACGACCACCCCGTCTGGAGCTCGTTGTATCCGTGCGGCAGCCGAGTTTCCCGTACATGCATCGGATAACTGATCAGACGCCTGATCGAGAGCATCCTGGGCAGCCGGTTGCCGCCAAGCTTGCGCGATTGCCTCCTGTGCGAGAAGAAAAGCCCCTATGACCAGTATCATGATCCAGAAAGAATACCGCCCCCCTCTGAAAAATACCCCAACTCCCATACTTCCACCTCTCCTAGTAGTTCTCACAATATCATATGCCACCATGCCTAAACTAATACATTATACCATTAGAGAGGAAAATACAAGGAGAATTTACCACGAGGAGGCCATTGCCAACAGGAAAATTGAAACAGCGGGGGTGTTCGACGCATGCTATGGGTGGAAATCAACCTGTTGGAGGAAGAAGAATGCGCCGGGGAATGATAATTGGTTGTTTGGCGGTTGCGGTTGGCATAATGGCTGGCTGCGATCAGCAGCAATCGGGGTCTGACGCCGTGAGTGGGCAGAAGGGCCGATTGTTCGGAGTGGTGTTTCAGACGATGAATAATCCGTTCTTCGTGGAGTTGAACGCGGGGTTGAAGGAGGTGGTGGAGGCGCATGGGGATCAGTTGGTCACGCTGGATTCGCAGTTCAACAGCCTGAAGCAGAAGAATGACATTTCGGATATGTTGTTGAAGGGCGTGGCAGGGCTGTTCATTAATCCGGTCAATTGGGAGGGGATCAAAGGGAGTCTGATCCAGGCGAAGGAAAAGGGAACCCCGGCTATTATCGTGGATGCGCCGGTGAAGGATGATGAACTGGTATTGTGCCAAGTGGCTTCGGACAATGTGGAGGCGGGGCGTCTTGCGGCGCGGGCCTTGGCGCAGGTGCGGCGTCCGGCGAAGGTCGTGATTCTACATCACTCGATTAACAAAGCGTGTATTGACCGGGTGGAGGGATTCACGGAAGAACTCGCAAAGTATCCAGATATGGAGATTCTCGATACGCAGGAGGGCAAAGGTACGACGGAGGGGGGGCGTCCCGTGATGCGGGATCTGCTGGGCCGGTTTCCGGATATCAATGCAGTCTTTCCAATCAATGATCCCAGTGCACTGGGCGCGATCTCGGCGCTGGAATCCGCGGGAAAGTTGAACGATGTCACTGTGGTAACCGTAGACGGTTCTGCCGAAGGCGTTGCGGCAATCAAAGCGGGCAAGTTGTATTCATCCTCCGCGCAGTTCCCGCGGGAGATGGGCCGTGTGGCCGCACAAAAGATTTACGATCATTTGGATGGCAAACCAGTAGAGAAAAACGTAAAAATCCGCGTGGAACTTATCACCAAAGAAAACGCTGACACCTTCCTGCAAGAGAAAAAGTGAATTAGCGAAATTCAATGGCGTAGAGGTCGGCGTCTTTCATGAAGAAGCGGAGGCGGACAGGGCTTCCTGCGAGAGTGCTGATGTCGGAACTCTCTTTCCATCGAACAACGCGGTCGAGCATGTTGCCGATGAGTTCGGCGGAATCGTCCAGGGTGAATCCAGGCATTGGCCGCCCCTTCTCGTCCTCAATTCCGACACGGACGCTTCCGGCGGCAGAGGTGGCGAAGTTAAGGAAAAGTTCTTTGCCGGTGAAGGTGAATACTTTAGTGATGAGTTCTCCGCCTTTGTAGGATGCATTGACGGATATGAACCCGTCGGGACGCAATGTATAACGTTTCAGGTAGCCGGTGGGCTGGCCGTAGTTTTGTTGGATGTAGATCGACATTTCCTTTTCACCGGTGGGGACGATGCCCCGCGCGGGATAGTTGGTGCGTGAAGTCCAGTTTTCCATTCCAATACCGGGCTTGATAAAAGCTTCCATAAAGGTGCGATCATAGTGATTGCCGCCCCGGCTGGTCATGAGCACATTGTCCGAGCAATCCCCGCCATAGGACTCCTGTATGCCCAGCGCCTTTTCTTCTTCCTTGCTTACTACACGGCGTCCGGGCATGAACCGGGCTGCGATGGCAATGTAAAGGTTTGGTGCGCGGTAATAGGGTACCGTCTGATTCGTATACAGGTGTTCCATGGGAGTCCCGCCGAAATCCATGGATTCGATATCGGTCCAGGTGAGGAAATCAGGGGATGTACACCGGCTGACCGTGCGGTAACCATCGCTGGTGAAGGTACGGAGGTAGCAGACGTAGCATTTTTCCGATTCCGACCAGAATGCTACGTTTTGCGAATCGAATGCACCCTGGGTAATAACCGGGGCGTCCCGCCATTTTTTCCAGTGAATGCCATCGCCGGAGATAAAAGCCACAAGCCCGGTTCCACTGGTTCCCGCGAGGGCTTTATAGCGTTCCTCGGAAGGCGCCCCCGGCCGCGTATCGGGATAGGGTGCAAAATTGTGGGAAAAGGGGGCCGTCATGGTAAGAATGCAATTGTTCTCGCGCGTGCCGTCCACCTCGAATAAACCAAGGTTGGGCTTGGTCCAATGGATGCCGTCGGGACTTTCCGCGTAACAGGTCACTTCGAGGTCCGAGCCGTCCGCCTTTGCACGCGGCAGGCCGCGGTAATACATGCGGTAGATGTGCTCATCCTTAAAGACGGTTACATAACCGCAATAACGCCCTTCCCAGGGTTTGTCAAACGTAAGGGAAGTATCGGCGGGCAGGGGTTCGTGCATCCGGAGACTCACCCCGTTCATTTGGTCTATGAGAAAGGAATCAACGAACAACTCCAGTCGGTTGCCAAGGTCAATGGGGGCTTGCGCGGCGGCGGCAGTGGTAAGCACTATTGATCCCAGCATAACGAATGGTATGTGTTTGAAGGAATGAATCATCATGGGCAGTCTCCCGATATTGTTATCGCTATAAAAGCATAGTAGTGGCAGGAATTCAAGGAGAATGTAATTTGTTACCGAAAGACGAAAAGATTGCTCAATTGACAATATGGGATTAAAAAAAGTAAATTTATAGCATAATTCAAGGAATTGTCATGAAAGAAACAAATCCGGGGATTTTTTGTCTGTATTTTCCCGTTCCGCGGCGGATCGTAAGCCTGGTTGTGATTTCGGCGCTTTGTGTAGCCGGATTATCGTGCAGCCCCGGAGACACACGGCGTGAAATAAAAGATATCCGAACATCTGCGGTTGAAATGGCGGAAAAACCCGTCAAGATGACGACCCAGGAACGGTTGGGGCTTTCCAAGGCGAAAAGTACAAGCGCCATGCCGATGGGGCATGAGAGTTTGATGGGGGGAGCGGTCCCAGAGGCGATTCAATTGAAATGGACGGGGCCGGAAGGCTGGGAAAAGGCGGAAGACCGGAGCATGCGGCTGGTTACCTATATGTCCCAAAATGGGACGGTGGAATGCTATGCAAGTTTGCTGAGCGGACCTGCGGGAGGGGTGGAACCGAATATCAACCGTTGGCGGCAACAAATGGCGCAGCCTGCGCTCACGACAGAAGAAATCAACGCACTGAGGAAGATCAGGGTAATGGGGAAGGATTCCCCCTTGATTGAGATATTGGGAGAATATTCCGGGATGACTGAGCAGGCGACCCCGGGGCAGAAGATGTTGGGCGTGGTCTGTCCCCTGGATGATCAGACCTTATTTATAAAAATGGTAGGACCCGATGCAGGGGTGACGGCTGAAATGGAACATTTCATCGCCTTCTGTGAATCATTTGAAAAGGCGGTTTCATGAAAGCCATAGTGAAGAAGGCATACCTTTTCTCGGCCTCTTCGGGGGTGGCGGTTACCCTGTTGTTTCTCTTGCTGGTGCTGGTGTTCTTCGGCACCGTCGAGCAGGTGAACCAGGGGCTATATGAAGTTCAGAAGAAATATTTTGAGAGCGCGTTTGTGGTGCACTGGCTCTTTGGCGTGGTTCCCCTGCCATTGCCTGGCGCATATTTGTTGATGGGTCTCCTTTCGATCAATCTTTTTCTGGGGGGGATTATGCGTGCGCCAAAGCAGTGGCGGCGTCCGGGATTGCTGATCGCACATGGCGGGATTCTGTATATGGTCTTCGCGGGGTTTGTGACGTTTCATTACTCCACGAACGGTTACATGACTTTGTATGAACAGGAGAGTTCTGACGCCTTCGAGAGCCATTATGAATGGGAGTTTTCGATTGCAGAGGTGGACGGGCAGAAGCGGGAGTTTGTAATCCCGGCGTCTGACTTTTCCGAATTACGGCGGGGGCGGGCGCGCATGTTTTATGCGGCGGAGTTGCCCTTTGAAGTGATTCTGCATGATTTCATGGAGAATAGTTCGCCGGTGGCGGACGAACACGGTGTGGACGGGGCCCGGCTAACCGAGCATCCCAAGGAAAAGGAAACGGAACAAAATGCTCCCGGTCTGTATGCGGATATTCGCAAGAAAGACGGCTCGATTCTTCAGGGAATTATTTGGGCGTGGGAACGCAGCCCCTGGGTGGCGGACGTCGATGGAAAACAATATGCGATCGAGTTACGGCATAAACGCTGGAACCTGCCCTTTGCAATCACATTGGATAAGTTCACCAGGGAGCTTCATCCCGGCACCCAGATGGCAAGTAACTTTCAAAGCAACGTTACTCTGACCGAAAATGGGGTGAGCCGGAAAATATTGATCAAGATGAACGAACCGCTGCGGCATCTCGGCTACACCTTCTTTCAATCGTCATGGGGACCGCAGAATGCAGGGCCGAACACGCCGCTGTATTCGCAATTCGCGGTGGTGAGGAACCCGGCGGATCAGTGGCCGCTGTATTCCACGTGTGTGATCACCTTTGGACTGACCATTCACTTTCTTCAGAAATTGATCCGCTATCTCCGCGCGGAAAACAGGAGGCGCGCATGAGTGCTCTGCTCTCCATCATGATGGTGGCGGCCGGTCTGGGCGCGGATGCCCCGCCGGCGTGGGATGCGGAAACGCTTCAACTTTTCGCCACGATGCCGATACAGGACGACGGGCGCGTCAAGCCCATGGATACCTTTGCGCAATTCACCTTGCTGCGGCTGAACGGAAAACGCACGCTGAGTCTGCCGGACGGCCCGCGGCTGACTTCCACGGCATGGTTGCTGGATGTATTGTTTTTCCCGGATAAGGCGAAAGAGTTTCCGTGTTTTATTGTGGATAATGCGGAGGCCATCGTGGCGCTGGGATTGATTCCGCACGACAAAAAGCGGGATCGGTATTCCTACAATGAATTGGATCCAGGCCGCACGCAATTAATGAATCTGGCAAGGCATTATTCCGAAAGCGAAGCGAAAGACCGGACGCTGGTGGAACAGCAGATTGTGAATCTTGCCAGTAATATAATGCATTTTGAATCTATTGTTCATGCCATGGATTTCGCCCGGAAGCGCTTTGCGGTGGAGGGCGATACCGAACTGGCGAAGGCATTTCCGGAAAAAGACGGCGTGCCGATGAGCGTGGTGCTGGAGCGGGGGCCGGCGGTGTTGCGGAGCGTATCGGACAAGGCCAAGACCCTCGATGACGACGCGCTGAAAGCCGAGCGCGAGGCCATGAGCAAGCTGTTGAACGAGGTGGAAGAGGCGGTGTCGGGTGCACAGACACTTGCACTGTTTCCGCCAGCGAACCCAGCGGAAAAGCAATGGCAAACGCCGGCGGATACATGCGCGGCGGCATTTGATGTCGCGCATGGCGGCAAGGCGCCGGCGGGAGACGTGGCGGCCCTGGAGCGGCTGGCGGAGAAATGCGGGAATCCCACCGCGTTCAAGGCGGAATTGGCAGCGCTTCACGCGGACATCAAGGCGCGGGCGTCGGCACGGGGAGAATATGCGAAAATCCCGCTGGAGGTTTCGTATTACAAGGGCAAGTATCTTTTCTACAGCCAGTGGCTGTTTGTATTGAGCTGTCTGTTGGTGGCCATCTCGTGGATGATGCCCACGTGGAAATGGATTCACCGGGTGACACCGGTGAGCGTGTTGATCCCGTTGGTGCTGCTGGTTATCGGGATAACCCTGCGGTGCATCATCCGGGGGCGTCCACCCGTTACGACATTGTATGAGACGATTTTATTCTGCACGGCGGTTGCGGCGTTGGTGTCGTTGTGTATTGAATGGATGAACCGGCAGCGGATCGCGGTGGCGATGGGCGCATTCCTGGGGGCCATCGGAATGTTTATTGCAAATCGCTATGAAATCAAGGAGGGCGTGGATACCATGCCCAGCCTGATCGCTGTGTTGGACACCAATTTCTGGCTGGCCACGCATGTGACGACGGTGACGGTCGGGTATGCAGCGGGCATGCTGGCGGGGGCGTTAGCCCATATCTACATCCTTGGCAAACTGGTGGGATTCCGCACCAAGCATCCGGGGTTTTATACCGGGGTGGGCAAAATGGTCTACGGCACGCTCTGTTTCGGGTTTTTATTCGCCATAGTGGGGACGGTTCTGGGTGGAATATGGGCAAACGAAAGCTGGGGACGGTTCTGGGGCTGGGATCCGAAAGAAAACGGTGCGCTGATGATCGTGTTGTGGTGCCTGGTGGTGCTGCATCTTCGTCAGGGCGGATATATTAGCGCAATGGGCACATGCGTGGGGGCGGTGCTGCTCGGCATGGTGACGGCGTTTTCGTGGTGGGGGGTGAACCAACTGGGAGTCGGACTGCATAGTTATGGATTTACCAGCGGCATTCTGCGTATGCTGATAATATTCTGGGTGGTGGAGAGCCTGGTGGCGCTGGCGGGAATTGCCTTGAGCCGGAAAGAGCCTTCCTCCCTGTCGGGTTCTTGAGGGAACAGCTCTGAAGCAAGCGAGTAAAGCGAATGACCGTATGAGATCCCTTCTTCGAAGAATATATCGGATGGCCGTGGATACGCCGGTGCTGCAGGCGATTGTGCGGCGCGAACTCGGCGCGCTGGGGGCGGCGCCGTGGTCCGCAGCGGTTCTGGATGATTTTGTAAACGGTTCCTGGGGGGCCGAGTATGGCGTGAGTGCGGGAGAAAAGAAAGCGCTGGCGGAACGGTTTGTACAGATTACACAAAGCATGGAATCGGGCACTTCCCCGCTGGTGCATAGCGTGCTTGCCAAAGAAATAATGAGTCTTCCGCCCGATCTTAAGGGCGATGTGATTGAATGCGGGGTGTGGAAGGGAGCGAGCACGGCGGCATTGTCGCTGGTATGCCAGCGGGTGAGCCGGCGCTTGAAAGTATGTGATTCCTTTCAGGGGCTTCCACCGGACCATGGGCAGCGTCACGTGGGGCTTCATACCCGGGTATATGGCTATTATCAGGAAGGCATGTTTCGGGGAACTCTGGAGGAAGTGAAGGAGGCCGTCCGCGCATACGGTGCCCTGGAAGTGTGTGATTTTATTCCCGGTTTCTTTTCAGACTCATTGCGCGAATTAACAGAACCGATCGTATTTGCATTCTTAGATGTGGATCTGGAATCCAGCACCCGGGATTGCCTGAAAGCGATCTGGCCGCTATTAGCGGAAGAGGGCTTGATTTACTCCGACGATGCGGGTGATCTGGAGGTGGTGCGGGTGTATTTTGACGATGCATGGTGGCGGGAACAGCTTCATTGGCCGGCGCCAGGATTTGTAGGCAGCGGATGTGGCCTTCCGCTAAGCCCCTCGTATTCCTCGCTGGGATATACCCGGAAATTGGGCGTATTCCGCGAAGAGGCCTGGAAACGCGCTCCTTTCCTGCATTATCCTGGTTCTGATGAACAACAGTAAGCGACTATTGGTTTTTCTTTGACCTTTGAATATGCGATGGATACGGAACCAAAGTCCATGATACAAGATAATAGTTCATAACGGGTGTGTTGTATAGAGTTGGAGATGTGAAGTCGTGAAACCGGTATATATCGTTTTTCATATCGTGGCGGTGCTTGTATTGGCGCAGGCCGGTGCTGCAGCGCTGGATGCCAATATTGAAGAAGCTTTCCTGCACATCATCGCGGCGGATGACGTGGATCCGCCATGGGATCCGAATACGCGGGACAAGGATGAGAACGGGATAGTGGACTTGGCGCACATCCGGTTGTTCGATACGATTTTGCGGGAAGACACGGCGCCCTTCCACAGCCTGGTGCTGGGCACCTACACGCTGAATCATCTTCAGGTGCAACGGGATAATACACTGGGCTCAAAATGTATTTTGTTGGAGCTGATCTATCATTTTACGTGCGATGAATACGAGCGGTTCGCCGCGGCAACGTTTACGATGAATGAACCGGTGGGGGTGGAGGATATGGTGGCGGCGCTCGCAGGACAGGCGAATATCCACATTGATTTGAATGATTATCATTTGAACTTGGGATATTTATTGAATGCTGCAGGCGATCTGGATTTGGACGGATACACCAACCTGGAGGAATACGAAGCGGTCTGCGGAAATATCGATGCATTTATCGACGCGGCCATGGATGTGTATACCACGCCGGAGACCGTGCCTTGCTGCCGGGATTGCCCGCTTGTCATTATCCAGCAACCTCAGGGCACGTGGACCTATACCGGCGCCTCTCACACGTTTACAATCGAGGTGACGGGGGTGGATGGCGAGGTGCATTATCAATGGGTCAAGAACAATTATCCCATAGGGACGGATTCAAATACGCTTGCACTGACAAATTTGCAGCCCGAGGATTCCGGAAAATATCAATGCGTAGTGGGGGATGAGGCGGAGACGATCCTTTCCGACATCACCGATTTACAGGTGGCGGACCATATGGCCATTACGCAACAACCGGTCGGGGCCACGCTGGAGGAAGGGCAAGGTTACACGTTAAGTCTTCATCTGTCAGGAGGACTGGGGAATATTCATTACTATTGGATGAAAGACGGAGTGCGTGTCGGCAAAGACAATAATGAGTTGTTGTTTACAGCCCTGACGTTGCCGGATAGCGGCATCTATTGGTGCCGAGTGACCGATTTTATAGAGGAAATTGTTTCAGAGCAAGTCGTTTTAACGGTGCTGCCAGCCTCTGAAGGCGAAGGTGTGCTGGAAGGGGAGGAAGAAGGTCTGATCGAAGGTGAGGGTATGCTGGAAGGGGAGGAAGAGGGTCTGATCGAAGGGGAAGGCATGCTGGAAGGCGAAGAAGAAGGTCAGATCGAAGGGGAAGGCATGCTGGAAGGCGAAGAAGAAGGTCAGATCGAAGGCGAGGAAGAAGGCCTGATCGAAGGCGAGGAAGAAGGCCTGATCGAAGGCGAGGAAGAAGGCCTGATCGAAGGCGAAGAAGAAGGCCTGATCGAAGGGGAAGGTATGCTGGAAGGCGAGGAAGAAGGCGAAGAAGAAGGACATATGCAAGTTATTCCCGGGGATAGCTCGGTGATGTTTTTTGATACTACAGCGATTAAAGGTCTCTCGCACAAGACCGTGCATGTCGAAAATATCGGAAATGGACCGCTGGATATCTTTGCGCGGATGATCGATGGAACCGCCATCCGTCTGGAAGGCAGCGCGATGATCCGTCTTGACCCCGGTATCGCAAAGGATTTGGTGTTAACCTTTACGCCCACGGAGAACCGGTGGTACAGCGATGGTCTACTTTTGGACGGAGGCGGACAGCGGGTGCTCATTTATCTTGAGGGTGAAGGCGCAAAAGCTCCGCTTCTATCGTGCTCAGGGCAGCCGAATCCAAGGGGTTCGTTCAAAAGTGATGCAATGTTAATGGCGTTTACAGGGTTGGCGCTGGTGTTTTTGCGGCCGGTAAAGCGGAAAATCGTTTTCGGATAGTTGCAAGTTAAAACCCGAGCATGCGCCATAAGTACTCTTTTAAGTATGTCTTGAAAGCGGTTAGTTGCCCGTTTTCATACGGATCGCTGCGCCAATGCTCCCAATCAAATCCCCCGGAGACAAAATAGCCGTAGGCCAGCCACTCAAAACTCCGAATAAAGAGGCCCGGATCCACCTGCAACTGAATGATGCCGGCCTCTTTCGAACTGTTCAATACCTCGTATACTTTTCGAAAGAGGGGAAGGGACAGTTCCGCTTCTATGGCGTCAAACTCTTCCGCGCTATCCAGCCAATGGCGCAAGAAAAGCCGGGCGCGAACCGGGTGTTCCGCAACTTGATTAATGAATTTGTCGATCAACTGGGATGGCAATTCCGCCCGCACCACAGGATCACTCACATCCGCCGCGCTCACTACTTCCATGACTTCATTGAAAAACGATTCCAAATCGGCCAGCAGACCTTGATACACTTTCACGTAGAGGTCATGTTTAGCCCCCACATGATGATGGACAGTGGCCACGCTCAGGCCGGTGGCGGCGGCAATTTCACGCGTGGAAACCCCATGATAGCCGTGTTCCGCAAACAGGGCGGTCGCTATCTCCACGATGCGCTCCGCGCTCGCGCTGAGTTCTTCCGGGGCATGCGAATATTTCATTTGACAACCGGACTCCAAACCCGTAGGATATATTCTATCGAGCGTTCGATAGAGTATGGCTAGTGTACGGGTCTACAGCATGCTCTGTCAACCTCTAAACAAACATTCATAAGGAATAATCGTATGAGACGCCAAGGTTTCACCCTGATTGAGTTACTTGTGGTTATTGCCATTATTGGCATATTGGCCGCCATCCTTCTGCCCGCTCTGGCGCGGGCGCGGGAAGCGGCGCGCCGTTCGAGCTGCCAAAACAATCTGAAACAGTTGGGCCTGATGTTCAAAATGTACAGCAACGAGTCGAAAGGGCAGGTGTATCCGCCGTTGCGCACCCATATTGGTCCGTGTGAGAGCTATCCGATTGATCCGGATCCCGATCTTGATATTTGGGGGCTTAAAGACATGTGGACACCGTTCACGCCGGATTATTATCCGGAGTACCTGTCGGACCTGAATGTATTGATTTGCCCCTCGGACGCGGAAGCAGGCGAGTATTTGAACGGTCAACAGTGGTTTTGTACGGAAGGGGATCCCAACAGTGGGATTTGCCCCTGCTTGGTGCGGCACGTATCTTATATTTACTACGCGTGGGCATTCCAACCCAACCATTATCTTCTTGATCCCACCGCGATTAATGTTGAAGTGAATACCATTGATGAGCTGCTCCCTTATCTGAATCTAGGGGCATTGTTGGATTACTTCCAATACTTGCAAGAACTTTCCACCGCTCCTACAGATGAGAATCTCAATGAGGATTGGGATCTTGGAGATAATCTCAAGGCGTTCCGTTTGAGAGAAGGGATTGAACGCTTCCTCATCACCGATATCAATGATCCTGCCGCCACGGCGAAGGCCCAGAGCGAACTGGCGATCATGAACGATGAAGTAAACAAGGCGGTTTCGAACGATTTGGGACGGTCGCAATTTAACCATATTCCGGGCGGCGGAAATGTGCTATACTTGGATGGACATGTGGCATTTGTCAAATATCCGGGCGATTGGCCGGTGTGCCGGACGTGGGCGGTGTTGTTTGGCGATTATGATTCCATCCCCGGATTGAGTTAAGATAGTTTAATACAGTTTAAAAACCCCAGCCGCGGAAACGCGGCGCGTAGTGAAGCTGCAGGAATCATACTTATTCGTGGGGTTTGAACAGAGGCCGGAAGCATGGGCGCGATGCCGCTTCCGGCCTCTCAATTTTTTACCGGGACAGAAATCCTTCGGGAGATGTAGCGATCATGGGAAACGCCTTCAAAATAGCCTGATCCAACGTCACCAGCGGCGCGCCCAGCATCATGGCCACCGCCACATATTCGCAGTCATAAGCGGTGCACGCAGACATCATGCACAACTCCATAACCGATTCATCATCTATGGAATGGGTGTATTCATGCGGAATACGTTTACGGGCCGCACTAATCAATTCCTTGACAAGTTCCCCATCGACTTTGCCTGTTCGGAAGTATTTCAACACAACACATCGATATTCGGATATCCACAAGCTGGGAGCATGCCAAGCAGAATCTTTTTCCCACAGTGATTCTGCAATGGGAGTTAAATCACAAGGAAAACAAAGCGGCCAGAGTACATTGGTGTCCACGACAATCATGGCCGGCCCTCATCTATAGCCTGCTGTATTTCCTCAAGCGTAAATGCTGGTCCAGAAACTCGCGCACGAAGCAGACGCATTTCTTCCAATACGGCCTTTTTATCTTCTGGCTTTTCTTTAACACGTATTGCGGTGTCTAACATTGCAACAACCTCTCTATTTACACTTCGATGATTTTGTTGCGCTTGGGCTTGCAGCCTTAGATAGAGTTCATCGGGCACGTTTTTTATACTCAACGTCTTCATGGCACCATTCCTTTACTATTTTGGAGTCATTTTGCCGCCAAAATGGTACCATTTTGGTTCCTTTTTGTCAACTTTACTTGTTCTTTTCTTCTTTTTCGCGGTTTTGAGCCGCCTCGAAGATGGGTTTCAGATCAAAATCGAGGGATTTTCCCGTGGACAGCTTGGTTTGGGCGGAGCGAATGGCCTCTTCGACACCGGGGAGCACATCGGTATTGGCCCACCAGTTCATCCGCTCGCTGTGGCACTTTTTTTCTCAAAAACACGATTCCCTTACTCTTTTTCCCCTCTGAATACATCCTTCATCCTTTCTCTGGACTCCACTTTCTTGCATGGGTACGGTGATTTATTTATTGTGTAGGCATAACGGGCGGAGAATAACGGAATATGTCCTCCATGGCAACACGGCGCGTTTTTTTAAAAACAGCGGGATTGGCCGCGGTTCCACTGATCCTTCCGGCGCGTGTACAAGGGGCGGCTACCCCAAACAATCGGATTACATTGGGGTTCATAGGCACGGGGGACCATGGCGTCAATATGAACCTTAAAACCTTCCTGCAGCAGCCCGATGCCCAGGTGGTGGTGGTGTGCGATGTGGATCAGGAACGCATGCACGCGGCCCTGGAACTGGTTAACCGGCACTATGCCCAACAGCAACCCTCCGGAACCTTTAAAGGGTGCGATGCCACCCCGGATTGGCGCGAAGTCATTGCGCGTACGGATGTGGATGCCGTGGTGGTATCCACGCCGGATCATTGGCACGTACTGCCCTCCATCGCCGCGGCGCGTGCGGGGAAAGATGTGCTTTGCGAGAAGCCGCTGACGCTCACCGTGCACGAAGGCCGCGTGCTCAGCGACACGATGCGGCAGTATGGGCGGATATTTCAGACCGCCAGCGAGAACCGTTCCAAGGGTAATTTCCTGCGCGCGGCGGAACTGGTCCGCAATGGACGTGTCGGAAAATTGCAGACTATCCATACACAACTTCCCGTGGATCCCACCGCCAGGAGTATGCAGAACAAACCCTTTTCGGTGGAGCCGGTTCCGGAAGGCTTCGATTACACCATGTGGCTCGGGCCTGCGCCGGAAGCCCCCTATACAAAAGGCCGCTGCCATTATCATTTCCGATGGATTTTCGATTACTCCGGCGGCAGTCTGACCGATTGGGGCGCGCATATCAACGACATCGCCCAGTGGGCGAATAACACCGAATATTCAGGCCCCGTTAGCGTGGAAGGCGAAGGCATCTTCCCGCGGGAAGGCCTCTACAACACCGCCATTGCCTGGAAATTGACGTATGAGTATGCCAATGGCGTCACGCTGATTTGCACGGACGGTTCGCCGAAAATCCGCTTGGAGGGAAGCGATGGCTGGATCGAATGCACATGGGACAGCATCGAAGCGAGTTCGCGCGGCTTGCTGCAATCCGTCATCAGCCCGGAAGAGATTCACCTGCGGACATGTCCCGGCCGCGAACAGCGCGATTTCCTCGATTGTGTTAAAAGCCGCGCGCAGACCTATGCCCCGGCGGAAATTGGTCATCGCACCGTAACAATCAGCCACATCGGCAACATCGCCATGAAGCTGGGCCGGAAATTGCACTGGGATCCGAATACAGAACATTTTACGAATGACCCATCGGCCAACCGCCTGCTAACACGCGCCATGCGCGAACCCTGGCATCTATGATTTTTCTTCTAATCCGGAGCGGGAGGGCGAAGCTCCTGCTGAGCCGTAGAACAAGATCGGGATCATCACGTTGTAATATGCCGTTTGGTTGTTTTGTCTTACGGCTCAGCAGGAACTTCGCCCTCCCAACCGCAATGGTGCTTTGTGACAGTCCAAATGGATGATCAACTGAATTTCTACAATTGGTGAAAGAAAGGGAACTTGCCATGCAATCAATCCTCAGTTCTATCTGTATAGCAGGCTTAGTCTGTTGCGGCGCCACCGCAATAGCGGCGGAAACGGCGGGGATGCCCAATCCCTTTTTTGCCATGGACACCGGCACGAAGGATGAAAATCATCAAACGCCCCAGGCACAGGCATCCATGTTAAAAGAACTTGGTTACGCGGGCTATGGCTTCACGGGATTTAAAGAGATTCCCGCGATGTTGCACGCGCTGGATGCCAACAACCTTAAAATGTTCACCACGTATATCAGCGCCACCGTGGAGCCGGACGGCGGCACGCTCGAACCCGGCCTCGAAGAAGGCATCACCGCGCTTAAAGGCCGCAATACAATCCTGTGGCTCACCATCAACAGCAAAACGTACAAACCGTCCTCAACAGACGGCGACGCCATTGCGGTGAAGATGCTGTGTGATATTTCAGACAAACTTCAGCAAACCAGCTTGCGGGTGGCTTTGTATCCGCACACCGGTTGTTGGCTGGAGAAAGTGGAAGACGCCGTGCGCGTGGCAAAGCTTGTGGACCGGAAAAATGTGGGGGTAACCTTTAATCTGTGCCACTGGCTGAATGCGGGCAAGGGACAGAACATGAATGGCCTGCTTGATCTCGCCAGGCCCTATTTATTTGTTGTCACCATTAACGGTGCGGACACCGAGGGCGGCTGGGATCGGCTCATCCAAACGCTCGACAAAGGCTCGTTCGACCTGCGCGGATTCCTGCAAGGGCTGCGCCGCATCGAATACACCGGCCCCATCGGCCTTCAAGGGTACGGCATTAAGGGGGATGTCCACGAAAACCTGAAACGCTCCATCACCGCCTGGCACAAACTCAGCAAAGGACGTTAAGCTGCCTTATTTCACCAGCGCGCTTTCGTCGAAGACCGCGTGGTTGATCTGGGTGCGTTCGTGCGAGGTGAAGATGATGTGGATTTTGTCATCGCGGGTTTGAATGGCGTAGGGGTACGCAAAATCGTCTTTGCCTTCCATGATGTTCTTTTTGTAGGGATACGTTTTGTCGTTATCGGTGGAGATGGCCACAGTCAAGGGTGAGCGGTCATTCATGCTGTCGTTGTACACCAGCAGCAGGTGGCCATTGTGCAGGCGCAGGAAATCGGCGGCGGCGTTTGGATTGGGAAACGCGCTGTCCTTGCCTTCCAGCCATGTTTTTCCGCCATCATGCGATTCCGCGCGCACGAGATAGCCATCGGTGCGCGGATCATACCCGCCGCCCCGGCGCATGTATGCGATCAGATAGTTCTCGTCGATCTGCACTACGGCGGGCTGCAAACATCCCAGCCGCGCGCTGATGCGGTTGGTTTCCGTCCAGGTATTCGTTTTGGGATCGCAGCGCAAGAACAACGACGTGGTGTCGCCGCCCACCACTTCCCGGTCATGCCCAGTCTCATGATAAATCGGCAGGAGGTAGTCGCCATTTTTCAGTACAATCGGCTGTGATCGGACCATCATGCCTTTTTCCATTGCCAGCACAAAGGGATCGGACCAGGTTTTCGCGCCATCGTTGGAAATCTTGGCGTGGATGATGGAATCGGACCACGTGTCGCCATAGCGCACCACGTGAAAGAGCCAGACCGTGCCGTTGGGCGCTTGCCAGACCACGGGATTGCCATCGGAATGAAATGGGGTATCGGCGATGGGGACGGGTTTTGACCATTTCTTCCCGCCTTTCTTCAATCGTGCACCGTAGACCGCCGTGTCGGGCGCATATTCCCCCGAACCGCCGTAATATGCGAGGTACAGGTCGCCATTATCCAGTTCAGTAATCGCCGCCGGATGCTTATACTGCCCCGGAAGTTCCGTGCCAAACACCTTTGAGATGGCAATCTCTTCCGCCATGGCAGCACTGGCGGCCATGACAATGGCCATTCCGGTTATTATGTTGTGAAACATAGCGAAAGTTCCTTTTTTTAATTTTTTTGTTCGACGATTACGTATTTTACGGAAAGACTAACAGTCTGCACTCATTAATTGCCAATCCCCGAGGGTCAATGACAGGCACGAGGTCTGTTTTGGTAGAATATCGTTAACTGGCAAGGATGTTCTTTGAGATACAACAGTGGATTACACCGTTCCTCCGGCAGGGGGCGCGATACAAAATAAGGCAGGCGTGAATGAGCATATTTTCTGAATTAACGGCGAAACTGAAGAACTTGGGCGGACTGGTATACATTCAGACGCACAATTTTCCGGATCATGACGCGGTGGCGGCGGCGTTTGGCTTGCAGCAGTTGCTGGGCACGATGGGGATCTCCGCACAGATTGTATATGAGGGGGATATCCAGCGGGATTCCCTGCGAGAGATGATCGCGGAATTGAGCATCTCTCTTCATGAGGAAGATGGCATCCATATCACCCCGGAAGACAAGATCATCATTGTGGACGGGTGCAAAGGGAGCAAAAACGTCCTCGAACTGCCCGGAGAGGAAATCGCGGTGATCGATCATCACGAAGTGGAGTGTCCGGAAGACGTTTCCCTGTGCGATCTGCGCACCACCTATGGGTCGTGCTCCACGATTATTTATTCCTATTATGCCGAGTCGCGGCAGCTCCTGCCACGCAACGTGGCCACCGCACTGATGATCGGAATCTGCATGGACACCTCGCTGCTCACGCGGAAAGTGCATGAGGCGGATATTCGCGCGTATGCGGAGCTTTTCCCGATAGCGGATATTCCGCTGCAAAACAAGATCCTGCGTAATTACATACAGACCCGGGATCTCGATTTTTTCCGGCACGCCCTGGAACACGTCCTTATCGACGAGAGGGAAAAGATGGCGTTTTGCTATTTTCCGGAGGGCTGCAATCAAAATCTTTTGGGTGTCCTGGGAGATTTCTTCCTTTCCCTGCGTGAAATCAGCTTTGTGGCGCTGTGCGCGAGAAACGGCGGCGTGATCAATTTCTCCGTGCGCAATGAACTGCCGCATCTGAACGCTTCAGCCGTGATTCAGGAAGTGTTGAAGGGGATGGGCTTCGGCGGCGGCCATGCGGACATGGCAGGGGGGATTATCAAGGATGTGAATCTGTTTGTGCCGGAAAAGATCCGGAACAAGTTTTTAGCACAGGTCAGGGCGGTGCAGCCAGGATAACCCGATACAGTATGCCGGAGAGAATTACAATTTTTGCACAAGATGCGAGGGAGACGGATAAACACGGACAGTCAGGGACCATAATACCTGGTCATAGTTATAACCAAAGTAAGGCATTCCAGATAGGTTATTGCTTGGGCACTTTAAGCTTCTGACCGTCCTTTATTAAATTGTGATCGGTGATCTGGTTAATTTTGGCCAGTTCATCCTCGGTGATGTGAAATCGTTCTGCGATCCGGCGCAAGTTATCGCCTTTGGTCACCGTATAGAACTCATACTCTTGTTCTTCGCTTTTTTGCTCCGTAGGGACCGGTGTCGCTTCCGCGGGGGAAGCGGGCGATGTCTCTGAAACAGTCTCCTCGGATTCAGGTGCAGGAGATTCCTCAGAAGGGGTCGGCGGTGGCATGGTTGGTTCAGCCACAGACGGAGGTGTTTCGACGGGCTGTGCCGTGTCAACCGGTTTTGGGGTTTCAGGCGCAGGCGGTGTTTCGGGAGCTTTCTCCGGTTCCGGTGTTGGTGCAGGAGCGGGAGGCGGTGTTTCGGGGGCTTTCTCCGGTTCCGGCGTTGGTGCAGGAGTGGGAGGCGGTGTTTCGGGCGCCTTCTCCGGTTCCGGCGTTGGAGCAGAAGCGGGAGGCGGTGTTTCGGGCGCCTTCTCAGATTCCAGAGTCGGCGCGGGCGTTTTTAACGGTTCCGGAGAACCTTCAATAAGCTCCATCTCCGGGTGGGAGCCTTCAGATTCTTCAAGAGTCTTTGCAGGTTCTGGCGCGGGTGCTGCAGGCGTTTCCGGCACAAAGACCAGGAGGTCGGTGTCAAAACGGATATCCGGTCCGGTTAAATTATTCCAAGTCATTAAATCACTGGTGCGCACACTGTATTTTTTCGCGATGCCTTTCAGGGTCTCACCCTTCTGGATACGGTGCTTGATCATTTTCGTGTTGGGGGGTTGCGATATTATCGGGCTTATTGCTTGAGCCGGGGTTTCTTTCGGCGTTTGTTCATGTTCCCCGATCCGTTTCTGCCACGCATCAAGCCGTGCTTTGGAAACAGAGAGCCGTTCGGGTCCCAGCGCGCCTTCCGGTGCGCAGGCGGCCGCAATGGCCTGGCAAATAGCCGTCAATTGCGCAGAGGTGGCATTACTCAGGATCATCGCATCACATCCCGCGCTTAGGCAGGCCACGGCCAGTTCTTCTACAGGTTTATCTTTGGGGACATTTGGCGAAAGCAGGTCGTCCGCCAGTACGGCCCCTTCATAAGCCCATTGGCCGCGGAGAAGTTGCTGAATCATTTTTGGGGAAAACGGGGTGAGGCGTTTTGGATCTTCGCGGTCCAATCCCGGAACGGCAACGGGCGCGGCCAGTATGCAGGGGACCTTGTGCGCCGCCGCTTCGGAAAATGAATAGAGCAGTTCCGCCAGTTCGCGCACCTCGGTTTTTTGGATGGTGAGTGTGCCGTCCACTGGGGTCGCGGCGCTCAGTCCCGGATAAAACTTCGCCACCGGAGTGATGCCGCCTTCCAACACGCCTTCCATGAAGGCCAAACCCAGGCTGGTCACCAGTTTCGGTTTGTCGGCGAAAGCACGGGGTTTGAAGTCTTCCGGAGACACGCCCGTCACAAAGGGGTCAAGCACCGGAGCAAGCAATACGTTGATACCACGTTTGCGCGCCGCCTCCGCATAGGCCCGCGCACATTGCTTCACCTCATCTGCATTGCCCTTCTGGCCAAGGTCTGCCGCGCTTGGGGCAGGTTCAACCTTTAGCGGATTGCCATTCGCGCCGCCTTCCTGCGCCACGGCGATAAAGGGCGGGCTGCTCAAGCCCGTTCCCAGGCCCACTGCTTCTTTAATCTGTTTCACCAGCTTTTGGGTTTGTGCCTCATCCCCCAGATTCTCTGGCTGGAGAACCACGCCACCGGGCTTAAATCCGGCCAACAGGGCTTTTGCCGCATCATCCAATTCCGTCCCTGCCAGCGTTATAAACACATGCCGTGCTGGCCATAGCCCTTTTACATCTGCCACGGCGGCAATTGCTTGCGCATCCGGTGCGGCAGCGGTTTCGGGTGGGGGAATAGAGGCTTCACCTTCCCCTGGCGGCTCTGGGTTTGCCGACGATGAAGGAGTGGGTTCCACGGGGGGTGCCGAAGGTTCTGTCGTATTCACGATGGCGGCAGGACCCTTTTTCTCCGCAAAATTCCAGTGAAGTGAATCAAACGTGGCATAGGCCAGGGAAAACCCAATGGCAATTCCCAGAATAAAGGTAAATACCAGCACGCTGGACGACCTGCGCACCCGTGGCGGTATGTCTTGGCTCATGTGATATTCTCCCATCCTTGGCGCGTGGTTTTTCGCGTCGCGCCAACAGCTTAACTATAGCACCTTTCAAAAACGAAGCAAAAGCATTTATGGAATGGCTCCGTTTACCATTTATTCGGCATTTATTCGGCACAAGCCGGACAACGCCACAATCCTGGCGGATTGTTTGAGTTCTTACGCATGTTTGTGCCAGGGCACAAGCCATGCTTTCGGCCGGACGCAATCTTTGCGGATTGCGTGGGAAAACTTGAAGTATTTGGGCAAGTAAGGTAGAGTTCCCTATACTTGGGCACAGAGGAACCGCGGGGAGGGGATTCCACTGTCCGTTACTGCGATCCACACGTGGTGATACGCCGGTGATGTTTTGGCAAAACAGCCGTAACTACAACATAGAGAGTTGATATGAGTTCGCTGGTAGAACAAGTACTGGATCTGGAAAAAGAAGCCAACGCTGTGGTGGAACACGCCCGCGCTGAGGCGCGCCGCATCGAACAGGATGCGGAAGAGAGGGCTGCGCGCCTGAAACAGGATGTGTCGGCTGAAATTGAGCGCCGCATTGCGGAATTCCGCGCGCAGGCGGAGCAGCGGCATGCACGGGACATTGAACAGGCCACACGGGAGGCCGAACACGCGCTCAGCGCCCTGGAAGGGATCAAGGAACAGGCCTTGCAACGGCAAGTGGACCAAGTGGTGAATCAATTTCTTGGGGTATGAACCATGGCGATTGACCGGATAAAAAAAATCACGCTACTGTGCCCCAGGGCCGCGTCGCAGCGGCTGATTAGGACGTTGCACGAATTGGGCGTCATGGAAGTGCTGGACGTCTTTGATCATCATGCCGGTGCGAACGAGGCCCTTCATCGAGCGGAAACCGCCACGGAAGAATGTGACAAGAAACTCCAGAAACTCCGGCTTGTTTTGAATCTTATCGACACCCTGGCCCCGGAGCGGAAAAGCTTTGCCGCCGGATTGGCGCCTGTTCCCCTGCTGGTGACCCCGGAAGAATTGGACAAGGTGATTGCCCACTGCGACCTCGATGCGCACTACCGGGAAGCAGAAGACCTGGATACCGTATACCGGCGCACGGAGCGGGCGGTGGGGGAAATTTCAGCGCAATTGGAAGAATTGCATGGATTTGAAGGGCTGCCGTTTGCCCTGAAAGATCTGCATGCCTTGAAGCGGGTTAAGATTCTGGTAGGCGAGGTGTCCGATGAAAGACTCTCCGGATTCCAAACGAATATGCCCGGGGATTCACCCATTGTGTGGGAACGTGTTAATTCAGCAGGGGAAAATCACAGCCGCCGCGGGGATAAGGTCAAACTCGCCGTGGCTTTTCTCCAAGAAGAAGAATCCGAGGCCCGTACGGCATTGACCAGCATTGGTTTTACCGAGTGGTCCCTCCCCCGTTTTTCAGGGACGGTACAGGAACACATACAGGAATTGGAAGGGGATAAGGCGGAATTACAAGCCCGTCTTCAGGAAACGATTGAAAAAACGGCGGTCTTGGCCATGAACCGGCGCGCCTTCCGGATTCTGGAGGCCTTTTGGGAAAGCCAGAAAAATCTGGCACTTGCTCGCGGCAAGGGTGCGCATGGCAAATGGGTCGGTCTGTTGACCGGCTATGTACGCGAGGTTGATTTGCCGGGGCTGCAATCGGTATTGGCGGAGGAATACGAGAACGTCATGGTGGTGGCCTCAGATCCCGGTCCGGAGGAAACGGTGCCGGTCAGCCTGACCCTATCGCGTTTTGTGCGGCCGGTCCAAATGCTGGTGAACCTCTTTGGTCTTCCACTCTACACCACCTTCGATCCGTCGCCCTTCATCTTTTTCCCGTTCCTTCTATTTTTCGGGATTTGCTTCAGCGATGTGGCGTACGGCTCGATGCTTATTCTTCTGAGTGCATATTTGATGTACAAGACCCGTCCCTATGAGGGGGTGTATAATTTTGCGCGTCTCTTGCTGTACGGTGGGATTTCGACGGTTATTTTCGGATTCCTGCTGGGGGGGTGGTTTGGCGATCTCTACATGCCGCAATACCTGGGCGAGAACAATCTCATCTTGCGCGTGATGCGTGTCACACAGGTGATTGATCCCATGCAGAAGCCCATTGCCGTGCTGATAATCGCGCTGGGCATCGGCATGTTAAATCAGTTTTACGGGATTGCGTTGAAGATGTACGGGGCATGGATTCGCAAGGATATTGCGGCAGTGTTGTGCGACGGATTGCTCTGGCTGGTTATTCTGCCGGGGTTTGTGATTCTAGTAAGCAAGATGTTTGCTCCCGTGCCCACGCCGGCGTTCACCGCAGGCCTGTTTCTTTTCGCAGGGGGCGCGATAGGGCTCGTGCTCACCCAAGGCCGGGGCGCTTCCGGGCTGGTGAACCGCTTCACCACCGGGCTGATCAGCCTGTATGGAATTGTCGGCTCCTACGGATTGACCGCATTCATCGGCGACACCATGTCCTATTGCCGGTTATTGGCGCTTGCCCTGACCACCTCCATTGTGGCGTTGTCATTCAACATGATTGCCGCGTTGTTAAAGCCCATTCCCGTGGCGGGGCCGGTATTGTTTATTGCCGCGCTGATCGTAGCGCATCTTTTTAATTTTGCCATTTGCCTGTTGGGTGCGTTTGTGCATTCAATGCGCCTTATTTTTGTGGAGTTTTTCGGCCGGTTCTACACGGGCGGCGCGAAACCGTTCCGCCCGCTGGGATTTGATTCCCCCGCCGCTATTTTGAAACGGAACTAAAACAAATGGAGATAAACGATGGATCATCAACTCGCCATTGAAATTGGACGCGGCCTGGCGGTTGCCGGCGCAGGGCTGGCGGTCGGACTAGGCTGCTCAGGCTCCGGCAAGGGTATTGGCATTGCCTCGCAGGCGGCGGCGGGTGTACTAAGCGAAAAACCGGACTTGTTCGGGCAATTGCTCGTGATGATAGCCTTGCCCGGCACACAGGGTTTCTATGCATTCATCACCGCCATCATGATTTTTATGAAAATAGGCCTGATCGCAGGGACATGGTACGCGTCAGTCACCACGGGCGTCGGCCTTTTTTTTGTGGGCTTGGGTGTCGGGCTTGCCCTGTATGTTACGGGAGTATGGCAGGGTGAAGCATCGGCGGCGGGCATTGGCTTGGTGGCGCGCCGGCCGGAAGAGTCCGGGCGCGCCCTCCTTTTCCCTGCTATGGTGGAAACCTACGCGGTGGTATCCCTCTTGGCGGGCATTTTGACTATCTTCTGGATTACCAACCCAAATTTCGTGACCTTCACGTGATGGTGAAGTGAACGCAAGGAACAAGAGTATGGGCCTTGAACGCATCAGCCAATCGGTATTGGCCGCGGCAAAAACCGAAGCGGATCACCTGCTCAAAGCGGCTCACCTCGCCGCAGAAGAGCGCGTTCAGGATGCCCGCGAGGCGGCGGAACGTGACGGTGAGCGGCATTATCAGAATGCGGTCCGCACCATTGAGGAAGAATATGCGCGCAAGCTGATTCAATGCCGGGGAAGGTCAGGCAAAGACCTGTTAACACGGAAAAACACATGTCTGCGGGCTGTTTTTAACCACGCGAAAGCAGCCGTGCTGGCACTGCCGGAAAATACCTATATGGCGGTTATGCGGCGATTGCTGGAACGCGCCGCGGGGGCGGACGGCGGGGCCTTGCGCGTGCATAATGAAGAACGTTCTCGATTTCAACGTCTTTTGGATGAATTCAACCGGAACCGCTCCCCGGAGGCGCAGGTGCGCCTTGATACAGCGGCGCTCCAGGTGCGCGGGGGATTCTGGTTTGTGTGCGGGAAGTACGAAGTGGATCAAACACTCGACACGATATTGAAGGATATGGAACGCGAACTGGCCCCGCAGATTGCGGCGGAACTTTTTGGTGGTATAGACGCGTGAATGCTTTGACCAAAGATCGTCACGAATGGGGATTCGCCTGCGGGCGGGTCAGCGTCCTTGAAGGACGTCTGATGCCGCAGGAGTTTTTCCTTTCGCTGGCGGCCGTGGAGCGGAGCGAGGAAATTTTCCACCGGTTGCAGGATACGGCGTTGCGCGAATGGGCCGGAAGTGGAGCGGCCTCCTGGGAAGACTGGAGCGGCATCATCGAGGACTACTTGAACCATCAGGTGCAGTCCCTGCGGCAGGATTGCCCAAACCCATCGTTGGCGGATATGTTTGCAATGAACAACGACTACTTGAACCTTGCACATACCGTGCGTGATCCCGGCCACTATCCATTCCCTCCATCCCTTTTCCCCATAGACCGTCTGAATGAGGTGGCGGGTGGCCAGACCAATCTGCTTCCGAATGCGGTGCGCGCCACCATGGCCGAACTTACCGCGGGGATGGAGCGCGATCAAACGTTGGGGCAGGATATTGCATTGGATGGGGCGTATCTGAGGCATTACCGCGCCCTCGGAGCGGGATTGGACGCTCCCATGCTGACGGACTGGGTGGATGAGCGCGTGCTGGGCCGTGCCGTCACGGCATTCTGGCGCGCGGCCCGCAACAATTATCCGATGAAACTCTATCAACAGTATTTTTTCCCGCTGGGTGCGTATGACGGCCCATTGTCTGATTTGTTGACCTCCGGCGATCCACAGACCTGGAGCGAGATAATTCCGGGCCCCTTGGGCGATCTGATGCGGGAAGCGCAGCAGGAAGCGGAAGAAGATCAAATCAATTATTTTGAGCACAAGTGTGCCGACTATCTAACCGGCCTGGCGCGCCGCTGCAAGATGCAGACGGCAGGTCCGGAACGCGTGGCCGCCTATTTCTGGGGCCTGTCTGTTGAGGCATTCAATTTGCGGCTGGTGGTGAGCGGATGCCTGAACGGCGTCGATTCGGCTTTACTCAAGAGCCGCGTGAGGGCCACCTATGTCTAAGGCGGCAGTGATAGGCGAACGTTCTCTCGTTCTTGGATTCAAGGGCGCGGGATTTGAGATTGTGCATGCCGATGATGTGCGGAGCGCATCGCGCGCACTTGCAGCGTTGTCGCGGCGGACGGAGATCGGACTGGTGCTGATAACGGAAGCCCTGGCCGCGGAAATGCCGGAAGAAATGAAACAGTTCCGGGAAGTCAGTGCGGCGATTCTGACGTCGATTCCGACGCATCTCGGGAGCCGTCATCTTAGTTTGGCGGAAATGCGCAAGACCATTGAGCATGCGGTCGGCGTCGATATTTTACGGTAGGGTGCGCTCTGCGCACTGGGAAACAGTACGGTGCGCTCTGCGCACCAAGTGTTGAGCCAAGGATGTGAAGCATGAGTGAAACACACGGCGAAGTAGTGAAGGTGTCCGGACCCCTGGTGGTGGCGCGTGGGCTGCCCGGCGCGCGCATGTATGAAATGGTGCGCGTGGGCCACGACAAGCTGTTCGGCGAAATCATAGAGATTCGTGGAGGCGGCTGCTCCATTCAGGTATATGAAGAGACCGAAGGGATTGGTCCGGGACAACCCGTGTTCCGCACCGGGGAAGCCTTGAGCGTGGAACTGGGCCCCGGCTTGATTAAATCGATCTACGACGGCGTGCAGCGCCCGCTGGATAAACTCAGCGCCCAATACGGCAACTACATTGTGCGCGGCGCCGAAAGCCCTGCCTTGGACCGGAGCGCTCAATGGGATTTTGTTCCCGTGGTCAAGGGCGGTGACACTGTAATGCCGGGCGATATTTTGGGGACGGTGCAAGAGAGCAAGCTGGTGACGCACAAGATTATGACGCCGCCTAATGTTTCAGGCGCCGTAAAGGCCATTATGCCTGTGCGGGGCAACGTGGACACCGTCATAGCCGTTATCGAAACCGCCACCGGCCCCGTGAACGTCACCATGGTGCAGCGCTGGCCTGTACGGCAGCCGCGCCCGGTGCAGAAAAAACTTCCGCCCCAAGAAGTGCTTATGACGGGGCAGCGCGTGTTGGACATGCTGTTCCCCATGACCAAAGGCGGCACGGCCTGCGTGCCGGGGCCGTTCGGCAGCGGAAAAACCGTCGTGCAGCATCAGTTGGCGAAATGGGCGAATGCGGAGATTGTGGTGTATGTCGGTTGCGGCGAACGCGGCAATGAGATGACCGACGTGCTTTTGGAATTTCCGGAACTCAAGGATCCGAAGTCCGGCGAGGCGCTGATGGAGCGCACCGTGCTCATCGCCAACACCTCGAACATGCCGGTGGCCGCGCGCGAAGCCAGTGTGTTTACCGGCATCACCATCGCGGAGTATTTCCGCGACATGGGGTATTCCGTGGCGCTCATGGCCGATTCCACGAGCCGCTGGGCGGAGGCCATGCGGGAGATGTCGGGCCGTCTGGAGGAAATGCCGGGGGAAGAAGGCTATCCGGCATATCTGACGTCGCGGATCGCGGGTTTCTACGAACGCGCGGGCAATGTGCTCTGCCTGGGTTCCGAGCCGCGTCCGGCTACGTTGTCGTTGATCGGGGCCGTATCTCCACCCGGCGGCGACTTTTCCGAACCTGTTGTGCAGGCCACCCTGCGTGTCGTAAAAGTGTTTTGGGGCCTGGACGACAAACTGGCCTTTGCGCGGCACTTCCCCGCGATCAACTGGCTTACTTCGTATTCGTTATATCAGGAAGCGGTGGATCGCCATGCCAACGAACATGTGCATCCGAAATGGCAGGAAAACCGCCGCCGGGCCATGGCCATTTTGCAACAAGAAGCGGAATTGGAGGAGTTGGTACGGTTGGTCGGCATGGATGCGCTTCCCTCGGAAGACCGGCTCCTGATGCAGGCGGCGAAAATGATCCGGGAAGATTTTTTGCATCAGAACGCCTTCGATGACCGCGATACGTACACGACGCTAATCAAGCAGTTCCACCTGCTATCGGTGATTTTGCATTACTACGATGAGGCGCGCCCGGCGATGGCGAATGGCGCGCCCTTGAGCAAACTGTTGACGATTGCCCCTCTGGAAGAGGTTTCCAAGGCGAAACTGATTGCGGAGGATGCCCTGGATCAAATGGAAGCCCTGAAACAACGCATCAGCCAAGCGATAAAGGAAATTTAGCGTGGTTACGAGAGAATATCGCACCGCCCGCGAAATTATTGGCCCGCTCATCCTGGTGGAGGGCGTCGAAGGCATCACCTACGGCGAACTGACCGACATCAAGGACCCAACCGGCGAACCGCGCCGGGGCCGGGTCCTCGAAGTCAACGGCGACAAGGCCGTCGTGCAGGTCTTTGAAGGCACCAGCGGTCTTTCGCCACAGGACATCGCCATCAAGTTTCTCGGCAAAGGCATCGAACTCGGCGTGTCCGCCGACATGTTGGGCCGGGTCTTTGACGGATTCGGACGTCCCATGGACGATGGCCCGGAGATCATCCCGGAGAAATGGCTGAATATCAACGGAAATCCGATGAACCCCTTCGCACGCGATTACCCGAACGAATTCATCCAGACGGGCATCTCCACGATTGACCTTTTGAACACGCTGGTGCGCGGACAGAAGCTTCCACTGTTTTCCGGGTCGGGCATGCCGCACGCGCGCATGGCCGCGCAGATTGCGCGCCAGGCGCGCGTACTGAAGACCGGCGAAAAGTTTGCAGTGGTCTTCGCGGCCATGGGCATCACGTTTGAGGAGTCGGAGTTTTTCATTCAGGACTTCCGCCGCACCGGGGCCATCGAGCGCGCGGTGTTGTTTATCAATCTTGCGGACGACCCCGCTATCGAGCGGATCGCCGTGCCGCGCATGGCGCTCACCGCCGCGGAATATCTCGCGTATGAAAAGGACATGCATGTGCTGGTGATCCTCACGGACCTCACCAATTACTGCGAGGCCCTGCGGGAGATTTCCGCCGCGCGCAAGGAAGTTCCCGGACGCCGCGGCTATCCCGGATATCTCTATACGGATCTTTCTACACTTTATGAGCGGGCGGGCCGCATTAAGGGGAAAAACGGCTCCATCACCCAGATTCCCGTGCTCACCATGCCTGAAGACGACAAGACGCATCCGATCCCGGATCTTACGGGGTATATCACCGAGGGACAGATCATTATCAGCCGGCCCATTCATACCCAAGGCATCTATCCTCCGGTGGACGTGCTGCCTTCGCTGTCCCGTTTGAAAGACAAGGGCATCGGGAAGGGAAAAACACGCGAGGACCACGCGGATGTGATGAATCAGCTCTATGCCGCGTATGCGCGCGGGAAAAACGCCCGCGAGTTGGCCGTGGTGCTCGGCGAGTCCGCCCTGAGCGACGTGGACCTGCAAATGGTGAAATTCGCCGATGCTTTTGAGAATCGTTTTATCCGGCAGGGCGAAGAAGAGAACCGAAGTATTGAAGAAAGTCTGAACATCGGGTGGGAACTGCTCACCATGCTGCCGCGGGCGGAATTGAAACGCGTGCGGGAGCAATGGATCGAGAAGTATCTGCCGAAATAAATGAATTATTCGTTCCCAAGTGGGAACGAGTGGAAAGTGATGAATGCGGTTAGCGGTCAATCCAACGCGCATGGAACTGCTCCGGCTGCGAAAGCGGCTGGTGGTGGCACGGCGCGGTCATAAACTCCTCAAGGATAAGCTCGACGGCTTGATGAAGGACTTCGGCGCCATCGCCCAGGAGTACAAGGAACTCCGTCTTGCCGTGGATGAGGAATTACCGCAAATTCTGAAACTTTTCGTGCTGGCCGAGGCCACATCTTCCCGCCGCATCACGGAAGACGCCCTTGAACTGTCACAGCAGGATCTACAAATTGTTCTTCAGCCCAAACGGCTGATGGGCGTGCAGGTCCCGCATCTGGATATCGCGTTTGGCGCGTCCATGGGCGGGTATTCCCTGGTGCACACCTCGCCGGAACTGGACCAGGCTATTTCCAGCCTGAAATCATTCCTGCCCAAATTGCTGCGGATGGCCGAACTCGAGGAAACGGTCCGCCGCATGAGTTTTGAGATAGAAAAAACGCGCCGCCGGGTAAATGCGTTGGAACACACGGTGATTCCGCGAATGGTGGAAACCATTAAATTCATTACCACGAAATTAGATGAAATAGAACGATCCACGACCACGCGATTGATGAAAATCAAGGCACAGCGCCTTGCACAGCAGACCTAATATGCCAATTTTGGGTTCCTTGTTACATCGGAAGGAGTTAACCAATGACAAAATGGATTTCAGTACTCACCATCGTTGTGCTTTGTGCCATGGCCATGCCGGCCGGGGCGGAACTTATGCAACCGTTTAATCTTCGCTGCGAATATCGCGTCAATCCTTTGGGCATCGACGCGGTTCAGCCGCGCCTGAGTTGGAATTTGCGATCGGATCTCCGGGCGCAACAGCAATCGGCCTATGCCATCCTGGTGGCCGGTTCCAAGGCTGCCCTGGATCAGAATCAAGGCGATCTTTGGGATTCGGGCAAGATCGAGTCGGGCGCCGCCATTCAAATCGCTTACTACGGCAAGCCCCTTGCATCGCATCAGGCCTGCTACTGGAAAGTAAAGGCGTGGGACCAGGATGGAAAGGAATCGCCCTGGAGCGAGACGGCTTCCTGGACTATGGGCCTTTTGAACGAAGCGGACTGGGCGGGGGCAAAATGGGTTGGTTTGGATACGGACGATGCCTATGACACAAAAGGCCCCGACCTGAAATCCGGCCGCTGGATCTGGTATCCGGAAGGCACGCCACAATCAAACGCGCCTGTTGGCGAGGCGTATTTCCGCAAAACCTTTACGTTGCCGGAAACCACTGTGGCGAAAGCCTCCTGGTTTGTCGGTGCGGATAATGAATCCACGCTTTATGCCAATGGCAAACGCGTGGGCGGCTGGAACGATTTTAAGGTTGCCGGGGAATTTGTCCTGACTGATTTCCTGCACCCCGGCAGCAACGTACTCGCCGTTGAAGTGAAAAACGCCGGCGACAGTCCAAATCCGGCCGGACTCTTCTCTGTGATTCAAATTACTTTTGCTTCCGGCAATCCCATGACGCTCCAGACGGACGATTCCTGGAAATCCACGAAGGTGAAAGAGGCGGGTTGGGAAACACCCGGGTTCAATGATGGCGCATGGGCCGCCGCCAAAGATCTCGGCGGCAATGGCATGGACCCTTGGAAAAAACTCTCGCCGCAGGATTCGCGGGTGCTGCCCGCGCGCATGCTCCGCAAGGAATTCGACGTGGACACGCCCGTGCGCCGCGCCACCGCTTACTTGTCCGGCCTTGGCCTCTCGGAACTCTACATCAACGGCAAGAAAATTGGGAACGAAGTGCTCTCGCCGGGATGCACCGAATACAACAAGCGCGTGTTTTATGTCACGCACGACGTCCTCGATACCATTAATGCCGGCAAGAATGCACTGGGGGTCTGGCTGGGCAATGGCCGCTATTTCGCGCCGCGCGCCACGGAACCCACCGCTACGCGCTCTTTCAGCTATCCCAAAATGCTCTTCCTGCTTCAACTCGAACTCGAAGACGGCAGTGCTCGCACCATTGTGAGCGATGATTCGTGGAAAGTGACCGCCAACGGCCCCATCCGCGCAAACAATGAGTACGACGGGGAAATTTACGATGCGCGCATGGAATTGCCGGGCTGGAACGCGCCGGGATTCGATGACGCGCAATGGCAAGCTGCCAAACTGGTGCAAGAACCCGGCGGCGTGTTGTCTGCGCAGATGGCCGAACCCATCCGTGTCACTAATACGCTCTACCCCATCTCCGTGACCAATCCCAAGCCCGGCCTCTTCATTTACGACATGGGCCAGAACATGGTGGGCTGGTGTACGTTGAAGGTAGCCGGTCCGCAGGGTGCGGTAGTCCGGATGCGCTTTGCCGAGACCCTTAAACCGGATGGCACGCTGTATCTTGACAATATCCGCGGCGCGAAAGTCACAGACGAATATGTGTTAAAGGGTGGCGGAGAGGAAATCTACGAGCCGCGTTTCACCTATCACGGATTCCGTTTCGTGGAAGTGACCGGTTATCCCGGTGCGCCGGCTCTGAATACGATCACGGGCCAAGTCGTACATGATGACATCGAGAGCGCGGGCAACTTTGAGTGTTCGAACAAACTCGTGAATCAGATCATGCACAACATCCGCTGGGGCGTCGAAGGCAACTACCGCAGCATGCCCACGGACTGCCCGCAGCGCGATGAACGCCAGGGCTGGCTCGGCGACCGCTCGGAAGAGTGCCGTGGCGAATCCTACCTCAACAACATCGCCGCGCTTTACGCCAAGTGGGTCTGCGACATGCACGACGCACAACGCGAGGATGGCAGCGTGTCGGACGTCTGCCCCGCTTACTGGCCGCTCTACAATGACAATGTGACGTGGCCCAGCAGCTTCATCATTGTCCCGGGCATGCTTTACGATCAGTACGGCGACATGCGGGTGATGGAACGCCACTACGACGGCATGAAAAAGTGGATCATGTACATGACCAAGTATCTTGACAATGACATCATGCCGAAGGACAGCTACGGCGACTGGTGCGTGCCGCCGGAAGAGCAGACGCTCATCCACTCCAAGGACCCCGCGCGCAAAACACCGGGCGATTTCCTCGGCACCTCGTATTTCTATTGGGACTGCAAGCTGATGGCGCGGTATGCCAAACTGCTGGGCAAGCAACAGGATGCGGATGAATTCCTTGCATTGGCGGAACGGCTCAAGACCGCCTTCAACAAGAAATTCCTCAATGAAAAGGAAGGCAAATACGCCAATGGCGCGGAAACCACCTGTGTGCTGCCGCTCGCATTCGGTCTCGCGCCGGACAACGTCCGCGAGAAGGTGTTCAACCGGCTCGTGGACCATATCGTGAACGTGGGCAAAGGACACTTGGCCACCGGGCTCATCGGCGGACAATGGCTCATGCGCACCTTGACGGATAATGGCCGACCCGACGTGGCGTTCACGCTCGCCAGTCAGTCCACCTATCCGAGTTGGGGCTACATGGTCGGTAAAGGCGCCACCACCATCTGGGAGTTGTGGAACGGCGACACCGCGGATCCCGCGATGAATTCCGGCAACCACGTGATGCTCGTGGGTGACCTCGCCATCTGGCTCCACCAGAACGTAGGCGGAATCCGCCCTGCGGCCCCCGGTTTCAAGGAAATCACGTTGAAGCCGTGCATCGTGGCGGGACTCGACTATGTCAAGACCTCCCATGTTTCCCCCTACGGCGAAATCTTCAGCTACTGGGAAAAATCCGGCGATACGCTGCGGTGGCAGGTGACCATTCCCGCCAACGTTACAGCGCGGATCGTGTTGCCCTCCGCTGACATGAACGCCATTACCGAATCCGGCAAACCCATCGCCGAAGCTGCTGGATTGAAATTTATCGAGAAGGAAAACGGCCTGCCTGCCTACACCGCCGGCTCCGGCCTCTACACCTTCGAAATGCCCGCACCCAAATAAAACAACGAATTGGACAAATTGCCACTCTCCTCCGGGAACACGACGTGCTCCCGGAGGAAATTTTTGCAGATCAAATGGGTCCCATTAGTAGGTCACATCTCCAGGTGGGACTTCTTTTGTTTTGGACTCGAGTCTAATCCTTAAAGTGTCCCTCCTGGAGAAGTGACCTACTATTGTTGCTATTAGAGAAAATATGTCGTGACGTTGAACTCCAAGAGGGCGGCGGTGGACAATGGATCTTCGATATGGATGGGAGATAATAACGTAAAGGAAACCTGGGCATGAGCGTAAAGATCGTGTTGGTGGGCGCGGGCAGCCGGTCGTTTGGTCCGGCGACGGTACGGGATATTTTGTTGAGCGATCCCTTATGTGAGCAAAGGATCGATCTGGTGTTGATGGACAAAGTGGCGGATCATTTGGGTGAAATCAGCGAGTATGCCCGCATGGTGGCGGCGCAATTGAACCGCACGGTCTCCATCCAAACCACTACGGAACTCGAAAGCGCCCTGAAGAATGCCCGATTTGTGGTGACGGCCATCGAGGTGGATCGGTATCTCTATTGGGCGCAGGATTTTCACATCCCGCGCAAGCATGGGTTCCAGCAGATCTATGGGGAAAACGGTGGACCCGGCGGCCTGTTTCATGCACTGCGCAACATGGGACCAATGGTGGATATTGCCCGCGCGATGGAACGGCAGTGTCCCGACGCATGGCTCCTGAACTTCAGCAATCCCGAACACAAATTGTGCGAGGCGGTGTCCCGATTGACCTCCATCCGGAACGTGGGACTGTGCCACGGTGTGTTCATGGGTTTGAAACAATTGTCACGGCTATTGAACAAATCCGTTGAAGATCTGGACGCTGCGGCGTGCGGCATCAATCATTTCACTTGGTTTTCCTGGGTGAAGGATCGCGCTACCGGCGCAGACTTATATCCGCAGTTGCGCGCGGCGGAAGCGCAGGGCGACTGGCTCCACGACTGGCATGAACTCGCCCTGGCGCGCATCCTTTTCCGGCGGTTCGGGCTGTGGCCCTCCCCCGCTCCGAATCATTACGGTGAATACATTCACTGGGCAAACGAGTTCTATTGCGGCGAATTGGAGTTCTTTTACGACCCGGTCAATGGCCACCCCTGGCAATCCGGCGAAGCGCCGGAATTCGTGTACTCGCTCTCCGAGCATCCCACGAAACGGCCTTGGATAAAACCCGCGCCCGCCCTTACTCGATTTGATAAGGCCCCCTTAAAACCGTCCGGTGAACTGGCCGTCCCCATCATGGAAGGCGTTGCCTGCGGCATGCGCCAAGAACTTCCCGCAATCAATATTCAGAATAGGGGCATAGTGCCCAATCTTCCAGAGCGTATGGTGGTGGAAGTGCCTGCAATTGCAGATGATAAGGAATTGCATCCCGTGCCGATGCCGCCCTTGCCGGAAGGAATCGCCGCGATGATCCGGCTTCAGGGGAGCATTCATCAATTGCTGGTCGAGGCGTATGCGGAGCAATCGAAAGAGAAATTGATCCAGGCGTTTTTACTGGATCCCACATGCTATTCGTACCGCCGCGCCATCGAATGCATTGATGAAATGATCGCATTACAGCAGGGGTTGCTTCCGGCACTGCACTGATCTGCGTGATGTTCTCCTGAAACATCATGAATGCATACTTCTTGGATGATTAATTGGAGTATACTATGGGATAGAGCGAAATTCAGATATGAGATTTTATTGGACAGGAGGGCGGGCCATGTATACAGAAGGAAACGCGAAGGATCTTTATCACGATGCACGGGGTCCGATTCTGCGGGTGTTCTGGGGCGGGTTCGTGATTAATGGAGAAGAACATTCCGAAACAGAGAAAGGACGTGTTGGCAAGGGGAAAGATATTTTCCTGCTGGGGGAGAAGGTGCGGCGCTGGAAAGAGCGGGAGGGGCATTGTCTGAAAAAATCGATGATCGAGCGGGTTTATGAAGAGAAGGTGGAGGTGCTGATCCTGGGCATCGGCATATCAAGTGCCATTGAGGTGCCGGACAAGGTCAAGGAGGATATTGAAAAACATGGGATTCAGGAGTTGATTGTCGCGCCGACCCCCGCGGCGTGCCGGATGTATAACCAATGCTATCACGAGGGGAAAAAGGTGGCGCTGCTGGCCCATGGAACATGTTAACCAAGGCGAGGACCGCATGACCAAGAAAATGATCTGTGTTTAGCGCAAGGTGAGGTCAAGGCGGGTTTTGGCGGGGCAGGATATATTC
>JAKQOG010000256.1 GCA_029565395.1 Candidatus Hydrogenedentota bacterium | reverse complement strand
TCATAACAGCGCAAGCGGAATTTCTCAATAGTCTGACGCCCGAAAAGCAGGAGCTGTATAAGGAATCACAGCGCGATCTTTCCGACGTGGAAGAATTCGAAAAAAGCCTGACAGATGAGCAAAAGGTACTGCGTCAGGCGTATTGCGATGAGTTGATAAGACTAAATAGGGGAGAATCGCAAACAGACGCAGCATAAGGAATAAGTACATAGACAAGAGCCCCCGGCGGGCTACAGCAGCCACGCCGGGGGCTCTCCGTTTCATTATGTGCCAATACCGCACCCGAATGACTCGGATCAAGCCTGCTTCTTCAGCATTTCAATCCTCGGGATCAGGATGTGTGGGTTTACACCGCTCCGTAAGAACAGAAGACGAAAGATTTTTTTGCCCAGAGTGGGGGAAAAATTGGAAAATTGTGTTGTGAACTCCGCACATGCGAGTAAGTTTCAAGACGCGCATCAAATGGGAAGAATTGCGAGGCGAGTATAGTAACGTATAGTAATTTGCATTTTCGGACAGAACGACATTACTAATTGCACAGTATCCTATTGCAAATAAAGAAGTTAGATGGCGGGCCCTGCAGGACTCGAACCTGCGACCAAGTGATTATGAGTCATCCTGTAGTATTTATAAGTAATGTGTATTAGGGAATATAGACTCGTTTCATTTTGTTATTATACTGTGGTATAGTAATTCTTAAAAGCTAAAATGATAACCGTAATGTCAAGCATAAATACTACAAGCAAAGGTCAGTTTGTCGTGCAATTCATTGTAGCTGGTTTTCGTTTTCAACATGCGTTTCGACTTAAGAAAGAAGCACAAGACCACCAAGTACTTGTCGATAGCCAGATTTCGAAATACAAAGCTACAGGGAAGTTAACGCCATATCTGAAAACATTGATTGATGGGAAAAAATCTAAATAACCGTTCAAAAGAAAGATGACGATAAAATTTCATTTGATCAAGTCATCAACGACTTTTTCAGGGATAAAGGCACATTCATTGACCCGATTACCGAAGAGGGATAACCTCCTCCAATTGTTTCTGTGCCTCTTTCCAGTTCATTTTTCTGAGTGTTTCTATGGCCACTCTGGTACTGCCATGAAACCGCAGGCGCCCTTCCTTGTGTTCCCATTGGTAGACGCTCTGCCCACTCACTCCAAGCAGCGCGGCCAATTCTGCCTGGGACAGATTCAACTTGGCACGGATAGAGCGGATCATCTTTGCTGTGATGCGTGCTTTGTCAACGTCTGCCGCGGCCAGCGTAACTGGCACGAGTCAAAATGGTCATAGAAATGTTCTCCTTAATGGTTAATGTTTGTTTTTTGAGATAATAGGTACGATTCTTCCAGGGATTGTTTACCTGGGTTGCTGGGACCAAGCTACACCACCAGGTCCCGTTCTTTGAGTTGCTGATAGGCACCAAGGGCGGTTTGGTTCAATTCAGACAAGGCTTCATCGACCATGTCATCGAAATAACCACACGGTTGCCTGAAATCCTCCTCGTCCGCATATGAACAACAGCCGAGGTGGTCCGAAGCTGAGAAGGGACCCCAGGAAACAGTCACGGTGACCGCCCCCCACGCCCATACGTCACCTTGCTGGAGGCGCTCCAGGATGTTTTGTTCTACCTCCTGGTCAAAGGCGTAGTCGCCAGACGCGGACGCATTACCTTCAACGGGAATGGGGTCCAGTTCCGCAGTGACCAGGACTTTTACTTCCTCGCGGGACAATGGTTTCCAGAGCATGTCCCCCCCCCCCCCTACACGGCGCATGTGGCTGGCGCTTGGATGGGAACACGCTCATAAAACCTGGTCCCATGGGGACTGTCGCAACGTAGGAACCGGTGGGTATCATTCTTGAAGTTGCCAAACCCCAGATGTTCGAGGTCTGAAAATGAATGGATATCGGGCAGATTCAATTCCGGCACGGTATTGCATCCGCCGTCGATTATGTCTTTGCCTTGGGCGAGTAGCCCTTCCACGTATTCCTTGTCCGTGGGCACCTGGGTTGGTTCTTCGCCTTCACCCAGGTCATACAACCAGTGGATAGCATCGTCCAGAGACCACATGGACCGGAAACCGCTCAACTCCACGTGCATCCCAGGACATTCGCGTGGCGTATTGTCCATCTTCTCGGCCACGGCAAGCGCCTCCTCCTTGGACATATTGCCGAAGTCCAGCTTTATGATGGGGCCGCAGTTCTTGCATTGGGTTCTAATAATCAAAGTTCACCCTCCTTTCTTTGGGGTAATTGTTTGGGGTACTTCTTTGGGGTAATTGTTGTGGGGTATTCCAGGGGGGAAAGGTAAAACCCAGACCAGGAACCCTTATTGGGATCCCTTGTGCAGATCATTCCCTAATATCTGCCGGATAGTTGAGGGGTGCCAATATCCCCCTTGTTTAGTGGGTATATTGCCTCCATTGGTTGTCCTCCTAAACGTTGAAGGGGTCAAACGAACATTTCAACATTTGACCCCTTCAAGGGTCATCATAATGGGAAACCGTGATCCGTGGGTTACACCCACGGCTATTCAAATGGCTCCCCTTCGGGGATCATTTATCCGCAAAAATCCGTGTAATCCGTGCCTGTCGGGCCGTAGCCCTTTTGGGCGAAGGCCGGTGTTCCGCGTTCCATTCTTTGGTTGCGGCTGTGCTGCGCTGGGCTGGGGTGTTGAATTCCTTCGGAATAGCTTTCATGATCAACATTCATGCGCAGGGGGGAATCCGAAAATGGAACGATGTTTTTCTTTTGGCCCTTCGGGACTGAGTATTCGGGGGATACGTATCCCCAGGGCATCGCTTCGCTTGCCCTGGGCCACATTCTTGCGCGCTTAAGGCGCTATGGGTTGTGTTTTGGATTTGCGAGTGTATTTTTGGAGGGCTCCGCATGGGGAATCCAGAGGAAAAATACAGTGGATCCTGGATTCCCGCTTTCCTCCTTCGTCACGCGCGGCGCGGGGCTTCCTCCTTCGTTAAAACTTCGGAGGACAAGGCGCGGGTATGACGGGATGGGCGGGAATGACGGGATGGGCGGATAATGCATGAGGCTTGAGTAAGAAGCAACGATTCAACGCATTATTGCATCAGGCAGATATAGGCCTTAAGAAACTGCACGGTTAGCAAGAGCGCTTCGATCACGCGTTCCGTGCGGTCCTGGCAGCCAAGCTGGCCGCGGATGGCCTCCATGTCCTTGAGGCAGGCGATCAGTTCGTTTTTGTATGCAAGCCGCCCTTCTTTGTTTAAAAACGGATCGAACAAATGCGCCGGGAACTCCGGTTCTTCTCCGAAAAGGCCCCAGCCCGCAAATTCGCCGGGCACATCGGCTTTGTGCTGCTCTTTGATGCCCTTGACGTCCCATCGTCCGAAAAAGCCTTCTTCCACGCGGCAGAAAACATCCGCCAGTGTCTTGCGCGCCTCGGGCGTACGCGGACGGTAGTAGAGTTCGATCACTTCCTCCAGTACGTCGCGCGGGTTGCGGCTTACATCGCACATCATCCGTCCCGCCACCGCCGTGTTGATCTCCACCGCCGGATTGATCATCGGCCCCTGGTAATGCAGGCATCCGCGCGCGCCTTTGTCGTAATCCCGTTTGAGGTATTGCCCGGCGCGCATCGGATAGGGCAGGAAATAACTCAGCCGATCCATCCGGACACAGTGATACACCCACAGCCCCCCGGATGTCCCATACGCGCATTTCAATTCCGGAATCCATTCCGCCGGCGTAAAATTCCCCCGGTGACCCTGATCCATGAATACGTCGATGTGCTTGCTCAATTCCACGACCTCATCAAACTCCGCCCGCGTGAATGTCTGCTGCACCCCCGCTTCGGTCAGCCGCAACGGGACCCAGTTGATGGGGATGGTATAGAGCAGAAGGTTCGGCCACTTGCTTCGGAAGTAGCCGGCGGCGCGGATGTTCAGCCGGCAGTTATAGCCCACGGTTCCGTATTTTCCCCCGCACTCCGGACACATGCACCAGCCCAGGTCCGCGGATTCCATGTGGACGCCCTTGAAATCGAACTGGCTCATGGCGGCGTCAATGAGCTTATAAATATAGGTCCAGGTTTTCTCCTGCGCTCCGCACATGGCGTGCGGATGCGGCTTTCCATCCTGATCCTTCCCCCGCACTGACGGATCTTCCTCGATAATGCGATCATAGCCCCATGTAAGCAGGCCCAACGGAAGGATCATTTTAATGCCGAGTTTATCCGCTGCCCGGAACAGCTTTGTCAGATAGTTGTGCCGTTCCTTATCCTGAAACGCGCTTACGATGTCCGGCGGATAATTGTTCGTGGCCCATAGCCCAAACGCGTCCAGATATTCATAGCCCGCATCCCGCATCACCTCCATGGCGCGCACCGCCCCTTCCAGGGTCGCGTCATCAAACTGCGGCGCGGGCCAGTTCTGCACCGGCAATGGTGTATTCCGCATGTCATTGATCCACGCCCCAAATCCGATCCGGTAGCGGTACGCGTTCGCCGGCGGAACCGTTGACTGCGCGTTGTTGTGTCTTGCCGCCGCGCAGGCCGTTATCTGACTCGTTGCAACGCCCATGCCGCCATACGCAATCGCTTTTACAAAATCCCGCCGATCCAGGTTCATGCCCATTTCCCTTTCGATAGTTCTCTTTATCCGATTATCTGCCTTCCGTGTCCGTGACTTTCACAATCCGGAATCCATAATCGCCAAAAACGCTCCCAGCGGCCATTACCCCCCGAAAGGCCGATCGGCACCCTTCTCCGTTGTAAAAACTGCCGCCCCGCACCATATGGTCATTACAATTCCCCGTTTCCCACGCGCTCCCCTCCGCGGGCGCGCCTGCATAGTTGTTATTACCACAATCCTGCACCCATTCCCATACATTCCCGCACATGTCATAAATCCCCCAGGCGTTGGGCAGTCTTCCGCCCACGTCATGCGTTTCATTCCCGCTGTTTTCCTCATACCACGCATACTGGCCCATATCACTGCGCGCCGGGTCCTCTCCCCAGTAAAACCGCGTGGTTGAACCCGCGCGGCATGCATATTCCCATTCCGCTTCCGAAGGCAACCGGTAATTCATGCCCGGACGCCGCGCGTTCAGCGCCTCCAAAAATGCCTGCGTGTCATTCCATGAAATATTCTCCACCGGGCGCCGATCTTTATTTTTACGCACCCCGGCCCGGAATTCAGACGGGTTATCCCCCATTACCGCTTTCCATTCCGCCTGCGTGATCTCATATTTGGATATCCAGAAGCCCTGATTGAACGTCACGGTATGCTGCGGATCTTCACTGCCCCGGCTGTCCGCCTCCCCGGCATTCCGGCCCATTAAAAAACTCCCCGCCGGACACCACACAAACTCAATCTCATCGATGATTTTATCCTTGTCCGGACACCCCCCCAGCATCAACAGGATTCCCAACGACATTACGGAAATGCTCAAAACCGATTTTCGGCGCATACATCCGGCCCTCCTTTGCTTAGCGTTGCCTTATACTCCCATCAACCATTCGTCATGATTGTAGCACACATGCGCAACGAGATCCCGCGTCAGGACAGGGTCCGCCGTATAAAGAATTTCAAGAATCAGGTGCGGAGAATGGCCGCGATGGCCGTGCACAACCGGTCCATGTTGTTTTCGGTCATGCCGGCGACGTTGATGCGCCCGGACGCCACCGCATAGATGCCGTATGTATCGCGCAGCGCCGCCACCTGCTCCTTCGTCAGCCCGGAAAAGGAGAACATGCCCTTCTGCCGCGTGATGAAGGAGAAATCACGCGCAACGCCCTTGTCCTTCAACGTATTCACGAACAGATGCCGCATGCCGTTGATGCGGTCGCGCATGGCCTTCAATTCCTTTTCCCACAGCGCGCGCAATTCGGGATCGGAGAGGATGGCCGTGATGATCGCGCCGCCGTGCGACGGCGGATTCGAGTAATTCTGACGGATGCACAGTTTCAACTGGCTGAAGGCCTTGTCCGTGCTCTCCGCGTCCGCGCCCACCAGTGTGATGGCGCCGCAGCGTTCGTTGTACAGCCCGAAATTTTTCGAGAACGAACTGCACACGATCAATTCACAGCCTGGGGCGCAGAACAGGCGTAGCCCGGCCGCGTCTTCTTCCAGGCCGTCGCCGAAGCCCTGATAGGCGAAGTCGATCACCGGCAGCGCCTTGCGCTCGCGCACGCACTGTGCAATCGCGGCCCATTGCGTGAGATCGGGGTCCATGCCGCTGGGGTTGTGACAGCACGCGTGAAGCAGCACCGCATCGCCTTCCGGGACCGTGCTCAGCGCCTTCATCATGCCGTCGAAATCCAGGCACTTGTTTTCCGCGTCATAATAGGGATACGTCTTGATTTCGAGGCCCGCCGCCGAAAACACGCCCTTGTGATTCTCCCACGTCGGATTGCTCACCCATATGGTGTTTCCGTTGAGCATGCGTTTGATGAAATCGCCCGCCACCCGCAGCGCACCCGTGCCGCCCGGCGTGTGCGCCGTAGCCCCGCGCTTGCTCTTGACGATCTCGTGATCCGCGCCGAATACCATCGCGCGAACCTGCGCCCCGTACTCCGGCGCGCCCGTGATCGGCAAATAACTCTTGCTCGATTCCTGTTTCAGCAGCCGCTCCTCCGCCTTCTTCACGCATTCCAGCACCGGCGTGCGGTCCTGCGCATCCTTGAACACGCCCACGCCGAGGTTGATTTTGTCCGCGCGCGGGTCTTTTTTGAATGCATCCGTCAAGCCCAGAATCGGGTCCGGGGGAGCCATTTCCAGCCGCTCAAACATGGTTGGGATTCCTTCTTGTTGGGGTTTTAAGGCATTCCATTTAAGATCGCCTGTATGCGCAGATCATACCCTAAGCCCTCCAACCAGGACAATGCGGCAATCTTGCCGGAACAACCGGGGGTAGAATATTGAAGATATACTGCAAATTGTTTTAGTCTTTTAACGCACACGGTTATCATTTGCCCGCTTTACAGCACGATACGGGGTTGAAGAGAATGCAACGTAGTCAATCTTTGGCACATAAAAAAATACTGCCATATTCTGATGACTTCCCAGAGGCGCTTCGCTCTTATTGTTCTCAAATGGAGGAAGCTATTCGTAGAAATAAACACCATGATCATCGTAGAAGCCTGCTTATCAATTTTCTTCGGCAAGGCATGGGCCTTGACCCCGTTGAATTTGAACTTGAAAAGAAAATACAGGCGTACAAGGTACGAGGCTTGATAGACGCCTTTTTTAAACAACTTATTATTGAGGTCAAGACGGACCTGGACAGGGAACGTGCAGACGCCGAAACTGAGTTGAAGAAATATTTCGAATCACAGGCACACCCGTTGGACTATTCTGGACTTGTAACCGATGGCTTAAGGTTTGAGGTGTATATCTACGAAAAACGGACTGTTCGGCAAATCCGTGTTTTTTCCCTTGATCCTGAAGCACCATTGGTTTCTTTTAGGCACTTGGATCAACTCTTTTTCACGGCTAAGCTATTGATTCCTTCCCCCGGCGATATTGTGGATCGTTTTGGCCTGCATAGTGGCGCCTACAATGCATTTCGCCGGTCCTTAGAAGAGGCGTACGATGGAGTACAAGAAGAAAGCGCGGTCAAGGTTAAGTTTAGGGAGTGGAATGCACTTTTATCAAAGGTGTATGGCAGTGAAATTGGCGACATAACCCTTTTTATAACACACACTTATCTTGCTATGCTCTCAAGGGCCATTGTGGCTATGGCATTGTTTCCAACGGTCAGGCGCAATTTGAAAATGTATCGCGGCATTGTGGACGGAGTGTTTTTTCGTCAAAAAAAACTGGTTAATCTTGCAGAACCAGATTTTTTCTCATGGGCTCTCGGCACAAAAGCCGAGCAAACACTGCTAGAGAACATTGAACATCTTTTTTCTTGCTTGGATATTTACAATTTCGACAAATTAGACGGGGATATTCTCAAAGAGCTATATCAAGGTTTGGTAGATCCACAATCCCGGCACGATCTTGGCGAGTATTATACACCCGATTGGCTTGCAGAATTGGTCATAAAGGAGATTGGGTATAAGGGAGGCAGGCTACTTGATCCATCCTGTGGTTCCGGAAGTTTCCTGTATGCGGCGGCGCGTCAGCTTCGTAAAACGGCTAAAATGACAAAAACAAAATTGGTTGAAGCATTGACCCAGGATATTGTGGGGATAGATGTACATCCTGTGGCCGTTCTCATGGCAAAAGCTAATCTTCTTTTAAGCCTTAAAGAAGAAATATCGGGATATCCTGGCGAGATCAATCTCCAAGTATACATGGCCGATACCCTCATGACGGGAGAGGACAAAGAGCAAAATAACTTAGTAATTCCTGTTTCGGATAATCATGAAACATTTCATATTCCCTTTGAGACTATTGATAGAGGAGCTGGCGCTCTTGATGAATTAATTGATACTCTCTGTGAATTTTCCATACGTGGCTCCGAATCAGTACAAAAAGAGAAATTGGCCTTCGATGGCCTTCGTGGCAAACTTCAAAAAGGGAGGTTTTCGCCGAATGAAATCTTCTACTGGCAGCAAAATTTCCGTTTGCTGCTAAAGCTTGAACGTGAAAAACGCAATACGGTTTGGGCATACATTTTAAAGAACTCGTATAGGCCTTCTTATTTGCGCCGCGATAAAGTAGATTATGTTGTTGGCAATCCCCCATGGCTTTCTTATCGTTACATTAGTAACCCAACATACAAAGTCCGTGTTAAAAATCTCACTTTCGAACATAATTTGTTAGAAAAGACAGCGAGAAATCTGTTTACTCAAATGGATACATCGACCGTCTTCTTTGCACATTGCCAAAGGGATTTTCTCAAACCTAAAGGCATTATGGCGTTTGTTATGCCAAAGACGGCAATGCTGCCAGCAAAACAACATTTGCGTTTTCAAAGAATGGGTTTTTCCTGTATATTGGATTTTAGCGATGTTAAGCCTCTTTTCAATGTCCGCAGTTGTGTTTTGATACGCGGAAAAACACCCAAAATAGTGGCGATACCCTGTAAAATCTACCATGCGGATTTTAAGGGAGAACGAAATCTGACGCTTTCTGCAGCTTCTATGATGCTTTCGCATACAAAGAACAAGCATGATTTCTTAACATCAGATATCCAATACTCTCCCTATCATGCCCGCTTTTTACAGGGTGCAACGCTTGTTCCGCGTTGCTTTTGGTTTGTTGAGCATGAGGATATTTTAGGTGCAAATATTCAAACACCCTTCTTGCGTACGTCAAGGGAAGCCTATGAAAATGCAAAATCACCTTGGACCATTCAAATAGAAGGTCAAATAGAAAAAGAATTTCTTTTTGGTACGGTATTGGCAAAAGATCTTTTACCTTTTGTCGTCCATCATTTGAGCCTTGTCATTCTTCCTTTGTCCGTTGCATCAGGCAAATCATTACATATCATTAATTCTGAACAGGCCTTGGCAGATGGTTATGTGCATGCATATGATTGGTTCCAAAATGTACAAAATATCTGGTTGTCGAAGCGAAAGGATAAATCGTACACAGTCTTTCAGTGGCTCAATTATGATAATAAACTTACACAACAGTCTCTGAAGAGCAACTTCACAATTTTATACAACAAGTCAGGAACCAATATTTCTGCATCTCTTGTTTCCAAGAAAGAAGCCGAAAATATTGGGCCTTTCAAGATTCGAGGGTTTGTTGCTGACATGGTGACATATTGGTTCAAAACTGATTCAGAAGAAGAAGCGCATTATCTTGTTGGAATACTCAACTCTGAGATTGTTAATGATGTTATTAAACCATTCCAAACTCAAGGTTTACAGGGAGAGCGGGATATTCATCGCAGGCCTTTTGAAGCATGTAATATCCCGCTTTTTGATCAGAATAACAAAAAACATTTGCGCATAGCGGAATTATCCAGAGATTGTAGAAAAAGACTCCTCCCAATTGTTTCGAGAATGAAAGCGCCAGTGGCAAAAATGCGTAGTGAGGCACGTAATCATGTTTCCGGTATTTTGAAGAAAATAGATGAAGAAGTTATATCGCTTCTTGCTGGAAGTCATTATCAAATAAACTCCGATGCACGATCAGTCGAGGAACAGAGAGCATTGTTTTAATAATGGAAGAAGGAATATTCGTTTATATCATTAATAAACGATTACTCAATGGGATTAACCGGGCACAAGGTTACCGTGAAATTGCCATACATACGCCCCAAGAGGTAATAGAGTATGAGGAAAAAGAGTTTTGATTGCGTTGAAATGAAACGTAAGGGGGCGCGTAAAGTATATGAAGCCACTAAGGACATGACGGTGAAAGAGGAAGTTGCCTATTGGCGGCATCGGACGGCTGAAATCCGTAAGCGGTTGGAAAGCCTTCAAAACGGCACCCGAGCCAAAAAATCTGCTGCGCGTTAATCTTCCCTGAAGTATCAATCGCATATGAAATCAATAAACTCCAAGGAAAACTCGACCACATCCTACAGCAACGCCTTGTTTGTGGACTTTGTGACGCTGCTGCGGGAGTATGGCGTGCCGGCCGGGCCGAAGGATCTGCTGGAACTGAATAAGGGCTTTGAGAAGGGGGTCGTGAAGAGTCTCGACGACCTGTTCGTGTTCATGCGGCTGGTGTTCGTGCGGCGCGTGGAGCATATGGACGCCTTCGAGCGGGCCTTCGCCTTTTATTTCTACGACCTGGACATCCCGGCGGTAAAAGAGGGCGATTACGCGCTGTTTAACACGGAACAGTTCAAGCGTTGGCTCGAAAAACAACTCGCCGAGGGGAAACTGCCCAAGCGTGCGTATTGGGAATACGATGCGGATGAGTTGATGAAGCGCTTTTGGGATACGCTACGCAAGCAGATGGAAGAGCATCATGGCGGCAGCAAGTGGGTGGGCACGGGCGGCAATTCGCCGTTCGGTCATTCCGGCAACGCCGAGCGCGGCATCCGCGTGTTCGGCGAATCACGGAACCGGTCCGCACTGAAGGTGATTGGCGAGCGCCGCTACATCGAATATTCCGAGAGCAATCAGTTGCGCGAGGAAAACCTCCGGCAGGCCCTGGAAACCATGAAGCACATGAAGAACGAAGGCCCGCGCGACCGCCTTAACCTCGACGACACCATCCGGCGCACCGCGAAAAACGGCGGCGAGATCGACCTCGTCTTCGAGCGCGACCTCCGCGACAAGATCAGCGTCATGCTCTTCATCGACAACGGCGGCTACTCCATGCGGCCCTTCGTCGAGGTTACGCGCCTGCTGTTCACCAAACTCCACGAGCGATTTGAAGACCTCACCACCTATTTCTTCCATAATACACTGTACGAACGGGTTTGGACCGATGCGCGCCGCTCGAAACCCGCGCCGCTTGAACAGATCCTCCAGCGCCGCAACGATACCCGCCTCGTCTTCATGGGCGACGGCACCATGGCCCCGGAAGAACTGGAATATCAGGGCGGCGAGATCTATCAGTACGGAATCTCCAATGCGCCCCCCAGCACCTACTGGCTCAAACGCCTTTCCGATCGATTCCCTCACAGCGTCTGGTTGAATCCCATCCCACGCGACCAGTGGGCCACCACCTACGGCCACTACACCCTCAACCGCCTGAGGGAATTCTTCCACATGGAAGACATGACCCTCGGCGGCATCAAAGGCATGGTCGAATTCTTGAGTGAAAAGTAAGCTGCCCTCAGTTATTGTGTTGGGAGGGCGATGCTTCCGCCGAGCCGTAGAACAAAATCTACTTTATATCATTTGTGAGTTCACGACTTTCCCGATCTTATTTTCACGGCTCGGCAGGAGAGGCTGTCTGAAAATTCTCTTTGAACATTGCTTGATACGGCTTAGAAGAGTAAAGCTATCCCGAAGGGATTCGATAATTTCAGCCCAGGGTTGCGCTTCGCTACCCTGGGTCAAGATCCCCTAATGAACCTACCCTGAAAGGGTTGGTGCATTTGCGGCAAGGGAACGGATTTGCGGGAGCGGTATAAAACCCTTTCAGGGTAGATTCGTGGGTGGCCCTTAACCCAGGGTAGCGAAGCGCAACCCTGGGCTGAAATTATGAAATCCCCGTTGGGGATTTGTTGAGTATCAAATGGGTGTTGCTATGCGAAATGGCTTGTACAACCCTGAAAATATGAAATCTTCTTCGGGGATAATCGATCGTTTTTTGCTTTCAACCTGTGCTGCGCCATTCCCCGAGCGTATTTCCGAGGTTCTTATGAATTCTCAAACAATCTCGGGATCCCTCCTGCAGCGGATAAACCTCGCCCTCACAATGGCGCTCCATGGAATGCCAGGCATGCGTGTTGAACCCCGCCTTTAACCGTTGTAGTATAGTCTCAGCAATAAAGTACTCCGGTGAAGGTGAAAATGGTGAGGGAAAGTAGAAAGGTGTGGTGCGCTCAGGTCTGGTGTGGTTGCTTGATGAGGCGCCAGTAGGCCACAGCGCGCATACAAGGGAGAATACGATGTTAACGGCGGTTGCGGTAATAGCAGGCGTTTTACTAAGCGCGGGGACGCTTTTTCTTCTGTACTGGTTCCGATTCAAATGGAAACGATCCTGGCACGAAACCTCCGTGTTGTTTTTAGCAATATATATCCTTGTTGATCTCGTTTTTCGCCATTATCCAATACATTGGGCCTATAACCATAATCTCCTTCCGATAGTTTCTCTGCTATACACCGGAATATATTTATTCACATTCTGCTCTATGCTAGTTTTTTTTGTCCGTTATCTCCTGCATTCCCCTATAAAAACCCTTCTGTTTTATGGCCTGATGATTGGCATTGTTTTTCTCATCGTTAAAACACGCCCGTTAGAATATGCCGAAAAGATGCTGTATACGCCCAAACCGCTTACCTTTGAAGGCAGTTCTGAAAATCTTTCCAGAACGCAGATCGTTCCTTCGCTGGATACGCCGATAGCATCGGGAAAAAATGTGATCTGGTGTGCCTCGTGGACAATGATGTGGAAGGAAATACAAAACACCTTGGCAAAAGAACCGGTGATCGTTTAGGTGGCCGAAGAATTCTCCCAGCGGATGAATCTTGCCCCGGATTATTCCCCGGATCTGCCGCAGGGCGATTGGTATGCCAAAGGCGGCTGGGTGGATCAGGGTGTGATCCAGGATATTCACAAGGACATGGCCGAACATTTTCCCCGGGCGCCGAGGCCAGAATTTCCAGGGATTGAACAGAGATCATTTCTGGGATATGCCTTCTTAACCTCAAAGATAAAATTCAGTATTCCTTATGATGAATGTGAACGCCCTGCTGTTTTTACGGATAATCAAGGGAAAACCACCCAGATCCCGGCCTTTGGTTTTAATGGGACAGCCCGAAGGTATAGCAAGCAGATAAAACGGCTTTATTGTGAGAACATGGCTCAGAATAAGGCAATGTGGGGATTTTTTCATTATGCCCTTGATTTGTGCGCCGACGATCCGGTGTATCAAGTCGTGGTAGCGGTTATTCCGGCAAAAGCCACTCTGGAAGAAACCTTGAAATATCTTGAAGAAAAGATAAGCATTCCTTCAGAGTTTGAAAGCAAAATAGATGGCAATGATACGCTTCAAGCCCCCGAATTGGCCTTTCATATTACCCATAACTTCACAGAAATAACCGGTCATTCATTTGAAAATGAATCCATGCGGAAAAGTCCTATTGATGACGCTTGTCTGGATATCCTGTTTCGTCTGGATCGAAGTGGTGTTGAATTAATTGCACAGGCAAAGAGTTATTATCGTTGTATGCCGGTAGATTACAAATTTCTTCAGCCATTTCTTGTTTATTTGAAAAAACGCGGCGCTACGCGGCCCTATTTTGTCATGTGGGTGGATAACGACGAATTACTGAGAAAATAAATTCCCCCGACATGACTGGATTCCCGCCTGCGCGGGCTTCCAAACAGATCCGGTTACATTTGTTCCGCCCTTTCAGGGCTTTTGATAACGGGATGCATTTACCCAGGGCGGCGCTTTGCTTGCCCTGGAATACTAATTCCAAACATCGCAAAAATATTTTGCATTTTTGAATTGTTTATCCCCTACAGGGAAAAACATGTGGGGGAATTGCGGACCCAGGGTAGCGCTTCGCGCAACCCTGGGTCCCTAATTCTCCAACTGATTGAAAAAGTTTCGCACTTTATCGCTAACTTGTTGGTTTGGTTGCGGCTACGCTGCGATAGGCTGGAATTATGTATCCCCGTTGGGGAATTTGGTTGCGGCTAGGCTGCACTGGGTTCAGAAATCCCTATCCTGCGAAGCCCTGAAAGGGCGGAACACTTTTTGGAGGGCTCCCTGCGCGGGAATGACGGTAAAGGAAGAATTTACCGCTCGTTCCCACTTGTATTCAAAGCGGTGCGTTGAAAAATCGACAGCGCATCTGACTGTCCGTACAATAGCATTGGAAAATCAAAACCAATGAACACAGCAACCTCTGACATAGAAACGCTTTCCTGGCGCGGCGAGTCCATTTCGCGCCTTATCCTCGGCACGGTGCAACTGGGCATGCCCTACGGCATTGCGAATACGCAGGGGCAGCCTGACCTCCGGGTAGCTACGGAGATCGTGGAAACGGCGTTGGCGGGCGGGGTCCGTTATTTCGATACGGCACAATCCTACGGCGAGAGCGAAAAAGTGCTCGGTGCGGTCTTTCGGGAACTCGGCGTGCTGGATCAGGTGTGCATCGCATCGAAACTCAACGTGCAACTAGACCCCACGGATATCCCGCAACTCGATACCGCCATTTCCCAAAGCTTTAATCGGCTGGGCGTAGAGCGTTTATGGTGCATGATGCTCCACCGCGCGTCTTGGCTCGACTATTGGGATCACGGTCTGGGCGAGACACTTTTGCACTGGTGCGACAGCGGCCGTATCCAGCATCTGGGCGTGTCGATAGCGGGGCCGGCGGAAGCTGTACGTTGTCTCGAACATCCGGATATGGAAATCCTCCAGGTCCCCTGCAATGCATGGGATCGCCGATTGATCCAGCAGCGGGTATTCGACACCGCCCGCGAGCGCGGCAAATTGTGCTGCGTGCGGAGCATTTATCTTCAGGGCTTGCTTACCATGTCTCCCGAAGCGGTAGCACAGCGTTTGCCGGCCGCCCGTGACGCCGCGGAACGCTGGCACGCGTTTTGTCAGCGGCATGCTCTTCGCCCACAGGAAGCCGCGATGCGTTTCGCCCTCAGAGTACAGACCCCGCTCGTCGTGGGCGCCGAATCCCCTGATCAACTTCGTGATACGTTAGATCTAATGGGAAAAGATCCTTTTTCACCGGAACTGCTCGATGAATTGAGTCAGACACTCGACCCGGTGTTAACCGAAGAAATACTCGAACCCTGGCACTGGCCAAATAAATAGAGACAATTTATTCAAGTGGAATGTATAAGCATGAGAAAAGAAATCGCATCCAGAATGACTGACTACTCAAAAGCTGACGAAACTGCATACTTTTATCATGATGTTGGTGCTTTTGAGGAATCAGTCATTCTGGATGCTAATACTCGCTTTTCTTTGCTTCTTTCTTTTCTCGCGAAAAGAAAGAAGGTCTTTTCCCTTTTTATTTTTTTCTTCATGGTTTCTTTTCCCTTTTTAATGTGCGCTCAAGACAATCCTCCGGTGTATTCATGGGCACAATTGCTTGATCAAGGAAGAAATGATCCCGCGAAAGATACAGATCGCTCTGCGCTGATTGATAAGGCGCGGGAACTGGCGAAGGAGCCGATTATCCGCCGCGCGAAGACCCTCGCGGACGTCGGTCAGAACCGCACGTGGCTCGATGGCCGCGCCAACGCCCTTGAAGACGAAATCCGCGAGTTGTTTGCCCTTGCCATGTCGGACTTCGGCGCGTGCAGTACGCTTATGAACGAATTGCCCTTACTGGCCGCGGCCTACCGCCTTACCGGCGACGCCTCCTTTCTGAATCGCACCGTGGTGCAACTGGAGGAAATGACATCGTGGTCGCCGCTGCAGCGTCCCGGCTGGACCTTGTATGCGCCGGGACACCGCCTTCCCGCGGACGGTAAAGACGGCAACTGGCTCGCGACCGGATGCGGGGTGCGGTGCATCGCGGACACGTTGGAAACTCTTCCCGAGGGTGCGTTGAACGCAGATCTAAAGGAAAGACTGTTTGCCTTGCTCGAAAAAGAGATTGCGGGCGTGGTGGACGACTGGCAAACCAAACGACCGTGGTTTGTCCGGAGTAACGATCCGATCACCAATCAATGGGTGCTGCCCACGGAAGGATTGGTTCGCGCTTGTCTTGTGTTGGGCGTGGAAAAGCACCGCGATGCCTATGAACTCGGCGTGAAGAACCTGTTGGCCGCGCTCGATGCCCACGGACCCAAAGGCGAATTTGAAGAAGGATTCGGCTATGCCTCTTTTACCGTGACCAGCCTTCTGAACGTGGCCCATGCCATGGCCGTTGCCGGAGACCGGCGCGCCATTGACCATCCCTTCCTTAAAAATTTCTCCATGTGGCTTGTCCATCATTTCCAGCCCGGCAAAATGGTGATCAACTGCTTCGATGCGGGGGGCGCCTATGACGCCGCCGAACGCACCCGCCCGCTCTTGTCCCTGCTCGCAGTGTGCACCGGCAGCCCCGCCGCGCGCTGGGCGCTCGCAAACCAAGTCGGCGGCCCTTCCGACGACCTGCCCGGACTCGCCGCGAAAGCCCTGCCGCCTGTGGGCCCGGACGCCGCGCCGCCCCTCTTCGCCTATTACGACCGTGCCACCCGCGTGAACTGGCGCAGCAGTTGGGATCCCGATGCCAGCGGCGTATGGGTGCGCGGCGGACACACGCTCGATCAGCATGATCATCAAGATCGCGGCCACGTCAATTTTATCGCCCACGGCCGCCCCATCCTCATCGAAGCGGGCACTCCCGCCTACCACCATCCCCGCATGATGACTGAATACACCCCCGGCGTCGGCCACAACGTTTTGCAGCTTGGCACAGCCACGGCGGAAGGCAGTGCAAAGGCCGGCGAACTCATCCAGCCCCCCGGCTGGCAAAAAGCCCATGGCATCGCCCCTATCCGCGTGGACAAATTGGACGAAACCGGCGGCACGGTGATGGTCGATGGCACCGCCTGTTATGACAACCTCACCCACTGGCTGCGCACCGTCCAATGGGACGCCGCCTCCATGAAAATCACCGACGAAGCCGTACTCGACGAAAAGAACCCTGACATTGTCCTCTTCCGCTGGCACCTCGGTATTGAAGATCCCGTCACCATTTCAGGAGAGGGAAAGACATTTACCGTGACCTTCCTCAACACCGAAATTCACCTCGAAGCGGATGGGCCTCTAACCGTCACGCAACACCCCGCACCCGACAACACTCTTGCGGGACACACCTCCGACGACACCCCCAAAAACAACCACACCTGCCTCGTCCTCCAGACTACACAACCCGTCCCCACCTTCCATCTCACTACTGAAATCACCGCCCGATAACATGTCCGGCCCTTACTGGTATCGCCAGGGGCCTGCGGATTCGAGCGGACAGGGCCGTTTATCCTTGCTCCCGTATGCTTGAAAGACCGTCCTTGGGGGTAAATAACCTGGTATAAAAATCCTGACCGCTTGGTGTAAAAAGCCCACATTGTTTAACGCGCACGTTAAAAACAATCGATGTTTGTTAACAATCCAGGGGGGGGAATCGTCCAAGGCCGGTGTTTTTTGCCCCAGAGGAAGAAAATCATGTATACTGGGTGTTCCCTAGAGGCAATTCTGGCGCATAGATTCCGAACAATAAGCAACGCATAGGAGCAAGAGCGCAAGATGAGTGCTGCAATAGCGTTAACGGAAGCGACCTTCAAGGAAGCGGTGGCGCAGGGCGCTACCCTGGTGGATTTTTGGGCGGAATGGTGCGGCCCCTGCCGCATGGTGGCCCCTGTTTTGGATGATCTGGCAAAAGATTACGCAGGGAAAGCGTCCATTGCCAAAGTGAATGTAGACCAGGAACCAGGGCTGGCCGAGCAGTTCGGCGTATCGAGCATCCCGACCTTGCTGGTCATGAAGAATGGCGCGGAAATCAAGCGGTTCGTCGGCGTAACCGCCAAAGCCGAATTGGCCAAGGCATTGGACGCCGCACTCGGCTAATTTCCACTATTTCACGTAACAGCATCGATCATTTACGCCCGGCTGCGTGGCCGGGCGCTGTGATATATCCCGTTGGCCGCGCGGAGCGGCCGGGAAGTATGCATGGGCATTGGATTAACAGGACTTTTAACTGAAGGAGCGCAAGAGCCATGAATCCCAGAGTCGTAGCGGTGGCCGGGGCCACCGGTGTGGTCGGCAGACAGATGCTGAAGACCCTCGAAGACCGGAATTATCCCATTAAATCTATTAAAGTATTGGCTTCGGAACGCTCCAAGGGAAAGACGCTTACCTTCAAAGGCGAAGAACTTCCGGTGGAAGTCCTTGCTGAAAACTCCTTCAAAGGCGTGGAAGTGGCCTTGTTCAGCGCGGGCGGGGGCACGAGCAAGAAATTTGCGCCGTTCGCCGCAAAAGACGGTTGTGTGGTGGTGGACAACTCCAGTGCATGGCGCATGGATCCCGAAGTGCCGCTTGTGGTGCCGGAAGTGAATCCGCACGACATTCCGAAACACAAAGGGATCATCGCCAATCCGAACTGTTCGACCATTCAGATGGTGGTCGTACTGAAACCACTGCATGACGCCGCTACGATCACGCGTGTCGTCGTATCCACCTATCAAGCGGTCTCCGGCGCGGGCAGCGCCGCTATTAACGAGCTGCGCGAAGCCTCCCTCCGCGCATTGAATGGTGAAGATCCTGGGCATACGGTGTTCCCGCATCCCATTGCGTTCAACTGCATTCCGCAGATTCCCCAAAAGGATGCATTCACGGACAATGCCTACACCAGCGAAGAGATGAAAATGGTCCATGAGACCAAGAAGATCATGGGCGACCCCAGTATCCGCATCACGGCCACCACCGTCCGTGTGCCAGTCTTCAACAGCCATAGCGAATCGGTGAACGTGGAAACCGTGAAGAAACTGACGGCGGACGAAGCACGCGTCCTGCTGGCGAAAGCTCCCGGCGTCGTGGTGGTGGATGATCCCGCAAACCAGCTTTACCCACTGGCCATTGATGCCGCTGGGAAATGGGATACTTATGTCGGCCGCATCCGCGACGACATTTCGCATCCCCGCGCCCTCGATATGTGGATTGTATCCGACAACCTGCTCAAAGGCGCCGCACTAAACGCCGTCCAGATTGCGGAGCTTCTATAAATCATTTACTTCGCGGTCTGTCCCATAATTTCCGGGGAAAGGTCTTGGAGATTTTTAAGGAGGGTGGGGTCGGGGGTGAAGCCGTATTCCCGGAGTTTTTTTACGGCATCCCAGGCGGCGGCATAGTCTTTAGTTATGGTGTACGCGAGAGCGAGGTTTTGCAGGCTGTTTTCGTGATTGGGCGTGATGGCGAGAGCGGCTTTCCACTGATCAATCGCTTCGGGGAAGCGTTGTTTAGCGGCCAGTGCGACACCGAGGTTGTAGTGATTTGTCGCAGAGCCGGGTTGAATTTGGACGATCTGTTCCCAGGCGGGGAGGCCCAATTCGATATTGCCTGCGTTCATGGCATCGGTGGCGATTTGCACAAACTCTTTGAAGAGCGGGGGATCGTTGTCCACGGCGGCGCGCAGTTCGGGGATCGCTTCGGGCAGACGGTTTTCTTCGAGAAGTAATTTGCCAAGCTTAAAATGCGCGGGGCCGGGTTTTCGGTGGGTGGGCAGAGATTTCCGGTACCATTCTTCGGCCTTTTCGAGGTCTTCGCGTTTGTGCATGATATCCCCCAAGAGTTCGAAGACATCGGGCCATTCGGGGTGAATTTCGAGGGCTTTTTGACATTCGCTGCGAGCGCCTTCCCAGTCGCCGTCTGCAAAGCGGTGCTGAGCGCGCGAGAAGTGGAGCTCACCGCGATCAATTTTTCGAGAACGCACGACGGGGGCCAGGAGGTTTTCGACGGGTGCATAGTCGTCTGTCAAGAGGACCCGTCCCTGGCGGGCGAGGAGTTCGTCCACCATTTGAGGCAGCAGCAAGACGCCCACATACTTGTGTTTGGATTTGATGCGTTCCGAGATATCGGAGAGGTTCAGGGAATGTTTTGAGCACACCACGATGAAGGTGTCGCGAATAATGGCGGGGCGCCCCGTATTGAATGCATAGACGTAGGGGAAAACTTGCTGGCAGGTGGAGATCACTGCGGCGAGGAATGCGCCGGAGGAGTACATATCGATCATGTTGAGCATGTAAATGCCGTTTTCCTGGAGCAGGGTATGCACGCCGCGGGTGAATTCCATGGTGGTCAGATGATAGGGGACGGTATAGTCGTTGATGGAGTCTCCGAAAATGCAATCAAATTTTTGGGGGTTCGGCTGCCGTAGTATATCCTCAACGCGGTTTCGGGCGTCCATGTTGTAAATGGCGAGTGCGGTGTTGCGGGGCAGGCCGAAGGCGGCATGAGCGGCTTCCGTGACGGCGGGATCGATTTCAGCGACTTCGGTGTATCCTCCGGGGCGGGCCATTTCCAGGTAATGGGGAAAGGCGTAACCGCCGCCGCCAATGACGAGAGATCGAAGCGGTTGGGCGTTCGGGAAAAACTTATCGATCACCGCCTCATACACCCATTCATATTCATATTGGAGCGCCTTCGGGTCGTCCATGTTCACCATGCTGTGGGTGAGTTTGTCGAGGATCATTTCACGCAATTGGGGATGCATGGGATCGACTGTTACGGCGATGTAGGAGTATTGGCTTTCATCCTCATAGACTACGCGGGGAGCCTTGGGGTGGTAAGTCATACTCACAAGGAGCGCCGAGGCGCAAACCAGGATCCAGCCCGTGGCGTAGAAGCGGCGGGGCGCATAGGCCCACACTGGAATGGCCAGGAGGAAGGCCATAGCGATAATGAGGGAGGTGGCGCCCATCCAGTCAATCAGGGCATAGCCGCTGAGGAAGGTGGCTGAAATGCCGCCAAGCGCCCCCCAGGCATAAATGGCGCCCACGGCACGTCCGGGGGCAATGCCTTCATCGAGGGTGCGGCGCACTACGATGGGGCTGATGCCTCCTATGCACAAACAGGGCAGGAAAAAGATGACAGAGGTAAAAATGGTGATCTGCATGGGCCAGGAAATCGTCTGCATGAAGTATGTTTCACGGATGTAGTCGCTGGTCAAGCGGCTGACAGCGGGACTTAGCAGGGTGAACAGGGAGGAAAGGAGGAAGATCGTGGCCACTGTGGCGCGGGAGGCTTTCCAATCCGCGATGCGCCCGCCGAAATAATTGCCCAAGGTGACGCCAGCCAGCACCACGCCGATGATCGTGGTCCACGTGTAAAGGGATGCGCCAAACTCGCGTGCCAGCACGCGCGACGCGGCCAGTTCGAGGGTCATGAATGCGGCGTTCGAGACGAACACTGTTATGTACGGGCCTAACCAGGAAATGCCGCGCGGGCGGAGGGGATCGTCTGGCGTGAGCGGTAACATGGGGCGATTTTCCGGATACCGGAGGGTTACCGCGCCGTAACTAAGGGCCAGCAGGAGCATGACAGCCGCGGAGAGCAGGAGAATATGGGAGGCGCTCAGCGTGAAAATGAGCCAGAAACCCGCCAGGAAGGTGCCCGCAATGCTGCCGGCCGCGCCCGCAGCGAAGACGGCCCCCACGCTGCGCCCCGGGCCGCGCCCCCAAGGGAGGGCGGCCTTTACCACCACCGGGCTGATGGCGCCCAGCACAGCGGCGGGCAACAGAAAGACAAAGGTGGTATGCAGGGCAATGCGAAGGGGCCAGGACAGGTGGATAAGCAGGGGCCAATTTCCGTTCGCGAAGTTCAGCGGCAGAATCACAACACAACTTGCGGCGGCGAGCAGAAACAACCCGGCCAAGGTGCGCAAGGGTCTCATGCGGTCGGCCATGCGCCCGCCCAGATAATTTCCGAGCGACATACCCGCCAGGATCACGCCGATGATGGCGGTCCAGGTGTAGAGGGATTGTCCCAGATACCGGGAGACGAGGCGGCCGGCCACCAATTCCACCACCATGATGGCGGCATTGGAAAGAAATACCGTTGCAATGGCGCAGACAAGGAGGGGAGTTGTATTACTTCGTTTCTCCGGTAATGACATGCGGTGTATCTATCTTTTTACGGTTACAGTAAGGATATCGCCGCAAATTGTATACGTTTGTGCAGTGTTTTTAAAAATAATCGGACATGCCGGGTTTCGTCAGCGTTGGCGGATCATGGCAAGCAGGCATTATTTACTGGAGTTGGCCATTTCATACTTAATGTACCAGAGTGTGCCGCTGATGAAATACAGCAAAGAGGGCCAGATCAAAAACATCTTGAAAATGGTAAACCGCGCCGGGAATTCCCCCGTCCCCATGAGAAACATCCAGATGGGCCAGCCGATACATATGGCGAGCGAAAGCAGGGCGATGATGCCGGAGGTCCAAAAGAGCATGTCATACTTTTTCACAGGCAGAACAGCAGGGGCGGGCGCCGGTTTCTTTTTCACAGGCGGTTCTTCGTCAAGTTCCGGCAGTTTTTCACGCGCACCGGCCATGGCCGCAAAGAGGATGTACAGGACGGAGGTGAGTATCCAAATGGGCACGAAGAGAAAAAACAGATGCAAGGTTTGGGTGCGCTCCAATAGAAGCGCCACCACCATGCCGATGGCCCAGCTCGCCAAGGCAGGCCAGCTCACCAGCAAGTTCTTTTTCGTGACCCAGAATTGCGTGAAACCGATTCGGGGGAAGATCCAGTGTTCCACGAAGACAATGGCGCCCACCGGCATGAGGAGCAACCCATAAATGCCGACAAAATTCAGGAGCCAGTTGAATACGAAGGGCGAACAGGCGATGAGCGTTGTAATGACACCGACGAACAGTGTTACGAGCCATCGAGGCCAGCCGGGGGTGACCGCTTGGAGCGCGAGCCCGGCGCGGTACAGCGTGGGATTCGAGGTGGTCCAGCCTGCCAGAATTACAGCCAGGATGCCCGCCATTCCGAGCGCTTGCCAAGCCACGGCGCCCGCATCGAGATTCAGCAGGCTCTTTTGCAGCACTGCCGCCGCGCCCGCCCCCATGACCCCGGCGCAAATCCAGGCCAGGTAATGCCCCAGAAACATACCGAAGCCAGAATAGAGGCCATAGGACCAGTGCCGGGCATAGCGGAGGATCGCCATGTCGGACAAGCCGCCGTGCACCGCCAGATTACAGATCCAGGCGAATGCGGCAATCTGCCAGAAGGTGATGGGCGGCGAACCGTCCGGCGTGGCGCCGGTCCAAATCGCCTGATTGGCGAGACGCCAGAAATCGCCGATACCGTGGACGGGGCCCACACCGGGTGTAGCCGCCGCCAATGCAGGCAGCATGGCCACGGCGCCCGCGATGAACATGAGGAACATCCACGGCGCGCATACTTCGGCAAATTGCGAAAGGCGTTTGAAGCCCAGAATTGCGAGGGTCACCACAACCGCCCCCACGCCGATCACCACCAGCACGAAGCGGAGGTCTTCCGGGTACCAGTTGGTTTGCTCGGGGATGCCGAAGGGAATGCGGACCGCGGACGCGGACACGGTGATCATGCACCCGGCGAGAATGCAGAACAAAAAAGCATTTAACACGTTATACACCGCCGTGGTGACGGGTCCGGCCACCTTCCGCAGATACCAGTAGAGCGTCAGGCGGGTGCTTACGGCAATCGGGGCGCACACCAGCGTCCACGTCAGCACAGCCATCAAATTCCCCAGGATTAATCCCAGGAAGATGTCATGGGCGGCCGCCCCCCACTTCACGAACAGCGCGCCAATGACAAACTCGGTTCCTGCCACATGCTCGCCGGCGTAGAGCCCCGCAAAATGGCGGCCCGGCTGCAGTTTGTTCTCGGAGACCGGTTCCCGCTCGAATTCGTAGAGCTTGTCCAATGCGCGGATGACACCGCCTTCCTGGCTCTCGGACACGGCACATTCTCCTTTATGCAATCATTGCCCCATCCAACCCGGATAAGAAGTATCTACCATAGGTCCTTGGTTGAATGGAATCAAGTTTTCGCCAGTTCGAGAATGGGGGACTACATTTCATTGACAGATATTGCAAAGCATAGAAACAATGAGGCTCCCGCTGACATTGTGAAAAACTGGCTGCGCACGAGAAGTACCCTTGAATTCCTGGGTCTATGGGAACAACTAAATCATCCTGGCTTTAAACTGGTCGAATTCGACCAGTTTAGAAATGAGGCGGGAGCCAACCATTTTGTAATGTCACCTCAAAAATGGATAGAAAACACCCATGCTATCGGGTTGATATCCAAGTCAGGGCGCTATGGGGGAACCTTCGCGCACAAAGACATCGCCTTTGAGTTTGCATCATGGATATCACCCCAGTTTAAGTTGTATATTAAAAAAGGCTTCATCGGTTGAACCAAATAGCTATCCAACAAATGGAACTCCTCACAAAGGACATACGCGTAAAGCACATTGAAAAGAAAACTCATTTATCCCAAAAGGGATCGAAAAATGCTTCATCCTCTTTGTAATGCATCAAAATCACAGGAGGTCTTTTATGGACGCCCATCATCCTCATGACTGTTGTGACTACGGCTGCAACCGGCGTGAATTTCTTGCCGCGGCCGGAGGCGCCGCTGCGGCGCTTTCCCTGCTGAGTGTGCCGAGCGGAGCGGAGCCTAACGAGGTGGTGCACACGGCGCACCCTACACACCCTGCACGGGTGCGGGTGGCGTTTCTTTATCCTCCCTCAAAAACGTTCTCGGAAAATCCGGATGGGTGGTGGAGCTGGCCGGGAAATGAATTCGATGCAGAGGGCCGTCAGAAGACGTATACCGCAAAGCTCCGTGAGATGGAAACGAAACATGGCCTGCGCTTGACCATTGAGGATGCTTCGATCGCCAACGAAGGCGATGCGAAGCGCTTTTCCGAGCAAGTAAAAACAGATTCGCCGGAGGGCGTGTTGTTGATCGTGTTTTCCAACTATAGCCCGCCACATGCGGACCTGATTCTTAAGGAGATGGAGCAATCGGGTGTTCCGGTGATTTTGTTTATTGGCCTTGGCGTTAAACACGGCACCATTAACAAATACTGGCAGCCGGGTGTGTATTTCATACAATCGCTGGATAATTTCGAGGCCCTTGAATACGGTCTTCGCATGATCGGCGCGAAAAAGCGGCTTCAGCAAAGCCGTATTCTCAGTATTACCGAAGCGGAGGCTTCCAGTGACAGCATGGATCCGTTTTTGGGCATATCGGTGCGTGTAATCCCGTTCCAGCGGTATGCGGAACGTTTTAAAGGCATCACGATAGACAAACGAGCCCAAAAGTTCATCCGTCAATGGACGAAACATGCCAAAGAACTCCGGGGGCTGACGGGAGAGGCGCTGGAAAACGCGGCGCGGGCTCATTTCGCGCTGGAGGCCCTTTTGGAGGAGGAACAGGGGGACGGTCTCACCATGAATTGCCTGCGCCGGGGCATGCTGAAGCCCTGTTTGAGTTTCGCCACGCTCAATAACCGGCTCGTGCCGGCGGCGTGTGAAAATGATCTGCCAGCGGTGTTTGGGCAGTTATTGGGACAACTGCTGTTGGGACGCCCGGGATTTCAGCACAATCCCTGCTATGAAACCGAACGCAATCATTATTATGCCTCGCATTGCACCTGTGCGACGCGGTTGTATGGTCCGGAGCAGAAAGGGCGGCCATATCTATTACGGCGCTTCGCGCATACCAACGAGGGGAGTTGCGCGATTCAGGTGTTTTGGAATCCGGGCGACGCCGTGACCATGATTCATTATTATCCTGGAGAAAAACCTTCACTGGATGTATACGAGGGCCGGGTGGTCCAGTCGCATCCGATGCCGCCTGCCGCGGGATGCACAACGAATGTGGAGATCGAAATCACGGATCGTCCGGACGCCTGCTCCGTGCGCGGACACCATAACCTGCTTTTCTGTGGTGATTTCGCGCGTCAGTTCCGCCTCTTCGCCCAACTTTACAACCTTCCCCTGGCGGAAAAAGATCCCGGCGCCGGGCGTCCGGTATAAATGGTCCGTGGCTAACTGATGAAACAGGATCATGCCATGTAAAGTGTGCAATAGGCTTCCGGCTTGCTGTAAAATCCCGGCGCGGACGTCCGAACGTTTACGAGGGGATGCAGTTAACCGGCGGGCGTGAAGAGAGAAGAACGGTCAACAGTTGTATCGGGGAGATGGTAATGATGAGACAAGCGTGTAGTCTTATGCTGATATGGGCCATGATAGTATGGTTGCCGGCGGTCTGTTTTGCCGGGGAAGCCAACACGGCAACGGCTGCGAATCAAGAAGCCACAAAAGCATCTGCGGCAACGCCGGAGGCTCCTGGCGCACAAGATGCGGTGAAAGATGTCAAGGCGGAAACGGCGAAGGATTCAGAGAAGATAAAAATAAAGAATCAGTATTGGTTTATCGGCACGTCGAATTATCATCTGCTGCTGCATGAATCCGAGGATCAAATTAACCGTCAACTCAACCGTCCGTTCGGCCACCTCTTCCGCACATGGCACCGCCCCACCACCTTCCGCGACTGGAGTGACAGCTACCTCCTTTGGGATCTTTGGGCGGGATATGGCCGCGATCTGTCAGAACGGTTCTCCTGGGGGATTTATGCGGGCGGCGGATATGGAAAAATACCGAACAGCAACCGCTATCATCCGCTGGGCATCTCGTTCCGGGTGCAGGCCGATTTTTCCCGTATCAGCATCATGGCAGGCAACGGGATTACCTTTCACCCGTGGGGGCGCCCCGTATACCAAGAAGGCGGTCTTTGGAAAAACATCAAGGCATCGAGACCCATGACCGAGATGAACATTGGCTATGCGTACCAGATTGCGATCGGTTCTGTAAAGCTTCATGTACCCATCTTCAATCAAATAGCCCGTATCCGCGACGAAAAAAAATATCATCTGTTCTGGATCAGCCCCCGCATTGGCGTCGAAACCCCGCTTACCAAAAACAATACGCTGAATACGCTGATCGGATACAATATTTTTACCACGCACGGTTCTGAGTTTAACGGCTACATTTTTGAGTTCTTCATCCGCCACCGTTTTTAGCCATCGCGCGTGACAATTGATTGATTCCGTCGAGAGCGGTGTCGGATACGGTGGGCCAGACACGGTGTTTTGGCGCGGCGAGGAGTTCTTTTTTCGCATTTGCATACATCTGGGCGCACAAGCGTTTTGCGGCGCGGGTGATTTTGGGACCCGTGGCGGGGGTGAGAAAGCTGCTGCGGGCGGTGCGGATTTCATAGCCGCCGCCGTTGAAGGCTTCAGGCGCGCAAATATACCCATCATAGCCGTTGGCCAATTCGATGCAACAGGTGAAGGGGAAAGGGGACGCGGCGCGGACGTCGAGAGCGAACTGCTGGAAGAATTCACCGGGCACGCCCCAGAACAATGCTTCGCCGAGGCGCACACCGGTAATTTCCAGCGAGCGCATTCGGGGCCGCATGGCCGCCACTTCCAGCAGTTCGTTCGCGTAGATGGTTTCCACATCGTCCGCGGTAATCGCTTTTTTTGCCAGGAGCGCGCGGGCTGCAGCGCAGTCTTGCTTGGATACGGTTCGTATGTCAGCACGGATATTGACGGTCTTGCGCGCCACGCTGACTTTGGCGGTGTAATCCATTCTGGCCAGGGCTTGAAGGGCCGCGCCGCCCACGACACGCCCGGTGCGCTCGCACCAATAGGGACCGAACTCGCCTGGACGCGAACTGCGATTGTCCATTTGGGTGACATCGCCGCACGCGCCGTTCAGATATACCACGCCAAAATCCGGGCCATATACCGCCTTGAGGGTATCCACGATCCAGCGGACATAATCCGCGGAGTAGAAACACCCATTCATGTGCGTGGCATGGCAGGCGAAATTCACCACCGCGCCCCGTGGCCGCATGGTATTGGGATCGCAAAAGCCCACGACGGTGACGGCAGGGTCTTCCGGTCCGGCAGGCTTCACGATGTCCGGATTCATTTTTCCCGGATGCGTTTTGACGGAGCCGTCTTTCATGTGAAATCGGCGATTAAACGCCACCCCTTCCGCGAGACACGAAGCCGCGCCGCACAAAACCGGCTTTCGGGATCGGTATGCGCCCGCCACGGCCTTTGCGATTTGCCGTGCGACAAAATCCATGTATTTTGGATCCGCCTCTGAAAGAAACCCGCCAAAGATGGGTCCACCGGAATGGGTATGGGTGGCGGCGATGAAGCAATTCAGGCCCAGTATGCCGCACGCCCGCTGGATGTGCCGCCGCGCATTGTCCACCACACACTCCGGCACAAAAATGGCGTCGGTTTGCACGAGGGCAACACAACATTTCCCATCGTCCACGACCACCGAGCGCGCGAAGAGATCATCACAGACGCCCTGCGCCAGGCGGCGTTCAAATAATCCGGGAATATCCAAACCCGGTTTTGGCGTGATACATTGTTGACTAAACCCTGCCTTTAGCATGAGATAGTGGAACTCCTTCTTCATTGGCGCCTAATCCTATAACAACAAGAACGGAGAATGCATGCACGGCACGGAAACAAGTATACCGGAAAATTTCAGGTTAGATATCCGCCAGATCGGATGGGATGGACTTGGGATGAGCAACGATGGAGCGGATGGCGGTCTCAAAGCGGCTGATGACGCGGTTACGCTCGTGGAATTCGGCACGGCGCCTGGCATTGGCCTGCCAGTCTGCAAATTGGGCGGGATTTTCATGAATGGCGGTAAGCATTGAGGGCACGGAGGCGAGATCGTCCCATGAAAACCAGGGGCCGGGCCGCTCGGCGGTCATTTCGCGGCCCAGGGGGCTTTCCGCATCGGAAACGGCAAGAATCACGCTGCCGGAGGCCATTCCGGGGATCATTTTGCATGGAATGAAGGACCCCCCGCTTCCGCTCTTCTCCGTGATCACAAAAAAGTCCGTATCATGCAATGCTTCAGCGAAGGCTGGTTCATCCAGGAACGGACCAAAGGAAAACCGATCGTCCTTTGTCTGTTCCACCCAATCGCGGACTGTTCCGGCATATCCGCCGTCGCCGTGAATGCGGAAATGAAAAGAGGCTGCGCTGGCGTGCAGGGTTTCGCAGAAGCGGGGCAGATCCTGCTTGCTGCCGATGTTACCCGCATACAACAAGCGGACGGGATCGTGCGGCAACTGTCCGCTCTTGTCTTCCTGTTGTTGAATGGCGGCGGCCATGGAGGCGTTGAGCCAGTTCGGGAGGTAGAGGATGGGCTGGTTTTTGCGGCGGATGGCCTGCAGGCGCTGGATCATCACGGGGGAAATGGAACTCCACACCTGTGCCTGGTTAAACAACCCTCCCTGAACACCGCCCAGCAGCGCACGCACCAGCTTGCCGCGCGCGATGCCTCCCGCAGCGGCGGCATCGGCGGACAAGTCTTGAATATTGAGCCAGAGCGGCTTGCGATGCAGCCATTTGTTCAGCGTGGCGAATCCGACAGCACCCACGAGCGGACAAAACACCATCACCATGTCGAACCGGCCTCGATGCAGGGAGCGAAGCAGCGAGAAGAAAAAGGATGCTTCATAGACAAGGCGCTGGATGAGCGAATTTGGCCGGGACGGGATAAAGATACCGTAGCGTTCCACATGAACCCCGTATTCATCGTAACGATCAATAGGGATGCCGTTCTTGCCGCTTTTATCCTGCCATTCGGGGTAATAGGGATAGGCGCACCGCACCGTAACGTCGAAACCGCGTTCCGCGAGGCCCCGCGCGAGGTCGGTGAATATGGCGCCGCCGCCGCCGCGGTCGGGGTGAAACACATTCACCACGATGAGCAGGCGCGGTTGTTTGTCATCTTTCTGATTCATTCACCCACCTTGAGGTTGTTGGCCGCTTCGAAGTTGGTTTTCATGGTCTTTCCTTCTCCGGGCCACAATTAATGCATGGGCGCAGAGATTCTCGGCGCCCAGCCCTTGGAGTATAAGTTCGTATAGCGCATTCATCAAGAAAAGCGGCACGAAAAAGGAGAAGTACCGCTGAAAATAGCTTGGTTTCAACGAAATAATTTCAAAGCCAGCGGCATCCAGCAAACGCCTCAGCGCGGCGGGATAACACCGGTCGTATTTCGCGGGAAATCCACAAATTCCCTGGACATCCGGCTCAATGTAGTATAGAACTTTTTTGGCCAGCCAATTGGGCAGTGCCTGATTGATCAATGCGAACGGCGCGAACTTGCAGGGGATCCAGTGGATGAAATAGCCTCCCGGCCGCATAATGCGCTGCGCTTCACGCAAAAACGCTTCGAGATTGGTTAAATGTTCAAGTACGGAGCGTGATGTCATCAGATCGACGCTTGCATCGCGCAAGGGCAAGCCGCATGTCACATCGGAAACCATCCGTGCATTGACATCGTGATTGTGGCGAAGTTCCGCGGGCGAGATGTCGATGGCGATAATTCGCAGGTCTTGGCGGGCGGCCGTTGCCGGAACATACGCGCAGGTTTTTCCGCCGCCAATATCCACGGCCAAACGGACTTCCGGACGGTTTGCGTGTTCGGCGGCCACTTCCGTATATATTTTGTAGGTATGCCGGCGTGCCGTGGGCAAATGGGGCTCCAGCCATGCGCAACAGCGCTGATTCATGCGAATAAAGGCCCGCAGCATGGTGAGTGCCGCGCCTAAAAAATGCCTGCCAGCATGGAACGCAGGATGACCGCGCCTGTAGACAGGCAAAAGCCTACTGCCAGCGCCAGTCCCGGGATCAGGCTGCGCATGGGTTTTATTTTCCGATCCGGCAACACCGCCTCGGTGATTTGCTTGATATCCGGCATGCTGGCTTCCTCGGATTCCGCGATCTTGGCCTGTTCCAGTTTTTCCGCGAGGAGGTCATAACTTTTTTTCAAGGGCCCTTCCTGAAGATCGAGTTGTTTGCGTTCAAACATCCGCTGGGCTATATCCGCGCGGAGTTCCTGCAATTCTTTGCCCAATGACTCCATTTGGTTTTGCAGTTGCCGGGCGTGTTCCTCCATGCTCATCAATTCGCTTTCTTTCAGGAGCAATTTTTGCTGGAGGTAGATATAGGTGTCATTCAACACTTCCTCCTGAAATCCTGATTTTTTCTCTGAATCGGAGGACGATGCTTTTCCGCCCTCCCGGTTTTTATCTAAAAACACGGCGGTCATGGGGGGCGATTTCCAGAGCGTTTTGCGTTCAGGTTCTTTGGAGAAATTTTCCTGAAGATCGGCAATCTCGGCTTTTGTGGAGGCGATTTGCATATTTAAATCAATCAATTTTTCTTCGTATGAGATAAGCCGTTCGTGTTTTTTCGTCAGCCGTTCATGCTCCAGTTCGTCGTTATATTCGATTTCCAGATCGCGAATTTTCCCGCGGATGTCCTCCAGTCCCAGTTTCGCGGTATCAAACCGCCCCGTCACAAAGTCTTTCAATCCCGATTTCCCTTTTTGATACAGCTTGTTCGCGACTTCTTCCGAAACTGCCGCCCAGACCTGGGCCAGGTCACGTGCGTGCTCCGGCGTATTGGCCCGTGCCTTCAGCACGACCACCGGTGAGCGCACCACCCCTTGAACGGTCTTCTCCGTGATTTCCACTTCCGTGTTCATTTGGTTGCGCAAATTGCTAATCTCCTCCACGGCCAGCAGATCTTCCTGGGACCAGGTACCCAACGTTTTTATCTTTTCCGCGACTTGTTTTAACACGCCGTCGCTGCTCAGCAGGATTTCGTAGTCCGAGACGGCCAAGACGCGGGGAATCAATGCGCTTGCTTCGCCGCCGGCCTGTTTGAAGGGGGTCGGCATCAACACGAGGACACTGCTGGATTCGTACGTTGCCGGGAGCAGAAACGCGACGGCAGTCCCGGCCAGCATGCACACGATTGTGGCGGCGACGATGAGCCAGCGGCGAGACCAGACCTCCCGCACAATCTTGACATAGCTTAATGGGATGACAATACCCGATTGATCTTTGCGTTCCTCGCTCATTCTTTGTTTCGCTCCTTCCGCGTTCCAGCGCTACTGTGAAATGCCTTTTGTAACGGCATGTGAAGCGGCTTGTTTCGGCGTGCGCGCCTCGATCACCCGCTGATATACCTCTATTGTTTGACGTGCCAACGCATCCCAATTCAGGTCACGTTCAATCAGTGTGCGGGATCGTTCGCCCATTTGTATGCGCCGGGCATCGTCCAATACCAGTGCGTATAACGCCTCCGCCAGCGCCTCGGCATTGCCCCGCTCGAACACAACGCCATTATCGTTGGTTAACGCGTAGCGCGAGTATTCGCGGTCAGGCAACACCAGTGGCACGCCGCAGCTTGCGCATTCCAGGTACGTTATACTGGCGTCACCGGGCCAGACACCGATGTCCGCGGCGGAGTATACCGCCGGCAGATCTTTGTTCGGCAGGAAATCAATCCAGCGGACGTGCGGCCCCAGACCATGCTTTTGAATGATGGCGTCCAGTTCCTTGCGCAGTCCGGCGGGTGCGCCTCCAATCATGATCAGATAAGGCCGCTTTGTCCGTGCGATCAACCGTCCCATCGCCTCCAGGAGGACGTCATTGTCTTTGCTGCGCGTTATTTTTCCCGCATTGACAATCACTACCGCGTCTTCCGGAATTCCCAATTCCCTGCGAATGCGGCTGCCCTCTTCCGGCTGCCGGTGAAACAGTTCTGGTTTGGCGCCCAGGGTGTTGATGGTGACGAAATCGGGTGGAATTCCCAACTCGTGATCCAGGTAGTCGCGGACTTCGTGGCTGATGGCGAGCACGCGGCCGACCGAAGTCATGAGGACAGGCCTCATGATCCTGCGGAAAAGCACCTTGTACAAGAATTTTTTCGAGGCCACATATGGCTCGATATTGAAATAATTGTTGTGATCATCGACGACGATTGGATATCGCCGCCATAGATTTCCCCATAAAATCTGGAACGTGGAACTTGCAATCACCGCACAGTGCGTGTGGATGATGTCGGGTTGAAACTCGCGCACGGCGCGCCATAATCCGCCCCACAGCACCCACCAGTGGGCTTTCCACTCCCACAGGACATTTAAACGGACCACATCGAGGCCGTCCTCTTCCTGGTGCGTTGCGCCCACGATGCGGCCGGCATCCGACATTTTCATGGTTTCTTTATAATCGGGGTGCGGATGATAACGGTCCGAGGTGATCAGACGGACCTGATGGCCCAAGCGCATCTGCGCCGCCAGGAGGCCGTTTTCCTGATACCCCATGCCCGGTTGAAAATATCTCGTTATGTGAAGAATCCGCATGACCTATACCACGGTTATCTAAACGTATTGTACGCGCCCCTTTTCAGGCAATCAAAGAAACCTTGTTGCGCCTATCCCGCCGGTGTGGGTTTATAGCCCGTCTTCGAGGGTACTAGGCGGCGCGGGAAGGGTGCCGGCGTCGACGCGCTCCGGCATGTTTTGCACCAGCGGCCGAACCACTGCGTTGTACGTGAACCAACCGAAAATCAGCAACGCGCAGACTGCGGTCCATGCAAGCACACTGCTGGTCCAACGCGGACGCCGCCAAGTGGATATGGATCGTGATCTGAAGAAGTGATTGGAGCCGGCCGTATCCTGTATGCAAGCGTGAAATTGATCCACGAACGGTTCGGGTTCAAGATCCAGAAGCTCACAGTAGCTGCGGATAAACCCCACGGCATACGTTTTAATCGGCAGCGCCTCGATGCGCCCTTCTTCAATGGCGCGTAAATATTCGGTGGGAACATGTGTGTGGATGTGGGCATCCTGCAACGATACACCAAGCGCCTCCCGCTGTATGCGGAATGCTTCGCCTGGAAATCGTATTTGTCTCATGCCACTTCGTCCTCCGCAGGCGGAGGAGGCGTATCAACTAAAATCTCCCTCGCCTTGCTTCCGGTATGGGGGCCTACAATGCCCCGCAGTTCCATCATGTCAATCAATCGGGCCGCTCTAGTGTATCCTACTCGCAAGCGTCTTTGCACCATCGAGATAGAGGCCTGACCTGTTTCTAACACGACACGCACCGCTTCGTCAAATAATGGATCGCTTTCATCCACCAATTCCTCCAGGCTCTCCTTGGTTTTTCCAAAATTCTCAATTTCGTCCCGGTACTGAGGGGGCGCCTGGGTCTTTAGATAGGCGATCAGGGAATTCATCTCCTGATCACTGACAAATGCGCCTTGAATGCGGGTTGGCTTCGACTGTCCCGCGGGGAGGTAGAGGAGGTCGCCTTGTCCGATCAGCCGTTCCGCGCCGATTTCGTCGAGGATGCATCGGGAGTCCACCCGGGAAGACACTTGGAAGGAGACGCGGGCGGGGAAATTGGCCTTGATAACGCCGGTGAGTACATCCACGGAGGGGCGTTGGGTGGCGATGATAAGATGGATGCCCACGGCGCGCGCCAATTGTGCCAGCCGCGCGATGGCGTCTTCCACTTCGGCCCGGGCGAGCATCATGAGGTCGGCCAACTCATCAATGATGCATACGATATATGGGAGCTTTCGCACGAGGTGGAGCGACTGCGAAGGAGCGTCATCTTCGCCTTCCATTTCGATCTCGCCGTTTTCCACGCTTTGGTTGTACACCTCGATATTCCGGACCCGTAGTTCGGCGAACAGACGATACCGCTCTTCCATTTCACTGATTAGCCACGTCAGGGCGGTGGAGGCCTTTTTAGGATCGGTCACCACCGGCGTGATCAGATGCGGAATATCGTTGAAGATGGACAGTTCCACCATTTTGGGATCAATCAACATGAGCTGAAGTTCGTCGGGGGTAAATTTGAAGAGCAGGCTTGCCAGCAGCGCTTTTACGCACACTGTTTTGCCCGCGCCGGTGGCCCCCGCCACCAACAGATGCGGCATTGACGCCAGATCGGCGATCTTCACTTCGCCCGCAATGTCTTTCCCCATCGCGAGATTCAATTTTCCTTTGCTGCGCGCGAAGGTATTGCTTGCCAGCAGTTCGCGGATCAACACCTGATCGCGTTCGGCATTGGGCACCTCAATGCCCACACGGCCTTTTCCGGGAATCGGCGCCTCCACCCGGACACGGTGCGCCTTGAGCGCCAGCGCAATATCGTCCGCCAGCGCTAGAAACCGGCTGACCTTCACGCCGGGGGCGGGTTCGAGTTCAAACCGCGTGATGGTGGGGCCGCGCGTGATGTCCGTGACATGGGCCTCTACGCCAAAAGTTTGCAGAGTATCTTCCAAGAGCGCACTTGTGGCGCGAAGCTGCTCGCCCAAATTCGGGATCACGCGGGGTGTGGGCAAGTCGAACAGATTGATAGGCGGCGGGGAATACTGCCGGGGATACTCGTAATCGGGCGGGAGTTCTTCCACCGGCATTATTCTTCGGCGCGCTTTTCGTGTGCGGCGCTTGGGTTCGGCGGAACACGAACCGCCCCCCGCCGGCATCAGTTCCAGTTGCATACCGGTGGATGGCGCATCCAGATCGTCGGCCACCGCCTTTGGTTTATCTTCAAGGGCTTCCGAAGCCACGCCGGAAAACCCTGGCATCGACGGAACGGCGTCAAATGGCAGCTCTTGTTCCAGGGGCCGCTGAATATCCTGTGTGAGGATTCGAACCGTCTGCGTGGTTCGATCTTCTTTTTTCTCATCCGCGGAAGCCTTTTCTCCATTTGCGGTATGCAACCGCAATACTGGCGGCCGTTTGGTCAGTGTTTCGGCCGCAGAGAGTTCGTCCACCCGTTTGGGTTTACGGAACAGGGAGAGGAAGCCATTCAACAATGCAAGATTTCCATGGAGCAGATAGATGGTGAATTGCTTCGCCGCCACCACCACATGAATGAACAGAAAATCCGTGGATAACAATATTCCGATTAGCAGAAAGGTGAAGCCCACGACATTGGCCCCTACCAGGCCCAGATACGGTACGAACAGGCGGTCCGCCACAAAGGCGCCGAAGGCCCCGCCGGGCTGCGCATTGGATAAACCCGTTTGAAGATCGATCTGCAATAATCCCGCCAAAGAACATGCAGTAAGGAACATGCCCGAAAAACGTGTCGCGAGCCGGTCCAACGGACGATGTGTAAACAACATCAAGCCCCAGATAAATGTAACAGCGTAAAGAACATGGGCGGCATCGCCCACCAGAATGGCCAATATTGCCGCCAGCAGCGCCCCAGGCATCCCCAGGAGGTTGGGCGTGTCTGTCATGCCATCTAAATACCGGCGTGTCTGCCCTTGCGCGTGGTAATCATCGGTCACTAACGCTAAAAATAGAAGAATTGTGAGCGCCAAGACCAAAAGCCCCAGCATTTCAGATTTTCGGTTGTTCGGTATCTTCTTGCGCTTGCTCACTTCTCGCAGCTCCCGCGATTCGTCTCCTTTTAGCGCAATAATGTTAACAAATATCTCCTTTTTATGCAACAAAATATTGTGGATAGACTCTGAAAGACACAACCTATTGAAATACAATGGTTTCCAAACCCCATTCTGGAGTAGGGGAAAGCTTTCGGGCTTCAATATGTACAACCAGTAGTGCAGGATAAGTGCATTTAAAGAATCATTCCACCATCCATAGACATTGCTTGGTCGATTTATGGAATATATCAATTTTCGTAATATCACACGAATTATTCTCGCGGGAAACGTGCAGGAAGAAACACCGTTGTCTCAACTAGAAATCTGCCTGGAATACGATTCGTTGCCTCAATTTAGAACCTGCCCGAACAGGAGGTGCATCAGGGGGAATGGAATACCTGGGGAAATGTGGTTCTGTTCTCCTGGGGCGGTTTGCACAAAACGTGATGCAACGCCTAGAATAGAAACCCTATGAATACCGTTTGGGCATGGAGCGTTTTTGGCGGCATATTACTCCGCTATTTGGTGTATCGAACAGGGCGGGGGCAGCGGCCCATGTTTACGGAACACCTCGAAGGCATGACCGTGGTGGCGCGGCAGGTATTGCGGTGGAACCGGCTGCGGGTGGCCAATCCGGCGCAGTGTCCCCAGGAGCATCCGGTGGTATTTGCGGGGAATCATGTGGGGCTCGACGACCCGAACTTTATATGGCCAGCCATCTACTATTCTAGCAATAAAAATGTGGTGACGGGCTTCATGATGCGCGATGATTTTTTCAAGGGGTTTCCCTGGAATATATCGCCATTCAATTTGGATGATTTGTCCGAGATGTGCGGTGCGGTGAGGATTTCGCGGGAGAGCGTGCAATGGTCGCAATTGAAACCGTTTTTAAAAATACTGGAAGGACCGGGATCGTTTCTGATGTTTCCCGGGCGCACGCGGAGCCGCAGCGGATTGACCATGGAATACCGCGATGGCATTGAAGAACCGGGTGGCGCTTCGTTTTTCGCCGTACACGCACAGCGGCGAATGAAGCGGCCCGTGCCCGCTGTGCCGGTGGCGCGGACCACGCATCCGGTGACGAAACACTGCGCGGTGGCCTTTGGTCCGCCGATGTATATTGATGATCATGCGGACCGCACCGCCCTGCGCGAATTTGATCAACAACTCGCCGTGCGCATTTCCGACCTGGTGGAGATCCATGTGCCGCACGTTGTGTGTGCCATGGTGTATCTGCATTGCCTGCAAAAAGGCGATGTGCCGCTGGAGCGTTCCGCGTTGACACAAAACGTGAAATCCGTCATCGGCTCCGTCCAAAACCATTTCGTAGATCCGAATGCAGTGACGCAGACGGAAGCGGAAGTGCTTCAATGTCTGCACTGGCTGCGCCGCCGCAACATGCTACGCTTGAACGGCTCCACGATTGCTCCCAACACCGAAGCCATCCTGTCTGCCCCCGAACTCGACACCAAATACCGCAAGCTCAACCCCGTCAAATTCCACGCCAACCAAATTCTCCACTTCACCGATCTCATCGCCCGCATTGAAGAAATCATATGAAGCACTATCTCAATAGGTTGTGTGTTTCAATAGAGAAAGATACGCATGGAAGCCTTGTCCTCATCTTGGATTTGGTGGATTATCATTAGGTGATTAGGAGAGACCATATGGAACGGCATCTAGTTCCTTCGCGAGTGCCCGCCCCAGGGCGAATTCTGGAAAAGGAATTACAGGCACGCGGCTGGACCCAAAAAGAACTTGCGCTTCGGGTGAAACGGCCTGTACAGGCCATTAACGAAATCATTAAAGGGAAAAAGTCCATTACACCAGAGACCGCACTGGATTTATCGGATACACTTGGCATTTCACCCGAATTTTGGCTCAATCTGGAAATGGCGTACCGCCTTCATGTGGCACGGCATAAACGCGCCGCCACACACAGGATAATTATGGGATAATAGACGGTACTTTGCCAAAAATTATCTTATTTTATATAAATAAGCATAGTATACTATCCTTAAATTATACATTTAAGGATCTCTTTCTTTGAAAGGTACGCGTTTATTGCCGAGTTTCACGCATGCGGGTGGGCGTCGTGGTAGACCTGTTTGAGGCGGTCGATGCTGACGTGGGTGTAGATTTGCGTGCTGGAGAGGCTTTCGTGGCCGAGGAGTTCCTGGACGACGCGGAGGTCGGCGCCGGCGTCGAGCATGTGGGTGGCGAAGGTATGGCGGAGGGTGTGCGGGGAGACTTCATGGCGTCCCGGCAATACTTGGCGGACATAGCGCTCGACCACGCGCTGCACACTGCGCGAGGTGAGCGGCCCGCCGCGCGCATTTACGAATGTGATGGTATGCTGCGGGCGCCCAAGTTGCGGGCGAACATTAACGTATTCCTTCAGCGCCTTGATGGCATGCGAGCCCAGTTGTGCGATGCGTTCTTTCTTGCGCTTGCCGAACACGCGCATGATCCCCTGGCCGAAATCGATGTCGGGAATTTTCAGCGCAGTTAGTTCACTGGCGCGAATCCCGCTGGAATACAGCGTCTCCAACAGTGCCCGGTCGCGCAAGCCGAGCGGCGTGCTGGTATCCGGCGCTTCCACTAACGCGGTCACTTCCGGGATCGACAGCACATCCGGAAGGTTGCGTCCGATCTTCGGTGATTTCACACTGAGCGCGGGATTGGTTTCGAGGCGGCCCGTGCGCACGAAGTATTTAAAGGCGGCGCGGATGGCAGCGAGTTTTCGCGCGGAGGTCCTTGGCGTGCCGCCGGCGGTCTGCACATGCGCAAGAAATGCCCGGATTTCGTTCTTCCCGGCCTTTTGCATGACGTCCAGCGACGCCCGGGGCCGTGGATCGCTTTCTTCACGCCGCAACGCCTTCACGCCGTTCACCAGGAAATCGCAGAATTGATCCAGATCGTTCATATAGGCGCGGAGAGTATGTTGGGAAAATCCCCGTTCGACTTTCAGATAATGTATGAACTGAAGTACATCAACCACGGACATGGCGCGCGTCCTTAAACCCTGTTCCATCCGTGAGCATATCAAAGACGGCGCAGTTTGAAAAGAAGTTGGCGAAAAAAAGGGGGAAAGAGAGCTGGACGGCACATGCCGATCATTGCGGCATAATTCGAAGCCGTGATACAATTTTGTTGATTTCCGGGAGGGAGTGGAGCCCTGACTATATGATTACATTGTACTACGGCCTGTAAAGGCCGTGACTTCTTTTCCCCAGCGCCCCCATGTGGTGTCACCAATGCGCTGAAAAGGTCCCGTCATCCCGCTCGAAAAGTTGAGTGTCCGTAGAGGGTTTAGCCTTTTTACAAAAAGAGTCATCTGTAATGAACGGGATACAATGTCAAGCGAACGCCCAACGATGCGATATATGTTCACCGCGCATCTGTCTCGTGATACCCACATGCGACAATGCGCCGATGCTTGTGGGCATTATTGAAAGTGCGCTCGCACACATTCAGGATATCATCGTGGTGGAGGATGGATGGACCCCCGGCACGCGGCCGGAATGGGCTCCCTTTCTGCCACGGGGCGTCCAGGTTCTATCGCATGATCAAAGGCGGGGCAAAGGCGCGGCGTTGATGACCGGGTTTCGGCGCGCCGTGGAATTGGGATTTACACATGCTATTACAATGGATGCAGATGGGCAGTATTTCGCTGGGGATCTGCCTGCCTTTCTTGCCGCTGTTCACACGGCGCCGGACGCTCTGATTCTCGGCTGCCGTGATCCCCATCGTGCTCCGTTCGGGCGCCGCTTGCTCCAGGCGCATTACAACCTGTGGACCTGGATAGAAACGAGCGAGTGGGCGGGCGATGCGCAGAGTGGTTTCCGCGCCTATCCGTTGAAGCATCTGTTCGCGCTGGTCCTCCGTGCACACGGCCATGATTTTGAGATAGAAACGCTTGTGAAACTGGCATGGAGCGGCACGCCCATCCTGAAGATTCCCGTACAGGCGTGTTACAGCACGAAACCTGTTTCGCGCTTCCGGCTCCGCGATGCCGCTCTGGTGGCGCACATGAACGCGAAATTGGTAATGCAACGGATACTGGCGCCTCCCGCCCTGCGTGCCACCATGCATCGCGTGATGGCCGAAGACGCCCCGGCGCCGATACGAGGGATTCAATTCATCCGGGCGATGGTGCGGGAAGGCTCGGCGGCGCCGGGACACTTCGCCCTGAGCGTGGGGCTGGGCATTATGATGGGTATTTTACCGATTTGGGGATTTCAAACAGCAGCGGCCGTGATGTCGGCACATCTGCTTGGCCTGCGGAAAACCGTTGCGCTGGTGGCCAGCAACATTTCTATTCCCGTCTGTATTCCGTTCATTCTATATGCCAGCCTGCTCACGGGACGATTGTTGCTTACCGGCCGGATAGATTATTCACTTGCCCCCAAGGCAATGAATTTGGCAACGGTGTGGGACTACACCCAGGAATACGTGACTGGCGCGATTGTTCTTAGTATCGGGGCCGGCATGACGGCCACATTGGCCGCGTACGTGCTTGCCCGGGCGCTGCACAGGGAAGGCGGATGAAAACGGATTGGAACGGCATGGATTTCCGTTGGCTGACCCGCCGCGTGTCGGCGGTTCGGCGTGCCGCGCACAATCGCTATGGCGATATCATGAGCCGTTTCCTGGCAGTAACGATCTTTATGATTCTGCTGGCGGCGGGTCTATTTCCGATTGTCTCGCTGCCTGTTTTTTATCTCGTCTGCGTTATCTTGGCCATTGTGTATGCAGTCGCTTTCGGTCTTGGCCTGACCTTCATTCAAATGCAGTACTTTTGCCGCGCTGCGTGCCGCGGCGGGAATGGCAGATGCCACGCTGCATTCACGTTTGACGATGGTCCTGATCCTGATGTTACGCCTCAGATTCTGGAGGTGCTGGCCCGGCGCCGTATCAAAGCCACATTCTTCTGCATCGGTTCCCGCATTGAAGCACACGGCGAATTGGCAAGGAAGATCGTGGAAGAAGGTCATGTACTTGGCAACCATTCCTATAGGCACGCATGGTGGACCAATTTCTTTTACGGGCGGCGTCTGTACGAGGAAATCGAACGGGCGCAACAGATCATTCGCACCGTTACCGGGCGATCTCCCCGGTATTATCACCCTCCCATGGGATTGACGAACCCACATCTCCCCCGGGCGCTCAAGCGTGCGGAACTTTTGTTGGCGGGGTGGAGTTTCCGGTCTTTTGATCGTCTCCCCTTGCCGCCCGAACGTGTCATCCGGCGTATTGCACGCAAGACCCGTAACGGCAGTATCATCCTTCTCCACGATGGGGGAGCGCGCGCCGAAAGGATTGTGGTCATCCTGGAGGGTGTGATTGATGCTCTCCAAGCCCGTGGTTTTGAATTTGTTACCCTCGATCAGTTATTGGAAAAATCTTCCCCCCCAGCACCTCATTCACAACAAAAGTATAGCGAACATTAAGTTCGTGGAACAGTTTTCCTTCTGCAAGGATCATTTTGTCTTCGGCAGGCACCTTTACCTGGAGAACTTCAGGCAATTATACGGCGGAATATTTTCCACGCCGGGCGGGAGGCTTTTCGCGAGGCATGCCTCTTTCCACTCCACCAGCAGACTGTCCAGGCTTTCACCCTCCACCTCAATCAAGTCTTCTTGCATCTGGCCCAGCCCCTGTTCATACGCCAGGCGAAGATGCTTGACCTTGGCGGGATCCTGCCCGATCATGCGTGATGCCGTGGCATCGGCCGCCACCAAATCATCGCTCGCCATCAATACAAAATCGCCCAGGCGTTCGCGCATGTCCACGCGGTTGCTGAAAAAACCGCCCAGCGCCCCGGGGCCATTGCCCTCGCAACAGAGCGAGCCGTCTATGATGGCAAAATTGGGTTTCAGGGCAGTGACCACATCCAGGAAGCTTTGCTCGATGCCGCCGGCCGCGGCGTGCATGTCCATGCGAGATTTGAGAGGACCGATGCCGATGCCCAGCGCGGGCGTGACGCCCAGCATATTTTTAATGGAAAACGTCACCTTGGTAAACATATGCGTTTTCATTACTGGTATGGAGATGATTTTATCCGCGTCCATTACCAGGCTGGAGATCCGGATTGTGCCCAAGTTGGTGTACGGCGACGGAATCTCAATCCAAGCAGGGGAATCCGACCCAAGACATGCCAACTGCACTTTGTCCCCATACAGGGTATTCAAGCGTTGTGCTTCCTCCGTGAAGCTAACCGTCCCGTCTAATGTAGTGATGGTATCCCACGAAAACCGGTCCACCTGCGCCGCATCGCCAATCACCACTTTGCCCGCACCCGCTTTCAGGCATTCCTCCGCCGCCGCGATGACGATTTCCAGTTTGGTGCATTCGCCCCGGGTCATGATATTGCCGCTCATTAATCCCGCCGACATCAAGTTGAGCTTGATAAACACTGTTTCGCCAGGATTAATAATGGTTTCCGCACCGCCCCACTGCGCCAACACCTGCCGCGTCATCTCCGCGAGGTCCCGCCCCCGTATCGTGCACACCCGCGCCGCCACATCTGTGGGATTCACCGGCGTCGCCGGCGCTTCCGGGCACCCTTGCAGGGCGCCCGCCGCTCCCACCGCGGCCGCGGCACTCAGACTTTTCGACAAAAACTCACGCCGGGAATACGGTTTCATTGCACAACCCTCCAGGTGTTATTTTTGCATTCTCCTGAGCACTGCGATCTGTGACCATATCACAAGTGCTATCCCCAAAAATAGCATTATCCACAGATCGGACCAGAGAGTGCTTGCAGGATTCTTGAATTCCCCATGACAAGACATCAACGGCACATAGATTCCCTGACCATAGACGTTGATGACGATTTGCTGGTTCCCGGCGCTTATCAACAGACGGTCGGTATATTGGCCGCCACGGCTGGGGGTGAAACGCACGATCAGTTCAGTAGATTGTCCGGCGGCAAGCGAAAACTGCGCTTCACCTTCCAAGGCAATCTGGCCTCCCTTTTCCAGGTGCGCTTCCACCACTAGTGTTCCGGCGCCCTGATTTTCCACCCAAACCGTCTCGGTTCCGCTCCTTTTCACTACTACCATCCCAAACGAGAGATCTTCCCCATTCCCGGGTGATGTAATCAAAATGCCTTCTCCCTCCACTTCTCCTTCCACCCCTCCTTCTCCTTCGTTCAGGCCTTCGGCTTGACCTTCTACCTGACCCTCCATAGCGCCTTCTTCGGGGCCTTCTATTTGACCTTCTACACTGCCCTCACCCTCCATTTGACCTTCTACCACTCCCTCTTCACTCCCTTCTTCTCCGCCTTCGGCCTGACCTTCCATGGAGCCTTCCGGCGCTCCTTCGATCTGCCCCTCTGCTTCGCCCTCCGAAGATCCCTCGATTAGACCTTCCACTTCACCTTCTTCCACTCCTTCTCCTTCCATCATGCCTTCAGGCAGACCTTCTTCAACCGCCCCTTCCTCATTCCCTTCGCCTTGACCCTCCTCCGGTGCGCCTTCGGCGGGCATGCCTTCTTCTTCTCCTTCCAGCAAACCCTCAACGATACCTTCCGTCAAGCCTTCTCCTTCCATCAGGCCTTCGGCTTGACCTTCTTCCAGGAATCCTTCTGAAGGCGCGCCTTCTTCAGCACCTTCTCCCTCGATTGGGGTGGTCACCTGTAATTGCACATGCCCGGAACTGATCTGTTCCCGCGCGTCGGATACCACACACCAGTATGAACCGGCATCTATTTCTGATAGAGAATCCAGTACAAACTCCGGCGCATCCGGCCCAAGCTGGGCTTCGTCCTTGAACCACTGATACTGCACCGTCCCAAGGCCTCCATCCACTGTCACGGAAAATGTATGCGTGTCGCCCACCAGATAGGCGCCCCCTTCCGGTTGTTGTGTGATTTCCATATGATCTGCCACCACCAACTCCGCCGTGTCCGACGTGACGGTCTCCGAGGCGTCCGACACCACGCACCAATATGTCCCCGAATCGCTCACCGCCAGGTCCGGGAGCATGAATTCAGGGGCATCCGGCCCTGCTGCCCCGCCGTTCTTGTACCATTGATAATGCACGTCGCCTTCGGAATCATCGACCGCTACGGAAAAGCTATGAGAATCATGCGCGTATAGTTGTCCGCCTTGCGGTTGCACCGTGAGGGCCAGCACGCATACGCCGCAACATGGAACCGTGTCCGGCGTCTGTGCTGGATCCATCGCCGCTGATATATAGGCATCAAAGTTCCCGCACACCGATGCGAACTCGTCCGCATTCGTGACTCCATCGCCGTCCAGGTCCCCGGCGCCGTTAAAATACGGGGCAAGCGTTAGATTGTAATCATCCAGATCAAGCTGAATCCCCGAACCATTGGCAAATTCATACACCAGCCGTTCCACCGCCACCGGCTCCGCCAAGGTTAATGTGCCTGCTGCATGACGGTTAAAATCGGTACAGGTAAAATGGTACAGAATCTCCATGAACTTGCATTTGATGGAGCCCAGCGTGTTGTCGTCCACCATTTGTGCAAGATTCGCGAGATAAATGGCATGTACTTCATCATGATGCGGCGCGGTTACATCGCGCAACACCGTATCCAAGAGGCGGAACTGCGCACGGTCCACGATGCCGTTATCATCTCCATCATGGGTGTTTGGATCGGGCGCCGGCTCGCCGTCAAAAGAATTCACAATAATTTTCACATAGGCGGTTTCTATGCCTGCTTCCATGGAATCGCCAAATGCCGGAAACGCCAGCACCGTGATAAGCGAAAAAAATAGAACGCTGTTGGCACAAAGTAAAAGGCTTCGACCCATGTCTCTCTCTCCCCGGTTCATTAGTAACGAACCTATTTACTGCTTACCCCGAACCCATCGCACTGGCACAAACGCTCACATGCGATTTTTCATTCCTGCATAGCCACCGCTTCCGGCCGGGAAAAAGAAGCATCCCGGAAGCTTCGGGGAGAATTGTAATAAGAAACCACCCATTCTGCAAGTGAAATATTCACGATTTGGCAAAAATTTACGACACATTTACGTTAATTGCCAGTTCCCCCTTCGGGTTCTCCCACAGAATCCCGGAACCGTCCGGCAATGGGTGCGCCGTGCATCCCGGGCCAACACTGGTCACTTTCTGTCCTTCCGGAAGGCGGACATGCAAGATGGCGGCCTTTGGTCCGTCTCCTTGGAACACTACTTTCCCTTTGACTTCATGGGTTGCGGCATCATAGGCCATTTGATACGACACCGGGCCAAAATAGGAGATGCCCTTTTCAATCCCAAGCGTTCCGCCCGAGGCCAGCCAGGACCGGTCCGCACCGCGCGCCAGATGGAGCGTTTCCCCGTCTTCCATGATAAGCATGTCGCGCAATGCGCGGACCACCGCCACGGGCGTCCATAAATGCTGACGGTCACCGGTGGTTTCTTTCGCGCCCGGCTGTGGCGCACGCTCTTCGCACCAGGTAAACAAGGGCGTGCCATGATTCAGGGTTGCGTAAAACAGTGCAGCGGCTGGATCTCCTTCATTCCGAACCAAGTGTGCTTCCGCAAGATTATCCAATGCGATTGCCACCCATAACCCCTCCGGCATCCAGCCCGTATTCAGTGGCAGCCCACCGGGGCTCATCTTCGACTCCAGGTACCGCAGGGTGCCGGTAATCAGCTCATGATCCGGCGGAAGAATGTTGCAGGGAGCAAGGGCATTGAGGGCGCCCCACCGGCTGCCGCACGTTTTCCCGGCCACCCCCGGAATCCACCGGTAATCCTGCTCCTGAACCGCGCCCTTGTCCAACACTTGGCGCAGATCGTTCAAAGCGATCTCATGAATCTTGGTCAGCTCCGGAATATCCGCTGTTTTCCCTAAAATTTTCGCTGATTCCAGCGTAACGCCATCCGCATACACCGACCAGATGTTGTGGGGTAGAAAGACCCCATAAAGACTGCCATCATTCATAAGGCCGCAATCCCCCATGCCGGGCGGCATCAATCCATACGCAAGAGGCCGTTGCCCGTCCTGGAGCACGCGTGTACGGGCGCGCATCCGTTCGTTAAACCGTGTGCTCGCCAGCATGTGCGGATACACGTCTTCCAGATATTCGCGATCCTTCGTGAATTTATAATGTTCTATCGCCACCCATGATTTGAACCCCGGCACAAGCCACATCAAATGCCCCCAACCCTGCGGGTCTGCCCAATCACCGTCTTCCCCCTGTGAATCGAAAAAGGCACTGTAGCTATCCGCCGATTTGTCATACAATCCCAATTCATCCAACACAATGGAAACAATGCCGCCTTCAGCCGCACCAGGCGCACGATATCCATCCGTGCCGGGCGATACGGCAAGTTTGCCTCCTGGAACGGGCTCCCGCATGATATACAGGTCGCCCAGACATGCATAAAACGCCCGCACCACCTCCGAATCCGGAACATGCACCCGCGCCGCGCGTCCCAGCAGTGTTTTCCATTCCGCTTTCGCTTCTACAAGCTCCTTTTCCCAATCCCGGGCGCGCAAGGCATCCAGGGACGCGGCATACGCTTCATACGGACGTATCAGCCAGCCCGTGCGTGTCTGGCCCGGTGCAACATCCCATTCGGGACATAGAATCACCGCGCCTTTGATTGAATAGCCGTCCGCGCCAGGCGCCAACACGATAATGCGGTCCGCGCGTGCGCCCCAACCCGCCAACAGGCAGTCACTAGGCCGCACCGGGTCCACAAACGCCGGGTTATACCCGAAAAATCCCCGTTGCGATTCGCATACCAAGCTGAAGCGCGCGTTCTCCGTGCCAAGGTTTTGCATTGTCACCTTCACCACCGCCGCTGTGGCCCCTCCCGTCACCTCCAATATCATTTTCCCCTTCGTTTCCTCATAGGTATTGCTCAATATTGGAAGGAACCCCCCGGCGCGCGTCCACTCACTCTTGCCAAATGCCTGCCCATTAATCTGCGGCTGCAGTTTCACGCTCCAATTGGCCTGTGGCGTTTGAAATGCGCCAAAAGGCAGACTCAACAGGTTTTCATACGACCAAGCCATCCGCAGCACTCCCGGCTCCACATCCAACAGCGTTTTGTCACTGCTGTCCGGCCGCGCCACCGTCATTCGGTGCGGCGTGCTGAAGGCATACGAGAAATCCACCTTTGTCTGCATTCCGGTTCCCGTATCGCTCTCTGCTGAAAATGCCTGCCCTCCCATCATCACAATCAGCATGCCCGTCAAAACGTATACCTTGCTCACGGATATTTCCTTTCTTGTGTAACGTGTCTGCGAAGAAATTTGTCCCGCTTTCCGCATAAACTTGTGTGGTTTTTACATTTCTTTGAAGTCGTTGGGAATCCAACTTACAGCCGCGCGTCCACCTTTAGTCCTACCGCCTGGAAGCCCTTGCGCATTTCGTTGAAATAATCCGCAATGGCGATGACGTCCGCGCCGGCCGCGAGGAAGCGCGCGCCCTTTTCTATGATTTTTGGCGCAGTGGCCGGGCTGCATGGGATGCCCCAGAACCGGTTGTATTTCTTGCACAGCGCCGCCAGCTTGTCGATGGCCTGTTGCACGAGCGGATGCCCAAACTCGCCGGGCACACCGTAACTGTGCGACAGATCGCCCGGACCGAGAAACACAATATCGATCCCTTCCGTGGCCACGATGTCTTCCATGCATTCCACGGATTCTTTGTCTTCGATTTGCACCATCACAAAACGCTGCTCACCCGCGAATTGGATGTATTCCTTGGGCGGGCGCATGCAGAACGGCCCGTCGGAATTGCCACTGTCCCACGCTCGGCGCCCCACGGGCTGGAATCGCGTCATGCGCACCACATCCGCCGCCTCTTGTCCCGACATCACATGCGGCACCATGATTCCTGTCGCGTCCATCTCAAACGGACGGATAAAATCTGGATACGATCCTTTCGGTACGCGGACCATGGCGTCCATGCCCAGCATTTTCGCCGTGCGCACCTGGTGGTGGACCGTCTGAAGATCGATAGGGCCGTGCTCCATGCACAGCCACACGCAATCCACGCCTGCATAGCCCATGATCTCGATGGCGTTCGGGTCGGTCAGATTCGTTTTCGCGCACCACACAGGTTCATTATTCCGCAGCTTCCTCAATACGACGCTTTCGTGCATGTCCATTCCTTTCGTGTCTAATGAATTGTTCTCATTAGATGCCTTGCAGTACCATGCAGTCAAATTAGCGTATACGTGGAGCGAGGCATGACACAAACAGGCCAACACCTTTATCATCGGGCTCGGAAACGAATTCCCGGCGGAACGCAACTGCTTAGCAAGCGTCCGGAGCTTTTCGCCCCAGAATTGTGGCCCGCCTATTACGGCCGGGCACAGGGTTGCGAAGTGTGGGATCTCGATGGTCGGCGCTACCATGACATGACCCATAACGGCGTGGGCTCGTGTCTTCTGGGCTATGCGCACCCGGAAGTGTCCCGCGCGGTCATCGAGCGCATCCAGCGTGGTTCCATGTGCACGTTGAATGCGCCGGAGGAAGTTGAACTCGCGGACATCCTCTGCGCGATTCATCCCTGGGCGGAGCAGGCCCGTTTTACACGGTGCGGCGGTGAAACCTGCGCCGTGGCCGTGCGCATTGCCCGCGCCACCACGGATCGCTCCCTGGTCGCCATATGCGGCTATCATGGCTGGCAGGATTGGTACCTCGCCGCCAATCTTGGCGAAGACGATGCCCTCCGCGGCCATCTCCTGCCCGGCCTGGACCCGCTCGGCGTGCCGCGTGAACTGCGGGGCACCGCCTTGACGTTCCCCTACAATGACCGCGCCGCACTCCAGGCCATTCTCGATACACACGGCCAACAGCTCGCCGCTGTTATCATGGAACCCTGCCGCAATCATGATCCCGAACCCGGTTTCCTCGAATTTGTACGGGACAGTGCTCACACGGCGGGCGCCTTGCTCATTTTCGACGAGATCACCATCGGCTGGCGTTTGACCTACGGCGGTGCGCACTTGCACTTGGGCGTGAACCCCGACATCGCCGTTTTCGCCAAAGCTCTTGGCAACGGACACCCCATCGGCGCAATCATCGGTACGTCGAAAGCCATGCACGGCGCGGAAGGCTCGTTCATCAGCAGCACTTATTGGACCGAGGCCGTGGGGCCTGCCGCCGCATTGGCCACCTTGCGCGTAATGAAGGAAACGCGCGTCTGGGAACACGTGGCGCACATCGGTGCGAAGCTTCAATCCCTGTGGCGGGATCAGGCGGCGAAACACGGTCTGCCCGTGAATGTTCCCGACGGTTACCCCTGCCTGGCGCATTTTGCCTTCGATCATCCCCAAGCCAATGAATTGAAAACACTGTTCACCCAGCGCATGCTTCATCACAGCTTTCTCGCAAGCACGGCCGTGTACCCGACACTGGCCCACACGCCGGAAATTGTGGAACAGTACAACGACGCGGTGGACGCCGTCTTTGGCGAACTCGCAAACGCTGTGGCAGATAATGCCGTCCTGGAACGCCTCGAAGGGCCTCCGGCCCATACGGGATTCCGGCGGTTGCTTTGATTTTTAGAGCGTGGTTGGGGAAAACTTCTTGAAAGAAGTTTTCCCCAAACCCCTTTCAAGAACTTTTAATTTAATGCAGTTAAATGCCCGTTTTTTCTTTTCTAGCGAAAAGAAAAAACATAGTTTTCAATTAGGAGATATGCGTCATGAACGTGTTGGAGACTTTCTCGCTGAAGGGCAAGGTGGCATTGGTGACGGGCGGCGCGGGTTTGTATGGACGCCAGATTGTACGCGCGCTGACGGAGGCCGGTGCGGACACCTATATCGCCTCGCGCGATCTCAAGGCGCTGAAAATCATTGCGGGTGAATACCGGGCACGGGACCTCGACGTCACCGCTCTTCAATACGATCAGGGGGATGAGCAATCCATTCTCGCGCTCCGCGACGACATTCTCCGGAACAATGGGCGCTTGGACATCCTGGTCAACAATTCCGTGGCCCGGCCCATGAAACGCGGATACGCGGACGAGGCCGCCGCCTTCGAGGAAAGCATGCACATCAACGCCACCGGCCTGTTCCTGATCACCCGTGCCTTCGGTGACGCCATGGCGGAGCGTCAGCACGGTTCCATCATCAACATCGCCTCCATTCAAGGCATGATTGCGCCCGACCCCACCATCTATCGCGGGACAAACATGAGCGGCTGGTACCCCGATTATTTCTTCCACAAAGGCGGCATGATCAATTTCACGCGGTTTCTCGCGAGCTACTACGGTGCGCGGAATGTCCGCTGCAACAGTGTTTCCCCCGGCGGCTACCGCACCAAGCAACATCCTGCAGCCTTCGTCAAGCAATACAGTGATCGCACTTTTCTCGGCCGCCTCGCCAACGATTCCGATCTGATGGGCGCCATTGTCTTTCTGGCCAGCGACGCCTCGCTCTATATAACCGGCGTGAACATTCCGGTGGACGGCGGCTATACCGCAAAATAGGAATATGCCATGGATTTCTCACGGGTGCTTTCAGACGATCAGATTGCGCGCGTACAGGCCGCTGCTGAGAGCCTGCTTGAGGAAACCGGTGTAAAAATCCAGGATGGCGATCTTCTTCGATGCTGCGCGAAAGCCGGAGCCAAGATAAATGAAACCAGCGGCATTGTGCAATGGCCCAAAACGCTTCTGCGTGAACTCATTGCGCGAGCCCCTGCCTCGTACACCATCGGCGGTCTTCTTGGCGACACCTGGGAGGTTGGCGGCGTGCGGCCTTGGAGCCTGGCCATCGTCACTGACCCCTGGATCATCGACTACGCCACCCAGCAACCCCGCAGGCCCTGTCTAGAGGATTTGCGCCGCCACACCATTATCGCGCAGCAGATGGACCCTGTGGCCGCTATCTCGCGCATGGATTTCCCCGTGACCGATGTGGAAGGTCCGGCCTCCAGCCTGCGCGCTCTTGAAATGCACCTCCTATACGCCACCAAGCATTATTATTTCCCTTCTGCTTCGCCGGAGAGCAACCGTCAATGGCTTGATCTCATGCGCATTGTGGCCGATGGGAAAGATCCTTCCGCGATGCGCCTGTTCAGCGTTATGGTCGCTATGATTTCTCCGTTAGTGCTTTCTTCCGTGAACACCGATCTGCTGCGTCTTGCGATTGAATACGACGCACCGGTCGTGCCGACGATCTGCCCCATGGCGGGAAGCACCAGCCCGTATACACGCGCTTCCACCCTTGTGCTCGGTCACGCGGAGAACCTCGCGCTTGCCGCACTCACGCAACTCCTCAAGCCCGGCCATCCATTTTTATACACGTTCGGCCCTTCCGTAACCGATCTCAGAAGCGGTCAGGATCTTTACTACACCCTCGACAAAGTACTCTGGAAAATAGCCTCCGTACAACTGGCGCGCTCGTTGAATCTTCCCGTAAGCGCGGAATGCGGCGGCACGATGACATACCGCTATGATCAACAAAACGGCATGGAAGGATTTTTATTTATGCTGGCCGCCGCCGCTTCCGGTGCTAATCTTCTTGCAGGGTTCGGCTCCTGCTACGACGCCGTCGGCATGTCCGCGGAAATGATGGTGATCCAGGAAGCGTGGTTGCAGGCTGCGCAACATCTCCGGCAAGGAATCCCCACGGACGCGTTACGGCTTGGCTTGGGAAACCTTTACGATGCGGGGCCGGGCGGCGAGTTCCTGACCGATTCGCTCACGCTCGAATTCATGCATGGCGGCGAATTTTTCTCTTCTGATCTGTTCGATTACACACCCGCCGAACACACAGGCAAAAGCCTGCTCGAACGCGCCCATGAACGCGTTGAAGCCCTGACGGAAAACTTCACGTCTCCCGTGCCCGGTGCAATACAAGAAGCATTGCGGCGATATTTCCACGACGTTTGCACGAATATTTCAAAACACGGCTAAGATTCTAATTGGGTCATTTTCCCGGCCGTTGGGGTAATGCTGCGTTGGGCTTCGTTGCTCCGGATGCAGTATCATTTGGAAGGAAATGCAGAAGGAGTAGTTGAGTCATGGCGGTACGGTATGTTGCGCGGATGCAATTCGGCCCGCACGAGGATTCGCGGACCCTCCGCGATCAGATTCTGGATGTTTGCCGGAAGGGCAAGATCGACGAGGTGATCTTTTTCGCTTTTGCCGAAGAGCAAAATGACGGTCACGACACACTGGAGCGGATCAAATCCTGGATGGCGGCCATTCGCCCCTGGAAGCGCGCCCTGGAAGCGCGCGGCGTCGAAGTGAGCCTGAATCCGTGGCATTCTCTCTTGCACTGCGACCGCTATCGCCAGTTGAAAGCAGACCAGCGGTGGCAGACCATGGTGGATTGGCGCGGGAAAAGTGCAACAGCGGTTGTGTGCCCGCTGGATCCCGAGTGGCGCGCCTATTACGCCGAAGCGATGCATCTCTTTGCCGCGGAGCGGTTCCGTGTACTCTGGGTGGACGACGATATCCGCTATCACAATCATGAACCGCTGGACTGGGGCGGGTGCTGGTGTCCTTTGCACGTTGCGGAATTCAATCGCCGTGCAGGGGTAACCGCCTCGCGCGAGGAAATTATTTATCATGTGTTGCAGCCCGGTCCGCCGCATCCCTGGCGGTTTCTCTGGTTCAACATGTGGGATGAACTGCATACGGAATTGCTGGAGTCATGGCGCGAAATCGTCGAGACGGCCGGTTCCCGGCTCGGTCTGATGTCGAGCAATCCAGAAGTGCATGCGGCGGAAGGCCGGCAATGGGATCGTTGGTGGCCCGCGATGGCACAGCGTTTCCCCAACGTGCACCGTCCGCATTTCTGGGGCTATTCCGAGGAAAGTCCGGAAATTCTTGTGTACGGCATCAGCATGATGCAGGAAAACCGCATGGTCCAGCCGCAAGCGGTGGAAAGTGTCCCGGAGATCGAGAATTTTCCTTATGGGCCCTGGAACAAATCGTTTCGGCAGACCACGGCGCAGATGGCGCTCGCACAAGTGTTCGCTTCGGATGGGCTGGCGATCAGCTTGTATGATTTCATGGGTAATCTTCCCAGCGATGAACCGGAACGTCCCAAATTCCTCGCCCGGGTAAAACCGATGCTTGCTTGGCTGGGCGGGCAGTTCACGAAATCCATGCGGCCGGTAGGCGTGGGAACGCCCTGGCATCCCGGCATGGGCCGCCGGGTGCATGTGGATGAAATGAACTGGCGGGCGCTCGAAGTCAACACGCGCGGCTGGGATCAATGGCTCGCGCCCTTTGGTTTCGCCTACAGCAAGGCCGCGCAGCCCCGCGTGAATGCACTGGCCGGAATGATGGCCTGGACCTTTACCGAAGAGGAATTGCGCGCGTGGCTCGCGCATGGCATGCTGCTCGACGGGCCCGCGGCCGCCGTTCTCATCGAGCGGGGCCTGGGCGAATTCATCGGCCTTAACCAGCCCCGTTTCATCACGCAGGAAGAAGTGCTCTACAGCATGGAGGAATGCTTCGATGCGGAGTTCGGCCTGCGGCCCGGCGCGCAAATGTCGCTCAATGCGGACAAGCCCTATAAGAATCGCTTGCTCCAGGCGGAACTGCGCCCCGGGGTGCGCGTGATCAGCACGCTGCGGGGTCCCACGCAAAATGCCGTGGGCCATGGCGCGGCGGTATTTGAAAATATGCTGGGCGGGCGCATTTGCGTGATGCCGTGGGATGCCACTGCGGGAACCAATCTCTGCACGCAGCGGCAAGTGCAACTGGACCGTGTTATCACATGGCTCAACCGGGGTTTTGCCACGGGTTCCGTAAAGGGTGGCGCATGGCTCGTGCCGCAGTTTTTCGCCGATGGTGAACTTTGGCGCGGCGTGGTATGGAATGCGAGCCCGGATGCCTGCTCCGGATTTTCCGTTTCACCGCCGGACGGTATGGGCCCGATTACGCGCGCGGTGCTTTGCACCATGGAAGGCCGCCGGATCGAAGCAGAGGTTTCAAGTAATGCCGTATCGCTTCCGAAGCGCATGCATCAATGGGAATGCGTAATTCTGAACCCCAGCGAATGACCGATTTGATTTGGGCTTAAAAAGAAGTCTACGCCCCGGGCAGTTCGATATCGAGCACGTTCTTTGCCTGAGCCGCGCGATATTCCGCTAGTTTCTTGGCATATTCGGGGTATTTATTGGCGAGGATAGCTACGGCCAGCAGCGCGGCGTTGACAGCCCCGCCTTTGCCGATGGATAGCGTGCCGACAGGAATGCCGGGGGGCATCTGCACGATAGCGTAGAGGGCGTCCTGTCCATTGAGCGCGCCACCCGCGAGGGGAACCCCCAGCACGGGCTTGGTGGTGATGGAGGCCACGACGCCGGGCAATGCGGCGGCGAGCCCTGCGCCCGCGATAAACACTTCGGCGCCTTGGGCCTCCGCGGACTCCACCCAATCCGCCAAGGGACCAGGAGTGCGATGCGCGGACAACACGCGGCATTCGTGGGGCACGCCGAATTCCTTGAGGAGTTCATGGGCGGCGGACATGGCGTCCCAGTCTGATTTACTGCCCATCACCAGCCCTGCCAGTATATTTTTTTCTGCACTCATGCCTTGATCCTTTTTATTTGCGCCTCGGCTAATCCATGGCCCGATCAGGGTTGGACTCTACTTTCATGAGAAGTTCGGTACACTTGGTTTCCGGCAACCAGGTGATTTTTCCGGTGCTGACATCGTATAGGGCGGCAACCACCTTGGCCGCGCCGCGTTTCACCAAATCGCGGGTGGCGGGGCTTTCCATAAACAGTTTTTCGATACCGCGCCACATGTTGACTTCAATGGCATAGGGAATGATGTCGTTCCCATGCACGTTCGGGTGTTCCGCCTGGGCCTGGTGCACGGCGGCTTCGATACTCTGCACGAGCGGCGGAATATTCCGCTCGAGCGCATGGCCTTTCCCTTGCAGGGCATGGGCCACGGCAGTCACCGCGCCGCATTGGGTATGCCCCAGCATAACGAACATGGGGGTATGCACATGGGCGAGGCCGTATTCGATGGAACCGATCTCATCGACATTGCAGACATTCCCCGCCACGCGCACGATGAACAGGTCCATCACGCCCGCATCAAAAATCAGCTCGACCGGCACACGGGAGTCGGAACAGGATAAAATCGTCGCGTAGGCATGGTCGGCCTGGTTGGCGGAACCCGACAGTTGCACCCGCGCCAGATCCTGATGGGGATGTTTCATCTGCCCTTTGACAAAGCGATCATTGCCCGCTTTCAACAGGCTCAGCGTTTCAAAGGGACTCGGTTTTGCCGCTCTGGTCATGTTCGTCCTCCCTGTTAAAAATGCCGCTCTATATACGACAACGCTTCTTCCAGGTTGGGAAGAATTTTGGTGCAGTATTTCACCATCCAGGGGGATAACTCCTGGAAGGCGCCGGGATTAAATGCGATGACGAATTTGCCGAGATCGTGGGCGGCGTAAAACACTTCCATCGACGTGCCGATGGAGGGCTTGCTGTAATTCACCAGCAGGATATCGGCGTCCCGGACATCCTGCAAGTCGAATTCGACGATTTCATTCGCGCTGTCCAGTTCCCGGTCGCGGAAGTTGCGCCGCATCGGATCCAGCAGCACGAACTTTCCCGCCAGCCGCTCTTTCGCGCGCTGCCGCCACGTCTTGCTCTCCTCACCGGAACAATCCATGATCGGACCACACAGGTAGACTCGTTTCGGACCTTGGTTCATACGCTACTCCCTTGAAGGCAAAAATTGATTCTACCTGATTCGATGATCAAAGGTAAAAGCACACATTCGCTATAGTTGAACGAGTCTGTATCACCAAACGATGTGCCGGATAATAGAGAATTTGCAGGGAGTGGGTTTGGGATTTTTGAGGGATTGAAAAGGAAAACCCGGTCACAACAGGCAGGGAATTGAGGCACCGGCTTTTTCAAGGTACGAAGGGCGAAAGGTTGGGTGGGGGCATGAAGTATGCTATTATTTCTGCGGGGCGTGATTTGTCTGGTCCGTCCAGAGTTGGGGACAGCAACTGGCTCCAGTTCGAGTTGTTAGGCAGTAATGGAACCGGAGGAATTGTGAGATGTTGGGTTGGGTTTCTGAATGGCGGGGCTGTGTTTCAGGGACGTTCTATGTGGGGGTGTTGACAAGACATCG
>JAKQOG010000255.1 GCA_029565395.1 Candidatus Hydrogenedentota bacterium | reverse complement strand
GGGGACTGGGGGGACCAGGAAGTTTTGGGGGTACGGGAGGATGCAGGTGGCTGTTGGTGTTTGTTATCAACAGTTTGCCCCCCCCTTTTATTCATACTTCCCAAGGTTCTTATTCATCCCAGACTTCCCAGACTTCCCAGTCTTCCCAGCACTCCCATCTTTCTGATCATGTTGATCGTATCTCATCATAGCACCTCTCACTTTTTTGAAGGCCCCTGACAAACGCACGACTCAAACACAAAGTAAGCTTAGGGTATTAGTAATCCCAAGTCAAAGTTGCACATTCTCTGTCCCTCATAAGAGAGAGAGGAAGTCTGAAAGGAGACCTGAAAGACTTCCCCTCTGACAACCGAAACGATACACTCAAAGAGCGGCGTCAAACGATTTGCGTTTGTCGTGCTCGATGATAATCGTCTCCAGGTTGTTTAGCCGCTGCTCGATGCGCGCTATCCGCTCCGAAAGATCGCTTTGCTGCATGGTTGTTTCTACAATCTTTTCTTTATGCCGCAATGTTGCCCGGTACATTTCGAGACCAATGCCGAAAACAGCCGCAAGCGCGCAAAATGTCCAGAAACTCATGACTCAACTTCTCCCTTTTCATTCAGTCTCTTGTCCCAATCGTATCCGCGCGTGGTGACGATGCTTTCAATCCTTTGTATCCGGCGTTCCAGGCTATCAAATGTGCGCTTGAGCCGTTGCACCGCCATGCTGCGCGACCCGGTGTAGGAACGGTAAAACTCTTCTTCTTCCATATTCGCCGGCGGCAATAGTGGTTCCGGTTTCATTATCAATGCCGCCAGCACATACCCCGCCACGGCGGGCCAGAATCCGGTGAAGATAGTGCCCACAACAAAAATGATGCGCATCCAAAATATGGAAAAATCGAAATGCTCCGCAAGCCCGCGGCATACCCCCGCAATTAATCCATTTCTGGATCGGTAGGGCAGGCCGGATCCTAAAGAATCCCTGGTGTTCATGCTTGACCTCCCGTGCGTTCGCGTTCCAGCAGCAGAGTCTCCAGGGCTTCCACACGCTGCTCCATTTTGGTGAGACCGTGATAGATTTCCTGGATGAGTTTGGATTCGTCCGCGGACCCATTTCCCGAACTGCTGCCACGGGATACAATTCGCACAATGGTCCAACAGATGATCCCAAATGCAGCCAGCAGCGATCCAAACACCACCAGTACAATCAGCGGAACCATCATTACCATTGATACAGTCTCCATGGTGATCTCCCTTCAGCGCGTCTTGCGCTTAACATTACTATACACCCACCATCAGGACAAGTGGTTATTCGTTGTATAGGCGGCGGTCCCAATCGCGGGCGCGATCCGTTACCACCGTTTCCAAACGCTGTAACCGTTCGTCCAAGCTGTCAAAAGTGCGGCGAAGTTTTCCGGTCGCACCCGCGTATTCTCTTTCATACGAGCAGCAGGGCTCCGGCTTCATCAGCAATGCTGCGACCAGATAGATCGCGCCGACAGGCCAGAATCCCGAGAAAATGAAGGCGATGATCACCAGGATGCGTGTCCAGAACACGGAAAAGTTGAGATATTCGGCGATACCCCGGCACACGCCGAAGAAAATCCCGCGCCGGGAGCGGTACAAGCCGCTGGAATGCATTTCCGAGGAATAACTCATGGCTGGTCTCCTTGTTGACGGTTGATTGCGACGTGGTTACTGCTGCGCCGGGGCGCTTTTGCGCGCCTTCAGGTTCGCCAGTTCCTGCTCGATCTCGGAATCCGCTTCGAGCGCGTCAAACTCGTCTTTCAAAGAGGGTTTCCGGCCAAAGTTCACCAGGTTGGCCTCGGCTTCCATGCGATCAATCCGCTGCTCGAATTCCTCGAAGCGTTTGACCGCGTCGCTGGTGTCAAAGCGGCGGATGCCGTTCTCCTTGCGTTTCTGATCCTGTGCATGGCGGTGCCGCTGCACCAGGATCCGCTGCTTCTCGCGCGCCGCGCCCAGCTTGTCCTCGAGCTGCATGATGTCGTTCTGGTATTGCGTCACCAGATTCTTCGTCTGCTCAAGTTCCTGCTCCAGCGCTTCCGCGCGCTCGACAAACCGCCGTTTCTCCAGCAACGCTTCGCGCGCCAGATCCTCGCGGCCCTTGTCAATCGCCAGCGATGCCTTGCCGTCCCAGGTCTTCGCCATCTCCAGCATGGATTCCATTTCCCGCTGGATCTTTTTGCGCGTGGCCATCGACCCCGCGCAGTTGGCCTTGATCTCGACCAGTGTGTCTTCCATTTCGCGAATCATCAGCTTGACCAGCTTCTCCGGATCCTCCGCGCGATCCAGCATTGCGCTGATGTTCGAGTTGATGATGTCGCGTACGCGCGTAAAAATACCCATGGTGTGCTCCTTGCTATACTGCGAAGGGCAAAATCTCGCAGTATCTCGGTTGTGGTTGCGAATTCGCCGCCTCCTTCACCCACTGGATCCGATATCCCAGCGAGGAGAAGGCCAGCGCCGCTTCCGGAGCATCCCGGCGAATCTGAAGACCGGCGGCATACGCACGCACACCGTCCAGAGGGCGGCACCAGATCACCCGGGCCGCCACTTCCACATCTCCGCCAAGCGTTAAAGGAGACGCAAACCGCAGCGACAGCATCTCGCCCGGACGCAGCTCGCGCCCAAGGCGGATGGCGGCGCCGGTCCGGCCCACATTGAGCCAGTAGCCTTTGCCGACCGCGCCCGATTCACTCCGGTACGCAACCCAGCCAGTCACTGGCGTCCGGCGCTCCCGTTGAATCGTTGCTGTCTGTGTCATTGCCTGTTTCTCCTTAACGTGTATACTCCGGCACGGCTTAAAATATTCACCATGGGTAATGCAACCCCCGTGCCAGGAAGATATACTATGGATAAGTTTATGCATACCAGACCCTTAAAAGTTCCCTCCGGTTTCAACATCTTCTTTTTATGAGGTAAAATTCACCTAAATTTGCATTATATTATCCCAATAAGGTATATTTCACCTGTAGAATGATATATTTACCCTAAAATCGGGGTGTACACTGACATGAGTGTCCATCGTACCGGCGTAGAGATTGTTCAAGCATTGGGCCAGTCTGAGGACTTCCTCAACTTTGAAGAGAGCCTTTCACGGGTGGCCCCGGTGGATCGCCCCGTCCTGATCATCGGCGAACGAGGCACCGGCAAGGAATTAGCCGCACAACGCCTGCATTACCTCTCCAAACGCTGGGAAGAACCCTTCATCGCTCTGAATTGCGCAGCGCTTGCGCCCTCGTTAATTGAGTCTGAATTATTCGGTCATGAAGTGGGCGCGTTTACCGGCGCCACCATGCGGCGCAAGGGGCGGTTTGAATCCGCGGACGGCGGCACGCTGTTTCTTGATGAACTCGCGCGCATCCCCATCGAGGTGCAGGAAAAAATTCTGCGCGTGGTGGAATATGGATCGTTCGAACGCGTGGGGGGTACCGCCGCCATTCAGGCGGATGTCCGGATTGTCGGAGCCACCAATGCTGATTTGCCCGCACTCGCGGCACAGGGCCTCTTCATGCGCGATCTCCTTGACCGCCTTTCCTTTGAGGTGTTGCATGTCCCGCCGCTCCGGGAACGTCACGGGGATATTCCACTCCTCGCCGAACACTTTGCCCAGCGCATGGCCGTGGAACTGGGCCGCAAGGAAGCGCCTGAATTCAGCGAGGATGTCATGAAACAACTGGAGGCGCATCCCTGGCGTGGCAACATTCGTGAATTGAAAAATGTGATCGAGCGCGCCGTCTATCAAACGGACGGGAATCGCATCGACACCGTCGTGTTCAATCCATTCGATGTCCCGTATGAACACCATCTGGAAACGCCGGCATCCTCAGTTGCCCCCGTCACATCCTCAACCACGCCCCTCCCTGAACATCTGAATTTCACGGAAGCCGTGGAAGCCTTCGAAATTAAACTGCTGTCAACCACGCTGCAACGCGCGCGGTTCAACCAGCGCATCACCGCTCAAAAACTGGGGCTCTCCTACAACCAATTCCGCGGACTTTTCCGAAAATACCGCCACGTATTGGATCAACAATAGGTTGGGGTTTTTCTGTGAATCATCCCCCAGAGCGGAGGGCGATGTATTCTACTGGGCTGGAAAAAATCAGGGCGGCCGGACAGCCGCCCCGGTTACATATCCTCTTTGATTATTTACGCCTTGCCAATCTTGTCCCGGTTTGCCCACACCTTTTCGAACGCCTTGACATACTGTTCCACCAGATCCGGACGTTCAGAGGTGAAGTACGGCATGAGTATTCCCGATCGGTTGATTTCATCGCACCCCGGCACGGAACCTTCCGCCGGTAAGACCGGCATGTGCCGCCACCATTTCTCTTCACTGAACATGGCAAAGGTATGCACCAGGGTCCAGGTGTATTCACTAACTTCCACGCCTTCGGCTTTCAGCGCCTTCACCGCCGCCGCACGCGACATACCGGACTTGGCTTCATCGATGAACATAATGTTTTTAGAGTAGAAGACACGTTCGGTGTCCGGCCGGACATATTGCGCGGTAAGACCTGGCAACTGCGTGAGGCGGTCATTCAACGTGCGAATCTGTGCCACGCCCGTTTTGTTGCGTTCATCCAGACTCTGCAACTGGATCTTGGCCAGGATCGCCGCGATGGGGTGAATGCGCAACTTCGATCCAAGGGCCGTGCCCTGGTATTTGCGGTAAGGACTGTCGGCCGGGAACGTGTTGGGCAAGTCATAATTGCCGTAGGTAACCGCGCGCTCGAAATCCCGCTGTTCTTTATATACGCCCATGCCGCCTTCAATCGCGGGCAGTGGCTTCGACGTTTGCAGGCTGAACCCGGCCATCCGGCCCCAATTGCCCGTCCAGGTTCCCTTTAGTTTCGCGCCATGCGCGTGGCTGGCGTCTTCCACCACGATCAGATCCTTTTCCTTCGCAAAATCACAAATCTGATCCATGTCGCACGGCAAACCATACCAGTGCACCGGCATTATCGCGCGGGTCTTGCTGGTCAGCCGCTTCTTGCAATCTTCCAGGTCAATATTGCAGGTGCGCGGATTGCAATCCACAAACACCGGCACCAGATCGAAGAACCGCATCGGCACCACGGGGAACCACGTGCTGAAATCCGGCACCAGGACTTCGCTGCCTGCCGGCAAATCGAGGGCAAACATCATCGACGTCAGCGCGCTCGTGCCATTGCAATGCGCTTTCGCAAACGGACTCCCGAAATGCGCCTTCCACGCTTCCTCCAGTTCAGCCACCGGGCCGTATCCCGGGTTTTGGATCAGCTTCACTACCTCTTTTATTTCTTCGTCACCATAGAGCGGCCATTTCTGGCTGCCACCCGCATCCGCGGTAACCGCCTTCGGACCGCCATTTAGCGCCAGCGCTTCCTTCGCCGCCGGTGCGGCCATCACGTTTTTTACTTTCGCGGCTCCAGCCATATACAGCCCCGCGCCCAGCGCACCCGCTGTCTTCAAAAAACTGCGGCGCGTTCCCTTTGCACTACCGGTTTTCTTGCTCATCGTGTGAACTCCTGTTTGTTCCCAACCACTTTTACTGGATGCTTTTTAACATCATCGCATAATACTTCCGGCTATTCAACAGAATACCGCAAAACATAACCGGGACCGCCTGTTAGACTCAGGCGATCCCGAAAATCTTAATATATCCAATAGCACGCTATTTGGACAAAAATCCTTTGGGAAATTCCTTGGGGGTTTCAAATTGAAAGGCCGTCGTGTCTGGGGTGATCCGGACCGGCGTGCTAAACGTAAATGGCGCCTTGCCGGGGCCTGGGTAGGTCAGTTCCACCATGTAAGCGGTCCAGCCTTTTTCCGGCCTAACCACTTGGCCCACATATACCCCGCCACCCTGATCCTGCAAGTCCGTGGCCTTATATTTATTCCCGAACACATCGATCCGGAAATCCCGTGCATCAGGATTGGTCGCCTGCCACAATTTAACCGCGCTGGGTTTCGAGGGCGTCTCCACGCGAATCGTATTCTCGTCCGGGAAGGTCCAGCGATATTCCGGTATCGGCGTTCCCGCCGCAATCGAGTGGAAAAAGGCTGTAACCGTTTTCGCTACGGTAGCATTGAGCGGATGCCCCGTATTCGGCACATACCGCAAATAGGCCGGGCTGGGAAGATCGTTGAGGTAATATTTCCAGGAGTCTGGCAGGAAAAACTGATCCCCGCAGGAATTGATCAAAAGCTTGGGCATCGTCATCCGCGCTCGGTAGCTGTAAGGATCCACCACGGCCAGCATCGCATCGAATTCCTTCGAACCCAGCCAGTCCATAATATGCATTTCCGTATAATCGTCAATCGCGGGCGCCCATTGGCCATATACCGACCAATGATGCTGGAAGGATGGAAGTACGTTCAGGAGGTCAATAACCATTGGAACGCATGCAATCACCCGCTTGTCCACCGCGGTCACCGTCCATGTGGTCCAACCGCGTTTTGACGCGCCCGCCGTCACAAAATTATCCACGCGCTTTTTCCCGCCTTCCGGGCTCGCGCAAAATTCCTGCACGGCATCCATCCCCCGGACCACAGCCTTGGTCATGGGCAGGCGCAACAGCCATTCCGCTTCGCCTGTCCGCATGAACTTGTCCCATGTGTAGGCAATAATCGCGTCTTCCGAACGTTTTCTGTCTTCTCCTGTGAATTTCAGAGGTTCACTGGGGATGCAACTGATGGACGCCACGATACATTGCGTTTCCACGGCTACTCGATGGAAGAGGGCATCTATGCGCTTGGGCGGTTCCTTCTTATTGCTGCCGCCGCCAATCACCATCAACGCCGTGTGGTATTTGAGCTTTTTCGGGCATACAATGGTCACATAATGCTTCCAGATCGGAAGGTCCACTTCTGAGGCGCTTCGCCATTGCTGCGAGGTCATATCCAGGACATAGCCGGTCCATCCATCCCCTTTTTCCTCCCAAACCAGCTTGTAGGAGAAATTGGCGTCCGGTTTGAATACATAGCTATCCAGAGGTGTTGGATGGACCGTCTCCCTTGCGGTATTGCCGAGTTCCAGCTTCGGCGCATGCGCGCACCCCGTTGCAATGATGGATAAAATTACCAGGCTAAACAGAAAAGTCTTTATACGCCACATAATGTTAAATCTCCTCATGACTTGCCGTTGGCAACAATTAACCCCCTATACGACTCCCGGCCAGGCTAAAAAGATTCACCCTGCGTTACATGGCATAGATCAATGTTGAGACAACGCCTGCGTTGCTCGCAAAGATAAACAACGCGGCCAGGGCCAATAGCGCCACGATAATCGGCGCCAGCCAGAATTTTTTCCGCACGCGTAAAAACGCCCACATTTCCCGGAGCAATTCCATCATTCTATCCTCTGTCTCATTTTGCCAGCCCTATTGTAAGTCCCGAAACCATCAGAGGTCAATTCCATGAATCCCAAACAAAAACAGGAAAAGAAGTCAGAGCAAATGCCGGATCCGTTTCCGTAAATAGGGCAGTATTTCCGATTCAAACCACGGATGCTCCCGAAGCCAGAAATTGTTCCGAAACGACGGGTGTGGCACTGGAACATGCCGCGGCAGATATTCCCGCCAAGCCCGCACGGTATCCGTGAGAGTGTCCTTTGCGCGATCACCCAGATAATGCCGTTGCGCATACCCCCCGGCGAGCAATGTAAGTTCAATATGGGGCAGACAGGCCAGCAATTTATCTAACCAGCGTTCCGCGCACTCCCGCCGTGGCGGCAGATCCCCCCCGCGGGGATCGCGCCCAGGATAGCAATACCCCATCGGGATAATCGCGATACGGGACTCATCATAAAACGTGTCTCGATCCAGATCGAGCCATGTCCGCAACCGATCCCCGCTTGGATCATTCCATGGCAACCCCGTGGCATGGACTTTAGTTCCTGGGGCCTGTCCTACAATCAACACCCGTGCTGACGCCCGTCCCCGTACCACCGGACGGGGTCCCAAGGGGAGGTATTTTTCGCACACACGGCACGCCCGCACCTCCCGCAACAATTTCTCCAATCGTGCTTGCTCATTCATGAAGCCTAGTGTAGCTGTTTTCTTTCCTGTCAGGGAAATACGCCCCATATGTTTTTTCTTGCGGTAAAATAACATGAAAAACCCGAATAGGCTCATTGAGTTGGGTAAGGATATGGTCTATTTTAGGACGTATAGGGGGCAGGATGAAGGGTGGTATGGGCTGAGTCTGCGGAAGAATACGGGGGCGATAGTGTGGTTTGCGGGGGAAATGGTATAGTTCTTCCTATAGGTCTTGTTTCTGGCGCAAATCACAGGAGTGAACCCCGGTGAATATACCTGAGAAAGTATTGTTGCGGTGCCCGGTGTGCGGGGCGGAGGCATTTTATGTGGAGAAGGAGGGAGTGACGGTGTCATTTTCGGTGAATGAGGCCTATGGCGTGGAAGATCTGTCTCCGGAGGATGCCGCGTTGGTGTTGAATAGCGATACGGAGGTGTATTGCACGGTGTGTTCGTGGCATGGAGCGATACGTGAGCTTGAACGGCCAGAGTAATCCGGATAGCGAGGCGTTGTGTCCGCATTTTGGCGTGTGCGGGGGGTGCCAAACCCAGAAGATGCCGTACGCGGAGCAATTGCATGAAAAAGAGGCGATGCTGTGGAAGCTTTTGGGGGCGGTATGGACAGAGGCGATTCCGGTGATGGCGTCGCCGGTGCAATGGCATTACCGAAACAAGGTGGATCCATCGTTTGCGCCGATGCAGTATCCGGAACCGCCGCCAAAGGGGTTTGAGCGGGAGACGGTGCTGGGTTTCAAGCGGAAGGGGCGGTGGTTCTTTCCGATTGAGATCACGCATTGCCTGATTGGGCCGGAGGGGTTGGAGGAATTACTCCGTGCGGTGCGGGCGTGGTATCGCGCGGAGGGGTTGCGGGCATATGATTCGCGGACACATCAGGGATTTCTGCAGTGCCTGCTGGTGCGGGACGCAAAGCGTACGGGGGAGCGGATGGTGGCGCTGATCACGCGTCCAGGCGCATTTGACGCGGCAGGGTTCGTCAAGGTGGTTCGGGAGGCCTTTAATCCAATCAGTATTTACCGGGGAATTGCGACCGGCACATCAGATGCGGCGTTCGCGGAGGAACTCGAGTTGTTGTACGGGGCTCCGGACATTACGGAGGAGTTGCACATTCCTTCGGAGGAAGGAGAACGCCGGTTTCAGTTCCGCATTTCACCGTTCAGCTTTTTCCAGACAAATCCCTTGGCCACGGAGCGGTTGTATGGCATTGCGCGGGAGTGGGTGCAACGGACCGGTGCGGAACATCTCTACGATTTGTATGGCGGCATGGGGAGCATCGCGTTCAGTTGCGCGGACTGGGTGGAGCATGTGTGGTCGGTGGAGAGCGTGGCCTCGGCCACGGAAGACGGGCGGCGCAATGCCGTGGGCAATTGCATCGGCAATGTGACGTTTATCACCGCGCCGGTGGAAGTTTATCTGCGGGAGCGTGCCGCGCATCATCCCCTGGCGCCGGGCGCGGCAGTAATTCTAGATCCGCCCCGGGCAGGGTTACATCCCAAAGCCTTAAAATATCTGCTGGAACTGCATCCGCGTCATTTGTTGTATATTTCGTGCAATCCCAACATGCTGGCGCGGGAAATGGAGGCGTTGCGGAGCGTGTACCGGCTGAAGCAGTTGAAGGCGGTGGATTTGTTCCCGCATACGCGGCATGTAGAGGTGGTGGCGGAATTCGAGGCGCGGCAGGTCTGAACCGGGACTATCACCGGCTTTCATTTGAGTTTGTTATTGTGATCCAGGCTGCCCTTGGCGGCGATTCAAGGGAAAAGCTTTATGTCCTTTTCACCATCCTTCCCTGACTCTTGCCGCGGCGAAGTTAGGTGTCTCGCGTGACGAAGCCGGCGCCTGCAATAACCTTTGAAAAGCATCCGAGACAATCAATACATCACAACACAAACAACCCCTCCCCCCGTCTTATCCAGGGCAGGAAGGTCAAGGGTAAAGTACCGTGCATTTTCGATAGTCTGTATCCCGGTCGGCGTCCCATTGCCCGGCGCATCACTCAGCGCAGCCTCCTGAACGCCCTCGGGCAGCAAAATTTTCACATGATACATATCCGGATTTCCACACAGGCGCACCGTGATGCGGTGATCTTCATGCGCGTACTCCATGGCCACGTACGCCCCGCTGGGACCATACCGCAGGCATATATTGGCGTGAGCAATACCCGCCGCGGGAAACCGGGGAGCCACCGTGACCGTTCGGAACAGCGTGCTCTCATCCTGAATACCGGCCAGCCCTTCCACCAGCGCGGATAGAACCGCCGCCGCCGACCACCCCGCCGGACCACCCCCGATATCCTTTCCTGAATTGTCATAATGGAACCGGATTCCCCCGTCACGCGTGACAAGCCCATCCACACGGTTCAGAATATCCGCCGCATACGCCTCGCGCCCATGATGGAATGCCGCTTTCGCAAGTTCCCCCGCCACAAATCCGCAAATGCCGCCGTTGATATAGTGATCCGCTTCATACGGCCCGAACTTCGGATATGGTGGCTGGATGGAAAACCATTCCGCAAAATGCGTGGCGCGCGTGACCTCGCGCCGACGCTGGTATTCATCAATGATCTTGACCGCCATCTCATGCGTCGGCAATCCTCGATTAATATCGTAAGCATTCGACAGCGACAAAATGTCCTCCTCGCGCACTCCTGTATCAACCGGCTGCAGCAAAATCTGATGCGTGTAGAACGTGCCATTAAAACAAAGCTTGTTCACCCGCTCCCGCAACTCCTCCCCGCGTTTCTGCCAACGATCAGCCTTTTCCTTTTCTCCCGCGGCACGCAACATCTCCGCCAGTTGAAGACATGCCCGGTAAAGCCCGCTGTTGTCCCCGTGCATGATCCCCATGGGCAGCCCCGGTTCGATGCGCCGGTTATGATCCGAAATGCCATACGTGAAATCCCACGTGTCAATGCTGAACGTCCTCTTCAAGGCCCCATGTTCCGCATCCCAGCGCGTCGGGTCGGTAAAATCATATTCCAGCGCGCGTTCCAGCGACGGCAGACGCCGCTTCATCGCCGCATCATCCCCCGTTGCCTGCCAGATGCGATGCGCCGCTTCCACCATCAAATATTCGACATCCGCCTCCATCTCCAGACGGATCCAGCACAGATCCTTGTCGTCCTCCCGAAGAAAATGCTTGGATTTCACAAAGCCTTGATGGTCATGATTCGCATTCCCGATGATCTCATAATAAAACCCTTCCGGATGCTGCAACCTGATCAATTCGTCCACAAAGGAGGTTATGTCTTTTTCCCAATACTGATACCCCTTCATCTCATGAATATGATCCCGAACCCACGTCGGATTTGCCTCAATCGTGCGTCCTTCCCGATTCCAAGTGCTTCTATCGCCCCGCACCTGATTGCACAACGTCTGAAATAGCGGCGAAAACCGATCCGCCTCCCAGTCCGTACCCACAGCCAATTTCACCACAAAAGAACCCAGCGGCTCACCGTCCCGCAACAGAGAAAACCGGTGTTCACCCTCCTTTCCCACAAGCCGCCACTGCACCGAACCCTCCGGCGAAAAAGCCCTTGCACCTCCAGGCCGTAATTCCTCCACTACTGCATATTCTCCCTCGCCCGCATCCCGCAGTTGAAACGCAAACCCTTGCAGTGGCTTCACCGTCTCCGGATACGCCAACGCGCCTTCCCCCCCATCTTTCCGTGCAAACCGCATCATCCTTTCCGGTTCTCCAGCCCCCTCCGCTTGATCTGCCATGTTATCCGCCGCCTGTGTGGAAACAAGGACCACATCCTTTACCATAGGGGAATCCGCATGCACTCCTGCCGCTACAAGTGCCATTACCAATGCAAGTGCCATTTTTTCTTTCTCCTTGCCCGAATGATACCCGCCCGCAGTCACCTCCCGCAATGGCGGACTGCATCCATTTCCGGTCCCTTACGGACACAAAAAAAGGGAGATCCCAAAACCGGGATCTCCCTGAGAGTACAGGAATAAATAATCAACTAAGACCGGGGCAGAACCCGTCTTCGCCTTCCTCACATATATGGTAGCCCCCGGAATTGTAGAACTGGATTACCCGCAGCAACTCGCTAATGTTAATCGCCCAATCCTGCGGGTTATAGTCGCTGGAATGCGGTAGGCAGGAGGTGTCGCCGGTTCCGGGAGCATACCCGTCTTCCGTACCCGCCTGACAATGCAATCCACCGGAATTGTAGAACTGAATAACCCGCAGCAATTCTGACAAGCCGATCTGATTGTTTTGATCCTGGTCAGCGCTATGGAAAGGAGTTTCGCCTTCCTCGGCGCCTTCAACTGCGCCTTCCTCAGCGCCTTCTTCCACGCCCTCGGCTGTGCCCTCAATGACGCCTTCTTCAGCGCCTTCAAGGACGCCTTCCTCGGCGCCCTCAACCGCGCCTTCTTCAGCGCCTTCTTCAGCGCCTTCAATTGCACCTTCTTCAGCGCCTTCAACCGCACCTTCCTCAGTGCCTTCAACCGCGCCTTCTTCCACACCTTCCGGTTGACCTTCAATACCGCCTTCCTCAGCGCCTTCAACCACGCCTTCCTCAGTGCCTTCGGTGGCATTGGGAGTCAACGCCGCAATCACATAATCCTCGCGCGCCAGGCCGCCCGCCACCGTGGCGTTGAATTCTTCCAGATTGGAAAGACCGTCGCCATCGGGATCGCCCTGAGCCGAGAACGGTTCACCAACCGCTTTCTCCGCTATCAAAGCCACTTCATACATTCCGGACAGACCGAGTGTTTTCACCGTCGCCTGCATCTCGGTGCTGATGGACAGCAGCGCGGCAATTACGTTTTCATAACTCTGAACCACGGAATAATTGGGTTCGGTGCGCAATGTGGCCAGATTCGCCAGAAACGTGCATACCGTGGGATCATCCTCAGCGGCGTCTGTGCTGCACAATACCGCCTGGAACAACGCCACTTCCCAACTGTCTACAATCAAGGATACATCAATGTCAGAATAGGTCCACGTAATATCTATTTGAAACACTGCTGCCAACTGTGTAAAGAACGCTGTTCCTTCAGTGTCAAAGTCCGGGCAGGCGCCCAATATGCAGCTTTCACCTTCCACTTGCCCCTCTGCAACACCTTCACCTTCCATCTGGCCTTCTTCAGCGCCTTCACCTTCCACTTGACCTTCCTCAACGCCTTCGCCTTCTACTTGGCCCTCCTCAGCCCCTTCGCCCTCGGCCCCGCCATACAGATCGACACAATCGATTGCACCATTTCCATTGGTGTCCACCGCATCAAAATCATCCTGGGTAACACCGGAAGCGAGCGTCTGAATTTCCGAAAGCGAAAGCACGTTATCGCTGTTGGTGTCAAGCCCCGGCAATAAGTTCAGCAACCAGTCCGCCGTCATGAATTCCGACAAGGTAAGCTCGCCGTTGCCGTCAGAGTCAATAAAACTCCAACCAATATTGACAACCGTTTCGTTCCAGCCCGTCAACGCAATGAGTTCGTCCGCCGACAGCGTACTGTCACCGTCCAAATCGCCAAAGGCAATCAACAGGTAGTAATAACTTTCCGTGCCATCGATTTCACACTCTCCCTGGCCTTCACCTTCTTCGGCGCCTTCCACTGCGCCTTCGCCTTCCACCGACCCTTCCACCGACCCTTCCGCAGCGCCCTCGCCTTCAATCTGTCCTTCTTCTGCTCCTTCCGCAGTGCCTTCGCCCTCGGAGGCCCCATAAAAATCTTCACAGTCAATAACGCCGTTTCCATTTACATCCACCGCGTCAAAGTCCCCCTGTGAAATGGAATCATCCAACGTTTGCACTTCTGCAAGCGTTAGTTGGTTATCGCTATTGGCATCCAGCGACGGCAATAGACCGGAAAGCCAACTGGAGGCCGTATACTCATCCACGGAGATTTCGTTGTCGCCATTTGTGTCGATTAGACTCCAGCCCAACTGTATCACAAAAGAAGGCCAGCCGGTTATGGCAGCCAGTTCATCCTGCGAGATCGTGTCATCGCCATCCAGATCGCCGAAGCCCACCAGCAAATAAAAGTACGTGGCCCCGCCGTCAATTTCACATGTCGCCTCTCCTTCCTGGCCCCATGCCGGTACGGGGACGGCCATGAGAAACGCCACAATCAGTAACGCGGCCACCGCACATGTCTCCAACATTCTTCGTTTCATACGTTTTCTCCCTGTTTTGTCAATACACTGTATTATTCACTCTTCCATTTTCTCAAGGATGGGAGAGTTCCCGACGGAACTCTCCCATGTGCCTAAACTAATCCATAATTCAACTAAGCCCCGGGCAGAATCCGTCTTCACCTTCCGCACAGACATGATATCCGCCGGAATTGTAAAACTGAATCACCCGCAATAACTCGCTGATGTTAATCTCCCAATCCTGGGGATTGTAATCACTTGAATGCGGCACGCACGAGGTGTCGCCGGCGCCCGGCGCATATCCGTCTTCCGTGCCCGGCTGGCAATGCAAACCGCCGGAATTATAAAACTGGATAACCCGCAGCAATTCGGAAAGCCCAATCTGATTGTTTTGATCCTGATCCGCGCTATGGAAAGAACTTTCGCCTTCCTCGGCGCCCTCGGTTACACCTTCTTCCTGGCCTTCCAAAACGCCTTCCACCGCGCCTTCCGCCACCCCTTCGGCAACGCCTTCAACAGCGCCTTCCATTACACCTTCGGCTTCGCCTTCCATTGCGCCTTCTACCGCGCCTTCCTCCACCCCTTCGGCTTCGCCTTCCATTGCGCCTTCCACCACGCCTTCTTCTGCACCTTCCACCACGCCTTCGGCTTCGCCTTCCACAGCGCCTTCCGCCGCATCCGGAGTCAAGGCCGCGATAACATAATCCGCGCGGGCCAATCCCGCCGCCAGGGTGTTCGTAAATTCAACCAGATTGCTCAGGCTGTCGCCATCGGGATCGCCTTGGGCGGAGAAGGGTTCTCCAGTGGCTTTTTCAGCCATTTGCGCCACTTCGTATTGCCCTGACAAACCAAGCGTTTTCACGGTGTTCTGCATTTCAGTGCTGAGGGAGAGCAACGCCGCGATAACGTTTTCATAGCTTTGAAGCATACTGTAATTGGCTTCGTTGCGGACCGTATCCAGGTTGGCGAGGAAAGTGCATACGGCCGGATCTGTTGAAGAAGCTCCCGTATTGCACACCACCGCTTGGAACAACGCTACTTCCCAACTGTCAGGTATGGAGGAAGCGTCAATGTCCGAAGAGGTCCAGTCGATTTCAACGCTGATAAGCGCCGACAATTGCGCATAGAACGCCGTTCCTTCCGCGTCAAAGTCCGGGCAGGTATCCAATACACATCCTTCGCCTTCCGGCTGGCCTTCGGCTTCACCTTCCACTGCGCCTTCCGGCTGGCCTTCCTCCTGACCTTCTTCTGCGCCCTCACTCCCGCCTTCCACCACGCCCTCGGTTTCCCCTTCTCCTTGCCCTTCAACAGCGCCTTCCAGTACTCCTTCAGCCTGGCCTTCCTCTTCGCCTTCCACCGTGCCGTAAAGATCCACACAGTCGATGACACCGTTATCGTTGATGTCCGCGCCATCAAAGGCGCCCTGTGTAATGCTTCCGGAAAGAGTCTGGATTTCGCTGAGGGTGAGCTGATTGTCGCCATTGCTGTCCAAACTGGGCAGGAGATTAAGCAACCAGTCCCCAGACATGAATTCAGACAGGCTGAGTTCGCCGTTGCCATCGGAATCAATCAGTGCCCATCCAATGTTCACCACGGTTTGATTCCAGCCGGTGAGCGCGACAAGTTCATCTTTGGAGAGCGTGCCATCGCCATCCAAATCACCCAAGGCGATTAGAAGGTGATAGTAACTTTCCGTTGCAGCGATCTCGCATTCAATTTGGCCTTCGCCTTCGGTTTGACCTTCGGCTGCGCCTTCCACTTGGCCTTCGGCATCGCCTTCCACTTGGCCTTCCGTGGCCCCTTCGGCAATGCCTTCGGTCTCACCCTCAGGACAGGCCGGGCAATTGCCGCCGTCCGCCGTCTGCGCGTCATCCAACGCCGCCGCTACAAACGCGTCAAAATCCGCGGCACTGCTCACAATGGCCGTATATTCGCCTAACGTACAAACCCAGTCATAATCCGGGTCGCCGTTGGACGCGAGATATTGGGCCGCGGAGAAGTCAAAACTACTCAGATCAATCGCCGGAAAAAATGGTATCGCATCAAACAACCCTAGAATGGAATCAATCGTACTCTGTTCGCCTTGCGTGGTAATCGCCGCAACCAGGGGTACAAAGGTCCCGTCAGGCAAAAGCGAACCAATAAGGGGAATCGAATCCAGAAGCGCTTGAGCGGCGGCGCGATTGCTCATATAGACATCCCGCACGCAACAGAAAGGATTCAGGTCTGGGTTGCCCAACACGGCGTCAAACAAACGCGCTTGCGCAACATCGATTATCCCATTCCCATCCTTGTCCGTCGTATCCGGATCGCCGCCAATAAGGGGGCCAATAATCGCCATGGTATAAAGATTGCGCAACGCCGTCTCATAGCCCGATTGTATGGCGCTCGCCTGACAGGGAAGATGACAGCCTTCGGCATAGCATGACCCCGCAGGTCCGGGATCGGTCCCATTCAATTCATCACAATCGATATAGCCGTCCTGATTGTAATCCATCGCGGTGAATTGCTCCTGCGTAATGTCGCTGCTCAGACGGTGCAATTCATCCAGCGTGAAAAGATTGTCCTCATTCGGATCAATGTCCGGCATCAGGGAAAGCAGCAGGGAATTCCCGGTAAATTCCGCTTGCGACAGGTAGTTGTCATGGTTCGAATCGATTAAAAACCAGCCAATCGAAATAAATGGTGCAATCGTCTGAAATTCCGCTTTGGATAGCAACAAGTCATGATCCGTATCACCGAAAAGGATCATCACCTTGTAGTAATTCACCGCCGAATCTATGTCGCACGGCGTCTCCCCTTCTGTCTGCCCTTCTGACGAGCCTTCCGACGCGCCCTCTGTTGTGCCTTCCGAAGTGCCTTCACTGCAATCCGGGCAGCCGCCATAATAATCCGTAATGGAGTTGTTCATGGCCGCCGTCACGAAACTGTCATAATCGTCCGGAGCGGTCACCACCCACGCCTGATACTCGCCAACATTGCAGACCCCATCCGTGTCCGCATCGCCATTCTTCGCCAAATACGGCTCCGCTGACCCGTCAAACACCCCATAATCAATATCCGGAAGATTCGGGATGAACGACGCAAGCGTTTGCAACAAGGTGTTTATCAACTCCTCCTGACCTGATGTGGCCAATGCCGCAATCACCCGCGCCATCAGACCCGAATCCGGCGCGTCCGGCATCGGAATGCCATAAATGTCCTCCGGCCAGGCCGCCACAATCGCTACCGCAATAACTTCCGCCGCAATAAGGTTCGTCATATACGGCGTATACACGCAACAATGGTTGGGCGCCAGACGGTTCGACAAAATGCCGTCAAACAGGCGCGCCTGCGCTATATCCGGCATGCCATTGAAATCCAAATCCGCCGTTTCCACCGCAATCAACCCCCCGATTATGGGAATTTCACTCAAGGTGGTGTACAACGACCGCAAATCATCTTCAAAATTGGGATCGTAGCCCAATCCCAGGCACAGCACATTAGGGCATTGCTCAACATTGCAGAACGTGTCGTCCTGGCCCCGCGCCGGCGCCGCAACAAGCACAATGCCCGCCAACATCACACACACGGCCATCAGACATGCAGGGAATATCGTTCGTTTCATTGGGTGTTCTCCATAAAGTAAATCGTACCGTCCACTTAATCAACTAAAACACACTGGTAATTCAAAACTATCCTGCGGCTGCCTCAAAGGAAACAAGGCGGGGCGTGAGGCGTGAGGCTGAATGTGTATCGTTTCAATAAAGGAAAACGATCCGTCCTATGAGCCTCCTGCCAGCAGGAAAGCCGGAGAGGATTTGCTTCTTCATATATACTGGCAACCGGTGAGCGGGTTTCCGCACGAAAGGAAAACCATTCATTGTCCGTGGACACAATAGCACTATGCCGCGGCTCATTGGACGGGCTGGATGGATGAATGGGAACGGGCTGCGTTTCAGAAAGCATGGCTTGCAAATCAAGTATGTCCACCCGTCCGTCCGCATTGACATCCGATGAAACTTTTTCAGAATTTGCACGGCTCGTAAGTATCTGTGAAACAAGATGTTGCAGATCAGATACATTGAACACGCTATCCCCGTTCACATCGCGTGGAAGAGGTCCTGAAATAAAGGGGAGAGCCGGCGAAATAATCAATGCGGCCATGACCACGGACGAACACGCTATCTTCTCTAGTGCCAAACGCATACTGACTCCCATCCTTAAAATACCATAGCTGGGGAGGGGGAGTCAAACCCTTGTCAACTTTTCTTATCTTGCGCATTGATCTTAGCGAATAATACGCACTTCTTCTTCCAATTCAATGCCGAAGTGAGCCTGAACAGACGCCTTGGCAAGTTCTATCAACTGAAGTATATCGTTGAAGGTCGCGTGATTATCATTCATGATGAAATTAGCGTGTTTTTCGCTGATCACGGCTCCGCCCCGCCGTGTGCCTTTCAAACCGCAGGCCTCAATGAGCCGTGCGGCGTGTTCGCCAGGGGGATTCTTGAATACACTGCCGCAGCAAAAACCTTGCGGCTGCGTCTCCTTGCGGCGTTGGAGATAATGTGCATGAATCGCCCGCTGGTCCTGATCTGACACACAAAAACGGAATACGCCTCCTAAAATTAATTCCCCCGCCGCGCAGAAATCCTGATGGCGGTACCCATAGAGTTTAGAAGAAATGGCAACTGTGCGAAACTCCTCGCCGCTCAGGAGATCTACCGACTCCAGCCATTGGCAGATGCTCCCATTGACCGTTCCCGCGTTCATGAAAATCGCCCCCCCCACCGAACCCGGGATTCCCGCCAGTGCATTCACCCCCTCGTAATTATTCGGCAATAACACCTCCCGCACCAGAACCTGCAAGGAAATTCCTGCCCCGGCATAATACCGATGATCTCCCAACGCACGCAGTTCCCGGAGCTTCTGGGTAAACAAAACATTTCCGGAGAAACCGTCATCCGGTATCAGCACATTCGATCCCGCCCCCAGCACAAGATAGGGATCCGTCTGTTGAATAATCCATTCAAAGGCGGCCTGGGCTTCCGCCGCCGTCTCAGGAAAAAACGCCCGCCTGGCGGGGCCGCCCACGTGATAATACGTATGCGGTCCTAAAGGAAAATCGGCCTTCACAAAACCAAACGGCGCTTCTCCCGCCATGGCACTCATGCAAAAACATTCCTTTACCCGGCACCCGTTCTCACGACCACGTAATCAACGTGGTTTCATGTTTTTCCGCAAGATCGGTATGGTAGGGGATGACGCGCATGGTAAATCCCTGTTGGCCGGTTTCCCGGCAGAGGATGGCTCCCTCAAATCGAAACGTGCCGGTGCCCAGTTTCTTGGTGCATGTCATCTCCATGGTGCGCCCTAGCGGAATCTGACCCTGCGGGTCCACCTCGCCATAATAAATTTCCACCGTCACGTCCGAACTGTCCAGAGGGCCTAAAAACACCTCCGTGGTGACCTGCAAACTGGACCCCACCGGCAATCCCTCCGTCGGGCCGCAATCCACGTTCACAAACCGTACCTGAGACCAGTTGGCCTGGATGCGCTCTTTCCAATGCGCGAGTCCCAGTGCCCGCGCGCGTTTGTCGTCAATCAGTTCACGCTTGCGCCGCGAACACGGGATATAGGCGCGATCCGTATATTCCTGAACCATCCGGTATGTATTGAATACCGGGCAAATCGTCCGGATGGCGGTTTTCATCCGGGCTATCCACTCCCGAGGAAGGCCGTCATGCCCCCGTTCATAAAATACCGGCACCACCTCCTTCTCCAGGATCATGTACAACGCTTCGCTCTCCACCACATCCTGCTCCTCCGTGCTGTCGTACAGTTCTCCCTTGCCGATGCTCCATCCGTTTTCCCCCAGGGTTTCCGCCTCGCACCACCACCCGTCGGGAATGCTGATATTCAGCGCGCCATTCGCCGCCGCTTTCATCCCGCTCGTGCCGCTCGCCTCCATCGGACGCCGCGGCGTATTCAGCCAGCAATCCACCCCCTGCACCATGTATCGCGCCACGTTAATTTCATAATCTTCAATAAACACGATATGATTGCGCAACTGCGGATCCCGCGCGAAATGGACAATTTGCCGGATGAGTTCTTTGCCGGCCGTATCCTGCGGATGCGCCTTGCCCGAAAGGATCAACTGCACCCGCCGTTGCGGATTCATCAAAATTTGCTTCAATCGTTCCGGATTCCGCAGCATAAGGTTCACGCGCTTGTACGTGGCGAAACGCCGCGCGAATCCAATGGTCAAAATTTCCGGGTCCAGTACTTCAAACGCCTGTCGCACCTCCGCGCTGGGTGCGCTCCGATTAATGAGCTGGTGATGAAGGCGCCCGCGTGCAAAATTTACCAGCCGCTCCCGCCGCCGCTCGTGCGTCCGCCACAATTCCGTGTCCGGCACCTCATCAATCCGCTGCCAAATGCTCTGGTCGTCCGGACGGTTAATCCATTCCGGACCAAGATACCGATCATACAAATCCGCCAAATCATGCGAAATCCAAAAACGCGTGTGAACCCCGTTCGTGATGGACGTCACCGGCACTTCATTCTCGGGAATGCCCCTCCACGTCTGCGCCCACATGTTTCGCGAAACCTGCCCGTGCAGTTTACTCACCCCATTCGCGCCCGCGCTCAGTTTCAGCGCCAGCACCGTCATGCAGAACGGTTCCCGCGCATCCGTGGGATTTTGACGCCCCAGCGCCAGCAATTGGTTCAGGTTAATCCCCACATCCGCGCAATATTTCTTGAAATACTTTTCCACCAGGCTCGTGTCGAACATGTCATTGCCCGCGGGCACCGGCGTATGCGTCGTAAAGAAACTCCCCGCCTTCACCGTCTCAATCGCTTCCCGGTACGTCAACTTCTCACGCAGCACCACTTCCTTCATCCGTTGCAAGGTCATAAACGCCGCATGCCCCTCATTCATATGATACACGCTCGGCTGAAGATGCAAGGCATGCAAGGCAATGACGCCGCCCATCCCCAGCATGATTTCCTGACGTATGCGCGTTTCACGATCCCCGCCATACAACTGCGCCGTAATCACGCGCGCCTGCGGACTGTTCCCCTCATGATCGCTGTCCAGCAAAAACAGCGGCACCCGCCCCACATTGCACCGCCAGATAAACGCCTTCACCATCTCGTCCGGATACTCCACCTCAATCACCAGCGGCTTGCCGGTCGCATCCCGCTCCAATTGGATCGGCATGTTGTAAAAATCATTCCGCGGATACGTCTCCTGCTGCCACCCGTCCGTGTTCAGATATTGCCGGAAATACCCTTCCCGGTATAGAAGACCTATCCCCACCAGCGGCAATGCCAGATCGCTTGCGGCCTTCAGATGATCCCCCGCCAGCAACCCCAACCCACCGGAATAAATGCTGAGCGATTCATGAATCCCGAATTCCGCCGACATGTACGCCACCTGGAGTTCTTCCGGCGCCTGAGGATTCCGTTCGAACCACGTATGAGACCCAAGATACCGCTGAAGCTTGTCCCATACCCGATCCAGATGCGCCAGAAAACTGTCATTCCGCGACAACTCCTCCAGCCGCACCTGACTCACCTCGCCCAACAAACGCCGGGGATTCTGATGTACTTCCACCCACAGATCCCGGTCGATCCGGAAAAACAACTCCACCGCCTCCGGATCCCAACACCACCAAAGATTATCAGCGATGGCGAGCAAATGCTCCAGGCGTTCCGGCAACTTCGGCACCACCGTATACTTCGTCACATGCGGCATAACGCTTCCTCCCATTCCGGTTAACACGCATAACAATACCAGTTGTGCCATTCCCTGAACAACATGGACCTTCCCCATGAAACGAACGTGTCAGAAGGGTATTCAATGAAAACTTTCCACGGAGCGGATACATTAACCAGGCAGGTTCGTCAGACCTGTCAGACTTGTCAGACCCGTCGGACTTTTTTAATCGTCTTCGTGCGTCTAAAGAGCTATTTGCATTCTTCGAATCGCAGGTTATCCCAAAGCTGTCCACATGCCGGGCACACCCGCGGCGCCGTCGTCATCACGGCGACAAATCCGCATTCACAGAAGATATGACACGTTTTCGGACGTTCCACTATCAATACGTCACACATAGCCGCTACTCCACGGTTAGCGCACCATCATCCTTCCCAAGATGATCTATCGGCTGTTTATTTATACCACTTAACACCCAAAAAATGACGCTCTCCACAAAAAATCCGTAAAAACATTGATATCAAACAGCTCTTTTCCCACCTTTCTTTCCTTGTGCCCCCCATAATCTCACCCTCACCTTATTCTCCGAATCCCCCCATTCCCCCATTCCCCCATTTTCCCAGTCTTCCCAGTCTTCCCAGTCTTCCCAGTCTCCCTACTCCTCCCAGTCCCCCCACCTCCAAACCCCGTCTTCTGGTCCACCTCGGGCTCACCCCTTCCCCCCGTATGCATAAATTTGACACCAGTATAGGGGATTTCTATACTAAATTAACCTGCTTGGGCTGATGCCCAGGCTGGGGGAGCTAAGTATGCTCGAAGGACAGGTACTGGTACTCAATAGATCGTGGGTGGTCGTGCATGTCACCCCAATGCGCCGGGCCCTGACATTACTGTTCCAGGGTCACGCTCGTGTTGTGCACCCCAAAGACTACAGGCTTTACGATTTCGACAACTGGTGCGAACTATCCAGATTCAAGGGAAACTTCGAATCCGGACGCTATATTCACACGCCGTCCTTTCAGATCCGCCTGCCGGAAGTCATTCTCCTCAGCACCTTCAACGGCTTCGTTAAACGCGAAGTGCGTCTGTCCCGCCGCAACATTTTCGAACGCGACGAACAGCGTTGCCAGTACTGCGGACAACGCCTTCCCAAGCAGGAATTAACCATCGACCATGTGTTGCCACGGTCCCGCGGCGGACGTGACACGTGGGAAAACCTTGTGTTGGCGTGCCTCCGCTGCAACCTGAAAAAAGGCAGCAAAACTCCCGAAGAAGCCAGCATGCACCTGCTGCACAAGCCGGTCGCGCCCCATTGGCTGCCCCGCTTCGGAATGCCCATCCCAAAAGACGAACTGATGAGCTGGCAGCGCTTCGTCGATTTGGCCTACTGGCACACCGATATCAGCGAATAATCTCTGTCTATTTCCGTCCGCGCGCCCTCCGTAGCCTCGGCGAAGGAGGGTGTTTGTTCGTGTGCGCTCCGAAGCATCGAGGAAGGAGATTGGTTGCCTCTGTCCGTCCGCCTTGTCCTCCCTGTCCATTCCGTCCATAGTGTCCATGCTGTCCATATCATTTGTTCCGTCCGATCCCCCTCCCCCTTCCCCAGATGAACCGCCCAGGCCTTCCTCGCTATACTTTCAGGCTGTAGACCAAACCTCGGAAAGGTACTCCATGACGCACCCGGCCACCGCAAGCCCAATTCCACTATACGCGGAAATCGCGGTAGCCCTGCCCATGGATAATACCTTCACCTACGCCATCCCTTTAAGCCTGCAAGATCGCGCAGCCGTCGGTATGCGCGCATTCGTGCCCATGGCCCGCCGCATCGAAACCGGGTATATCGTTGCCTTGAAAAACACCACCGATCTCAAAACAGTGCGGGAACTCCTTGATCTCCCCGACGAATCCCCCGTCTTTTCGGATGACATGCTGAAACTATGCCGCTGGCTCGCGGAATACTACTGCTGTTCCTGGGGCGAAGCCCTCCAATGCGCCCTGCCCGCCGGCCTGAAGTCTGGCGCACGCATGCGCTACCAGCTTGTCCCCGAACAGGTCACCGCCGGACGCTTCTCCGAACGGCAGCGGAAAATCATCGCCGCACTCTTCAAGCGCGGCCCTTTGCTTGAACATCAGTTGGCCTCCCTAGTTGGGCGCAAAGCCCTTAGCACCGCTCTTCAGGCCCTCAGCCGCCGTGGCATTGTCCTCGCGGAACCCGCCCTCGACGAAACCCGCGTCTCTATTCACACCGAAACCTGGGTTAAGCTCTGCGAAGGCACCGTGCTCCCCGTCGCAGAACTCCTTCAATTGCAGCGCCGCGCACCCAAGCAGGCCGCCGTCTACCTCGATCTCCTCCACACCGAGCCGGAACGCGCCGCTTCCGATCTCTGTAAAAAACACAAGGTGACCGCCTCCGTTCTTCAGGCGCTCGAAGAGAAAAAACTCATCGAGCGCGTCGAACGCGAATTCTACCGCCGCCCTGAACTCACCCATGAAGCGCGCGATGAAGCCAAGCACGCTCTCAATTCTGAACAGCGCCAGGCTTATGCCGCTATCCAAAACGCCCTGGACGCCGCGCGGTTTCAAACCTTCCTTCTACAAGGAATCACCGGCTCCGGGAAAACCGAAGTCTACCTACAGGCCATCGAACACGCCCTCACCCTCGGCCGCGATGCCATTATCCTCGTCCCCGAAATCTCGCTCACACCGCAGACCGTCGGACGTTTCTATGCCCGCTTCAAACAATCCATCGCCGTGCTCCACAGCGGCCTTAGCCTCGGCGAACGCTACGACGAATGGCGGCGGGCACAGCGAGGCGAGGTCCGCATTGTCGTCGGCGCGCGTTCCGCCATCTTCGCACCCCTCCCAAACCTCGGCATTATCGTTGTCGATGAAGAACACGACAATTCCTACAAGCAGGGCGACACCCCACGGTACCACGCGCGTGATGTCGCCATTATGCGCACAAAGATGAACAGTGCGGTCTGCGTGCTCGGCTCGGCCACCCCCTCCATCGAATCCTTCCACAACTCGGAAACCGGAAAATCCATCCGCCTCGAACTGCGCCGCCGCGCCACCGCAAGCCCCCTCCCCGAAGTAAAACTCATCGACATGCGAATCGAGACCAAAGAAAACGCCGGGCAAATCATCCTCTCGCGCATCCTCGAAGAAGCGGTAAACGCCCGGGTCGACGCCCACGAGCAAGTCATCCTCCTCCTGAACCGGCGCGGCTTCGCCCCCTTCGTCTTGTGCCCTGCCTGCGCTTGGGTCGCCCCCTGTGAGAATTGCCAGGTCAGCCTCACCTACCACAGCAGCGGCGGCGTCCTCCGATGCCACTACTGCGGCGCGCAAAAACCCCGCCCAGAAGTCTGCGGCGAATGCGGTTTCAAACCACTCATCTACCTCGGCGCCGGCACGCAGAAAGTCGAAGACTACCTCATGCGCTCCTTCCCTAAAGCGCGCATCGAACGCATGGATGCCGATACCACCTCCGGGAAAGGCGGTCACGCAAAAATCCTCGGACGCTTCGCCGCCGGGGAAATCGACATCCTCATCGGAACGCAAATGCTCGCCAAGGGTCACGACTATCCCGGCGTCACCCTTGTCGGGGTCATCAACGCCGATACCGGTCTCAACATGCCGGACTTCCGCGCCGCCGAACAGACCTTCCAACTCCTTACTCAGGTCGCCGGACGCGCAGGACGCGGCAACCGTCCCGGCGAGGTCTACATCCAAACCTACCGGCCAAGGCACTACGCCGTACAGGCCGCGGCCCATCACGACTACGCCGCCTTCCACACCGAAGAACTCCGCCACCGGCAAAACGCCGGATACCCCCCTTTCCGCCGCATGGTCAATTTCTCCATCGAAAGCGAAGACCCCGCCCTCGCCGAACGCCATGCCGTCCTCCTCAAACGCCTTGCCAAAGAACAGATCGAACGATTAGACCTCCCCGGCGTCGAAATCCTCGGCCCCGCCCCCGCCCTCATCCGCCGCATCAACAAAAAATACCGATGGAACCTCGCACTCCTCTCCCGAAGCGCACAACGCCTCAACTCCCTCACCCGCGCCACCCGCGATGCCTTTCTCAGCCAAGCCCACACCCAAAAAGTCCACCTCAAAACCGACCTCGACCCCTACGGAACCTTTTAATCCCCCACAATCCTTTTCGTCCTTTATACTACTATCTATCAACTTCCATCATTTTTTCGAAGAAATTCGTTCTGCCGGTACTATTGTTTTTGCTGATAGCTGACCGCTGATAGCTGAAAGCCCCGTTTTTGGTTGCGGCTTCGCCGCTCTGGCTCCTTTGTGTCCTTTCGCCCATTCCTCCCTATTCCGCATTCCCCATTCCATTGGATTCTCCCCCAATTCCTGGTCTATGATGGAACCTCCGCCGGGTGCCTCTCCGAGGTGCAGCAACAGGAGGGCTTTCTCGGCGGATAGGCAAGGGACAACGGCATAACGGAGAAAGGGGATGCTTCATGTCCTCTCGTGATTCGGTATTTATCAGTTACAGCCACAAGGATAAGCAATACCTCGATGCACTGAAGACGATGTTGGCGCCCATCCAACGAAACCACAATGTATCGATCTGGGAAGACACACAGATTTCACCAGGCGCCCTCTGGCGGGATGAAATCAATGATGCCCTCAACTCTGCAAAAGTCGCCGTGTTTCTGGTCAGCGACAACTTCCTCGCCTCTAATTTCATCGTGGAACACGAACTTCACCCGTTACTGCAAGCCGCAACAAACGATGGCGTGGTTATTCTATGGGTACTAATCCGTGAATGTATGTGGGAAACTATTAAAGAACTTGAAGAACGTCAAGCCGTCCATCCTCTAACTACACCTCTTGAAAGACTCTCAGAGCCTGAACAAAGAACCATCTTCAAAGAACTTGGTAGAAAGGTCCTTGAAAACTTAAACGCAACCCCTTCTTTGCATAAAGACGGAACTCTGAAAACAACGGGCCATCTCCCCCTCCACAACCTCCCTCTGGACTCCCTCGGCGATCTGTTCAAAGGCCGCGAGGATGCTCTCGCAACACTCCACGCTTCCCTCACCCAAAACAAAACCACCGCCGTGGTTCAGAAACAGGCCATCCACGGGCTCGGCGGCATCGGGAAGACCCGCCTCGCCGTCGAATACGCCTACCGCTACGCCCGCGAATACACCGCCCTGCTATTCGTCCGCGCGGATGCCCCGGCGGCCGTACATGCCAGCCTCGCCGCACTGGCCGATCTCTTACATCTCCCGGAACGCGACGCCCGCGAAGAGCCCGTCAAAACCGCCGCCGTCCTGCACTGGCTTGAAACGAATACCGGCTGGCTCCTCATTCTCGATAACGTGGACGCCGAAGCCGCCGCGGCCGCCGTGCTGCCACTCCTGCCCCGGCTGAATAACGGCTGTGTCCTCATCACCACCCGCCGCGCACACTGGTCGCCTTCCGTGAATCGCCATGAACTCGACATTCTCGCCATCGAGGATGCCGCCGCCTACCTCCTCGAACGCACCGATCACGACCGCACAAAATCCCCGGAGGATCAACTACGCGCCGAAGAACTCGCCAAAAATCTCGGCGGACTTCCCCTCGCACTCGAATTGGCCGCTGCCTATATCAACAGCCGGCATTGGAGCTTTGAACGCTATCTCGAACTCTGGGAAACTGAACGCAAATCTATCCTTGAATGGCACGATAAGCTCCAAACCGAATATCCCTTTTCCCTGGCTTTCACTTGGCAAGCCAGCTTCGATCAACTCACCCCGCAGGCCCGCGTCTTATTGAATATCTGCGCCTTCCTTGCCCCTAACCCCATCCCCGAATTCCTCTTTGAAGGACAAGAAGACCATCTGCAAGAAGCCTTGGATGGGGTACAAGGAACCGGAAAGAAGAAAAAGAAGTCATCCCCTCAAATCCCATTCAATGTAACCGAAGCCCTGGCTGGTCTCTATACCTACTCCCTTATCACCCCCGAAGAAAACAATGCCTTCTCCATCCACCGCCTGGTCCAGGAAGTCGTCCGATCCCGTCTCCCCAACGATTCCCATCCTAAATGGATACAAATTGCCCTTACTCTCGTAGATACAGCAACCCCTTTTGAAACTTTCGATGTCCGGACATGGCCGGTGATGAATCAGCTTCATCCCCATGCATTAACAATCACCGCCCAAGCCGATACCCTAGGTATATCCGAACCCACCGCTCGATTGATGGGTGGGCTTGGTAATTATCTTTTGGCTAAAGCCCTTTATGTCGAGGCCGAACCCCTCATGCGTCGCGCTCTGAAAATTATGGATACTTCCTTCGGTCAAGAGCATCCCGACGTTGCCGCATACCTCAACAACCTGGCCCAGTTGCTCCAGGCCACAAACCGGCTGGAAGAGGCGGAACCCCTCATGAAACGCGCCTTGGAAATCGACGAAAACTCCTTCGGCCCGGACCATCCCGATGTCGCCAGAGACCTCAACAACCTGGCCGGATTACTCTGGAACACCAACCGGCTGGCCGAGGCCGAACCCCTCATGCGACGCGCCTTGGAAATCTGGGAGAATCCATTAGGTCCAGAACATCCTATAGTTGCCACTTGCCTCAACAACCTGGCCCAGTTGCTCCAGGCCACCAACCGGCTCACCGACGCCGAACCCCTCATGCGCCGCGCCTTGGAAATCGACGAAAACTCCCTTGGCCCGGACCATCCCGATGTCGCCAGAGACCTCAACAACCTGGCCCAGTTGCTCCAGGCCACCAACCGGCTGGAAGAGGCGGAACCCCTCATGAAACGCGCCTTGGAAATCGACGAAAACTCCTTCGGCCCGGACCATCCCGATGTCGCCAGAGACCTCAACAACCTGGCCCAGTTGCTCCAGGCCACCAACCGGCTCCTCGAGGCCGAACCCCTCATGCGCCGCGCCTTGGATATCGATGAAAAGTCCTTCGGCCCGGACCATCCCTCTGTTGCCAGAGACCTCAACAACCTGGCCCAGTTGCTCCAGGCCACCAACCGGCTGGCCGAGGCCGAGCGCCTCATGAAGCGCGCCTTGGATATCGATGAAAAATCCTTCGGCCTGGACCATCCCGATGTCGCCAGAGACCTCAACAACCTGGCCCAGTTGCTCCAGGCCACCAACCGGCTCACCGAGGCCGAACCCCTCATGCGACGCGCCTTGGACATTGACGAAAACTCCTTCGGCCCGGACCATCCCAATGTCGCCAGAGACCTCAACAACCTAGCCCAATTGCTCCAGGATACCCACCGGCTGGCCGAGGCCGAACCCCTCATGCGCCGCGCCTTGAAAATCTGGGAGAATTCATTAGGTCCAGAGCATCCCAATGTTGCCTCCTGCCTCAACAACCTGGCACAATTGTTTCAGGACACCCACCGGCTGGCCGACGCCGAACCCCTCATGCGTCGCGCCATGCAAATTTTCGAGGCCAGTCTGGGTCCCGATCATCCCAATACCTGCACCGCGCGCGAAAATCTTGAACTTCTGGAAGCGGAAATTGCCCGGGAGAGTCTGTAGTCTATAGTCTGGAGTCTGTAGCCAGAAACGAAAAGGGGGCAGGAAATGCGAAACGGAAAATGCGAAATGGCAAACGGGGAACTGAACTGGGTCTGGGAAACAAGGGGGGGATTGGCCGTTAGCCAACTACTATCTATCAACTTCCATCATTTTTCCGAAGAAATTCGTCCTGCCTTTGATCGTATAGGTCTCATTCGTCAATCCGCAATCTCGAAATTCCCCCACAAACCACGATTCTCATCCCCTGCAGCGCATCACAAATTGATAATTGTTACGCAGCGTTCTACAATCCGTGGTTTCTGACAAAATAATGGAGTTCGGAAATGGCGGAGAATGGATTTTTCGGAAAACTGAAGGAGCGGTTAAGCAAAACGCGCGACAACCTGGTGGGGAATGTGCAACGTATTTTCTCCGGGCGCGTAGCGATTGATGCGGATATTCTCGACCAATTGGAAGAAATTCTTATCGAGGCCGATGTTGGCGTTGATACCACAATGAGCATTATTGAGGACATGAAGAAAATGGCGCGGGAGAAGGGCCTGTCCACCCCGGAAGATATTTATGCGGCGCTTAAGGAAGAAATGATCCGTCTTCTGGAGCCGGGCGATCACGCGCTGCATTGGACCGCGCCGGAAAAGCCGCATGTCACGCTAATCACCGGCGTGAATGGTTCGGGAAAAACGACTACCGCCGGGAAACTGGCCGCGAAATTGAGGGCGGAAGGAAAGTCGGTGTTGCTGGGAGCCGCGGATACTTTCCGGGCCGCCGCGGCGGAACAACTCGCCATCTGGAGCGAACGTTCCGGCGCGGATCTCATCCGCCACAAGGAAGGGGCCGATCCCGCTTCGGTGGCGTATGACGCCACGGACGCCGCCATTGCGCGCGGCACGGACAATCTCCTGATCGATACCGCCGGCCGCCTCCACACGAAGGTGAATCTCATGGAGGAGTTGAAAAAGATCCAACGGGTGATTCGGAAGCGGCTGCCGGACGCACCGCATGAAGTGCTTCTCGTGCTCGATGCCACCACCGGCCAGAACGGCCTGCAACAGGCGCGCCTGTTCACCGATGCCCTGACGGTGACCGGCATCGTGCTAACTAAGCTGGACGGCACGGCGAAGGGCGGCATGATTGTCGCCATTCAGAAGGAACTGGGCATTCCGATTAAACTCATTGGCGTGGGGGAAACCCTGGACGATCTGCAACCATTTGATGCGCGGGAATTCATCAACGCGCTGTTTGAATAAGTGAAACCGGGCCGGTATTCGGCCCAACACCAGGCGGGCGTGATATGAAAACACGAATATGGCTGTGCACACTGCTCTTCCCGATCACGGCATGTTTTCCCGGCAATGCTTCAACAGGGGATCATGCAGTGGAACTTGTAAAACGCCTCTTGCCGGAACACGCTGCCGCCTTCCAGATAGAACAATTGCCGCAAGAGAAAGACCAGGATGTTTTCGAGATCGAAAGCGCCGGGGACAAGGTGGTGCTGCGCGGCTCCAATGCCGTGGCCGTGGCCTCGGCGCTCAATCAGTATCTCAAGGACTACTGCAACGCCAGTATTTCCGTGTTCTGGGGCGATCAGCTTACTTTGCCCAATCCGCTGCCCGCCGTGCCCCAAAAAGTCCGTATCGTCTCGCCTTTTAAATACCGCTATTGCTTCAACTATTGCTGTTTCAGCTATTCCATGGCCTGGTGGGATTGGCCGGAGTGGGAGCGCGCCATCGATTGGATGGCCCTGAATGGAATCAACATGCCGCTCGCTGTCACCGGTCAGGAATCCGTCTGGCAGGAAGTGGGCCATCAACTTGGCCTGGCCGATGCAGACCTCCAAAATTTCTTCGTAGGCCCCGCCTATCTGCCCTTCGGATGGATGGGATGCATCGACAACTGGGCCGGGCCGCTGAGTGATTCATGGATTCAACGCCATGCCGAACTTGAAAAGAAGATTCTGGCGCGGGAACGCGCCCTGGGTATGACGCCGGTATTGCAGGGATTCACGGGGCATGTGCCCGCCGCCCTTAAGCAGAAATTCCCGGACGCGGCCTTCCAGCAATTGCCCTCTTGGTGCGGTTTTCCAGGAACTGTTTTCCTGGATCCGGCTGATCCTCTGTTTGAGCGCGTCGGCAAGTTGTTTGTCGAAGAGCAGACGCGTCAATTCGGCACAGATCATTTATATGCCTCCGATACCTTCATCGAGATGAGCCCGCCGAGCAATGATCCGGCATTTCTGGAGCGCATGGGGAAAGCCGTATACAGCGCCATGAAAGCAGGTGACCCGGAAGCCATCTGGGTGATGCAGGGCTGGCTCTTCGTCAACAATCCGAATTTCTGGAAGCCCCCGCAGGCCAAAGCACTATTGGGAGCCGTGCCTGAAGACCGTCTTATCATGCTTGACCTCTTTTGCGAATCGCAGCCAGCCTGGAAAATCACCGAATCGTTTTACGGAAAGCCCTGGATCTGGTGCATCATCCAAAGTTTTGGAAACCAAGTGAGCTTGCACAGCGGCCTACCACAGATCGCGGAAGGGCTCCCAAGCGCATTGCAAAGCGCGGATCGCGGGAAGCTTCGCGGCGCTGGGTATATCATGGAAGGGCTTGGACAGAATCCCGTCGTCTATGATCTAATGAGTGAATTGATGTGGAATCCGCGAACCCTGGATCTCAAGGAGTGGATTGCCGGGTATGCTGCGCGGCGCTACGGCCGAGCCGATGAACACGCCGCCGCGGCATGGCGAAACCTGTTGGAAACAGTCTATCGCACCCCGGGACAAACCGGCGCTGTAATCTGTGGACGCCCCCCGCTGCTTGCAAGCTTTTCATGGAATAATGCCGAACGCCCGTATGATCCGGAAAAATTGGTGGAAGCGTGGAAGCAATTGCTGGACGCCAAAGAGGCATTGGGCGAAACGGACACGTATCGCTACGATCTCGTTCATAGTACCCGGCAAGTGCTCAGCAATTATGCATTCACTTTACATGGTGAAGTAGTAGCCGCCTATCAAGCCAAAGATCCGGCGAAACTAACGGACGCCGCAAATCGTTTTCTTGCGCTCTTCGATGACATGGATGAACTCCTTGCCACCCGCTGCGAATTTCTCCTGGGTGTTTGGCTTGATCACGCAATGCGCTGGGCGGACAACGATGAAGAACGCGCCCATTATTCCTGGAATGCACGCAACCAAATCACCCTCTGGGGTCCGCAGGATAGCATCTTGCACGATTACGCCAGCAAGCAATGGGCGGGACTCATCAAGGATTTCTACCGCGCGCGCTGGGCGCAATTCATTGATCGATTAAAAGCATCTCTTGCGGAAAACAAACCTTTGGACGAAAAAGCCTTCGAACAGGACATCAGCGCATGGGAAAATAAATGGACCCGCGAAATGAAAAATTATCCCGCCGGCCCCCAAGGCGATGCGGCAGAGGTGGCGCAACGGCTGTTTGAAAAATACTTTCCGGTTATCAACAAGTGAAAATCTTCGCTTTTCTTTCCTTCTTTCTTTTCTCGTGAAAAGAAAGAAGAAACAATAAATAATCTTATGCCTTTTTTACACGGGGGCCGTCGGCGGTGTCTTCGATAACCCAGCCTTCCTCGATCAATTGCTTGCGGATGGCGTCGGCGCGGGCGAAATCCTTGGATCGGCGCGCCTGCTGGCGTTCCATGACCAGATCAAGAACCGCCTGGGGCGCACTGTCCTCCGCAGGCGGTGCGAACAGCCCCGTGACCGCGTTCAGACGGTCAAGCAAGGCCAAAGCATTCTTTGCGCCTTCCTCTCCTATGCCGCCCTCATCCATCAGCTTGTTCACATCACGGATGAAGTCAAAAATAGATCCCAAGGCCGCTGCGATATTGAGATCGTCGTCCATGGCTTCGATAAAGGCATTTTCACACGTTGCACACACCTCTTTCAGATCATTGCCGTTTCCGCGCGCTTCCCCGAGGCGAATGCGGAAATCGCGGATGCGCCGCAGGGCCTGCGTGGCGGCCTCCAGCGCCTCAAACGTGAAATTGCTGGGTTGGCGGTAATGCGTCGCAAGCAAAAGATACCGGATGGCGAGCGGGTCCGAGCCGCGGGCGAGGAGATCGCGCAACGTGAAAAAGTTACCCAGGCTTTTGGACATTTTTTTGCCGTCCACCACCAGATGCGCATTATGAAGCCAATACTTGACAAAGGTTTTTCCCGATGCGCATTCCGATTGTGCAATTTCATTCTCATGATGCGGAAACATGTTGTCAACGCCGCCGCAATGGATGTCAAAACTCTCGCCGAGATACTTCATGCTCATCGCGGAACATTCGATG
>JAKQOG010000198.1 GCA_029565395.1 Candidatus Hydrogenedentota bacterium | reverse complement strand
GGCGGGCCCATTCGTATTAACTGGATCCACCGGCTTCCGTATGAGATTACGCTGCTGGTGGAGGAACAGGGGGAGGATGCGCTTGGGGCGGTGTTTTTTGTGAATGTGCGCCCGGAGCCAAATGATTTTATGGAAGCGTTGAATGAGTCGAGTTTTTTTCATGATTTACGTTTCGCGGAGTGGCGTCCGAACCGGGTGGTGCTGAAACAACCGGGGGTGTTGATGACGCAGGGGGCGATTTCCGTGCCCCAAAACACGCAAGGGGCAGTGGCGGCACAATGGCCTGAAACGCGGGAGATCCCCCCTCCCCCGCTTTCCGGGAAGCATTTGCTGGAGTTTTCGGCGGATAATACGAATGGGGTGCTGATGCAGTGGTATGGGGCGGTGAATGCGGCATATTCACGATCATTTGATGATATGCTCCATCAGCTTATGGTGCAGTCGCTGCTATTGTTGCAGGAACTTAACGTTACCGGTGATTTGGTGAAAGAGGATGAAGTGCGATTTCATGTGGACGTGGTGTGTGATGGGGGCGGACAGCCCGAAGTAGTGGAAGATGCACTGAACGGTGTGGCGGACTGGCTGAGCGCAAGGCTTATGGCGATACATCAATTTTCATTTTCAGGGCATGTGGAGTGGCGTAATGCGTTTACGTTGACCGGCGATTTTGCGCTGACGGGGTTTGAGGGGGCGTTGCGGCGCGCGTTGGGGGAATAAGGCAAGTTTGACAATAAAGTGCCGGGGGCTTAGGATGATTGATTAATTTTCGTTAACGATGCCTAAAATCGAATAGGAGAACGTACGGTGAAAAAGGGCTGTCTAATTGGGTTAGCGGTATTGCTGGTTCTTGTGATAGCGGCAATTGCTGTCATTGGTATTGCGTATGTGAAATTGAACAGCCAGTATGGGATATCGGAGGCTGCGGCGGTGTCTCATGAGACGCTGGCCACGAAAGACACGCGTGCCCGGGTGGTAGTGAAGCCGGATAAACTGGCGCCATTTGTGTTTAAGTATATTAAGCCTGAAGACATACCCCAATTGCCGAAGCTTCCGAGCAGTCCTGATGCGCTTATCTCGATGGTTGTGCCTCGTGAGATTGCTCTGTTGGAAGGGGCGGAATATTCCAAGGGGAGTGTGGGCTTGACGTTGTTTATCAATGAACGCCGGTTTGGTCCGGAGATTGTGAAACAATTGAACCAGCAAGGTCTTCAACGCACGTTGAATATGATCAAGTGGGATGAGGGTATGTTTACGATGCCACAGCGGGGTGTCGTGCTTGTAAATGGCGCGCTGCCGATTCCGGACGGTCTGGAAGAAAAGGTCTTGGAGACGTGGAAGCATGATTTGGAGGGGAACCCGGTAGTTATTGACGGGGATCATTTGCTGGAACTTGCCCTGGATAACCGGAATGGGGAGATTATGACGCTGATTGGCGCGGGCGCGAAGGCGGCGAAGCAGGATTGGAAAATGTTGATGGAGAATTCGTATGTGCAAACGGGTCTGGCGATATTGCCGAATCTTCATGTGCTTCGTCTGAGCGCGGACGTAGTGGAGGTTGACAAGGCGGAGATTAATCTTCGGGTTGAGGGAACGCAGGAAGCCGGGAATCAATTGGAATTTCTGGTTAACATGATGGGATTGCCTCTGCTGAAGCAATATCTGGAAGATGATTTTGGGATGAAGCTGGATGGCCAGCCGAAATGGGATGCGGGACAGAAAGCGTTTATTGGCGCGTTTACCTTGACGGGATTCGAGCCGTTGATTCGCGCGCAGATCCAGCAATTTATTCCGCCGCCGCCCGCACCGGCCGCGAAGAAGTCATAAAGCGGGCATAAAGTAGATCACGGTCAGGGCAGAGAGGATCTGTGTTGGCCGTGATGTTATTTGTCTCAGAGTTTGGTACGGCCTTGGAGGGCGTGGCTGAGCGTGGCGTCGTCGGCGAATTCGAGGCCGCCGCCCATGGGTACGCCGTGGGCGATGCGCGTGACGGTGATGGCAAGCTTTCCGATTTCCCGGGCGAGGTATAGGGCGGTGGCTTCGCCTTCGGCCGTGGCGTTGGTGGCGACGATGACTTCGCGGATTTGGCCGGTGCGGAGCCGGTTGAAGAGGCGGTCCATTTTGAGTTCGCTGGGTCCGATGCCTTCCAGGGGGTTCAAGACACCGTGGAGGACATGATAGAGGCCGCGGTAGGCGCCGCCTTTTTCCAGAGCCATGGCGCCGGAGGGGCGCTCAACGACGCAAAGAAGGGAATGGTCGCGGCGTTCATCGGAGCAAATGGAACAGGGATCGATATCGGTGAGGTTACAGCAGATGGAGCAGGACTTGATGCGTGCGCGTGCGTCTCGGATAGCTTCGCTCAGGGTAAGGGCTTCTTCCTCGGGTGCGCCGAGTAAGTGCAAAGCGAGGCGTTCGGCGGAGCGTTTTCCCACTCCTGGAAGGCGGCGGAAGGCTTCGACGAGCCGTTCAACGGAAGGTGAAGTGAAAAACATGGTTAATACCCGGTGTTTGTTGTTTTTGACAGTACTTTTCTTTTCGTGCGAAACGCAACGAAAAGCGTTCATTTTCTCCCGCCAACGTCAGTCAGTGGTTCACTTTGGCAGGCGAATAAAATAAGTGTAGGGGGGAATTGGGTTAGAAAGCAACTGATTTGGGATGTTTTGCGTTTTTAGTGAGTTGCTTATGGATTTCCTGCCATTGCTGCAAGAGGTCTTCGCGGGAGAGGATATCCAGCCGGTCGGGAAAAAGAGTACCGTCGAGATGGTCAGATTCGTGCTGGATGATCCGTGCGAGAAAATCTCTGGCTTCAAAGTCGAGGGGGGCGCCGTGTTCGTCGAGTGCGCGGACGCGGATGCGTGTGGCACGGGGTACGAGGGCATAGAGTTGTGGAAGGCTGAGGCATCCTTCTTCTCCTTCTGCACACCCTTCTTTTTCGTATATTTCTGGGTTGACGAGGCACATGGGGTCGCCTTCGGGTTCACATAGGACCAAAATCCGCTTGGAGATGCCCACTTGAGGTCCGGCGAGGCCTACGCCGTCATAGAAAAACATCGTTTCGAGCATGTCTTGTGCGAGTTCAGCGACATCGGCGCCAATATGTTCATAGGCCGATGCTTTTTTCAGCAATCGATCGTCCGGATACCACAAAATGTCACGTATGGCCATTGGTTACACTCCTTGAAGCGATGGTAACACAGATTGTGTGTTTCATTAAAGTGAACACCACCCCCATGGCTGGTATTCCTGGGTGAAGAAGCGGCGCAGATGTCCCACTAATGGGAGTATACAGGGAGATTTGACGCTATACCTGGAGCTTTTTTTTGAGCTGGTCGAGAGTACGGCGGACTTCTCCATTGCCGCGTGCGTCTTCGGAGATTTTTTCACAGGAGTAGAGCACGGTGGTGTGGTCTTTTCCTCCGAAGGCTTCTCCGACATCGCTGAGGGAGAGACTTGGGATGAGTTCTTTGCAGAGGTACATGGCCATTTGGCGCGGGACGACGATTTGCCGCTGCCGGCTTGGCCCGCGCAAGTCGGCGATGCGCACGTCGAAGTGTTCGGCGACGGCGCGCTGGACTTGTTCGAGGGTGATGGGTTTTATTTTTTCGTTTCCAATAAGATCACGCAGGACTTCTTCAACCATGGCGAGAGAGATTTTTTGTTCGTTGAGGCGGCTGTATGCCAGTACGGTGACAAGGGCGCCTTCGAGTTCGCGGATGTTGGTGGTGATATAGGTGGCGATGAACCGCAAGACTTCGGGGGGTACGACGAGGTTTTCTTCACGCGCCTTGTTTTGAAGAATGGCCATGCGGGTTTCGAGGTCGGGCGGTTGGATATCCACAACGAGGCCCCATTCGAAGCGGGAGACGAGGCGTGCCTCAATGCCTTGAAGTTCCTTGGGGCATCGGTCGCTGGACAAGACGATCTGCTTGTGCATGTCGAAGAGGACGTTGAACGTGTGGAAGAATTCTTCCTGGGTGCTTTCCTTTCCGCCGATGAAGTGGATATCGTCGATCATGAGGATGTCCACTTTGCGGTATTTAGCGCGGAATTTCTGAGTGGACTTGTCCATAATGCTTTGAATTAACTGATTGGTGAATTGCTCAGAGGAGATGTAGCAGACGTTGGCGCCTGGTATTTCGGACAGGAGTTCCTGACCGATGGCCTGCATGAGGTGTGTCTTTCCCAAGCCGGTGCCGCCGTATAGGAACAAAGGGTTGTATGCGCGGCCTGGGGATTCCGCGACGGCTTTTGCGGCGGCGTGCGCGAAACGGTTTCCCGATCCGATGACAAATCTGTCGAAGGTATATCGTGGATTGAAGCCATTGAAGGAACGAATGGCTTTCATCTTTTTTTTGGAAACGGGTTGGTTGAGCGTGAGCGTGGCGACATCGATAGCGGCAGGGGGCGGTGCGTCCTGACCGGCACTGAAGACAATCTCCTGGAAGCCGGGCAAGACTTCCTGGACAGACTCGGTGATGGCGTCGAGGTAATGATCTCGAAGCCATTCCGCAAAGAATTCGCTCGGGACGCTGATGGTCAAGCGTCCTTCTTCATAGGATTGAAAGAGCGTTTGTGAAAACCAGTTTTTATAACTATATTCATCGAGGACCTGTTGCAGATGGTCTTGCGCCAGGGTCCACGGATTCACTTCCGATCTCGACGGCATACCCTCTCCATTCCACGTACTCATCACTGCAAGGTGACGGCAACCCAACATTCTGACACCACGCCATCGTCACCACCCGTGCGCAATGCGTTCCGCTCGCACCGCGCACCCCTAACCTTCAACTTTTTCTGCGCCCCCGCGCATCCTCGGAACACTACGCAACATTCACCGTGCCGGCGAATGATTTTCCACCGTTTATCCACAGTCTTCAATGGTTATCAACACCCTATCCACAGGTTTTCCACAAGCCCAAAATTCCCTGTAAAATCAGGCATTTTCTTCAATTGAGAGCGTGAGTTTGCACGATCTTGTTTCATTTGTCAAGCACTATTTTCAAGTGCTTGATCCACAGCAACTTTTACACGATTCCAAACGGCGTCGAGTTCGTCAAGCGAGCACGATTTCATATCGCGGCCCTCCTGGGCGAAAACGTTTTCCACAGCCTGGAAACGCGCGTGAAAGCGATTTGCGGCCTGCGTGAGCATTACTTCAGGATTGATCTTTAGAAACCGCGCAGCATTCACCGAGGCCAGGAGTACGTCTCCCAGTTCTTGCCGCGCGTGGTTTAGATCGCCACATGAAAGCGCTTCCCGCATTTCGTTCACTTCTTCTTCAATTTTATCGAGGACCCCGCTGATGTCGGGCCAGTCAAAACCAACAGCAGCGGCGTCTTCCTGAATTTTCCATGCTCGTTGCAGAGCGTTTTGTTCATATTCGGGCATTTATTTTCCTGCCATGAAGACGGATCACACCCCTTCGGGTATTCGTCAATACTTCTTCAGGCAGGTGTATCACGCCTTTTTTCCCGGTGTTCCATTCATGCATCCCACATGATGAATTCATGTACACCGTGAATGGAAAAAACATGGAGTGAGTATATCATGAGAAGGAAACTCATGCAAGAAAAAAATGTATAATGCATAATAAAGACGGGGTTATTGTGAGCGTGCGCGATTTGGTTTGTTGGCCTGGAACTTGCTTGGGCGCAGGAGAAATTTTCATTCTTGGTTTATTTTCATCACATGCCGTATCATACCGCCCATAGAAATGGGCATAGGCGCGGGGTATTTGATGCTTGCCCGCCGGGTAGCGATTGAATTCATGACTGTGCGCGATTAAGGAAAGAACACGATGCGAAAACCGCGGTTGGCGATTACCATGGGCGATGTGAATGGTGTTGGGCCGGAGATTTTGGTCAAAGCGCTGTCTCATGCGGAGCCTTGGGAGTGGTGCCGTCCGGTAATCATTGGAGGGCGTGCGGCGTTTGAGTGGGCGCGCGCGCGGTATGCAAATTGCCGGGAGGCGGAGGTTGTCGAAGATGTTTCCCTGTGTGAAGAAGGATTGTATTTAATGGAAGGAGGTTTTTCTGGTCCTCCGGTTCAGCCGGGCAAGATGGATGCGGAGGCTGGGCGATGTGCGGTCGAGTGGGTAAAATTTGCGGTGCGGCTTGCACAGCGCCAGAAGGTTGACGGGATAGTAACGTGTCCCATCAACAAGGAATGTGTGCATCGCGCGGGGATATCCTGTTCGGGACACACGGATTTGATTGCGGAAATGACGGGTTCGAGAGATTACCGAATGTGTCTGTTCACGGATCGGATGCGGATCGTGCATAACACGGCGCATCTTTCGCTTCGGGACGCGATAGATCAGGTGAAGACGGAACGGATAACGGCGTCGATTCGGATAGGTGATGAGGCATTGCGGCGGATGGGGCTGGAGACCCCTCGGATTGCAGTGGCGGGATTGAATCCCCACGCGGGGGAAGCGGGCGCGTTTGGACGGGAAGAATTGGAAGAGATTCTGCCGGCGATTCAGGAGTGCCAGAGGATTGGGATTGATTGCAGCGGCCCGCATCCGCCGGACACATTGTTTGGCAAAATGCGGGATGGGGAGTTTGATATGGTGATTGCGATGTATCATGATCAGGGTCATATCCCCTTGAAACTCATCGCGATGGACGAGGGCGTGAATGTGACGCTGGGCATACCGCTGGTGCGTACATCAGTGGATCATGGCACGGCGTATGATATTGCCGGTAAAGGGATCGCGCGGGAACAAAGTCTTCTTGCGGCGATTCGATTTGCGGCGCAGTTGGTTTGAATGCCAAGGAGTATGATGCATATGCGGCCGGAGAAGTGTTTCGGGTGGCGGCAGGAGGTGTTTTGGTTTGTTTGTTATGGGATGTTTTTTTGGGTTTTTGTTGTGGCGCCGTGGGGATTTTCCGCGGTGTTTGTGAAGCAGGGGCCGGTGTATCAAGTGGGTCCGAATCCATCGGCCATTCTGGCGCAAGACCTGAATGGGGATGGACTTCCGGAGATAATCACGGCGGATCGGGGGATATTGGGGGATCCCCGGGAGGAGCGGCCGGGCAATGATGAGATTTCGATATTGATAGCGCGGGAAGGGTTGAATTACGATAAGTTGCATCCTTCGTTGAAAACGGGGTTTGGGCCGTATGCGATTGCAGTGGCCAATGTGGATGCGTTGAAGTGGCCGGATATAGTAGTGGCGAGTTTTCTGGCGACCAAGCATAATTCCATTTCGCTCTTTTTGAATAATCAGCAGGAGAGTGTGTATTTGCCGGTGGAGTTCCGTTTTCAGGAGGATGCGCTTCCCTATTTCCGGCAGACGGATGGGGATGGCAATGCGGTGTTTACGCGTCCCGGTCTGACGTCGGTGACGGTTCAGGACGTCACCCATGATGGATTACGGGATTTGATCGCCACGGGATGGTCCAGCGATATGCTTGTGTTCATGCCGGGACATGCCGAGACGTATTTTGGCGAGGCGAAGTTTATCCCCGCGGCGGGTGGTCCCCGTGATGTACACGTTGCGGATTTTGATGGGGATAAGGAGAGTGACTTGGTTGTAGTGATGTATGTAACGGGCGAGTTGACGTTTTGGAAGGGTGATGGCGCTGGCGGGTTTGCCGAGGTGTCCCGTATCCCGACACGGGGTCAGCTCCCGTCAAAAGTGCGGATTTGCGATGTCAATCGGGATAATGTGTTGGATGTGGTGGTGTCGCATTCCCATAAGGATGATTCAGTGGTTATTTTTTATGGGGATGGCAACTTTTCCTTTAGTGTTTCGCAGGAGATTTTATTGGGTCCTGACCGGGGTGTGCTGGAACATGAAATTCGCGATTTGGTTGTGGAGGATTTGACGGGCGATGAAAAGCCGGATATGGCCGTGGCCTGTTACGCTTCGGGGAAAGTGGAGGTGTTGATCAATGAGTCCACCGATGACGGCAGGCAACAGCATTTCCGGACGGAGGAGTATTCATTTGACCAAGGGCGTCCGAGGGCGTTATGCGGGGCGGATTTCGATCAGAACAAGCAACAGGATCTTGCGGTGGCGCTGTGGGATGTGGATTCCGTGGCGTTGTTGTTGAACGGAGAGAAGCCGAAATCCCCCCCGTCGGCGCGGGCGGTTAAGGAGAAATAGCGCGGCCTTCTTTTCGGAGTTCACGAATATTCCGGAGAAGGCGGTGATATTGCTCTTTTGGAAGGGTGCGGCGTCCGAAGCGGCATTCCAGATAAGTGTGAATCAGTTCCTGGATGGGAGTTTTGACGGAGGCCAGATTTTCTGGGAGTTGTGCAAACCACTCTTGGGGAGTTTTGTTTTGAGGGGAAATACCGAGGCGCGTGAGGGTGCGGCAGAGTCGAAAATAGAGTAATTGAGCACGTTTTTGGTCTTCGGTAAGCGGCCAAGGCGTGTTTTTATTTTTAATCCAGGGACGCACAATCAGGAAGAAGGCAAGAATTCCGGCGAGAATGGCAATGCTGATTTTAAGAAAGCGGTTAATAGGAAAGGAGGTATGCACATTGCTTTTGGGGGATTCTTCGAGTTCTTTGTTTTGAATCCATTGAATGAGATTTAGGGAGAGATCCTGGAATCGTTTGATTTGTATATCCGGGTTGTATCGGACAACTTCCTGATACCAGAACATTTTAGCGCGGAGAGAAATCCCGGAGAGCCAACCGGCTATTTTCCGCAGGCGGCTGGTTTCTTCTATATCGGAACGGGGGGAAGGATCGAACCGGACCCATCCCTCGCTTGGGAACAGGGCTTCCACCCAGAGGTGCGCCATTCGTGCACGGACTGTATACGAGCCATCGAAGGCGTTCCACTCGCCTCCTTTGAATCCGCTTACGACCCGGGCCGGGATGCCGAGGCTTCGGAGCATTAAGGCCATGGCACTTGCAAAAAGTTCGCAGTGTCCGCGCCGTTCGCGTTGAAGAAAGGCATCAATCTGATGTGTTGCAGGCAGAGGCGGCATGAGCAAGGAATACTGGAAATTTGTGCCGCTAAGCCACAATTCGATGGCGCGGGCCTTGTCGTAAGGTGTTTTCGCATTTTGGGTAATATTATTAATAAGGGTTTGGGTTTCGGGGAGGAGATCCTGGTACGTAAGCAGATCGAGGTCCTTTTTCCTCAGGAAGTTGTCATAATTGGCCGGTGTATCCCGGAGGCGCTGTGGGTCAAAGGTGGGAATTTCCGACCAGGCTTCATAGGTAATTCGCCTCTCCCCCATGCTCTGCAGGAGGAGGGTGAAGTCTTTCGAAGGATCCCAGATGACATTGATGCCTCTTGGGGTTCCTTGCAGGATTATTTTCCAGATCAGATCCAAACATGGAATTCCCTCTATGGGAACGGTATCCATATAGATACGTTGCCGGACAATTCGCCAGTTGCCGGATTTTGTGCGTTCCGCGGCGGTTGCAGCGCTTTGAAAGGGGGCGCGTATTCTGCCCAGAAGTGAATTGGCAGTATTGGAGGTTCCGGAATCGCGCAGGGCGATGTGTTCCCATTGGGATCGGAAGTAGTGGGACAAGGTGGTGACGCGCCAGTACATCTCGCCGGTATACTGGCCATTGGGTTCGTCGGGGAAGGTGACGCGCATAACGGCGGTAGGGTCTTCGAAGAGGAGGGCGCGTTGATTCAGATTGACGGAGCGATTGATTCCGGTGCGTACTGTATCGAGGGTATTGTTGCGTCCCAAAAAGCCCGCTTCCAGCCGGGGGGTGGTGGCAAAAATAAGGGTTGTGAGGAGTATGGCAATGATGGACACGGTGGAAATGGAAAAAACCAATCCGCGGTCGAAGCGGATGGGGGTATTGAAGAGTGGATGGATGGGTAGACCTTGGTTGGAAATGAGGACAGGGGGGGTAGCCAGGCTTCTTTCGGCATCGAGGTGTAAACGCAAGGCAATGAAAGCCCAGATAGCGCTGACGAGGAAGATTAGCATGACGGGCCCGATAATGGGTTCGGGGGCTTGAGCGGAGGCCGCGACCAGAAGGAAGAACGCCATGAGGAACAGGTAATAATAATTCTTCTCAGTCTTTTGATGGAGTTGGATGAAAATGATGACAAAGAGGATAACAGTAATGACGCCTTTCAGGATGCCGAGTGTCAGCCAGAGCAGAGGGATAAAGCAGAAAAAGGAGATAATGATCCCTTTGGAGATGATTCGATACGCGGACGATTTTTTATCGAGCCATTCTCCAACCGGGGTGAGGAGAATGAGCGTGAGAGGGATGATGAGGAACAGCATTCCGAATTCACGCACGGCAGCCATGGCCATGAATCCGGCCAGTATGACCATGGCGCTGGAGATGCGCAGGAAGAGTGAGGGCCGGTTAAGCATGGACGATCTCATCCAGGTTGAGCATTTTGAGGGCTCCTGAGCCGGTTTGCCTTCCCCACTGCCGTGGGTCGGGGGAGATGCAAATCAAACGGGCTTCCTGTGGTTCGAGGGCACGCACAAAAGAGGAGAAATCTTCTGATTCGGGTGTTGGATCAACGCGTGCCAGGAGTTCGAGAATTTTCCGTTCCTGATGGGGGCCATACCCGCCTTCGACGGCGCCTGCCGGGGAAGTGACGGTAACGTGATAGTGCCGTTTTAGTAAGGAGACGGCAAGCGAGGCGGTTAATTCCACGGCTTCTTCAAAGAGGTTGTCAAAATCGGGAAGATCGGTCAGGTGTCGAGTATCCAGGGCGAAGATGACAAATCGGGAGTGTTGCCGGGACATTTCGCGGACCATCCAGACGCCCATGCGCGCGCTGATGCGCCAGGCGATACGGCGGAGTTCATCACCGGGAAGATATTCCCGGAGGCTGAAGAATTCGTCGCCGTCAGCCACGGCGGCGCGTGCGACAGAAGCGGGTCCGGGCAGTTGTTCGACGGTGGAGGTGCGCAATGCACGGACACGTGGGTAAACCAGGACATCGGTTGTATCGTTGTACCGGCGGCGGCGTTCCATAAGACCAAAGGGGAATCCCGTTTCGATGTCGAATGGGGGGAGGCGATGCAGGCCGCGCTTTGCGAGGGTCATCGGGATATTTAAGAGGGCGGCGCCTTTCGCGGGGGTTTTGGGTACAAATCCCAAGAGTGAATTTTGTTTGCCGTGTTGAGCAATGCCGAGACCGATGGCGGGCATGAGGCGTTTGTGGTTTTCGATGCGGATTCCCGTGAGGAAGGGTTCTCCGCGATAAACGGCGTTGGGAGCTTCGCGGGTCATGGACACATTGCGCAGGTTCCAGATCATTAAGAAGAAAGAGATAAGGATAAAGCTAATGACGCCGCCAAAGAGCAAGTAGAACAGGTTATTTCCGGTATTCCATGCGGCCACAAGGAGCAAGGTCGCGATTAGTGCGAAGACAGCGCCTGAAATATTCAGCCGGTTTCCCGCCCTTTTGCCGAGGTTGGCGTTCATGTCAAACCGGCGCCTTGATGGTTTTGAGGATTTCCGCCATGACTCGGGCGCGTTCCCGCGCGGCAGTGGCGAGGTCCGCGCCCCGGGACTTGATGAGGATGCGGTGTCCGAGGACGGGGAGGGCCATTTGTTTTACATCGCCGGGAGTTACGAAATCCTTGCCCTCGACCAGTGCGCGGGCCTGGCATGCTTCGTAAAAGGAGAGTGCCCCGCGGGGGCTTGCGCCCAATTGGATTTGTTCATGGGTGCGGGTGGCGTGTATGATGGCCAGCATATAGTGTGCGACGGATTCGTCGACGTGCACTTCGCCCACGCAATCCTGCATGTGAAGAAGATCATTGGCGTTGAGGACGGGGCGCAATTCCGCGAGGTCTTTCAAGGGATCCCTGCGGCGCATGATGCGGAGTTCGTCATCCGTGGGGGGATAGCCGATTTCGACTCTTAAAATAAAACGGTCCAATTGCGATTCCGGGAGGGTATAGGTGCCTTCGTATTCGATGGGGTTTTGGGTGGCCATGACGATGAAGGGTTTTGGGAGAGGGTAGGTTTTTCCGTCCACGGAGACTTGATTCTCGCTCATGGCCTCGATCAAGGCGCTTTGGGTCTTGGGGGGGGTGCGGTTTATTTCGTCGGCAAGGACAACATTGGCAAAAATGGCCCCCCTGCGGAACTTGAAGTCCTGGGTTTTGGGATCCAAAACGGAAACGCCGAGGATATCGGAGGGGAGCATATCGCTGGTGAATTGGATGCGGCAAAAGGAGCAGTCAAGAGAGCGAGCGATGGCCTGAGCTATGGTGGTTTTTCCGATGCCAGGAATGTCTTCGATGAGAATGTGGCCGCGTGAGAGCAAACCGACAATGCATAGTTTGACGACTTCATATTTTCCGAAGACGACACGTTCGACGTTTTCCAGCAGTTTTTTTACTTGTTCAAGGGTTTGATGGTCCATGGGATACTCCTGTCTCTACTGCGATACAATGTAGTGCGGCTGCTTATTCCCTGGTGATTGCTGTCCAGCCGGAAATTGCCCTATGCAAACGTTAACCGGGGAATGGCGGTGTTGCTGATAACGAAACCGTGAATTAGAGCCAGCGTTCAAACCATTCATCGGCGACTTCCAGGGTTTCGGGGGTGATACGATGGCCGTCATGGTGTCCATAGAAGTCGATGGCGCTTTGGGCGCCGAGTATTTTATAAATACGGCTGGCAGAGGTGACGGCTTTCTGGCAGCTTCTGGGGTTGGAGTAGGCGGCGTCTGTGAGAGTGGTGATGATGAGTGTGGGGCTTGGTGCGGCCATGGCCAGGAGATGTTCCCAGTCAAGGGGGTATTTTCCGGATTTAATGTATTCCTTTAGTTTTGGCAATAGGATGAAGCCTTCCTCGGGAAGCCAGCGTTGGGGTTCTTTGTCAGTGGCAAAGCGTGTGAAACCGCAACTGGCGACGCAGGCCTGGATACGGTCGTCAAAGGCGGCGAGTAGCAAGGCGTTATAGGCGCCGAGGCCGTGCCCGACGACGCCCACGCGAGCTGCATCGACGCGTTTGACTTCTGAAAAGACGTCGATGGCCCGCATGTGATCTGCGAGCATTTTAGCGGTGACGGAGGATTTCGGGTTGTCTTTGTAGAACGTTTTGGTGTCGTAAGGTTTAAGTTTCATGGAGACGCGGTCGCCCGCGGTGATGCAATCTGGAGCGAGAGTGACGAAGCCGTGTTCGGCGTAATGCTGAGCCAGGGCCATTCGGGCGTCGCCTTCGAGCCCGGCGGGTTCGTCTTTTCCCTGGGGCACCTGCTGGTGACAGCAGAGAATGGCCGGGGCTTCGTCTTTTCCGTCGGGGACGAAGAGCCAGGCGGAGATGCGGTCCCACGCATCGACGAAATAATTGATCCGTTTTCGGACGAAACCGCGGAACTCGACTTCGTCCACGGTTTTTAGTTGGAGGTCGATGCGGTCTTTGGAAACAGGTCCAGAAAGATCCACGACCGCGGCTTCGATCTGGCTGCGCATTGCGGTCCATTCGACAGGTGATTTAACTTTAGCGAGGTCAAACATGCTGTTGTCGTCTCCGAAGATCCGTTCGATTTATCACACCCATACTGAAAGCATAGTAGAAACTCACGGCTTCAATTTCAACCTGGCGGAAATTGAGTTTTCTGAAACCCTTCATCCACAGGATACACCACGCACTGCTATATTTGAAAACCGGGGTGCTTTGCCCATGATTTCAATCTTTTTCCATGAATGGATTCAACTGTTCCTTTTAGGTGCCGGGTTAACCCGCCGCTCTCTAGGAGATAGTGTCCAGATAGAGGCGGTCCATGTCAACCGCGAAGATTTCCGGAAAGGCCAGTTTCCAGCAGGGCCGTCTTTCCTAAGAATAAGAATATGGCCTGTAGACTGCAAACCGGCTGAATTTGTGCAACCGTGCGGCGGGAGGGCGGAATTATATATACTGTGCGTATGAATTCCTCGGCAGAGAGTCCAAGTGAAGCGATACGCCGGCAGTATATGTCGCTGAAGGCGGAGATCGAACGTCACAACCGTTTATATTATGTAGAAGCAACGCCTGAAATCAGCGATTTTGAGTACGATGCGCTGATGCGCGAGTTGATCCAGTTGGAGGAGCAGTATCCTGTGTTGCGCACAGTGGATTCGCCCTCACAACGGGTGGGGGGCGCGCCGCTAGAGGGTTTTGAGACGGTATTGCACCGCGCGCCGATGCTTTCAATAGACAATACATACAATGAGCAGGAATTGCGGGAGTTTGATGAGCGGGTCAGGAAAGGTCTGGGGGGTGAGATGCCGGCCTATGTGGTGGAATTGAAGATGGACGGGGTGGCCATTTCGCTGCGGTATGAGGAGGGGGTGCTGGTTCGTGCCGCGACGCGCGGGGACGGACTTCGGGGGGATGATGTCACGAATAATGTGCGGGTGATTCGCGCGATCCCGTTGCGGTTGGAAAAGGGCGCGCCGGGGGCGCTGGAGGTGCGGGGCGAGGTGTACATGCGGAATGAGGATTTGGAGCGTTTAAACCAACGCCGGGAGGAGGAAGGCGAGGAACCGTTCCGAAATCCTCGTAATACAACGGCGGGCACGTTGAAGTTGTTGGATCCGAAGGTAGTGGCGCAGCGGGGGCTTCGTTTTTTCGCCTATGATCTGGTTTCCGGGGATGAGGTTATTCTTGTTTCCCATCGGCAGACGCTTGAAAATCTTCGGAAATGGGGCCTTCCGGTAAATCCACATTTTGAATATTGCACCACGATTGATACAGTGATGGATGCATGCGCCCGGTGGAATGCCCGGCGGCATGAGTTGGGGTATGAAATTGACGGAATGGTCATCAAGGTGGATTCGGCGGTGCAACGGACCCGTCTGGGGAGTACGTCGAAGTCGCCACGCTGGGTCATTGCGTATAAATTTCCGGCGGAGATCGCACGGACGCGGCTGGTGGGCATCAAGGTTCAAGTGGGGAAGTCGGGGGCGCTGACGCCGGTGGCGGAGATGGCCCCGGTCAAACTCGCCGGAACGATTGTGAAGCGCGCCACACTGCATAATTTTGAAGAGCTTTCCAAGAAGGATTTGCGGGTGGGTGATCTTGTGGAGGTGCAGAAAGCAGGCGAAATTATTCCGCAGGTGTTGCGGTATATCCCGGAGGAACGTCCTCAGGACGCTCTCCCTTGTCCCATTCCGGTGGCGTGTCCGGTATGTCAAGGAGAGGTACGGAAAGATCCGGACGGAGTGTTTATACGTTGTTTGAATGTGGGGTGTCCCGCGCAGGTGAAAGAGCGGTTGGAACATTTTGCGAGCCGGCGTGCGATGGATATCGAAGGATTGGGGCCGGCCGTGATCACGCAGTTAGTGGATCGGGGATTGGTGGAAGGGCCTGCGGATTTGTATCGCCTGGATGCAGGTACGGTGGCAATGCTGGACCGTATGGCGGAGAAGTCGGCGTCGAATTTGGTGGCGGCGGTTACACAGAGCAAGGCGCGCCCGTTGAGCCGGGTATTGTTTGGGTTGGGGATTCGGCATGTAGGCAGTCATACGGCGGAACTGCTTGCCGGGCGGTATGGGAGCATGGAAGCATTGATGAAGGCTCCCGTGGAGGAACTTCAAGGCATTTATGAGATTGGGCCGGTAGTGGCGGCCAGTATCCGGGATTTTTTTGATACGCCGCAGAACCGGGAATTGGTGGAGCAGTTTCGTGCGTTGGGATTGAGCATGACGGAAGCGCAAAGCGCCGGCGGTGACGGTGCAGGGCCAATGCAGGGGAAGACATTTGTGGTTACGGGCACATTAGTAAAATATAGCCGGGATGAGATTCATGATCGCATCAAACAACTGGGGGGCAAAGCAGCTTCGAGTGTGAGCAAGAAAACCGATTATGTGGTGGCGGGCGAAAGTGCGGGGTCGAAACTGGATAAGGCCCGGCAACTAGGGGTTCCGGTGATTACGGAAGAAGAATTCGAGCAACTGGCGGGGGGCGGGGTATGAATGAAATACGTCTGACTTGCCCGCCGCGGTTGGATAAAGAGAGCGGCAGCGAGCTTTTCAAGCGGCTCCGGCACGAGAAAGTGACGGAGGGGCAGACGCTGGTACTGGATTTTTCGGAGACGGAGTTTTTGGATTCTCTTGGCGGGGCGCGCTTAATTGAGATTTCCGATCATTTGCGCCGCTGGGGTGGTCAGATGCGGCTGGAGAATGAGCATGGGGATGTGGCGGAGTTTTTGAAGGTGATTACGCCGGCATTGTCGGTGACGAGCAGCATCCAGCCGAAAGAGGTGGAAGTACTGGAGAAGATTGGCGGGACGGCCATTACGGTGGGGGAGGAAATCTGGCAGTTCATCGATCTTTGCATTGATGCGATTTATTGGACAGTGCTGGGGCCGTTGGAAGGCAAGGGTTTCCGCTGGGGCATGTTGCTGGATGAAATGCATGAAATGGGTGTGCGGGCGATTGGGATCGTATGCATGATGAATTTCCTGCTGGGGTTGATCATCGCGATGCTGTCGGCCAAGCAGGTGGAAAACTATGGGGTGCAGATTCTGGTGGCGGATGCCATGATGATCGGATTTGCGCGTGAATTGGCGGCGGTGATGACGGCGGTGGTGGTTGCGGCGCGCACAGGGGCGGCTATTGCGGCGGAACTTGCAACGATGAAAGTGCAGGAAGAAATTGACGCGTTGCGGGGCATGGGGTTGAATGTGGCTCAGTTTCTGGTGGCGCCCAAGCTGTTATCCATGGTGCTCATGTTGCCGTGCTTGTGGGTGCTGGGTTTGATCACGAGTCTGAGCGGCGGCTTTGTATGGGGGGTGTTTGTGCTGAAGTTCAATTTCTCCGTGTGGTACACGGAAACCCTCAACGCGGCGCATTTTCAGGATTTGCTGCAGGGTTTTTTGAAGACCATAGCGTTTGCGATAGCAATTGCGCTGATTGGGTGTCATAATGGGCTGCGCGTGACGGGCGGTTCGCGGGGTGTTGGGTTGATGACCACGCGAGCGGTGGTGATGGACATTTTTGTTATGATTTGCATTGATATCGTTTTTGCCACTATTTTCTATTACATACTCGGATGAATACCAAAGACAACCATACGATTATTGAAGTGCGGGACTTGGTGACGCATTATGGCGAGACCCAGATATTGGATCACGTGTCGCTGGCGGTGCCGCGTGGAACGGTGTATGTGATTATTGGCGGCAGCGGGTGTGGAAAAACCACATTGCTGAAGCATATGTGCGGTTTGTTGAAGCCTTCTTCCGGCCAAATCCTCTATCAGGGGGAAGATATTGTTCCGATGGAGGAGGATGACTTGGCGAAGATGCAGCGTTCGATAGGAATAGCGTTTCAGACGAGCGGGCTCCTGAATTCGATGACGGTGGGCGATAATGTGGCGCTTCCACTTCGCGAGTATGGGAACATGGATGAGCCGTTAATTCAAGCGGTGGTTCGGATGAAATTGGGGCTGGTGGGGTTGGCCGATATGGCGCATCTGATGCCGGATGAGTTGTCGGGTGGTATGCGCAAACGTGCGGGGTTGGCGCGTGCGATAGCCCTGGATCCGCCGCTGGTGTATTTTGACGAACCGTCGGCGGGCCTTGATCCGATTATGGCGTGCGGGCTGGATGAATTGATATTGGATCTTCGTAGAATGCTGGGGATCACGTTTGTGATTGTCACGCATGAACTGGACTCGATCCGGAAGATTGCGGATCGGATCTTGATGCTGGATCGGGGCACAGTGATATTTGATGGTACGATGGAAGACGTGGAACGGACAGAAACAGAACGGGTGCGCCAGTTTTTTGAGCGCCGGCCCGATGAATATATAGTGCAACGGACGATCTGACCAAGAAGGAATAGATTCGTGGCCACACGAAAGCAAAAAATGAAGGTGGGCGCATTTCTGTTGATGTGCGTATCACTGGCAGCGTCGGGAGCGATATTAATTTCCGGATTGAATACGGAGAATGGGGTTCGGTATTGGGTCGAGTTTGACGAGTCGGTGTTCGGCCTGTATGAAGGGGGCATGGTTCAGTATATGGGGGTTCCTGTGGGCAAGGTGGAGAATATCCGGGTGACGCCGAACCGGCGCGCGCACGTGGATGTCGTGGTCAATCCCGATAAAGTCACGCTGAATGATGGCGTGGAAGCGCAGTTGGTGTTGTACAGCCTGGCGACGGGGACGATGTGCATCCAGCTTTCCGGTGGGGATCCGGAGGCGCCTGTGTTAAAGCCTGGAAGCGAGATCAAGCCCAAGGTGTCGATTATTACGGCGCTGAGTTCGCGCATGGAGGATATTATTGAGAATCTTTCGTCGATTGCGGAGTCGGTCAGCACGGGATTGGCGGGGATCGAAGAGGGAGATCTTACGGCCATTATCGAGAAGGTAAACCGGATCTTGGATGATGCGCAGACCTTCGTGGAGAGCGGGAATGATTTTGTGGGCGAGGCCAAGAATACGGTGACGGGGCTTCGCGGGAAAGCGGAGTCCGCCGTGGATGATTTTAACGCGCTGGCCAAGGATGTCCGGAAACTTGCAAAGAATGTGGATGAACTGGTGGCGGGTATTAAAGAGAAAGTAGGACAGGTTCAAGTGCCTGAGTTGCAGGGCGAGTTGAATCGTGTGCTGGAAAACATAGCGAGTGTATCCAAGCAGTTGGAAGCCACATTGAAGCACTTCGACACGATGTCCACCAATGCGTTGCATGAGGTGGACAATGTGGAGTACACGGTGCGTACGTCGTTGGATGAAATCAGCGAAGCGTTTAACAATTTGCGCGCTCTTCTGGATCAATTGCAAGAAGATCCCTCTGCCGTGCTTCGCGGTAAGGGCAGAATAAAGGAATTGTTTAAATGAAGCGTTCTACAGCATGTTTATGTGCCGGATTGATACTCACGCTTGCGGGATGTCTCGCTCCGCGCACGGTAATTCCCACGCGGTATTACACCTTGAATCCCCAAATGACCGTGGCGGCCGCAGACCCATTAAAAAAGTCGCTGGGTTACCGGCCCCTGGATGTTGCCCAACCGTATGATCGGCGGATGGCGTATATTAGTGAGAACCACATGCTGGGGTATCGTGACGGAGAGGAATGGTCCGTGAAGCCGGGCGAGGCGGTAACCCAGGCGCTTGCGGATGCCTTGGCGGCCAGCCGCCATTTTCAGGATGTGGGGAACGCCGCGGAGATGGGCCCGCCGGATTTGATGTTGACGGGGAAAGTGCGCAAGTTTCATGAGAACCGCACCCACTCTTCCTGGACGGCGGAACTGGAGATCCGGTTGGAGTTGCGGGATGTTTCCGGCAATTCCTGTCTTTGGGCGGATACATTGCATGCGGAAGTGCCGCTGGAAAGGGGCAAAACGGCTAATGCGCTGGCCGCGGCCATGAGCCAGGCGATTTCGCAGGTGATTCAACAGGCCGTGGCGGCCATGGTAAAAGCTATATAAGCAAAGGTGCTGCGAGGGAACTATGATGGGTGAATTGATTTATACGTTTGCAAGTCTGGCGGCCCGGCATGTTGGGGAGGTTACCTGCATCCATGGGATGCGGCTGCTGGCAGAGACGGTGCATCCGTCCGGGGTGAAGATCACGTGGATTGTATCGCCGGAATCCGCCCGGTTGGCGGCTCGTGAATTAACGGAATGGCACAATGCCTATGGAGATGACGTGGCGGTTTCCCAACCGGAGCTTTCGGCAGGGCATCTGGATTTTAGCGGAACGTTGCAGGAGAAGACAGAGCGGCTGGCAGCGGTCCGGGAACGTATTCGGAAGGTATTGCCTTGGGCGGAGTTAACGGTAGCGGCGGGGCATACGGACCCTGATATTGTAAAAATGTGTGATGCCTTGGGCATGGAAGGGTTGTGGGGATTCTGCTGGGAGCAGATTGAGGTGGATCAGATTACGGATCGGGGATGTCCCTGGGGCGTATATTACATGCATCCGGACGATCGGCTTCGGCCTGCTCCGGGGCAAAGTGTGGTGGCGATGGAGTGGACGTCGCGCGACTTGCTCAATAGTTATCACAGCGGGAATCCGTGTTTGTATAGCACGGATCCCAATGATGCGGCGCGGGGCGGGCTCTGTTCTTGGGAGGATATCGGGTATTGGAAAGGGCTGGCGGACAATTATCTGCGGAACACACGGTATAACCGGCATGTGTTTCTGTTGCAACATCAGGAAGCGCATGAGATGGAACGGAATGAGGGGTGGTATTGTTATACCGAGGAGGATATTCGGGAGGCGGCGGTTATGCTTCGGGAATTTGTGAAGCATATTCAACCGCATGCACGGATGATGACGTTGGGCGAGGCGGCCCGTCTGTATCGTGCCACGTATGCTTCCATGCCGTCCTCGTATATGTTGTGGGATTATATCCCCCACTCCCGGCCTAATCCGGATTATACGTGGAATACCAGCCCCGGCCCATGGCCGAAGACATTTTTGTATTGTGACCGGGGGGCGCAAATGATGTTTGTGGATGGGCGTGTGCAACCGGTTTGTATCCGGAACTATGCTCGTCCCTGGGATACTACAGCCTATTATTCTGAACCAGTTATCCCGGTAGTGCGTTTGGTTCATAATACGCAATATGGCTGGCGCCGTGAGGTGGAGATTTTAGTGGACAGCCCCTCCCCCATGCCTTATGGAGTAGTGTTTTGGGGCGATTACAGCCTCTATCAAATTGGCGATGCGCCTGGGCTTGTGGAGGGGAAAATTTTGCCGCGAGAACTGCTTTTCTTGCGCTATGAACTCAATGCCGGAGAAAATCGGTTTCAGGTCCGGTTGCAGGGGAAATAACCGGGAAATTCCTGTAACTTCTTGAGATATAAGGATTTTTCTCATTTTTAAGGGTAAAAGTGAGTGTTCGGCGCAGAGAAATGAGGTAAATAGTGAAAAAGGGCCGGATTTTTTTGGGGTTAGGTGATCGAGGGCGCGAAATAATCTTTTCATATAAGATGTTTAGTGCTATACTGTGAGTGTGTTCGAGGCCGGGTGGCGGATGAGGAACCATGAGGAGAGAAACTCAGGGATGCGGAGGATAGGAATTACGCAGTTTTCATGGTTCAACTGACAAGGGTGAAAAATTTCTGATGGAGTCAGAGATTTGTTTTTGGGAAGTAGCAACAAAACGAAGGAGGAACAGGTTATGAAGAGGACATGGGTACTTGGTTTAGCGCTAATTGTTGTAATGGCGTTTGGGCTGACGGGATGCGTCACATTTCCGAGTTTGACGGTAAGCCCGGTGGTTCCCGCGGCGAATGAACAGATCATTCGCGATCAACTGATCATATTAACGGATGCCACGGATTCCTTTGGCGTATTTGACAAGTTTGAGTACGAAAAGGCGCTGGTACAGGCGTTTGTGGGGTCGATGCCGGACGGGACGTATTTGTCCGGCTTGAATTCTTTTGCGGGCACGCCCCCTCCCACGTGGATGAAAAATCCGTTGGCGCCCTATTGCCGTGAGGGGATGAACAAGAGTGCAGGCTGTCTGAAATGGCTGGGCGGCAATACGCCGCTGTCTTGTGCCCTAAAAAGCTTGAAAAAGGATGTGGAAGGCAAGGCTGGCCGTGGGGCGTTGCTGGTATTTTCGGATGGCGAGGTGTTTAGTCGCGCTGCGGTATTGGATGCCTGCAAAGAGCTGAAAGCGGCGCATGGCGGAGAATTGTGCATTTTCACCGTTCATATCGGCAATTGTTCCTGCGGGAAACAATTGATGTCGGATATGGTATCGGTGACGGGCTGCGGGAAGGCCTATGATGGTTATACCCTGAATAACCTTGCGGCTATTCAAGGCCTGGTTCGGGACATTTTCTTTGGTCCGAAGGCTGCCCCGGCTCCTGGCCCAGTTGACAGCGATGGCGATGGCGTGTATGACGACAAGGATCAATGCCCCGGAACACCGAAAGGCGCAAAGGTGGATGAGCGTGGCTGCTGGGTGTTGAAGAATGTGAATTTTGACAATGACAGCGCGGTGATCAAGCCGGAGTTTACGGCGGAATTGGACGAAGTGGCGGGGGTGTTGAAGAATAATCCGAATGTGCGGATTAGCGTGGACGGCCATACGGATTCCAATGCTTCGGACGAGTATAATTTGAAGCTGTCGGAGCGGCGTGCGGCGGCGGTGAAGGACGCATTAATCCAACGCGGTATTGATGCGGCACGGTTGGAAGCCAAAGGTTTTGGCGAAAGCAAGCCGATGGCGCCCAATGATTCTCCGGAGAATATGTATAAGAACCGGCGGGTCGAGTTATCGGTTCTTTAAACACAAACGTATTTGCCCGTAAAAGCCGGGCGGGGCGTGGAGTCCCGCCCGGTTTTTTAATGACATTGCCCGGCGGTTATAATAGGGGGATGGGGAGTGTATGAAATAGAGACCGTGAACGGAGAGGAGAATGATCGTGAAAAGTGCATATACATTAGTTCTTGCCGGGATGTTAGTCTGTTTTTTGTGTGTGATGTCTAATGTGGCAGTGGCGCAATCGTCAGGAGATCAAGAGCGTATGGCATGGTGGAAGGAAGCACGGTTCGGCATGTTTATCCATTGGGGAGTTTATTCGGTGCCCGCGGGAACCTATGAGGGCAAACGCATCGGAGGCATCGGTGAATGGATAATGCACCATGGGAAAATTCCCGTATCGGCCTACCGGGAGTATGCGAAGCAATTCAATCCGGTGAAGTATGATCCGGAGGCGTGGGTGAAGATGGCGAAGGACGCGGGGATGAAATATATTGTTATTACCTCGAAGCATCATGACGGGTTTGCGCTGTTTGAAACGAAGGCGTCGAAATGGAACGTAGTAGATGCGACGCCCTATGGCAAGGACCTGTTAAAGCCCCTGGCGGAGGCATGCCAGAGGCACGGGATGAAGCTTGGTTTCTATTATTCGCAAGCCCAGGACTGGAATAATCCTGGAGGCGCGGCCGCAGGCGGCCATTGGGATCCGGCGCAGGAGGGCTCCATGGATGAGTATATCCACAACGTAGCGGTCCCGCAGGTAAAAGAAATTTTAAGCAATTACGGTCCTATCGCCATCCTCTGGTGGGATACGCCGGTGGACATGACGCGGGAACGTGCCGATATGCTGCGGCCTCTGGTGGAATTGCAGCCGGGCATTATCACGAATAATCGCTTGGGTGGAGATTATCCAGGAGACACTGATACACCCGAGCAATACATCCCCCCGACGGGGATTCCCGGGCGCAATTGGGAAGTCTGCATGACCATGAACGACACATGGGGCTATAAGAGTTACGACGATCACTGGAAAAGCACGGAAATGCTGGTGCGCAACCTGATCGACATTGCATCGAAAGGCGGGAATTACCTGCTGAATGTGGGGCCAACCTCCGAGGGGCTCATTCCGGAGGCTTCGATTCAGCGGCTCAAAGATATTGGCGGGTGGATGAAGGTGAATAGTGAATCCATCTACGGAACGAGCGCCAGTCCTTTCAGAAAACTCGCATGGGGACGTTGCACTCAAAAAGCCATCCCGGAAGGTACGCGGCTGTATCTGCACGTATTTGATTGGCCGGAAAAGGGACAATTGTTTGTCCCAGGTCTGAAAAACGAGGTAGTTAAAGCGTATTTGCTGGCGGATTCTACAAAAGCAGCTTGTGGGGTGAAGAAAGACGCAGATGGAGTAATAATCAGTGTGCCTGAGAAGGCGTTGGACGCTCTTTCCACAACCGTAGTACTCGATGTGAAAGGAGCACCCAATGTGGAGCAGTTTTTACTCCAAGCCCCTGATGGTTCCATCGAATTATCGTCCGCAGATGCCGTGCTTCATGGCACACAGATAAAAACAGAAATCCGTCACAAGAATATGTTTATCAGTTCCTGGACTGATCCTAATGAGACGGTGGATTGGCTGTTCAAAGTCATCAAGAAGGGCAAATACACTGTCTCTGCGGAGGTGGCGTCAGAAGGCGGCGCTGCGTTTCAGGTAGTTATTGGAAACAAAGTGCTGAATGCAGTAGTGCCGGACACTAAAAAAGCGGATAAATTCAAAACAATCGATTTGGGCACTATAAAACTCGCCAAAGAGGGCAAAATGACCCTTGCCATCAAACCGGTGGCCGATGGATGGCATCCAGTTATTCTCAAATCGATTGAATTGAAGCCGAAATCGTAAAAAAGTGATATATGAAGAATTTCACGAGCAGTGTACGGCATAATTGCCGGGATTTGGATTATCTATAGCGGCGATTCCAAAAACAATTAACTGATTTTTCAAAGCGATGTTTTTGGACAAGTACAACTTGGGAACGAGTAAACCGAATATTTTCAGGAGAATGTGGTGTGTCTGTTCCGATGATGGATTTGAAGAAGCAGTATGCGGGGATCAAAGCAGAGATTGATGCTGCCGTGGCGGAGGTTTTTGCGTCGCAGCAGTTCCGTGGCGGGCCGCAGGTGGAGAATCTTGAACAGGCGGTGGCGGCGATGGTTGGTGTGCCGCATGCGCTGGGCGTGTCGTCGGGCACGGATGCATTGCTGCTTCCGCTGAAAGCAATCCCGCTACAGGCCGGGGATGAAGTGATCACGACGCCGTTCACGTTTTTTGCGACGGCGGGGGCGATTGTGAACGCTGGAGGCGTCCCGGTTTTCGCGGATATTGATCCGGTTACGTTTAACATCGATGTGCGCCAAATTGAAGGGCTGATCACGCCCAAAACGAAGGCGATTGTGCCTGTGCATCTTTATGGTCAGTGCGTGGATATGGAACCGCTGCTGGAGATTGCAAAACGGCATGGGCTGGTAGTGATTGAGGATTCGGCGCAGGCATTGGGCGCTTCCTACAAGGGGCGTCCTGCGTGTTCAATGGGGCATGCGGCGGGCATCAGCTTTTATCCGACGAAAAATCTTGGGGCGGCCGGGGAAGGCGGGATGGTGGCGGCAACGGATGAAACGATTGCGGAAACGGTGCGGCTGTTGCGCGCGCATGGGGCCGGCGGCACGTATATTCATTCCATGGTGGGGACGAATAGTCATTTGCACGCGATACAGGCGGCGGTGCTGAACGTCAAACTGCGGTATTTGAAGGAATGGAATGAGCAGCGGCGCGTGAATGCGCAGTATTACACCAGGCATTTTTCGGAAATGCCGGAAGTGACGGTTCCGGAAGAACTGCCGGGCCATTATCATGTGTATCATCAGTATGTGGTCCGGTTGCCGCGCCGGGATGATGCCCGGAAGCTATTTCAGGAGCGCGGCATTGGATGTGGGGTGTTTTATCCCCTGCCCTTGCACCGCCAGGAGTGTTTTAAGCCGTTTGGATGCGAAAAGACGTGGTGTCCTGAAGCGGATCGCGCCAGCCAGGAAGTGCTTGCATTGCCGATCGTGCCGGAATTGACTCCGGAGCATCTGGATGAGGTGATTTTGGCGGTTAAGGATCATTTGTCGCGCTAAGAGAGGGCGCTGTATACCTGCGGGGAGCGGATGTATAATGAGTGTTGATTACGGAAGGAGAAGTAAGCATGTCTAAAGTCGGAATGGCCATTGTTGGATGTGGAAATATCGGTCCTGTGCATGCGGCGGCGATCAGCCAGGTGCGGGGCGCGAAGCTGGTGGCGGTATCGGATATTGATGAGGCGCGCGCGGCTTCGCTGGCGGGAAAGTATGGCGCGGAGGTGTATACGGACTACCGGGCGATGCTGAGGCGCGCGGATATCCAGGCGGTGTCGATTTGCGTTCCCAGCGGATTGCGGGTGGATATCGCGGAAGCGTGCGCGGCGGCGGGCAAACACATCCTTTCCGAAAAGCCGTTGGAGATTAATACGGAGCGCATTGATCGGATTATCCGGGCGGCGGACAAGGCAAAGGTTTTATTGGGATGCATATTCCAAAGCCGGTTCGCGGAAGGCACGCAGCAGCTTCTTAAGGCGGTGCAACAGGGCCGCTTTGGGAAATTGGTATTGGGTGATGCCTATATCAAGTGGTACCGGACGCAGGAATACTATGCGGCGGGCAAGTGGCGCGGCACGAAGAAATGGGATGGCGGCGGCGCTTTGATGAATCAGGGGATTCATTACATTGATTTATTGCTGTACTTTATGGGGCCCGTGAAGCGGGTGACGGCCCAAATGAAGTGCATCGGTCATCCGGGGTTGGAAGTGGAAGATCTTGCCACGGTCCTGCTGGAGTTTAAGAACGGTGCAATGGGCGTTATCGAGGGCACGACGTCGGCTTGGCCGGGGCATTCGGCGCGGGTTGAGATCTACGGCATGGAAGGAAGCGCCGCCTTGCAGGACGGCGAGATCGTGCTGTGGAAGTTCGCCAAACGCAAGGCTATCGATGCAAAAATTGAGCAGATAATGGGGCGTGAGTCGTCGTTAGGCTCTGGAGCGGGCGATCCCATGTCGGGATTGAAAACGGAGGGACATCGTCTGCAGATAGATGATTTTGTGCGGGCGATCCAGCAAGGCCGTAAACCACGCGTGGATGGCCGCGAGGGACGTCATGCGGTGGCGTTGATTGAGAGCATTTATCGTTCGGCGAAACTGGGCAAGCCGGTGACGCTGAAATAACAAGATTCATTGGCAATATACAAGTCAGGAGTGGCGATGCGTACTATTTTTTTGCTTGGATTGTTCATACTCAGCCCCGTGTTATCAGCGCAGGAATCAACAAGCCCGGCCGGGTCTTCAGGGGTGCCGGCGGTGGTGGCGCGCATTGGTGACGAGGTGATTAGCGGAAAGGAATTTCAGCACGATCTGGAGTATCGGGTGCGCCGGTATGAACTGGAGAAGGGCCGTCCGGCGACGGTGGATACCGCATTCCGGCGGGAAACGCTGGACGATTTGATTAATGGGCGTGTTATCCGCGTGCTGGCGAAAAATGCGGGCATGACGGTATCCGATGCGGAGGTGGAGACGGAGTTTGCGGAGGGGAAAGCGGCGTTGGGAACGGAGGAGGCCTTTCAGGCGTATCTAAAACGCGAGGAAATGACGATCGAGGCATTGAAAGGCGAGATTCGGAACCGTTTGATGACGGAGAAGTGGGTGGCGGAAAAGACGAAGGATATAACGGTGAATGATGAGGAATTGCAGGGGGAATATTCATTATGGCAGAAGGAAGGGCGCACAAAACGGGAGACTCCGACGGCGGATATCGCCCACATTCTGATTCGGGCGAAAACAAATGATGCCGCGAGCATGGACGCCGCGAAAAAGCGGGTGGACGATCTCCGGGCGAAGATATTGGCGGGGGCAAAATTTGAAGATGTGGCGCGGCAGCAATCCGAAGATCCTCTTTCGGCGCCCATGGGCGGGATGTATTATGAGGCGGCGGCGGACAAGATGCTTCCGGAAGTGGCGGAGCGTATGTTCCAACTGCCGATTGGACAGGTTTCCGAGCCGTTTCAGTCGCGGTTGGGATGGCATATCATGATGGTTCAAGCGCGCAATGACAAGGGTGAGGTTCCATTTGACAAGATGAAAGACCGGCTGAAAAATGCACTGTTTGCCGCCAAGAAGCATTTGTTGTTGAAACAACTGGTGGATGACGCGCGCAAGGTGTTGAATGTGGAGATTGTGGAGGCCGCGCCGGGCAGCGGCGAAAACGCGCCACCGCAAGGGAAGTGATTTATGAATACCGGGAAACGCATGGATGTCACGATTGTAGGCGGGGGAATGATCACGAACGATTTGATTCTTCCGTCGGTATATCATTTGCAGCGCGGGATGGTGCGGAATATTGCGGTGTGCGCGCTGAATAATCCTCCGCTCAAGGCATTGAAAGAGAACAAGGAATTGCGGGAGGCGTTTCCCGAACAGGAGTTCACGCCGTATCCGGCATTGGAAGAACGGCCGGATCGGAACTTTCCGGATCTGTTCAAGGCGGTGCTGGCGGAGATGGAACCGCGGCAGGCGGTGGTTGTGGCCATGCCGGACCATTTGCACTATTCCGTGGTGATGGAAGCCTTGAAGCACAATCAGCATGTGCTGTGCGTGAAGCCGCTGGTGCAGCGGTATGATGACGCGATGGAAATCGAGGAATTGGCGCGCGACAAGGGGCTGTTTGTCGGCGTGGAATATCACAAACGCTTTGACACGCGGGCGTTGATGGCGAAACGGGAGTATGGGTTGGGTCATTTCGGGGAATTTGTCATGGGCGAAGCGAAAATGATCGAGCCGTATTTTTACCGGCATTCCAATTTTCAGAACTGGTTTACCTGCGATCAATCCGATCCGTTCACCTATGTGGGATGCCATTATGTGGACTTGGTGTATTTCATCACGGGGCTGAAGCCGGTATCGGTGTCCGTGGTGGGCATTAAAGGCACATTTCCGAACGGGAATGAAGGATACATGTGGGCGAACGGGCGTGTGACCTTTGAAAATGGCGCGATTCTGTCCGTGACGGATGGTCTGGGATACCCGGATGAGGGTGCGGGCAGCAATGAGCAGTGCCTAAGCATGTTTTGCGAGGGGAACGGAAAAACAGGTCTGATCAAGCACGATGACCAGTTCCGGGGGGTGAGCCATTCCTATCTCGACGGGATTGGCTGCGCCGGGTCGTATTTCAATTTTGTGAGTCCGGATTTCTTCCGGCTGGTGCCGTGGGAAGGGCCGGGATATAAGCCGGTGGGGTATGGGTTTCAATCCGTGGCGGCTACGCTGCGCACCATTTATCGAATTGAAAAGGAGGTGGCGGGGATGACGGAAACGAGTTCGCTGCAACGCCGGCGTGAGATGATTGCGGAGGTGGATCGGCGGGGCATCATCGCGACCCCGGCCAATTCGAGCACGAATGAATTGGTGATGGAAGCCGCGCGCATGTCGATTTTGCAGGATGGTGAAATCGTGGATATTATCTACGACAAGCATCCCCATGTGGAACTGCGCCGGAAAAATTGATGGGGCGATATGGGAATTCTGTCGTCCACATTGTCCGTAAATAAGATGGCGCTCTACTGTCGTCAATTGTCCGCGGGGTTGAATGCGGGGGTGCCGATTCTGCAAACCCTGGAAACCATCTCCGGCCCGGGGACTCCGTTACGTATCAAGCGGATTAACCGGGATCTAATTGACTGTATCCAGCGCGGTGCAACCCTGGCCCAGGCGATTCACTGGAAACGTCGATGCTTCCCAAGCCTGTTTGTAGGGCTGATGAGTATAGGTGAGCGCTGCGGATCGTTGGAACGAGTCCTAATGATCCTTGCGGGATATTATGACGAATTGTTGATGCTCAAGTACCGGTTTTGGCGCGAGGTCTCTTATCCTTTGGCGGTATTGTTTGGAATTTTCATTGGCATTCCTGTCATGCAGGCTGTTCTCATGGCCATATTTACGAACGCCACTCATTTGGTTCTGACAATATTTTGGATTATTGTGTATGGGTTGGCGCCGTTTGCAACCGTTATTCTGATATTGGCCATTTTAGGACGTATTACGCGCACTAAGCGCTGGATGTTGGTCTTCGCCGTCAAAATATGGCCATTTTCCGTCGTGATGCGCCGCTGGGTCATGATGAAATTCTCCTGGGCGATGGCGCTTATGCATGAGGCAGGCATCCCTCCTTACCGCGCGGTTGTTGAGGCTGGGCGGATCACCCAAATGCCGGTTCTGGAGCGGGAGTGTGAAATGGCCGCCCTTAAAGTGCGATCAGGGGCTACGGTATTGGAGGCGCTTTCAGGGGTGCGCTATCTTAGCAAGCAGGATCTGGCCTATATCGAGGTGTATGAGCAGTCTGGAAAGCTTGAGGAGGCATTTCGTCACATGTCCCAAGACCGCTACGCTGATATAGTTTATCGGATTAGATCTGGATTATTCCTCCTGGAGGGGTTTTTAATCATTTTTATCGGTTTATGGATATGCCATCCTGGCTGATAAGAAATTATCCCTTTACGGCGCCGAGTTGGATACCTCGGACGAGGTATTTTTGGAGGATGACGAAGAGGATAATAAGGGGGACGATGTTCATGACGGAGGCGGCCATGATAAGGTTGGTCTGTCGGCCGTAGATGGTGTCAAAGTAGACCATTCCGACGGGGAGGGTGCGCAGGTGTTCGCTTTTGATGATGACGAGGGGCCAGAAGAAGCTTCCGTAGTTTCCAAGGAAGGTGAAAATGGCGAGGACGATGAGGCCGGGGCGGGCCAGGGGCAGGATGACGTCCCAGAAGATTTGCCAGTGGGAAGCGCCGTCGATCGTGGCGGCTTCGTCAAGGGAGGGGGGAATGGTGAGCATGAATTGGCGGAGCAGGAAGGTGCCGAAGGCGGTGAAGGATACGGGAACGATCAGGCCGAGGTAGGAATCGAGAAGGTGGAGTTTAACCATGATCGTGAAATTGGGGATCATCGTGACAACGCCGGGGATCATGAGGGTGGCGAGATAAAGCTTGAAGACATGGTCGCGTCCGGGCCAGCGAAGCCGTGAGAAGGCGTACCCGGCCAGCGCGCTGGTGAGGCAGGAGAGGAAGGTGACCCATGCGGCGACGAGGAGGCTGTTGAAGTAATAGCGTGCGAAGGAGATATCCTTGTTGGTTAATACGCCGCTGTAATTGGAGAATTTCCAGTGAGTGGGGAAGGGATTCATGGCATGGATTTCGTCGAGAGGTTTGAAACTGGTGAGGATCATCCAAAGGAAGGGGGCCAAGGTGGTAATGGCGAAAAGGATGAGCAGGATATGGGAACTGATAAAGCGTCCCACACGGAACCAGAAGCGGGCGAATCCCTGGCTTCTTACCGTGTCCGTTCCTGCTGGCATGTGTATTTTCCCGTGGTTTAGTAATTTACATAACGGCTGCCGAAACGCCAGTTCACGAGGGTGATGGCGAAGACGATGGCGAAGAGGAACCAGGCCACCGCCGAGGCGTATCCGATTTGAAACTGTTCGAAGGCTTTCATATAGATGTAATACGACAAAGTGGTGGTGGTGCCGGCGGGACCGCCCATGGTCATCACCCTTGCTTGTTCAAAGCCGCCCTGGATGCCGCCGATGAAACTCATAATGACGATGAAAAAGGTAGTGGGCGCGAGCTGGGGCCAGGTAATATGGCGGAATTTGGCCCAAACGCCGGCGCCGTCAATTTCAGCGGCTTCATAGAG
>JAKQOG010000188.1 GCA_029565395.1 Candidatus Hydrogenedentota bacterium | reverse complement strand
CTTCACCGGGGTATCCCTTAGCGGGGTGCTCGCCAGCAAGAACCGCCTCCGTTTCACCCGGTACGGCCAATGTATCAGAAAAACAGTAAACGATGTCCTGGCACTAAATTCAGTAAACGATGTCTTGGCATTTAAGAACTACTCATTTCTCCTATGATATACTAAGTCACAGAACCGAAAGGGAGTTGTTCCAATGATTAAAGACAGAATTGTGCGCGTGAAGATGAAGAAGTATTTTAAGGAGCAGAAACCGGTGTGTTATGTGGGGAAAGTTACCGCATTCTCCGAGAACTGGGTGGTAATCGACGCTAAGGGCCTGATGCTGACCCGGGGACCGGCCAATGGCGTGCAGATCGATTCCCGCGCCAATCCCGTGATGATCCCCCGTGAGAATATCGACAGCATTCGAGTACTGCCGGATAATTTTGACATGAATAAGCTGGATATCACCACCGAAGGCGTGCAGATTCGTCTTGTGGTCGATGGGCAAAGAGATGTATTTCTGGGGGAAATGAACGACGTTTTTTAGCCTTTATGTTCGGCGTAGTGCAGTGTAAACTCTGCGCCGTCCCAGATCACATAGGAACGGTGGTCGAGCCAGTCGCCGCTGTTGATATACGTGCCCGTGCCGGTGGGGGTGGGATAGGTTTCAATCACGGGTGCATGGGCATGCCCGCACAGAATGATGTCCGCGTCGCCATGCGCGAGGGCCGTGCGCGCATATTCCCGGATGGCGCGGGCTTCCGGTCCTTTTGACGTGTCATACGCCTTTGTTATCGTGCGGCTCCCGTGGCTAACGCCCCGCGCAAGGGTCATGGCCCAGTCTGGATGCAGCAGACGGAACGCTCCGATCACCAGCCGGTTCCGGGCGATGTGTTTGTAGATGCGGTAACCATAATCCTTGGCATTTATCCCGTCCCCGTGATGCAAGAGAGCGGTCTTATCGCCAAAAAGCAACCGCGCTTCCCCTGGATACACGTGAAAGTGAAGTTCATCGCGAAGAAACCGCCCCGCCCAGAAATCATGATTGCCGCAGACCAGGTGCATTTCCATGCCGGCGTCCCGCCAATCCGCAAAGATGCGCAGCAGTTCAAAATAATCCGAAAAGATCACATAACGGTATTCAAACCAGAAATCGAATAAATCGCCCAGGCAGATCACCCGGCCGTATTCATCGGGGGAAAATCCACGCAGGAAGGAGACAAAGGCCCGTTGACGCGCTTTGTCCGCCTCCGTTACTTTGAGATGAACGTCAGAGAAAATAAGGGTTTTTTTCACAACGGTCCAAACTTGCTCAGGGGCCAGAAACGGAATAACGCCTTGCCGACAATCTGCTGATCATTCACGGCCCGGAAGCTGCGGCTGTCTTTACTCACACTGCGATGATCGCCCAATACATAGTACTGCCCCGGGCGAAGATCGATTTCATCCGTATCGGGGGAATGGGATTCGGTGGGGACCAGATAGCGTTCATCAAGGCGGCGATTGTTGACATATACCGCCCCTTTCTCAAATTTCACATGCACTGAGTTTACACCGGGCAACTCCTCCCGCGATTCTGCTGCCACTGTGTTTGCATTCGATTGATTGGGCCCCTTTGCAATGACCCGCTTGATATACCGCTTGTTGGCTTCATCGGTGCTGTCAAAGACTACAATATCTCCGGACTTTATGGGTTCCAGGAGACTGCTTAGAATAGGCAGTTTGCTCAGTTCATGCGGAAGCTTGAACACTAGAATGCGCTCACGGTCATCCAAAGTGGGAATCATGGAAGGGCCTTGTACCTCATAACCCTCCACGACAAAAGTCTTTAGAGTCCAGAAGATAACCAAAAACAGGACAACCATTTTGACGAGTTCGATGACCTCGCGTTTGATTTCCTGCTTCGGATCAAACCGTTTTGGGTCTGATTCCTCTTTTTCTTCCACTTCCAGCGACATAACTCTACTTAAGCTTTCCGCGCGCCCGGAAGGCGCGTAACCTAATCGCGTTACATAAGTGTGCCATAGAGTGGATGGGGCCGTCAACTTCCACCGCATACGCCCCGGCATTTTCCAGGGTATGAGCGTCGCTGGAGGTGATGCCGGGAAGTTCCAGGCTTTCCGCCAACCGCCAGGCCAGCCGTTGCTCATGCGGCTTCAAATTGCAGCTTTCCGTCTCAATGGCGTCAAAGGGGAGGTTTCGGATGCGCACGTCATAACTGAGGCCAGCCCGGGTGGGATGCGCCGCCACGGCCACGCCGCCCAACTTCTGGACCCGGCGGATTATATGTAGGGCTTCGTCCCCGGGGGGAAACTGGCTTACAGCCTCCGGCGAAATGCCATACACCAGGATATCCCCCTGATCCGAAAAGATTTCCGCGCCCGAAAAGAGCAGAAACGTTGGTTCGCCCGCCGCTTGGAGCAATTCCGCCAGTTCTTCCTGGGGCCATTGATACGAATGTTCCGTGATGACCAAGCCGTCCAAGCCTGCTTTGATCGCCTGACGAATCAATTGTGTCTCATCTATCTCACTGCACGGCGAATGCCGCCGTGTATGCACGTGCATGTCGAATAATAATCCCATACTGCTTCCTTAACGATACTTCCTGAAGCCATTGCAAAAAAATAAACCATGAGCCCCTGAAATTGCATGTCTGCCTGTATGCAATAACTGGGATGTAAAAAACCAACCTTAATATGCTGGTGAGACTACAGCCTGAAATACGATTTACCTGGGGTGCACAAAAGACACAGCCGTTTTCCGGCGTTCCGATACAGGATTTTCCCGGCTCACAACATGATGCTCCATTTTTTGAAGGGCCGTCACCATGGAATCAACATCATACTTGTGCCGCCGTGCAAATGCATCTCTATTGCGCCACACTTCCGCTACTATTTCATTTTTCATCATACCATTACTCTAATCCACGGAAAAGTCATTGTGCAACTGATTACTCTGAAAATGGAGGACATTTTTAAAAATATCACTCCGACTCCTTAAATCTGCAGAAGCAGCCATGTGTAGCAGGCCTGGCTGCTTTGGTAAGGATTTAAGACAAGTCTATGCCAAGCCGGGGCAGTAACCGTCCTCCGTTCCTTCTTCGGGGCAATAGTGGTAGCCGCCAAAGTTGAAGAATTGGATTACGCGGAGCAATTCCGACAGGCTGATATGCCAATCCTGAGGATTGTAATCTGAATCATGTATCAAACAACTCACGTCCCCGGGACCGGGCGCATACCCGTCTTCCGTGCCCGGCTGACAATGAAATCCGTTAGAATTAAAGAATTGGATCACACGCAACAACGCTGATAGAGTGATAACATGATCACAAGCCTGGTCAAGCGTGTAGCATCTATCCTCTCCTTCACCTTCTGTTAAGCCTTCCCCCTCCAGTTGGCCTTCGCCTTCGATTATTCCTTCGGCTTGGCCTTCTTCGCCTTCGATTAGGCCTTCTTCCTGACCTTCGCCTTCAATTGCCCCCTCTCCTTCTTCGCCTTCGATTAGGCCTTCCTCCAAGCCCTCGCCTTCTGTTTGACCTTCGGTTACACCTTCTTCTTCACCTTCGATCATGCCTTCTTCTTCGCCCTCGACCATCCCTTCGCCTTCAGTCATGCCTTCGGCCTGTCCTTCGGTCTCAACCGGGGTAAAACAGAATGCAAAATCCATCGTCTCCGCTGTTTGCTGGTAGTCTTCGTAATGATAGGATAAACTGTCTCCGGAAGAGGATGCGGACCACCCCCAGAAGCAGCAGCATTGGCCCAGCGCCTGTATGGCGATCCAGCCCGATTCCAGATCGCAGGGGATATTCAGCGTGGCATCAAACCGGTAAACGGTCCTTGTGCTTGATGTGATTCCTTGTACAAAGGCTTCGGTAACTGCCGGGGTTACCACATATTGGTCATATATAGCCCCAGGTTGACCCTGTTCATCCAAATAAAATTTGACCCAGAAGGATTCCGGCATCGGCCCGCAGGGGAATTTGGAGCCGCTTTCGCCCGTGCCCCACCAAGTAATGCCATGAATGGAGCCGTTCAAGCTGGAGAAGTTGTCCATGTTTATGCTCGGGCGGGCGAAATCACTTTCGCGGGACCCGTACAGGGGATCGCCGGGCAATGCGATAGGCTGGCTAAAGAAGGTTTCGGCCGGACAGGCCGCGGGGTCTTCCCCTGTCGCTGCCAGGCAAAACGCAAAGTTTGTATCGGAGCTATAAAGATTTTCCATCGGATTGAGGCCCGCGCCATAATACGAGAGGCCATCGCCCCCCGTGGAGCATAGCCAGTCAAACTCGCATGGATCGTCTGCCGCGTAAATGCTGATCCATCCTGAACGATAGGGACACGGAGGGGATAGCTGTGCGGTGTATCGAGCGCCCGGCAATGTTCCTCCATAAAGACCGTCCACAGGGCTTATCGACGGTGTAATCCAGTACCAGGAATAGAGCCCGCCAGGCTGCCCTTGGTCATCCGCGCGGAATTCAATCACGAAGGTCTTGTCCCCCGTGTCACACGAGCCCGTGCCCCACCAACTCACCTCCTGGATGGATGCGGAAAGCCCGGAAAAGTTCTCATAATGGTAGGCTCCCATATCCGCGTCGCTAGGCGCCGCGCACCACCCGCCATCTTCGGGAGCAAAGGGCGCCTGGAGCCATAAGGACTCATTAGGGCACTCCAAATTGTGATCCGGACAGGGTTCATATCCGGCAACCACACACAACGCCATGTCAAAGGGCAACGGGTTCAGCGCAGGCGCCAGCCCGGCCAAACTGCTTCCATCCATGCCATTCTCCGACCCCAGCCACTCAAACTGACACCCTCCCGCGGGCGAATACACGGATACCCATCCCGTGGGGAGGCAAATGGGCGTTTCCTCGAAAAGAAGCGTGTAGACATAGGCTTCCGCCAACTCAAAAAACTCACCCGTGGCTTCCACGCGGCTTGGCGGGCCTGTGTAGTCAAAAACCGCCTCGCCGGGAGTTCCGCCCGCGTCCTCGTGAATCTTGACCACAAACTGATCGTTCGGCGAGGTACAATCACCAAGCCCCCACCAGCGGACGCCCGTGATGGGCATGCGCCCAACAGAGAAATTGTCGTAGACGATCGCCGCGCCTTCTTCACTCATTTGTGTCTCCCACGCTGACTCAGAGTCAAACGGTTCTTGCCCGGCCTCGGTGGGAAACAGACAAGTCATGAGGAAGTTTACTTCTTCCCCTTCGCCCTCCTCTTCTCCTTCACCCCCGCCTTCTCCCTCGATCGGGACATCTGAGGAGATAAGGCAGAACGCATTATCCATGTCGGTTTGCAGTGGACTGCTGACCGGCGAGGGGCCCGCCCCATAATAGCCAATAGCATCCCCGTTGGGGGAGCATAGCCAGGAGAAAGAACAAGGATCACTCGCCGAATAAATACACAACCACCCCGAACTCAGAAAACACGGGGTGTCGAGCGATGCTACAAAATGATAGCCCGGGTCAGTCCCAGCGTAGAGCCCATCCACCACTGTGACGGTGGGGGTAACCGTATAGGTGGCATTGAGGGCGCCAGGGCTGCCTCCATTATTCTCGTAAAACATAAGAACGAACGATTTAGTGCCATCGCCACAAGAACCTATTCCCCACCAATGCACCGCTTCTATGGGATAACTCCCCACATCAAAATTATCCAACCGGTACACAGAACTGTCGATATCGCTAATTGCCGCGCACCATCCGGAATCCCCGGGCAAATATGGCGTCTGACCGTATGCGGTATGCTGCGGACATGCGAACATCGGAACTTCGCTCTCGCCTTCGGGTATCTCCGCGTAACACGGCAGCATGACCATCGCAAACATTCCGAGCGCCAATGCCGCTGCAACCATAACAAAACTACGACCTTTTCCTTCCATTGCACACTCTCCCTTCACACATCGCAAGAGCAGTGCGGCACTTTTCCCGGCGGGCGCTTCCGAGAACCACCCATGCACTGCTCCGCGTGCGGTTGACTCCGCCCCGAAAACTCCTCCCAGTATACACCAGAAACGCACCCCGCGCTTCTCTTTTTCCGGCCCCTATTCAAAAAACTTTCCTTTCTGCTCCTTCTGTGCTATGTTAATGGCGCAACAAATGATTTTGCCTTCGTAATAGCGGCGTTGAACACCAACTACAGCGGGGTATGAGCATGCACGCAGATACATGGCCTAAATGCTTTCAGAAACCCTCATTTTTATTTAACGCCAGGATACTCCCCGCTCTCCTCATCCTGACCTTCCTCTTCACGGCCCCGCCTGCCCTTGCATTAACCGAAATCCATAACGCCACAGAACTCCAAGCGATAAACGATCTGCATGACTACGACTATGTGCTCGCTAATGATATTGACGCCTCGGAAACCGCCACCTGGAACCACGGAGCGGGGTTTGTGCCGATTGGCAATGATTCGTCGCCCTTTGTGAGCACCTTCGATGGCGCGGGATACGTCATCACCGGACTGCATATTAACCGTCCGGACATGGACGGCGTCGGATTATTTGGCGTCGTGGGTTGGAGCGACTCCATCAATGCCGTACAATTATCCGAAGTGAATATTGTGGGACGTTATGGTGTGGGTGGACTGACAGGCGTAAATGAATGCTGGAATATTACAAATTGCTCCGTCACTGGCAGTATCTCTGGCGATATTGAAGTGGGAGGACTGGTGGGCTCTAATAAAGGCGGCATCGCCAATTGCTATTCCCGCGCAACGGTTTCTGGTTCTTGGGGAACAGGCGGGTTGGTTGGCTGGAACTACAGATACTGCACAATCTCAACTAGTTATAGCGACAGCCAAGTTTCCGGCGAGGATGATACCGGCGGATTGATTGGCGAAAACGAACAGGATACTTCCGTATCCAACTGTTTCTCCATAGGATATGTTTTGGGATTCGATAATACCGGTGGACTAATTGGATATAATTCAGGAAGCGTTTCGGAATGTCATAGCCGCGCCACGGTCTCCGGGCATGATGGGGTCGGCGGTCTACTGGGCTCTAATGGCGGCAGTCTCCTCAAGTGCTTCAGTTTTGGGAATATTTCCGGACGGGATCGGGTTGGAGGGCTGGCCGGATCCTCTGGAGACACTATTTCAGCCTGCTATAGCATGGGAAACGTCTCTGGCGAAAATTATGCCGGCGGACTGATTGGAACGAACTCCGATTCTATCAGCAATTGTTACAGTACCGCCCGCGCCTCAGGAAGAGACCGAATCAGCGGCTTTATTGCATACACGGAAGAAGAGGGTGCTACATCGGACTGCTTCTGGGATACGGAAACCTCCCACCAAACCGCATCCATGGGTGGAACACCCAAAACCACCCTTGAAATGATTCAGCAGGCCACTTTCACCAATTGGGACTTCTCGACCCCCGTCTGGGGCATTCTCGAAAACCATACATATCCCTATTTGCAGAGTCTCTCTGTGGGAACCGGTCTGGAACAAGCGATAGGACAAACCGATCCCACGGATACGCTGCCTATCCTTTTTGACCTTGTCTTTTCCGAACCCGTCTCTGGTTTTGACAATACAACCGTTGACTTTTCAGAAAGCGCCGCCGCAGTGACCGCCTATGCCGTTATGGATCTTGGCGATGGATCATCATTCCGCATTGAAGTCACTGCGATTGACGGCGATGGAACCGTTGTTGCCCGCATCCCGGGCGGCATATGTACCGCCATCAGCAATGGCGCGCCCAATAACGCCTCCGCCAGTGTGGACAATACCGTAACGTATACTCTCATCCCCGCGGAAGGCGAAGGAGAAGAAGGCGAAACGGAAGGCGTTATTGAAGGGATAATTGAGGGGGAAGAGGAAGGATCTCAGGAAGAAGGAGAAACGGAATGCCCTGCTCCATTGCAGCTTACAGATTGGGAAAACGGAATTCGCGACCCTTGGGACTTTACGTATTTCCCCTCACAAGACCGTATCTATTTCGCGCGCTTTATCGATTATGAAACCTATGCCATTTGGGTAACGGACGGCACACCGGAAGGCACCGGCGAAGTATCGCTGCCCTCCACCATTGTAAGCGCTTATCCCATTGCGGCTGGGACCAGTCTCCTTTATTTTGTTGCGACAGATGACGCTGGAGTCACCGGCTTGTGGCGAACCGACGAGACACCGGAAGGGACGATCAACCTTGGAACCTGTAATGGATCCTTTGAAAGTCATGAATGGACAAGCTACCACCACTTGGCCGCCACGGTAGGTAATCGACTCTTCTTCCGTGTAGTCGCCCCTGCTCCCTATAACCAGTATGTGGGAGAATTATGGCGCTCCGATGGAACCCCGGAAACAACCATCAAACTGGTTACCTTTGATCTAGAAATTTCCGGTGGGGATAGTTACCCCGGATTCCTCCTTATACCAAGCGGACTCACCGCGTTCAACGGGAAATTGATCTTCGCCGGCGCCAGCCGTGCCTATGGCATTGAACCTTGGGTGTCCGATGGAACCACGGAAGGCACGCGCACCCTGAAAGACATCACCCCAGTCTTTCCTGATTTCATAGGAAATCCGGAAAATGAATTTAGTTCCATGCCCCGGCGATTTAAAATATACGACGACCTGCTGTATTTTCACGCCTATCCCTGTCTTTATGAAATGGGCACATCTTATATCTACTATACAGGGAGTAGAGAACTTTGGCAGACTGATGGAACCTCCGATGGCACTGTCCCTGTGGCCCTCGCCCCCGATGCCTGGAAAATTGTAACCTTGGACAGCCTCTCTGTATATACGAATGCTGAAGGCCTTTGGAGTGTTCCCAACACCGGTGGAGAACCGACCCAATTAATTCCTTGGAACGAAGCGCCTATTGGGCTCACGGGCACGTATGGTCTCACCAGAGTAAACACTAAAGTAGTCTTTTGGGGTGAAACCTATGAGGACTTCGAGCCCTGGGTCACCGATGGAACCCTGGAAGGAACAACTCTCCTGAAAAACATTAATCCGCACGGTTACAGCGTTATAATATGGAAGAGTTATGATCCCTATGAACCGGATGCATTCTTGGCAGAAGGCGAATATCTCTTCTTTTGCGCTAACGATGGCATACATAACGCTGAAATTTGGTGTACCGATGGAACTTCCAACGGCACCCGGCGTGTCACAGACATTAGCCCAGGAACGGAAGAAACTCAATACTCGGGAGTCTACCTGGGAATAGGTTCTACCCTCTTTCAACACCGTCTTTTCTTCCTCATAGAGGATGAGTCCGGTGATTTACAACTCTGGTCTCTCGATCTCTCCCATTTCGATCCCGCCTGTACCTTCGACGAAGAAGGCGAACCCGAAGGCATTGCCGAAGGCGCGGCCGAGGGAGAAGGAGAAGGAGGAATCGAAGGCGTGATCGAGGAAGGTGAAGGTGGAACGGAGGGTCAAACCAGCGAAGGGGAAGGCCAAACTGAGGGAACGAGTGAAGGCGAGACGGGTGCGCATACCGCGGACCAGGATGGCGACGGGCGGATCGGCCTGTCGGAACTACTGCGTGTGATCCAGTTCTTCAACTCGGATGGGTATCATTGTGATGCCGCGGGCGAGGATGGATTTGCTCCAGGGCCGGGCGACACTTCCTGTACGGCGCATGACAGCGATTACAATGCACAAGACTGGCACATTAATTTGTCAGAGCTACTGCGGATTATCCAATTCTACAACTCCCCCGGCTACGCTCCCTGCACCGGGTCCGAAGATGGTTTCTGCCCCGTATCGTAATGTTGGTATACCAGACACCTGAAAAAACACGACCAACTTTAAAGCTCTAAGTGCTTCTTCGTTCCTATAAATTTATGCCATTTTCGGTCACTCCATACCACGGCCACGATACACTCAATCGTGTGGGCGGACTATCCGCTTGCGGGGATGGCAGTAGATAGTTCAAAATGGTGAGAGGAATGAGGTGTATTCTTGTGGATACCGCAAACATCGTGCAACACTTTCCGAAACTGAGGCCTGTATAGCCAGCGTTGAAAGGCGGAAAGACGTGGAAAACATTCTCTATTATGGCGATAACCTGGATATTATGAGGCGGTATGTCAAGGATGAATCCGTTGACCTCATCTATCTGGACCCGCCATTCAACAGCAGCCAAAATTATAATGTGCTATTTAAAGAGCAAGAGTGCCGTGAGAGATTTGGTGAAGCGGTGCAGCACGAGGCAGATCGGGCAGAGCCACTCTTTTTTTACATTACTTTACAGACAAGTCTTTTTATGAATAAATTTGTAAAAAGCGGCAAGCGTTTAAAAATTTAAGTTCAGTTCATCTCCAGCCAAAAGTGCCGAAGAGTGATAGGCAAACTACCCTTTCTCGTATGTGAGGAATTGAGTATGGCCAATCGCTGTTTTTGATCATTACTGTCGAGTTGAAGCTGATCATCTACTGTCCAGTTTGGTTCTCTAGCATTAACCAGATCTATGATCCATCCTGCGATTTGGCTATACCATGAGGTAATAGTGCCTTCTTGAACATATCCAATCATCGCACCCATGTTATAATTGGATCCATGGTGCCCTGCCTTAAATCGTTGAATACCGCCTGTTGATGAGTGTTTGCTTATTACATATTCTCTTTCATCGCGATCTGCAGTTGCGGGTATCGGCAATCTTTTACATTCGATTGGAAAAAGGTAGTCAAAATCGGTATAACTGCGGCCCTCGATACAGATAGTCGCGCCACAGGGCGCTGGCACTAGATCAATCTTACGGTTTTTGTGACTCTCATCGGGCTCTTCTACTCGAAACTGAAGAATATCCCATCCAGCGGCATGCCGGGCAGCACTGTTAAGGTGCGCGCAAAGTTGAGATGTCAGGATGGTTTCCGCCGTTTCAACCGCCCGATCAGGGCGATCTCTCCACCGGGGCAGTTCGTTGCAGATAAAATCCAGCAATTCGAGAATAAACGTTGCTGGCACATGCACATCAGCGCTAAGAGCACCGGCCCGGTTGGTAGTTTCCATGGATGTGGCTAACATGACGCGTCCCCCTAAAACCCTTGTGCCCGAAGGTCGGCCAGTGTTTCATCGGCATCCCGTAAAGCCACAGAACGCAGCCAATAGCGCAAGCGATCCGGTTTCAGAAGGAAAATAAAAGCACCGTCGTAGATGCGCGCAATACGGGTAACGTGAAGCGAAGGGCTTTGTTGTTTATGGAGGATACCGTCTAATTTGCCCTTCAACTCATCCGAGCCCTCCCAATCCACTTTACCTTTCCCAAAAACGAATGGCTGGCAGATAATACCCGGCCACGTTTGTGGTTCAACGGCGCGCAGTGGATTTTTCCCATAAATCGAATTGATTTGGCGGGTGTAGATGTTTGTGAACTCAGCGAGGCCAGCATAGCCGCTTTTCTGCATAGCCGCCGAGTCTTCGCCTAACCGAATAAGGTCACGATAATAGTCAACAATGTCATCCACAATGACTTTCTCATTAGGGCTTATATCAAGGTTGACGGTTTCAGGGTAGGGGAGAGCAAGAATGTCCGCTCCTGAAAGTGTGGTGGCTTTTTGGGTAAATAGTCTGACACTCACGCATGCGGCAAAAGCACGCGATGAGGCAGCCTCAGCTTTTAGCCACCTGTCCATATCTACAAGTTTTTTGTAATGCTCTGGTTCTTGTGGTACAGCGAAACCAACGATCTTGTTCTTATATGTCAGGTAATGCTTTGTCCAAATTGCATGAGGAATATCCATATGTTCGCGGATCAAGAGTATGGGTGGTGAAAAACGCTTTTCAGATCGCGGCCCCTCAATAGGTTTATTTGCGGCTTTGGTTATGGCTTTGACATTAATTCCATCTAGTGTTAATGCTTCCGATGGAAGAAGTGGCTCACCAATAATGTGATCTGCTGGCCGGGAGACACCTCTACTACCTTCAATAAATCCCTCTCCGTAGTCCCATCCCTGTGCTTCTGCATATTGGCCAAATGTTCTATACTTCTTTAGCCTACTCACGAAGTCAAGCACACGCCCACCGCTTAACAAGTCGGAACGCCACACGTTATTATTGCTTAGTGCAAGCTCGCGTGGCAGCCAGTGAAGATCATAATAGTCGATATCGAAACCTTGCTCGGCATCAACTCGTCCGCTTCGGCGGAACGTAGCATGTAGAATCTTCCTATCCTCTGGAGGGGGGGAGGCTTCGGCGACTACGACTATTACTTTGGTGTCTGCCCCCCCTTTAGAGAAAAGGCCCCGTACAGATATGAAGTCGAGTATCTCTCGCACATCCCATCGTTTTATGAAATTGCAGCGGAAGTCCAGGGATAGCTGGTTATAGAGTAAGCTGTACTGCTGAAGCATACAGAGTGTCCCACCTTCAGTCAGCATTTCCATGGCATCATGTAAGAAGAGATAGGCTAATTGCTTATCTGGCAGTGGGCCGTGTTCCATCTCATAGCGTTCGTAGCTGGCCTCGGCCCCAGGTGTAGTGAGTTTCGATTTGAATGGCGGATTTCCTACCACTACCCCAACAGATTCGGTGATAAGGTGGTTTTCCTTGGCCTCAAAAAAGCAGGAACGATGTATTGTCTCTCCGATCAGCGGAGGGAAGAGCTTGATGCTGGCGCGGATCTCCTCTGGTTCCAATGCATCACAAAGCGCCAAGCACAAGCTGAAGGCAGCGAGTTCCACAGCACCGGGTTCCAAGTCAATGCCATGAACCTTTTTCAATAACCTCTTGAGTACACCCTCTTTAGGTCTCTTCCAATTATTGCGGCTACGCCAATGCAGCACCAACCTTTTGTAAGCCTCGACAAGAAATACGCCTGATCCACAGCAGGGGTCGAGGATGATTTCGTTGTTTCGCTCAAGACGGTCAAGTCTCTCCCAGCTTAATGCTTCATCTAACATCAGCCGAACAAGAAAAGGCGGGGTGTAGATCGAACTGTCACTATCTTCTACGAATAGTTGGTAAATATGACTTATGAGCTCGATTGGCAGATCCCCAAAAGAATAACGTTGCCACAGCGTGAGTTGACCACCTTTTTCTTCTCTGCCTTCCACCAAACGCGCGAAACGGGCCAACTGGCGATTATCCTTGAGAGATTCCTGATCTGCCTCATCAAGAACAAAAACGTGGCCATTAAATCGGTCTTCCAGCGCCTTCAGTAGCGCGATAAGCGCTTTGCCGTTTGCCAGCACTTGAAAAAACTTTGTTGCTCCATCACAAAATTGATTAAAGTAGCCTGAGGGAAAGACACCACGTTCCTCCAGATAGGCGATAAGCAGCGATAGAATCAAAAGCTTTCGCCGGAGATGCTTCTTGAGTATTCTTTCTTGATCCAAGTCTGAATAGAGTTGATTAACCTCATCAATCAGCCGTTTGTGGGCTGCCTTGTCCGCGCTCAACATCTCTTTGCAGATGGCGGGGTCATCCCATAGGGTTCCATTACGCAGTCGCGCATCGTCCCACCAAGGCTCTTTATTCAGTTGGTTACTAATGGAGGCTGCGATTCTAAGCGTCTTAAATGGCTTGCAGACTGTCTCTCCCCTATTGGAGATGAAATCAGGTTTGTGTGCGCATCGAAAAAGCTGCACAAGCCCTGGTGTTTTACGATAGAGTAGCGGAACACCTCCCCAACTCCAGAGTTTACGATGCAGTTCCCCAAAAGTTTGATCGTCGGCTGGTCCATTTGAGACAAATATGAATGCTTGTGCTACAGGAGGACGACCATTGCGCCCTGCCTCGAAAAATATGGCATGCGCACCATAATGTTTGGCTTTCTCCATCATGGCCACTTCCTCAGGTGGCCGTTCTCGATAGTCGTATCCTTGCACGTATATTAGCCCGTCAACGGGCACTTTTGTTGTAGGACGGTCAAGATCTAACAGCCAATTTGCGCCGCTAGTCATTCTAGATTGCTCCCAAAGAATCCATACCCTTTATTCCAGGCCACACAATATTAGCCTTTTCACATGGCAGTACTGCAAAACAACTCCCAAAAGGGACAGACAATAAACCTTATCATCGAAGATGGTCATCATCTGCTATATAGACTACAGCTAATGCACGGTAAAAGCAAGCAGACGAACTTATTATCAACTGCAACCGAGGCAAAATCTACGATGAATTGTAATTGGTGTTTGACAGTTCGCAATATTAAATCTATCGTTCACGTTTCTGAGAGTTTCTGATACCAGGTTTTGTAGAGGATTGCGCTTAATATAATTACCACCGTGAGTGCCGTGAATGACTCGGTAAAGCGGTGCAACACGAGGTAGATCGGGCAGAGCCACAGGGCGATGAGGCAGGGGATGCCGAGCACAACATTAATCATATCGCGGCGGAAATCGCTCGCTATCTCTGGCAAATTGGCTTCCGCGGCGATGGGACCCCAGAATCCCGCGGGCCGGACCGTCTGATAGAAGTGCATGAGCGTGGCATGATCCGTAGGCGCCGTCAACAGCGTCGTGACAATCGTGATCAGGCAAACGGCCCCAGCAATCGCCGGAAAGGTGACATAGAGCGGCATCTGTGCAAAGGCGGGTACAAACGCCTGAATCAGCGAGAGCACCATGCCGGATACCGTGCCCACGGCGTAGCCCCAGCCGTTCACGCGCCACCAGTACCAGCGCAGCACGTTGGGCATTAACACGCCCGCGCCCAAGGTGCCCATAATCCAGGTGAACATCTGGTTGATGGACGTGGCGGCAAAGCTCACGCCGATGCCCAACAGAATCAGCAGCGCGGAGGAGACATAGCTCGCGTAAATCAACTGCTTTTGCGTGGCCGCCGGATGCAGGTACTTGTGGTAGATGTCTTTAACGATGTAACTCGCGCCCCCGTTCACCGTTGAATTGAACGTGGCGAGGAACCCGGAGAGTAACGCGGCCAGCACCACACCGCGTACACCCACCGGCAGCATGCTCTGGATCACGGACGGCAGCACTTTTTCCGGATCGCCCTGCTCCGCCAATCCGACGATACCCATCGCGGCAAGGGCCATGGCCATGGGCCAGCGCACGGTGTGGATCACGCCCCATAGCGCGCCGAGTTTCGACGCCTCTTTGGGAGTTTTCGCCGCGAGGAATCGCTGGAAATCATACAACTGCTCTGGTCCGGAGAGGCTCAGCAGCAGCCCTTTGACCACCCATATGATAAGTAATGCGCCGAATAGTTGATATTCGGTGTTGGCGAGATAATCGAAATCCCAGCGCGGCGTCAGGCTCTGCCAATCCGGACGTATTCGCGCATTTAACGCTTCCGGCGTCACATGGATGAACCCCAGCCACGCGATCAACAGTGCACCGATACTCAGCACAATGGTCTGGAAAATTTCCACCAGCACCACGCCATGGAATCCGCCGGCGATCACGTAGAGGCCGGTCACGCCCAGGATCAGCGCTGCGCAGACGTGTTCGCTGAACGGCAGAAAGACTGCGCCGAACTTGCCCATGCCCGTCGCGCCATAGGCCAGGAACGCGGTAATCGTCAGCACGGCATAGAGCGTATACGACGCGCGCGCAAGTTCTCCCGCGCGGCCCGAACCGAAGCGTGTTTCCATCCATTCCGCGCCCGTCATCACCCCGGAGCGGCGGATCCATTTGCCCATGTAGGCCATGTAAAACACGGGGATGATGAAACCCCATATCCACTGCACCCACATCCCTTTCAGCCCCATGATCACAAACAGACTCACAATCCACATCGTGCCGGTGATGTCGAAGTATGATGAGCTCCCCGACATTGCCAGCGCCCACCACGGCAACTGCCGGTCGCCCAGGAAGTAACTGCCGATGTTCTTGGCCGCGCGCCGCTTCATCAGCGTGCCCAGCGCCATCACGACAATCAGGTACACCACCACCACACAGGCATCCACCGCGCCCAAGCGTATCGTCATATAAAAATTTCTCCCACAGGCAATTTATTCACGGGACGTTTCCACCACGCGATCTACAATATATACAGGGCGGGCCTTGACCTCGTCGTAGATGCGGGCAATGTACTCGCCAATCATGCCGATGCCCAACAGGTTAATGCCGCCCAGAAAAGAGGTCATGACCAGTTGTGAGGCCCATGCGATAACCGCTTTCCCGGTGAACAGCCGGTGATACAGGGCAAAGAGGATTACTCCTGCGGAAAGCATGAGACTGAGCAGGCCCGCGATGCGAAACACAAACAACGGCACGTACGAGAAGGAAAACACCGCATTCATGCCGAGTGTCCAGAGATCGCGAAACCGCATCCGGGCTTTTTTGTCGTATCGCCCGCGCCGAGCCACCGGCACACCCGTCTGCTTGAATCCCACCCACGCGCGCAGGCCCGGCAGATACCGGTTGCGTTCGGGCATGGCCTGCAGTTGTTTCACCACGCGGCGGTCTAGCAATGCGAAATTCCCGGCGTCCAGCGGGATGGATATGTTCGCCACCCATGCAAACGCCCGGTAAAATAGCCAGAAGACGGCTCGTTTCAGCGGATTTTCCTCGCGGACCGTGCGCTGGGCATACACAACATCAAATCCATTACCCCATTGCTCCAGAAACGGTTTAAATGCGGCGGGATCATCCTGATGATCCGCATCCATGAGAATCACCACGCTTCCCCGCGCGTGATCCAATCCTGCGCTTACTGCGGCCGCTAACCCAAAATTCCGGGTGAGATGCACCACACGAAGTTTTCCCGCATGCTGCACGGCCAGTGCGTCCAGTGCCTCCGTGGTGCCGTCCCAACTGCCGTCGTCCACCAGCACCAACTCATAAGGACATGCCAACTGCAAGGCATCCAGTGCCTGAAGCACTTCCTCGGTGAACGGTGCGGCATTCGCCACCTCGTTGAACATGGGCGCCACCACGGACACCAGCGCATCGCCAGCCAGTACGCGTTTCATATCCTGTCCACCCATCATTTAGGGCCTCCAGTCAAAGCAAAGCTTTTGGAACAAGCCCGTTCCCAAGTGCAACTTGGGAACGAGTGGATACTTTTTCTTCCGGCTCGGCAGGAGCCTCGCCCTCCCGGCCGCAATGATCACACCTTTGCCTTGGCGATGCAATCATGCATTTTCTGCAAGCCGGTCTGCGCCACCACCTTCGGATCCATCTTCCAATGTTCACGGTTGAACATTTCCAGCGACAGTGTGCGGGTGAATCCTATAGCTTTGAGATCCTGCAACGCCTGCGTCAGCGGCAAAATCCCGTCACCCGGATAAATGCGGTGTTCATCGCCCATCTGCTCGCGAGGCACGTCGCCCGGCACGTCGTTCCAGTGAAAATCCGCTATCAGACTGCCCTGTATGTGTTTCAATCCATTAAACCCGGAGGCGCCGCGGTAAAGGTGGAAGGTGTCCGCGATCAGGCACGCTGTTGGATCATCCGCATCCAAGGCGATGGCACAGGCTTGTCCGATCCGGTGCACGCCTTTCATGAATCCGACAAATTCCACCGCCACGGTAATGCCGAATTCCTCACGGCCAATCTTGAGCAGGTCGCGGTAGCGGTCCGCCCCCCACTTCAGATCAAAGTCGGGGCGGTCCGGCGCGGGGATGGCGGCGACAAACGTGGATCCTACCGCCGCCGACATCCGCATGCGGCTGCGGGTTGCCTCAAGTGATTTTTCAAATGCATCCGCCGTGGCCGGCATGCATTCCCACAAGCCGATGATGTTGGGCACGAATAACCCGCGATCATTAATCTGTTTCCCAAGATCCTTCAGGTCGCCGCCGCCCTTTTCGTATTCGTCCAACTCATTCACCCACAGTTCGATGGCGTCCCACCCCGTTTCCGCCGCAATGCGGATTTTATCCAACAAGGGCGTGGGCCGGATCGTACTGCTGTTAAGTGCCAGCGGCCACGGACTGATGTTTTCCTGATACCGCTTTGCCGCCGGAGCCGGGGTTTGTGCCAATACTTTTGGCATGGAAAGCATCGCTGCCGCGCCCGCCGCCGAAGCAAGAAAATGACGTCTGTCTAGTGTATCCGCCATGGATAATCCTTTCATGGTTATTGCCGGGCTATTAGCCTACCGTGAGCCGCACGTGAAAGCAACCGGATGAATCCTTACAAAACTCCACACCCCAAGGACTAAAGAGATTGAAAACAGGTGTCAAGGATACCCAGCGCTTCGTCCATTTCTTCACGGGTGATGGTTAATGCGGGCGTGAGCGTCAAAATGTTCCCCATGGTAATCTTAAAACTGAGCCCGTGACGCAGGGCCTCATAGAGGACATGTTCCGCTTCGTCTGTAGCACGGTCACCGTTTGCACGGATCAATTCCACGCCGATAAGCAAGCCCTTGCCGCGTACATCGCCGATGATCGGATGTTTTTGCTGCATGGCGTGTAATTGATCGAGGGTATATGCACCCAAATCGCGGACATGTTCCAAAATCTTCTCGTCTTCAAGAAACTCGATGGCCGCCAATGCCGCCGCACACGCCACGGGATTCTTCTCATGCGTATAGTGGCCCAAGGCGCGATCCGGCATTGCCTTATTCAGTCCTTCGCGGGCAATCAGCGCCGCCAGCGGGAAAATGCCGCCGCCCAAACCCTTTCCGACGACCAGCATATCCGGCACGATATTGTATTGTTCGCAAACAAACATGCTTCCCGTGCGGCCGAGACATGTTGGGATTTCGTCAAGGATAAGGAGCGCGCCGTGCTTGTCACAGGCTGCGCGGATTTTCTTCCAATAGTCTACGGGAGGAATGAAGGGGGTACTGCGAACCGTTTCCGCGATCACCGCGCACACGTCACCCTCTTTCTCCAGGACGTACTCCACATAATCCGCACATTGCAGCGTGCAGGATTTCTTACAGAATGGGCAATGCGCCGGATCAGGCGGCGGCACATGTTCCGCGCCTGGAAGCAGCGGCCCGATATCTTTCCGGAAAATGGCCTCGCCACCTATGGAGATCGCATCCAACGAAGCGCCGTGAAACGAATCCCACATCGAGATGGTTTTAAACCGTCCCGTGGCGGCCCGCGCCAGTTTCATCGCCATGCCGATGGCTTCCGTTCCACCAGGGACCAACAACACCCGGTTCAAGTCACCGGGGGCCAATGCGGCAAGTTTTTCCGCCAATCGGATTGCGGGAATATTGGTATACCGGCGGGGACAAAACGACAGTTCCTGCATTTGCTTCGTAATGGCGCCAATCACCTTGGGGTTGGAAAATCCCACCTGATGCACATTATTCCCGTGAAAATCGAGAATGCGGCGGCCCTGTAAATCCTCTACATGCGCACCCTCGCACCCATGCAACACGTTTAAGCACGGCGTCGATAACGATTGATGCAGGAACACCGCCGCGTCGGCATCCAGCCACTGTTGGGTCTCGGGATCAATGTGTTTTTTCGCCCACGCCGCGCGACGCAGTGAAATATTCAGGTCGCCTTCCGATTGTAGGTGATTCATGTCAAAATCCGTGTGGTTTTTTGTTATTAAAAAACTTATTTGCTGCTTAGGAAATTTTCTTTGGCACGGGAGGGCGAGGCTCCGGCCGAGCCGTAAAACAAAATATCCAACTGCTGTACTACGGAACAACCTTCCCGATCTTATTTGACGGCTCGGCCGGAGCCTCGCCCTCCCGGCCGGTAATGCATTGTCATCAAAAGCGCGCCACGGGTTCGGGGAGCTTCCGATCGATTTTTTCCATGTCGTATCCAAAGCCGGCTCCTTGAAGCGTGCTTAAATCCAGCTTTCCTTTCCGGCGCCGGTATAACCCAGGATGAACGACTGCTTCGGGCTTGCTGGCGTCCGGGTAGAACTGCATGCTGTTCGTTTCCACGCCCATAATGGTGTCCGCATATGCAGCCAGCAATACATGCGGGATTTGGGCAAGCATGGGATTGGTCAGATCTTGCACCATCAGGGTCATGCCATGCGCCTTGGCCCAGCACAGGCTCAACAAAGCGCCCGTTTGTGTTTTGCAGGTTTTCAGCGCCACCCCCGTCCAGCCAAGTTCCCGCCCCAGCCGGACCATGCGCCAGTCATGCGCGCTCTCATCCATGAACAGCGGTTTTCGCGCGGACACGCTATGCACGTCAATCCTGTGTTCGTCCAATTCGTAGGGAAACGGCTGCTCGACGTACAGGATCATTCCGTACAGGTGCGGATACTCCGTTTTCAGCCGGTCCAAAATATCATTCACATATGCGGAGTCGTGCACCGTGCTGTTGAAATCCGTGGTCAGCCAATCAACACCTTCCTCAACGGCAATAGCCCCCACTTTCACCAGACGATCATAGTCCCAAGCGGAATCCGTCCCGCGCAGTTTTATCTTGAGACATTTCAAACCGTCCGTGCGGATCCAATCGCGCAACAGCACGGGATAGCCGTCATTAGGTTCGCTGCCGTCCCGCTCCGTGGGATCGATCCAGTCCTTGCCGCCGACCAGATGCCATGCCCACAGTGTGTTCGGACGCGGCGACGCTAAAAATTCCTGGGGATAGCGCCCGGTAAAATTAACCTCCGTGCCTGCAGCAGGGGTGATAAACGCGCTCAGGTCCCGGCTCATATATTCGGCGTTATACGTTTCGTATGTGGGCACTTCGTGCAGGCGGCCAAAGGCGTCGTGCAGAGCGATATCAAAGGCCGAGCAGCATACCAGCGCGGCTAGAAGCGGCATAGGTTCATTGATTCGCTTTTCGTTGAATGCTTTCAAGAGTATCGGTAATTGCGATTCAATAAACGCATGACCCACTTCGAGGGGATGCCCCATGCAATCAAAGTCGGCCCACACACAGGCCAATACCTGGCAGAATTCCTTCAGTGCATCGTGGCGTTCTTCGTAGGAGAGTTGGCTGGGCCAAACCCATTGCACGCTCAGGGGGGTTTCCCCCCACCCCAAAGCCGGCCGGCCTTGGGCATCTTCCACCCGCAGGGACACACGGGCGCAGGTCACAGAGGTGAGTGTTTCCTTCCCAAATTTCAGGGGGACCCGAGTCTCCACGGGCAGAAAAAAAAGTTCAACCGCTTTCGGGTGAATATCCGTTGTTTTAGCCACCTTCACACCCTTTCATGATTGAAATCTAGAAGAAATATTCGGAAACAGACTCTGTCAACCGTGCACTTATTCGGCCAGGCAATGAAGTATCTCTTCAGCATAGAGCGCCCTGCGATAGGGCCCCAGCGTGGCTATCTTTTCTAAATCTTCCATGCGTTTTGGGGCCAGTTCCGCAATCTCCCACATGGTTTCCCTAGTCATGATCACGTCGGATTCAACTTCACGCCGTGCAGCCATCTCCTTGCGCCATTCAAACAGCCGCTTGTATATGCGCGATGCCTCTTGCCCATGGCGGAGTTCGCGTTGCGGTGGCGTAGGTGCCCGCATGCGGCGGCCTTCTGCAATGGCTTTGAGCAGCCCTGGCCCCAAGTGTTCCAACTGCCGCGGCGATAAGCCGTTCAATCCGGCGAGTTCTTCTTTATTGCGAGGCCCCTGTTTGGCCAGCAGCACCAGTTTTTCATCGGAAATAATTTTGAAGGGCGGCCAGTTGCGTTCCCGCGCCGCCTTATCCCGAAATACATACAATGCTTTGAGGATGGCTTGGGTTTGGGGCTGCAAATCGCGGGCGCCGCGCACGTTCCAGAAGGCTTCATTTTTCGTCCGGGGTTTGGGAAGCTGAATTCGGGACTCATTCTCGAAGATTTCCTTCGCCTCCTCCAGAAATCCGCGTTCTTCTAGTTTTGCGGCCAAATCATCCCGCAACCGCAATAAATAATAGGTGTCTTTCTGGGCATAGGCGAGCTGAGCCTCGGAAAGCGGCCGTTGCGCCCAATTTGCCTTCTGATACCGCTTGCTCAGTTCGACCCCGTAGAATTCTTGGAGAAACCAGGCCAGGCCCATGTTCCGGTAGCCGAGAATGCGCCCCGCCCACATGGTGTCGAAAAGATTGTTCACCTTCCAACTATAATGTGTTCGGAGCAGCATCAGATCATAACCGGAAGCATGGAATACCTTTTCAATGGCGGGGTCCGCCAGAATCCGGCCAAATTCATCCAATGGGATGCCGGCCAGGGGGTCAATAATGAAATCAACACCGGGTGCGGATACCTGGAACAGGCAAATTTGTTCTTTATAGGCAAAGAGGCTGTTGGCTTCCACATCCACAGCCAAACGCGGCTGACGCTGCAGCACGTCCAGGCACGTCAGCCACTGGGCTTCTGTCTCTATCAGTTGGTAAGGCGGTATATCCACGAAACACCTGCATTCCACGAATGGCCCCATTATACGCCATTTCCCCCCCGCCTTCACCTTCCGGGCGGAGGGGTGTATTGGGCCACTAGTTCCGGGTAGTCCGCCAAGGCTGTTTTCCCCTGTGCCGTGAGCCCATACACCCCCCGATCCACCCGTTCAAACCACCCATAAACATTATCATAGAGGATTCCTAGCGTCTTCGAACTTGTCCCTTGAGACCTCAGAAATTTAGGCGATTTAGGCCCCAATATGTCCAGAAGGCAGGCAATTTGGATAGCTTGTTCCCGATAGGCCGTTACCAGCCTCCGCCTGCTGGATCCTCCCTGATTCAGGTCTCCACTCCGCCCTGAAATCTCCTGTAGCACCGCCCGGCGCTTGGATTTCTGCTTTTTCCGATCAAATGGCACGGGATGGAGGGCTACTTCCACCCGGGGAATTTTCCCCGTATACGATACGATAATCAGCCCCAATTCCAACCGGCGCAGGATATGCTGAATACCCCGCCATTTCGAAAATGGGGTCCCTACGGGCCTAGGAACTGCCACATACACAGAATCCGTAATGCGCTGGCGGCGTGTGGCCTGAATCAGTAACTCCATGGAACAGTTGAGCTTAAGCTCGATCACAATCAGATCATCCCCCTTCATGGCGGCAATATCGCAACCCAGCACCTCGCTCCGGACCGTATATCCCTGCGCCAGAAGATAATCTCTTACCGGCTCGTAAAGGTCCGTCTCCCGTTTGGGTGTTTTTCTGGTCTTTGCTTTTTTAACCATGTTTTCCAAATTATTTCGGAGTCTGAATTAAATCTTTTATGGCTTCTCCGGCCAGAATAAATCCGGCGACCGGCGGTACAAAAGAAATACTTGAAGGGATATACCCTCGTCCACCGTGTTTTCCGCCTTCACCAGCTACACCCTCACCCTCCATCTCATTGGCGTCCAAGGGTTTTAAAGGATTTTCTTCGGAGTACACCACTTTAAGACGGGGTATATTTCGTTTTCGCAGTTCATTACGCATCACTTTGGCCAATGGGCATACCCGGGTCGTATACACATCCGCAACGGCAAATTTCGTGGGATCGAGTTTGTTTCCGGCTCCCATGCAACTGATGATCGGAATGGAATGGTGAAAACAATACTCGGCGATGGCGATTTTGGCGGAAATCGTGTCCAGGGCGTCGATCACATAATCCACACTGGCATCAAGAATGTCGCAAACATTATCCGCGGTCACACGGACATGCCGCGCATCCACCATGATTTTTGGATCGATTTCCGCAATCCTTTTTTTCATCACATCGACTTTTCTCTTGCCGATAGTGGCACGGGTGGCGTGGATTTGCCGGTTGAGATTGGTGAGGCATACGGTATCATCATCAACGATCAGCAGGTGGCCAATGCCGCACCGGGCCAAGGCCTCGACAGCAAAGCTGCCAACCCCGCCAATACCCAGTATGGCGACCTTTTTTGCGCGCAGAAGATTCAGCGCCTCTTTCCCGATCAATAACTCAGTCCGTGATAACGCATGATGTCTTGGCATACATTCACCTAATCGGTATCGCTATCGATAGTGATTCTAATAGGGTAGTGTACATCATCTGAAGAGCATTTCCATTTTCTTTGGATAATATAACCCGATTGCATGAGCCTCCAGGCTAACCTGCTTCGTGATGTGTTTAAGGCATGCTATACTTGTGGAAAAAGAGGCGGCTTATTTTATGTGTTTATGTACATATATTCCAGGATTTTTCCTGTTGACCGCTGCCGGATGCGCCGGTATTGAGGGAAACTCCCCATCAGCGGAAAGGCCCCATGAAGCAGCCGTTTGTGCTGGAAATCTTTCGGGGCGCCTGCTGGACAATACCGCCAACACCAACGGACAGGGAAGCGGATTCCATCCTTTGTATCATGCCGCGTATCCGGAATCGCCCATTTACCGGCCGGAACTGGTGGGGTTGAATTTCGAGCACATTTTTAATGGAGCCGCCGCCGATAAAGAACGATCCATGTTCACTCCGCGCAAAGATGCCTGTGTGCTCTCGGCCCAATCTGACGAGTGTGCCTCTTTCAACTGGCCTGCGGAACACTCGGCTTGGGGTATGGAATGTATAATGAACTACAAGATTTCGGCTCCGAATGCGGTGGATCTCCATTTTATTGCCACGCCTACGGCGGATCATTTTCCACTAGGATATGCTGTGCTCATGTGGGCGAGTTACATGAACAAGACGCGCGAACGCTGCATCCATTTCTATGGCCGCGATGCAAATGGCGAAGGTTGGACCAGTTTTGGCGATGACTTGGAGGAGGGCTTTGAGACAGGAACGGTGTCGTACGACGGAATTCCGGACCTGCCGTATGAAAAAGGCGCGCAAACACTTAATCTCATTGAACATCCCACAAAGAAGTTTCTGAAGCCATTGTATTACGGCCTTCTGGATGGCGATCAGGATCTGGCAACACAAGAAGACACCCTGGTGTATATCATGATGTTTGATCACACGAACGCCATCCGCTTCGCGCTATGGAATTTTATCCAGGACGCCTCTGGAAAACCGGACCCACACAGCCCTGCATGGGACTGGCAGTATGTTATCCATACCCCTCAAGTTGGCAAGGTCTATGATTATCATGCGCGAGTGGTCATCAAACCCTTTGTGAGCAGGGAAGATGTGGAATTGGAATATGCCCAATGGCGCGAGGGGCGCTAGTGGATTTATGACGTTTTCTCAGGTACGATAGCCTTCATGAAACAGGAACAAGTAATTACACGAATTGGCAGTGCACAATTAAAAGTATTATTGGCGGCCTTTGGCGGGTGGCTCTTCGACGGGTTCGAGATGGGACTGTTCCCTATTGTGGCGAGGCCTGCGTTGAGGAGCATGTATCATAGCGAGAGCGGTGTGGATGGATTTGTCGGCGCGTGGATGGGCAACATCACTGCGCTGTTTTTGCTGGGGGCGGCTGCGGGCGGGCTGATATTCGGATGGCTGGGCGACCGCATCGGGCGGGTGCGGGCCATGGCGATGAGCATTCTCGTATACTCCCTTTTTACGGGATTGGGTTTTTTTGCACAGGAACCCTGGCATCTGGGCCTCTTTCGATTCATTGCGGCGCTGGGCATGGGCGGCGAGTGGTCTCTGGGCGTTGCGCTGGTCATGGAATACTGGCCGGACAAGTGGCGGCCTCTGTTGGCGGGTATCATCGGCGCCGCATCGAATGTGGGCTTTCTTCTGGTGGCCTTGGTTGGAATTTCTATTTCCGTAACCACGGATTCCTGGCGATGGATGTGGTTGGTGGGTGTTCTCCCGGCCTTCCTCGTATTTCTCATTCTCCTGTTTGTGCCAGAGTCTGAACGCTGGAAAGCTTCCGCCGCCCAAGGCGCTGCCGCCCCGCTCCGTGAAGTCTTTTCAAGGGCCTATCTCCGAAATACCCTTTTGGGCATTGCCTTTGCCTCGATCGCGCTGATCGGAACCTGGGGCACGATACAATGGGCGCCGGTATGGGTGGACCAGATGGTGGGTCAAACCATGCCGAAGGCCAAGGCTTTCATTGCCATGCTTTCTGCCCTGGGCGCCATTTTAGGGTGCCTTGTTGGGCCGTTGATCGGCGGCAAACTGGGCCGCCGCCCCGCATTTTTCCTCTTATGCCTGTCTTCCCTTATTACCTGCGGATTCCTATATCGTTCAGATCTTTCCTACGGTCTCACATTCCAAATAGCCTTCTTTTTCGCCGGCACCACCACGGCAGCGTTCTATGGATGGTTTCCCCTTTTCCTGCCGGAATTGTTTCCCACCCGGGCGCGGGCAACAGGACAGGGCGTGTGCTTTAATACCGGCCGGATTTTCGCCGCTTTTGGTGCGATCCTGGGCGGACAATTGGTGGCCTACTTCGACGGCGATTATGCCCGCATGGGAGCTGTCATCACCCTCGTTTACATCCTGGGCCTCGTCCTGATCTGGTTTGTCCCGGAAACGAAGGGTAAACCGCTTCCGGAATAGTATCATCTAAAACATGATCTCTGTCTCTATCCCCTTTGGAATCCTTTACAGCGGATCAACGACTTGCAGATCGGGAAAGCGGTTAAAGTCGGCATCATGGGTGTATATGACCCGAAGGCCGTGTTCACGCATTAAGACCACTGTATGAACATCGAACACAAGATTACCCCGAACGGAGGGAGTCTGTTCGATGATCTGCCCCAGCAATTTACTGTGACGCGGGGTTTCGGCAAGCACTCTGAGGTTGGGCGAGGCCAACAATGCGCGTATGAATTGCCAGGCATCCGCAGGGGAGAATGGTTGGCGAAATACGTTGGGATGAGTGGCTACGCGGATGAATTCATACACAATGCCCCATGTCAGGTACCACGGGGTTGGTTGCTGCCGCCATTGGAGCAAAAGTTCCCGGCAGGTACCATGTCCCGGCGCATCACGGTCCGCCGCATAGAGCAAGATGTTCGTGTCCACCACAAACACGTCTAGCGCTCCATCACATCATAAAGCATATCGCGGTTGGCCACGTTCACCCTGGAACCTCCCGTATTGAACGAGGGAAGTTGCGGTAAATCACTTACTTCAGGTGTCCTTTGCAAAAGGGTCCGAAGCGCTGCCTCGACAAGTTCAGACATTGTTTTCCCTTGCCGGACAGATTCCTGCTTGAGTTCCTGCATTATAGGGTCGCTAATATTTAATGTGGTCTTCATATGGAAAACCTTACCATATGTATGGCGATATGTCAAAGAGAACCTTTTAAAAACCAAACTGGATTATTTATCGTCAAAAAAAGGCCATGATAAGGAGTATTAATATGTTAAGAAAACAAGTTTTACTTATTTTTATTACTTTGACATTGATCTGGCTGGCAGATGCTTGGTCCAGCGCAATGGAAGAACCACTCACATTGGATTCCTTTGGCGGGCTGAAGAATATACCATTCACACCGAGCCCGTTTTTCCGAACCCACCATGATGGGCAACGCTGGTGGCTGGTGACGCCGGAGGGAAATGCCTTTCTGTCGTTGGGGGTATGCGTGGTCAATCCAATCGGAGATACGGAGCGCGGCACGAATCGCCAACCGTATCGTGAGAATGTGCTGGCGAAGCATGGAACGGTGGAAAACTGGACCGCCGCCACGCGTGCGCGTCTTCAGGAATGGGGCCTGAACACCTTGGGTGCATGGAACACCCAAGAATTACGTGGCACAGTGCCCTACACCATCGAGTTATCATTGGGGTCGGGGCTCTGGAGCAAAGAGCGAGTACCGGATTTTTTCAGTCCGGAAGCGGAGACGCATATTCGCAACGGGGCCGCAGGCATTGATGCGTATGTAAATGATCCGTATCTGATTGGATATTACCTGGACAACGAACTTCCATGGTCGTTCGATTGGCGGCGGCTTCCGAATCTTTTCCCGGGGTATGTGGCCCTGCCTCCGGAAGCGCCGGGGAAGCAGAAAATGTTGGAGTTCTTCAGGGAGCGCTATCAAACCCCGGAACGCTTTGCGGCGGTGTGGGCGTGCGGCCTGAACGACTGGAGTGAAATCGAGAAGCTGAAAGACATTGTTCCGGTGGATTTGCTCAAGGCGCAGGAAGATCGTGAAGCGTTTGTATTGCTGATTGCGCGGCGATATTTCAAACTGACCACGGAGGCGGTTCGCGCCAAGGACACGAACCATCTGATTCTCGGCTGCCGGTTTGTTTGGATCCTGGCCCCAAAACCAGTGGTGCAGGCTTGCGGCGAATACTGTGACGTGGTGTCCATCAATTATTACGAAGCCGGTCTGGCTGGATATTTATTGTTATGGTCCACGAAGCTCGGTTCGATGCGCATCCCGCCTGATCTGACCTTTAACGCTTTTCACGAGTTAACTCAAAAACCATTGCTCATTACAGAATTCGGATTCCGGGGAATGGACAGCGGCATGCCGAACACCTATCCGCCGCCTATTGTTCTTCAACCGACAGTCGCCATGCAACGTGATCGCGCCAATAAATTTGAGGAATGTGCCACCACCTGGATGGCCCAGCCGTATTTCCTGGGCTATCACTGGTTCGAATACATGGATGAACCGAAGGGTGGACGCTTCGATGGCGAAAACGGCAATTACGGGCTCGTGAACATCGAAGATGAGCCCTATCAGGAAGTAGTTGATCGTTTTAAAAGCGTCAACCGGCGGGTTTGGGATCTCCATCGGAATTCCGCAGCACAAAAATAGCGCCCGGCGCTGTTTGAAAGTGGAGCATGCCTATCTCATGAGCGACTTCCACCGGGGTTCCGTTTTCGGTAAAAACTTCTGCTTGGGAAGAAGGCCATGGTTCATAAACACGGCATTCACCGCCTTTTTCACTCATAATCTTTAAATCGGTAATGCGCCCCTGTTCCCAGGAAGCGCTCGCGAGAAACGCGCCCTGTGCCCGAAAGTTTTCAAAAGAAGCGGCTACTGTTTTTGGCCAAGCCGGAAACACGCGCAGCGCGCCATCCCAGCTTTGCAGCATCATCTCCTGCAACGGAGCCATGATGCCCAGGGTTTCGGTCCATGCGCCCGCGTGACCGTAGTTGGCGATGGCCATGCCCCAGATTAGCCCGTTGGGATGGCGCCAACGCTCAAGCAGTTTTCGGAAAACTGGAAAATCGCGGTCAGCGATAAACTCGCCGCCATGAAGCCGCTGCAAGACGCCCCAGCCATACTGACCGCAATACCAGGTCCAGGAACCATCGCCCACGGGAGGCCATGGCGCACCTTCGGCCGTTCCGGGTTGTGGTGTATAGGGACGTCCATAGCCAAACTCCGGCGGATTCGCTTCCTGGCATTGTTTTTCCAATCCTTGCAGCGTGGAAGGCGGTTTGCCATCATCTCCCGCACAATGATCTAACTGTTCTTGCCACTGGGCGCGCAGTTCCGGATCGGTGCTCAGAATTTCGCTGGAGCGAATCGCCGCGCGCAGACAATAGCGCAGGTGTTGCATGATTTGCGCGCGATCCGTGTAGTCTTTAGGGTCGCCCGTGAATCCGTCCTCGCCCTGATTGGAAGGAAAGGCATGATACAGGCCGTCGGAGCCCTTCTTTAGAAAATCGGTGTAGAACAGGGCGCACTCGCGGATCACCGGATAGCCTGTGGTTCGCAGCCAGTCCTGATCCAGCGTATACAGATACCGCCACCAATACTGATTGATCGCCCAGCCGGTCATGTAGGCCATGCGGCCCATCGGCACGCATCCCAGCGGGTCATCTTCCGCAACAATGGGATACCCGCTCAATTGGATGAATGCACCCCGGCCATTGTAGTAATCATGTGCAATTTTACGTCCGATTGGGAGGAAGAACTCGATGGCTTTGAAATAGGCATCGCCGAGATCGAGGTGGTTCGCGGTATAATCCGCCCAGAAGGGTTCCTGCAGGTTGTAGTTTGTGTGATAATCGCCGTGCCAATGGGAATAATCCTGGACGGTGCTCGGCAGGAACAACCCCGGCGGCGCGATATCCGGACGGTTCGTGCAGCGGCGCGCATGCAGGGTCTCATACCAGAGATTCTCCAGCAGCGGGTCGGCAATGGACACTCGTGACTTCGTCCAGAATTCAGCGGCCTTTGACCGGGTTTCCTCCGCCCAGCGGTTCATGGTGTCCGCAGGATGTTCGCCGAGCGCTTCCTGCACTTGGCGCACTTGCGTCATGGGGCCTTCGGGATCACCCGTGGTGGCGACGGCCACTGTCATCCATCCTTCAGAAGCAACGGGGGGCATAAGATGCAGCCTCGCCTCGCCGGTGGGATTCATATCCACGGTCTCCACCGCCATGCCCGGCGCGAACGGCGCCATTACATACCGGAAACCGTTGGGGAAAGTGGGATCCGCAGGAAAGGTTTGTTCAATAAAGCGGAGACCGTCGGATTCTTGCAGCGTTGGCGGAGGCAGAGGGGTTGCGCTCGGATCGGAGCACGCGCGAAACGCGCCATGACGATAATCGCCAAAGAATTTTGCACCAAACTCCTGAATGCTCGGATCTTTCCAACGATACAGTGCGAACCAGACGGGTGCATTGCCATTTCCGGTGCGCGTCTGATCAGTCCAATTTTCCACCTCCCAATGCACCACAAGCACATTTGGTGAAGGAGGTATAAACGTCTCTATCAAAATCCTCACCCCGGAAGGCCGCGAGCATGTGATAGTGAGTATAGCTTCTTCAATACGTAGTTCCTGATGAATCTTTAAACCCATTTGATCCGGCGGCAGGAACAGGGCGAGTTCCCCCACCGGCTTCGGACACGGATAGGGCCGTTTATTGTAACTTGGCGGAGCGCCCTGGCAGAGTTCCTTCATCCGTTCCGGATTCTGCGTTCCGCGTGTAGCCACTGGCGGGCCATCGCCATACGGTGGACACTTCCATCCTTCCACTTCAATGCCGTGCGCAATTTCCGCAATGTTCGCCGGTTTCGGGTCCGCGCTCAAATCGAGCCGCCGATCCCACACGTCCGCTTTGCCAAACCGCCAGATAATCCGATCCGCGGTCTGATACACACTGACCGATAGATCGCCATTACCCAACAGTAACCCATCCTCCGGGACCAGCACCCGTTCTTCAAGCGTAATCGTGTGTATTGGGTTGTCTGAAACCCCGGCCGCCAATAGTCCAATCATCATCAAAGAAAACGAAATACTCATATTCGCCTCACTTCCGGTTAATATAAAGAGCATAAACCTATGTTCTTGGACTTCTCCAGAAGTACACTCCAGCATACATTTTTGATCGTAAGATTTTTGCTTCCGCTATGGTTGACATGCCGGGGGATTCATAGTATGCTCATGCCCGAGGTGAATGGGACGTACTCAAGGATGTAACTTCATGCATTGTACTGTATGGGGATATGCTTGAAAACAAAGGGAGAACGTTTATGGTGCGCGATGCTGAGTGGGCCGCGGAATGGATCGAGATCCGCAACGAGTTCATCTATTGGGGGGGGCGCGCCAAACGTGCCACCCAGGATTCCCCGGTGCTGCCTGAAGTATGGGAGCAGTTCTTCCGCAAGTATTACACTAACCCATCGGGCGTCTCGGACAAAACCGATAGCGGGGCGGTGGAGTTGCTGTTAACCCCGCACGCAAAACTCGGCGTTCGCACCTTGGGGCGGCGCTTTCAGGAACGATGTGAGGAACACCTGAAGCAACAGCACACGAAGATTTTTTCCGATGATAGTATGGCCCCTCTACAGATTTTTGCGCCAACGATTCTGTTCAGTGCGTCCTATATCGTAACTCAATTGACCTTTGAACAAATGGTCATTCTGCTATTGCCCATGACCGCATGGTGGGACAAACATGTCTCCCCGCACGTGCAGGGCGAAAGTATGGAAAAATTGCGGTTGTATCGAAAGGAACAACTTTCTATAAAAACAAAGGCCCTGCCGGTAGATACATTGGATAGGGACTTAACCGCGATACCCGTGACTTTCCTGTGGACGGTGCGCCTGCTGGGCATTCTTTACCGGCTGCAGGAGATATCCGCGCAACCATCTTCTAAAACAGAAAAACAACAAAAGCTCTTTGAAGAAAAAGAGTTCTGCAAACAGTTGACCGTTATTACGTGGGTGGAGGCCATCGATTCGTTTCTGCGTTTATTGGCGTTGATCCTCCCGTACCCGGTGTTAAAGGAAGAAGCGGCTTCCGGGTTATATCCCCTGTGGCAGGTGGGATTGAACCGTGAAGCCAAACCCACCGTCGCACGTTCTTCGTTAACTGTCAAGGCCGATGCCGCCCGCACTTTGTTTAATGTGAGCTGCTCTAATCTGGTGTGGGCCATTGTGGATGGCGGCATAGACGCCACACACCCCGCATTTCAGGAGACTATCCCCCCTCCTGTAGCGCCCGGCAAGACGGGAAATGTCCAAAAAAGCAGCAACACAAACTCTGTTTCAACACGCATTGTGCAAACATATGATTTTTGGCGGCTGAAACGAGAACCCGCGCTCTGGTATGGCGATAGTGACGATGAACCCGTCATTATCGAGCCTGGAAAAGAACAACCTTCTTTCGACCCGGCATTCCCTAAGAGAAAGGGTAAGGTCTTGGAAACACAAGAGGAGACCCATCTCTGGCAATGCCTCCATGCCGCTCGAATGTCCAGCTTGAATCTGAAACGCCTGAAATCCATTTCTGACGTGATTGACTGGGAGGACGTTAGCACTAAAATTAAAGTGCCGCATGACGGCAATTATCCCGTGCCGAAGGGGGAGCATGGAACCCACGTGGCTGGAATACTCGGGGCCAACTGGCCTTCTAACCCGGATCTCAACAGCCTGCCGGAAGGCCAGGACATTGTGGGGATGTGTCCCGATATTAAATTTTATGATTTGCGCGTATTTGCGGACACCAGCAATGGCGAAGAGGGCATCTTTGGAGAAACCAAGCAGGTCACCGATGAATTTACGGTGATCTGCGCGCTTGAATTCATCCGGTTCTTAAACCGGAAACGCGAGGAACTGAAGGTGCATGGGGTGAATCTCAGCCTCTCCATTCCGCACGATGTGGCAAGTTTCGCCTGCGGCTGCACCCCGGTATGCAATGAATGCGCGCGGCTTGTGGACGCAGGTGTCGTGGTTGTGGCCGCTGCGGGCAATCATGGATTCGACGAACGCAGCATCCCCTTCAGCCAGGGAGGCGAGTACCGGGACATCAGCATCTCGGACCCCGGAAATGCGGAGGAGGCCATCACCGTGGGCTCCACGCACCGTGACCATCCCCATACCTATGGCATCAGCTACTTTTCAGGGCGCGGGCCCACCGGCGACGGACGGCGCAAGCCCGATCTGGTTGCGCCCGGTGAAAAAATCATCGCGCCGGTTCCTGGTGAACGATTTGCCTGCAAAGATGGAACCAGCATGGCCGCGCCCCACGTCAGCGGCGCCGCCGCATTATTGATGGCCCGTTATCCCGAATTGATCGGCAACCCGCGCCGCATCAAGCAAATCTTGTGCGAAACCGCAACCGACTTGGGCCGGGAACGGTATTTTCAGGGACACGGACTGCTGGACGTATTGCGCGCCATGCAGTCGCTCTAAAAAGGAGGGAATTCCATGAGCAAGGCAAAAGCACACCTTGAATTCGACATTATCAATGCAGGAGGAGGCGACGCCTTTGTCATCCGTTATAACGACAAGAAGGGGAAAAGGCGCGCCATTCTCATCGATGGCGGCGACGGAGGCGTTGTCAAGGGAAAGGTCAAAGTGCTCGATACACCGCCGAAAGGCGACAAAGCCAACCATCTTCGCCCCTGGCTCCAAAAACTGGCCGACGACGGATATGAGGAACTGGAGTTACTCGTTGTGACGCACATTGACAGCGACCACATCGGCGGCTTGGTGGACTTTTTCCGCGGAGAAGAGTTGCCCTTGTCCGTTAAGAACCTCTGGTTTAACTGGCCCCTGACCAATAAAGTGGAAGAAAACTGGAAAGCACCGGCATCTTGGAAAAAGAACAAAGACATACCCATGGGGTTGGAGGAAAGCATTAAACAGGCCATGGATCTAATGACGTTGGCCCGAAACCATCCGGACATGGCCATTAATGGCCCCTATTTCGCTTATTTGACCTCGGATCGTGGAAAATGCCGGTTCAACGGGGTGCTTGACGTAACTATACTTGGCCCCTCTCCGGAGGTGTTTGCCGAGTTTAAAGAATTCATGATCAAAGCGGTGAAAAACAAGGCAAATGCTGCCGTGACATACAAGGGGAAAAAGGTCAAGGACAAGGATGACAAGCTTATCAATGTCGTAAGTCTTGTGTTGCTATTTGAATATAACGTCGATAAGCAACTGGAGGGGAAAAGCACCTCCCTCCTCATGCCAGGCGATGCGCGTGATGACCTCATCATGGATGCGCTTGAAAACGAAGAACAACCTTTCAAAGTGGATCTGCTGAAACTTCCCCATCACGGCAGCAAGAACAACAATTCAAAAGAATTTTTTGAACGTATTAAGCCCAAGTATGTAGTCATATCAACCAACGGCATCGACTACGGACATCCGGACAGTACGACATTAACCCAATTGAAGGCTGTGTATGGCGCCAATAACCCACAAAAGCCGTGGCTGTACCATTCCGTCCCCATCTCGGAGTGTGGCGACGCCAGCGTACGGAAGCGTTTAAACGCAGCCAACGTAACGGCGCCGGAAGCGGGTGAAGACGGGCAGACCATTGTGTTGGTGCGGTAATCTGGATATCGCAACATGCCCCTATCCATTTTTGTGAACTGTTGGAGCATGTGGCACGTACGGATGGAGATAATCTTGGGCAGGTGCAACACTGTGCATTAACTTGGTATTGTGTAAATAACCATGAGAACGTGGATACGTTATAGCACCGGAAATTTCCAGCCTTCGGACCTCAAACGCTATTTTGTCTTTATGACAGTGGTGTTCTGGGGGCTCATCGCTGCGGCCTACCTCAGCTATCCCCGGGAAAACCACTTCACGATCATGACTCATTCGTTCAGTTATCTTGGCAGTTTTGATCCCGAGCATAATCCGAAATGGTGGCCGATATTCTCCGTAGCCATGACCTTCTGGGGGCTGTCCACGGTGCCGTTGGTGTTCTATCTCTGCCGCCGTTTTTCCGCTATATCCAGACCCGCCGCCCGCATTGGCGCATCCCAACTGCTGCTGGGGTGCCTGGGCATTATTCTTGTGGGCGTAATCCCCACGGGCCATGGAATTTTCATAGGAACCTGGGACTGGGGGCTTGCCCACCGCAACGCCGGTCTTATGGTTGCTATCACCTTCAACCTTGGCATCTTTTTGCATGAGATTTTGCTGTTTATCGACAAATTCACCCGGCGCCATCTTGGGCGCTACGGCTACTGGCGGTTTGTGTGGCCGTATACGTTCTGGTGGTCTATAGTGTTCCTTGCGGCGTATTTTCTTACCAAATGGGTCTTCGTGTACGAAGATATGAAAAAAGCCGCCGCCGTTGCCGGCCGCACCCTGGAAGGCTCCTGGTCCGAGGCCCTGAACACCCGTTATTCCATTCCACTCTGGGAGAACATCCTGGTCGTCACTTTGTTTGTATTTATGATCTGGCTGGTGGCCAGGATTCCATGGGATGATTTGTCCCAAAGCGCGCGGAACACGGAGAGGCAGTAAAAAACACGGGCGCGCCCAGGGAATGGGATCGCCCGTGTCGTATAGTGGCAGGGGGATTATTCGGCGGCGGGGGCGGTCACTTCCGCCTCTTCGCCCTTGGTGCTGCGCTGCTTGGCCTTGACGCGCGCGGCCTTGCCCACGCGTTCACGCAGGTAATACAGTTTGGCACGGCGCACGTGGCCCTCGCGAGTCACATCCACTTTCGCCACGCGCGGGGAATGCAGCGGAAACACGCGCTCAACACCCTCGCCGAAGGCGACGCGTCTCACGGTGAACGTGGCGTGGGGGCCTGTTCCGCCGTTGCGTCCGATCACAACGCCTTCAAACACCTGGATGCGCTCTTTGTCGCCTTCCACAATACGAAAATGCACGCGGACTGTGTCGCCGATGGCAAATTTCGGGAGCTTTTCCGGCGCTTTCATTTGCTTTTTACCAAGTTCTTCCACGAGATTCACGATGTGTTCTCCCTCTCCGGCATCGGCGTCTCACGCTCGATTTCGGCGAGCAGGTTCTTCTCTTCTTTGTCCAAATCCTTCAGCAAATCGGGCCGCCGCGCGAGCGTGGCGCGCAGGGCCTCTTTTCTCTTCCAGCGGCGTATCGCCGCGTGATTTCCATCCCGCAACACCTGGGGAACTTCCATACCCCGGAATTCCTGCGGCCGCGTGTATTGCGGCGCGCCCAACCGGCCTTCGTAGAAAGAATCCGTAGCAACGGATTCCCAATCGCCAACCACACCGGGTATCATGCGGCTGATCGCCTCAATGAGCACCAAGGCAGGCAGTTCTCCGCCGCTCAGCACGTAATCTCCGATGGAGATTTCATCCGTGACCAGCGTCTGAGACACCCGCTCATCCACGCCCTCATACCGCGCGCAGATAAGCACGAGATCGGGACATCCGGCCAATTCCCGCACCAGGGTCTGATCCAGCCGCCGCCCGCGGGGCGACAGCAGAATCACCCGTTCCAGGCTGTTGCGTCCTTTTAAACTTTCCACAGCCGCAAAAAGCGGCTCACATTTCATTACCATCCCGGCCCCGCCGCCGTACGGCGCATCATCCACCGTCCGGTGACGGTCCGTCGCAAAATCCCGGATCTGCGTCAAGGCCACAGTCAGGAGGCCATCGGCCACTGCCTTGCCCAGCAAGCTGGCCTTTAACGGCCCTTCCAACATCTCCGGGAATAATGTGAGGACATCAATCCTCATAGTTTAGCCATTCGCCTCAAGCCTCAAGCTTCATCCGCCGCAGGCGGACTCAAGCTTTCAAGCCTCAAGCCTCTAATTATTCAACAATCTCGAGAGAGGCGCGGACGCTGTTTTTCGCCGCCGCCGAACTCAACAAGGTGCGCATGGCTTTCGCGGTGCGCCCGCTTTTGCCAATAACGCGGCCCATGTCTTCCTGATGCACATGCAGTTTGTATTCATGACCATCTTCCGTTTCAATCAACTGCACTTGCACATCTTCAGGATGTTCCACCAGTTTCTTCGCAATGAATTCCACCAAGTCTTTCATAATACTTCCCGTATCACTATTAATTTATTGTTTTACCGTCCCGTGCAGCGTATCAGGCCTCGGGAACGGCGGTTGACTCTGCTGTAGCTTCCGGAGCAGCATCGGGCACAGAAGCAACCGGGGCTTCTGGCGCTTCCGGTGTCGTACCATCGTGGTAGTGTTTCATAATCCCAAGCTTGCTGAACAGATTCCGCGCTGTATCCGAGGGCTGCGCACCCTTGCGCAGCCAACCGAGCGCCTTGAACGCGTCCACATCGACGACTGGATTCGGACGCGCGCACGGCTGATATACGCCAATCACATCCACTTCCGTTCCACTTCGCCGGTCCCGGGAATCGATTACCACAATCCGGTAATACGGCTTGTGCGTCCGGCCTACCCGCCTCATTCGAATTGCTGTTGCCATCAGGTGTCCTCTTTCGTTGCTAGAAGGGCAACATGCCCGGTCCCAAGGGCATTCTTGGGCCTCGGCCTTTCGATCCCTTCATCATGTCCTTCATCATTTTCTTCATCTTTTCAAAATCTTTGAGCAGCGCGTTCACATCCTGCACGCTTGTACCGCTGCCCGCCGCAATCCGCCGCCGCCGGCTCCCGTTGATGATCTTCGGATGCCGCCGTTCCTTCGGCGTCATCGAATAGATAATCGCTTCCGTATACTTCAACTCGTCTTCCGGCACGCCGTTCATCTGCGGCATCATCTTGTTCAGCCCGGGGATCTTCTTCAACAGATCGCCCATCGGGCCCATTTTCTTCATCTGCTGCATCTGCTGCAGAAAATCTTCCAGATTCCAGTCCGCCTTGCGCACCTTCTCCTGGAACTTGATCGCCTGTTCGCGATCCACCACCTCCTGCGCCTTCTCCACCAGCGACACCACGTCGCCCATGCCCAGGATCTGGTCCGCCAGCCGCCGCGGATGAAACGGCTCCAGCGCATCGAGCTTCTCGCCCGTTCCCACGAACTTGATGGGGCAGCCCGTCACTTCAATCAGGCTGATGGCCGCGCCGCCCCGCGCATCACCGTCCATCTGTGTGAGGATCACTCCCGTCAATGGCAGCGTGTCGTGGAACTGCTTTGCGGACTTTACCGCGTCCTGACCGGTCATGGCGTTCGCGACAAATAATATCTCGTGCGGCTTCACCTGCGTGGCAATTTGCCGCACTTCCATCATCATCGACTCATCCACATGCAGGCGCCCCGCCGTGTCGAGGATTATGGTGTCGCAGCCGCGCATTTGGGCCTCGCCGCGCGCCATGAGGCACGTGTCCACCGGGTTTGCGTTCTCGCCCAGGCTGAAAAACTCGGTTCCAGCCTGTTTTGCGACTATCTCCAACTGTCGGATGGCCGCCGGGCGGTAGACGTCCGCGCCCACCAGCAAGGGTTTGAGACCCTTTTTCTTGAGCATCAAGCCCAATTTGCCGGCGGTCGTCGTTTTGCCTTGGCCCTGAAGACCAACCATCATGAGGATCGTCGGGCCGGATTCCGCCCGGCGAAGACCCTCATGTTTCTCGCCCATGATCCGCACCAGCTCGTCATGGACAATCTTTATAATCTGCTGTGTAGGATTAACGCTGTCGAGCACTTTCTGCCCGGCCGCCTGCTCCTGCACATCCTCAATAAACTTCTTGACTACCTTGTAATTGACATCCGCCTCCAGGAGCGCCACGCGGATCTCCTGAAGGCCATCCTTCATGTTCTTCTCGGTCAGGCGGCCCTGCCCGCGAATATTCTTGAAGGCCAGTTCCAGCTTTTTTGTCAGATTCTCAAACATACGTCCAGCGTTAGCGTTCCACGGGGAATGGATGCCATCACGGTATGTTCGGACGGATTAATCCCCCGAACAAGAGTGAAAGTGTAGCATATAAACAGCCGAGGTTTCAAGGAGTTACGCAGGAGGCAGGAGCGGATGGCGTTGCATTGATTGTCTCGTGTCCATAGGTTACAATCCTTCCGGGCATAACAGATTGGGAGAAGTTTTATTATGGGCGCGGGAAATCCCCTTGCGTTTGATGTTGAAAAGTATCTGGCGGAGCAAACAGTTGAAATTCTCGAACGCATTCAGCGGTTCGACAACAAGCTGTATTTGGAGTTTGGCGGAAAGCTCATCTTTGATTTCCATGCCGCGCGGGTGCTCCCCGGCTTTGATCCCAACGTGAAAATGCGCCTTCTCCAAAAGATAAAAGACAAGATCGACATCATCCTGTGCATTTATGCGGGGGACATCGACCGGAAGAAAATCCGCGCGGATTTCGGCATTACCTACGACATCGACGTCCTTAAACTCATCGACGATCTCCGCCGCGACTGGGGCCTCGAAATCACCGCCGTGGTCATCACCCGCTACGAAGACCAGCCGTCCGCGCAACTTTTCAAAAACAAGCTTGAACGCCGCGGCCTCAAGGTCTACACCCATCGCGCCACCAAAGGATATCCCACCGACGTCGATCTCATCGTCAGCGAAGAAGGGTACGGGCGCAACGCCTATATAGAAACCACCCATCCCCTCGTGGTCGTCACCGGTCCCGGGCCCGGCAGCGGCAAACTGGGCACTTGCCTCTCCCAGCTTTATCACGAATACGAACGCGGCGTGCGCGCGGGCTACGCCAAGTTTGAAACCTTCCCCATCTGGAACATTCCCTTGAAACATCCCGTCAACGTGGCCTATGAAGCCGCTACGGCGGACCTCAAGGACGTCAATGTGATCGATCCCTTCCATTTGGAGGCCTACGGAAAAACTTCCATCAACTACAACCGCGATGTCGATGCTTTCCCGCTCTTGAAACGCATTCTCGAAAAAATCACCGGCGCCGAATCCTTTTATAAGTCCCCTACCGACATGGGGGTCAACCGCGTGGGGTTCGGCATTGTGGATGATGAAAGCGTGCGGGAAGCCGCCAGGCAGGAAGTCATCCGCCGCGTGCTGCGCTACCGCTGCGAATATATGATGGGCCTTGTGGACCGCGAGACCGTGGAGCGCGTCGAACTGATTATGAACGACCTCGGCGTGCAGGTGGAAGACCGGCGGGTGGTCCAGGCAGCCCGTGAAGCCGCCGCACGCGCCCAGCGCAGCAATAAGGGCCATGATGGGGTATATTGCGGCACCTCCATTGAACTCAAAGACGGCACGATCATCACCGGCAGCAATTCGCACCTCATGCATGCCGCCACCAGCGCCGTCTTGAATGCCATTAAGCATCTCGCTGAAATCCCGGATAGAATCCACCTGATTTCCCCCAACATCCTTGAAGCCATTGGCAACATGAAACGCGAAATGAACGACGGCAAGAGCGTCAGCCTCGATCTCGAAGAAGCCTTAATCGCCGTGGGCGCCTCCACCCCCTCGAACAGCGCCACCCAACTGGCCATAGAACAACTTAAAAACCTCCAGGGGTGCGATATGCACAGCACCCACATCCCCACCCCCGGCGATGAAGCAGGACTGCGCACCCTCGGCCTCAATATCACCAGTGACTCGTCGTTTTCCACTCAAAGCCTTTACATTCTATGAAGTATCCCGGGAGTTCAGACGGGGGAGTTTATTTCGCCTGAATAGGTGAAATTTGACGAATTCACCGAATAGGGCACACAATGGGGAAGGCAGTGGACCTTGTCCCCAACAAAGGCAAGGTTTTGGGAATCACAGCCCACGGAGTGACACAACAATGACTTTCTTTCAAGAGAACATACACTGGCTGCTTCCAATTCTCATTTTCTGCGCACGGGTGTTGGATGTTTCCATTGGAACATTACGCATCATCTCCCTCTCGCGCGGTTTAAAGCTGCTTGCGCCGGCCTGTGGCTTTTTTGAAGTGTTAATCTGGATTGCCGTCATGGGCGCGGTCATGAACTCCATCAATTCCTGGGTAAACTACCTTGCATTCGCCGGGGGATTCGCCATGGGCAACTATGTGGGCATGCTCATCGAAGACAAGCTCGCCATGGGCATTCAATCCCTTTGGGTGGTCATGAAAGAGGATAAGTCGGATCTTCTCAGCCACATGAGGGCGGCGCGCTTCGGCGTGACCATGTTCGAGGCCCAGGGCGTGGAGGGCAGTGTGCGGATCATGATGATGATCATCCGGCGTAAAAACCTGCGTGCGATCATGCAACTGCTCCGCGAGCACGTCCCGAGGGCATTTATCTCCGTGCAGGACATCCGGGCCGTATCCGGAGGCGTGTTCCCCGTCAAGATGGCGCGGTATACTCACCCCCCCATGATTGAGCGCCCGGGAAAATAGAAAATTCAGTCCCTAACGTAATACAAGAGATCTAAAAAGGCAAAGGTCTCTAAATTTGGTTTTGAGGACTCTTGGGTAAGTATCGTGCGCTCGATAACAATATTCATCATTCTGATTACGGCGGCCTGCATTGGGGGATCCGCCGCCTCCCAATCGCCGTTTCGCGGGGTGTATTTTAATCCGCTGGTGAAGCCCGAAACCCCGGATTTTCCGTGGCTTTGTTTCTATCCGGAATACCGCCCCCAAATACAGACCACCTTGAAAGAACTTGTCAGCGCCACCGGCATCAATCTCATTGATATCTTCGTATGCATTGCCTATTCATTAAAAAAGCCTTCTCAAGCGCCCCAGGAAGGACAACCCCTGACCGAGTGGGCAAACATTGCCTATCTGGATGGCGTGGCGGCATTTATTGATGATTGCCATGACGCCGGTCTATCCGTCGAACTCGATCTAGCCTCCAACATGTGGATTCCATATTCCGTGGATCCTGGCCATCAGATCGGAAACTCGGGTTACTGGCCGAAGCCCGATGAAACCCCCTGGAATGAATCCGCCCTGTGGTACCGGGAAATGATCGAGTACATAGAAGGGCGCACGAAGCATCCGGAAGCCATTGCACTGTGGTGCATGATGGGCAACTACGAACTCGGCGCAGCGGAACCTTGCCTGTGGGACCGCGACGATAACCCGGCCATCACCACGAATACCGAACGTTTCGTGAAACAAGTATGGCCGGTATTCCGCGCCGCCGGGAAACGTCCCAAGGCCCCGCCGATTATGCTGCCTATCTTCTCAAACACCGCGTATTGGATGCAGAAGACCCCACAGATGCGCCTCAGCGCCTTCCACAACCTTAAAAAGTGGATCATCGACGACCTGGCCATGCCACCGGACTATTGGGTAATGACCACCTATCCCTTCTGCGACCCCGCTCCTGATGGATTCTCCTATCTTAAAGAGATCGTTAACATTCTCGGCTCTGAGAATGCTGCAAGAATCATCTCCACCGACCTCAAAGGCCCCGGACACGACGACGTGCGCGATTGCATCATTTCCATCCAAGATCGCCCAGGCCCCGAGATCCTCCAATGGCATTTCCAGAAATGCGCGCACTACGGCTTCGCCGGATGGTGGATCTGGGCCTATCAAGACACCCCCAGCGCTCACAGCGGCCTCCGCGACACCACCGGCAAATGGAAACCGGACCTGGTAGACGCCATCAAACAGCAAAAGTTCTGATTCTGATGCACGCCGCTTGCGCAGTGCTTGACTTGTTCTGGCTACAGAAGGATAATTCTTCATAATACCTTAATGGAGACCGGAAAATGGCTGCTTTACCGTTTGTTTTAGCTGTGTTTGGTTTCATACTGATGGCCACGCCGGGACAGGATGGCGTCGCGGCAGGGGCGGCGCAAACCAAGGGGCGTCCCGTGGTGGAAGAGTTTGCGGAGAATGTAGCGCGCATTCCCGCCGCGGAAGCAAAACAGCGTACGGCTGCGATTGACTTTACGTCTCAGACGGCCCGTTTTATCCGGCTGGTGATTCACAAGACCAGCGGAAACACGCAACCGTGCCTGGATGAATTGGAGATTTACGGGCCTAACGGCACGGAGAATCTGGCGCTTGCGTCCCGGGGAGCCAAGGCAAGCGCGTCGTCGCTGTTACCTGGGTATGAAATTCACCAGGTGGCAAATTTAAATGACGGTCAGTATGGCAATTCCCAGAGTTGGATTGCCGCCACGCCTGGAGAAGGGTGGGCGCAGATTGAATTGCCGGAGGCGGCAGAGGTGGCCCGGGTGGTAATTTCACGGGATCGGGAGGGCACGTTTCAGGACCGCATCCCGACCGAGGCCGAAGTGCTGTTGTCGCTGGATGGAACGGACTGGCAGCCGGTGGCTTCGCTGGGCGACAAGGCAGGCTCTTTAGTGCCTCACCGGAAAAACCCGTTGAGCGCGTTTGATCTGATGCCCCACTTGCGGGTGGATCGTCTGGCCGAGAAAAACTGGCATGGCGTGGTGCAATACGCCTTTCAGCGTGAACGCGATACGTGGAGCAAGATTCCCAACGACGATTACCTGTCCCCGCTTGTGACGGAGCGTCCGGCGTATCCGGGCGGCGCGCCGTATTGGGGACAGCTCGCGCGGTTAGAGACGTTGAAGCGCGTCCTGGCGCTGTATTCGGATTTAATCGACCGGCTTGAGAAGCAGGGATTGGAGGTTAGCGCGGAACGGCAGCAGTTGGCCCAGTTCCAGGCGGCGGCGGACCCCGGGGAAGCTTCCAGCGACGACCTTTACCTCGCGGCCCGCTGGGCCAAGCGGCGCCTGTTTTTCCGTGATCCTTCGCTGGCGCCGCTGGAACACGTGCTGTTCGCCAAGCGGCATCCTTTCCTGGAATCGCATAATTACAGCGAGCATTTGGACGGCTGTCTTGAACCCGGCGGCGGCGTCTTCGTGCTCCATGTGCCTCGCGACGCGCAGGGCGGCCTGCTTCCGGACCAGGCCCAGATCGAGCAACTATTCGATGGCAGCGCGGGCATTGTCCGCGAGCCGGTGCTCGATTACGACGCGCAGACCGTTTTCTTCGCCTATCGGCCGGAAATTTCGCAGGTCGAGGGATGGGATTCGTACTGGCATATGTATTCGCTGTCGTTAAATAGTGGTGAAGTGCGGCAACTCACCGAGGGTCCGTTTCATGACTTTGATCCGGCTGTATTGCCGGATGGGGGATTGGCGTTCATCACCACCCGGTGCGCGCTTCGCTTTCTTTGCTGGCGTCCGCAGGCATATGTGCTTTACCGCATGGAGCGGGACGGCTCGAATCTGCAGCGGCTTTCCCACGCCAATCTGAGCGAGTGGAAACCCTCCGTCATGAGCGACGGCCTTATCCTCTGGACGCGGTCGGAGTATCTCGACAAAGGCGCGGATTTCAGCCACACGCTCTGGACCATCCGCCCCGATGGAACGCATCCCGCATTGGTGTTCGGTAACAATACGCCCAACTGCTACAGCCAGGCGCACGAGGTTCCGGGAACCAACGAGATTCTCTGCACGCTGATGTCTCATGGCAGTCACGAAGGCCCGATTGCCTTGATTGACCGGGGCAAAGATCCGTTCGACACGAATGCCATTACCAACATTACGCCGGACACGCATCCGTACTACCAGATGGACCGCAGCTATTTTGACACGTTCCGGGATCCCTACCCCATTTCCAGTGACTATTTCCTGGTAAGCCACAATCCTGACAATCATCATAATTGGGGCCTATATGTAATTGATCGGTATGGCAATCGTGAATTGCTCTATATTGATCCCGAAATCAGCAGCACGGGGCCAAGGCCTTTGCGCCCGCAGCCGCGGCCGCCGGTGCTGGCGAGTTCCATTGACCCGGGTCTTGCAAATGAGCAACTCGGACGGTTTACCATTCAAGACGTTTACCTGGGCCTGGGACCAGAGGTGCGCGGCCGCATCAAATACATCCAAGTCGCCGAGGAAGTTCCCGCAGACCTGGAACGTCTCCCTAACGGCGAATGCCAAAAAGATCACCCACCCTTTCAGGATTTCTATGCCTCGCCGACCCATCTTGTGAAAGGTCATGCCAACAGTTACCTTACCCGTACAACAAACGCATTAGTGAGCCCAGTCAGAACCAATCACGACTGGCCCAAGAAAATAGAAAAAGTGGGAGAAGGCCTTTACCGCGTGACCGATGATCCGGCCTGGCCAACGTATGAGGCGAAAAGATCGTACGGCACCGCGCCCGTGGCGGAGGATGGCTCGGCGAATTTCCTGGCGCCCGCGGGAAGGCAGCTCTATTTCCAATTGCTTGACGCAGACTACAATGAAATCCAACGGATGCGGAGCGTTATTCAACTGCAGCCGGGCGAGACGCGCAGTTGCATCGGCTGCCACGAAAGCCGTCAAACTTCTTCGCCTGCTGTTGGTTTGCGGGAGGCTATACGGCGGCCGCCCGACCGTCTAGAGCCCCCGCCTTGGGGCGCAGTGCCTTTTTCCTATGAGAAAGTGGTTCAGCCCGTGTTGGACCGCCAATGCATCAGTTGTCACGATGGAAGGTGGAGGGGAGCGAGCCCCGATCTGCGCGGCAAACTCGATGAAGAGCGCATACCGGCCTCCTACCGGTCGCTCATCGAAGGCGGCTGGGTTCACTATTTCGATTATACGTGGGGCATACGGCCGTTTAAGGCCGAACCGCTTTCTTTCGGGACCCTCCAAAGTAAACTTTGGAAGGTTCTGGGGGATGAAGACCACAAGACGGTCGCCTTGACCAAAGACGAGATGCAAGCGGTGAAAGCCTGGGTCGATCTGAATTGTCCCTTATGGCCCGACTACACCTACCGGCTGAACCGTCCGGATTCGGAACAAGTGTTATCCAGCCGAAAGTAACAGGGCGGGTAAATTATCATATTTCTGCGAAAATCTGGCGTCATGAGGGTCAGTTTCGGACGCGCGCATACCAGTTCTTCAGCAAAAGCCGCAGTAGGGCAAAGTAACTGTCGAAACCATCCTTGTTTCCGTATCCGGTCAGTTCCACAAAGGCCTTGCCGGAAAGTACGGAATCCCCTGCCGCGCCTTCCACAGTACATGCGCCTTCCCATAATGAGTATACGTTCTGTGCATCAAACAACGGTTTGACTTCAAACTCGGCGTTAAGACTGGGGATAGTAATCGTCCAGTCCACAGGGAAGCTTCCTGATGAATCCTTGTCATTGTACATGCGATGTGCATTGATGGAGAAGTCCGTACCGTAGCGGACTTCACCGTCACCGTCTCTGTACGTCCAGTTTCCACGAACGACATTGCCATTACCGTCACGAAACTGGAAGAGCATCAGTGCGCCACCGTTATCAAACCTCATGGAGAACCAATCCCATATTCTTCCGTTGTCGGCCCAGTTTCCCCATTGATGGTCCATCCATGCCCGCCCTTCGGTTACGGTGTAGTCCGTGCCGTTTATCGCGAGGGTTCCGTTCGTGGACAGGTTTGTGAATGAGTAATAGCCGGAGTCCATGCCGTCCCCCATCGGGATGATGCCATCTTCACCATGAAGCAGGACATCCTCGTTTGGCGTAAAGTTCAGATTCAAAGACAAGATGTCCATATCCGCCTGTATGTTGAAATCGCCGGACGGCAGGCAGGCAAACTGGGCATCTTTGGCGTTAATCCGAGGGAGGCCATCCACGGCGCCGGCAGATCCATTGAAACCGAAGGTTGAGCACCAGTGGTACGTTGAATTTTCAGGGTCGCAAATTATCAATAGACACGGATAGATGAACCCTCCATTCACGTTACCTACAGATTCTATTTGGAATATGGTGAACATGAAGCCGAGTTCTTTTCCAACATCGGTTTGCACGAATCCACTGAAATATACCCATTCCGTTTTGTTGTAATGGAAACCGTGGTCAGCGGGAAAAGCAAGCGATGCGGAGGGCGGATCATAGGCGGGTTTGGGACACCCACAGAGACTAGCGGCCATAATGGGGAATGTCATCAAAAATTCGAGAACAGTCTCTTTTCTGGCTTTCATCTTGTCTTCTCCTTGTTGTTGCTGGAACACCGTCAATGGCGGTTGAGAAGCGCGCAGATGGCGGTTCAAATTTGAAACACTCAATAGGGTCATCATACGGCGGTTGCCCTATGCTGTCAAACCATAAGAAAGAGGAGGACGGCAGCCACCGGGTCGTATTTCGCCTTAGATATCACTGAACCCCAATGTCCGAATTGATAAGAAGTCAGGCATATACTATGGCGGCAGGACGCAGAAGGCTCTAAAGGCAGCACGATCACCTCATGATAGATCGACAGTCCTGCTTGGCCGCTTGCACCCCCTTCCAGTTGACTAAGTATCCCAATAGGAAACAGGGACCTATATTGGCCTCTCTTAATATTTCCGGCCAGAAAAAGGATATCGGCGCCTATAGCGTGATCGGTCCGCGTTGAGGATGTATTCGTTTATTGGATTTTAATGTTGCGGACGTGTTCTCCGATATGGAACTTCGCCTCTTCCGGTGTGGTAATCCGCTTGTCGTTGAGGAATAGACCATCCACCGTGACATTGTAGACGGCGTGCTCATCGTCGTAGCCTTTAAAGGAGGACGGCGGCATGCGGTCGGCGTGGATGCGGATGTTGCGCAGTGTGATGTCGTAGATGTAGCCGCGGCGGTCAAGTCCACCCGAGTATTCCGCGTGTTTTACGATGTCGAAACAGATCGCGGGGGGCATGTAGGTGCTGTTGGGATCCGCGATAAACGGGGTCTCGTCATCCTTCTGCAGGGTGGGCCGCTGGATGACAGGATCGTACTCGACGCGGATGTCTTCAAAGGTGACGTCATGTACCCTGCCGTAGTCGACGTTCATGATGTCGATGGCGGGGCCGGTGAGGTGGATGATGTCGCAGTTGCGGAAGACGATCCGGCGCAGATGCTCGGCGCGTGTTTCAGCGCCGATTTCCAGCCCCTTGCCCCAATCGTTCCAAATGACGCAGTTTTCAAAGAGGATGTCTTCGCAGGTGTCGAAACGATAGCCAGTGTGGCCCTTCGCGCACAGCGAGTCATCGTACGTGCGCACGAAACAGCCGGACACGTGCGCGTTGCGGCAGTTATGGAGATCGATTCCGTCGGAGTTGTAGCGCCAGCATCCGATGGTCTTAATGTTTTTGATCGTGGTGTTGCTGCATCCGAAGCCGGCGATGTTGTAGACGAGCGAATCGCGGATGGTAATGCCCTCGATCTCGATGTCGCTGGAATCCACGAGGTGAATCGTGTGATCGCGGCGGCTGTTGCCCACGTCGACCGTGCCGTCTCCGAGGTTTTCGACTTTGAAGAGAATCTCCTCGACGTTTTCGCTGTTGTCGAGAATGCCGCGGCCGAGAATCCTGATGCGCTGGACCTTATCCACGTGAATGCTGCCGTAGACAACCGCCCCCTCGTCAATATACACCGTCTCATCGTCCTTCAGATTAAGGATGCCAACGTGGTGGACGCCCGGCCCGAAGTAATGCACCCCTTTCGCATTAGGCGATACGGTGTAGTCCATGGGCGGATCAACAAAGAGATGCAACGCGTTGTGGGTACCGTCCAACTCGACGGTGTATCCGCCGGGATGCGGCAGCGTGAACGTGATCACGCCGTCCTTCACCTCCGGCGTTACCTTCGCCGACAGCGGACGGATAACACACGCGGAAAAAGGCCGTGCGGGTTTGTATTGGAAAACAATGGGCCCCGTTCCCGCCAAACGCGCAAAATAGGCCTCCTCGCGCTGGTCTTTCGTGCGCTGATGCCCCGGCCACCGCCGGTTATACGGATACGCGGACACGTAACACAACGAAACCGGCAACGCCTGACCATTCGCCGTGATCGAGATCGGAGCGGCCTCCTCCCCCTGCGGCAACGGATAAATCTTCACCGGCGCCCCGCCAGATGGCTCTGGCACTTGCGCAACCGCAAACCCAGCAATAAAAACCAGGCCAATAATTAATAGAACAATACGTTTTCTCACGGAATACTCCCAAGCTGCCCTCTTAAAGCAGCGCATAGGCGACCATTCACTAAAGCAACATTAAATAGACAGGTTACAGTGTGCGTCAGGATTGGCCGTAAATGCAATATGGATGGCCCCTGTTTTCTGGACCTTTCATCCAACGCCTTCTTAAGAATCTTGAGCATTGTCTGGATATGGTTAACGGAAAATATCAAATTAAGGATTTCGTCCTGAATAATCCACTTGAACACATTAGGTGTTCCGAGTCACGGCGCGAAGACAATCCTGACGTTTTTGTCTTTGGTTTCATATGTGTCTCGGAAGTACTCCCTGTCAGCTATGTATCTCTGACGATCCCATATAAGAAATACTATCCTCTGGTTGGGTTTCTGGCTTCGGTATCCAGCGAGATCGTCGTTGATCTCTACTTGGATTTTTGGAACATGATCCAGGCTTCTTACGCGTTTGATCTCTACCAATACATCGACATCATCAACGCGAAGATCGCATCTATAGTCCCGGCGAGGACCTTCCCCTGCATGGCGTTCGCGTGAAACCCGCTGATATTGACTTCGCAGAACTACGTAAGATATCTCTTGGATATTCTTCTCCGTGGAATCGTCCCATTGTGACAATTCTGACGCGCATATCCCGAGTCGAGAAAGCGTCTCGGCTATCGAGATCAAAGCCGAATCCGCAGTGGACATCGCGTGACCCAACAATGGCTCGTCATCATGCTTTTTACTGAAGTACGTGCTGAAAAGATCACAAGTATAGTTTACCCTATCCCCTACTGTCCTCACAATTCCATCCCTACTCAATTTTGTTGTATCAGGGTCGATCTGACTTTCTGCCATACTTCGGGACCACATATCTAGGTTTATCAAGATGTCCCGTTGCCGCGAGGTCAAGAACCCCCAGTATGTATCAAGGTGCGGCAACGCCTCTTCCCACACGCTTTCCTCCACTGCCCTACGCGAACGCATATTCAATCGTTTCATGGCCGAATCATGCTTGTATTGGAACGCGTGATGACATGCAAGTTTGAGGAAGAAAGGCCACGTTCCGGCAAATTTGATAAGCCAGGAACTCTCGTCATCAAGTGGGGTCCCTGCGGAAGTGCTTGGTTCAAGGACCAGCCGCATGGCGTCCTTCTTGCCTATAGGCCTGAGATTCAAGGTTTGGTACATCTGATACCACGGGGAGTCGATACACTGAGTTGCCCGTTCAATATCAAATAGAGATTGGCGTGAGCCTATTAAGACGGTCAAAGAATGTTCGATATTCGCGTTGTTGTTCATTAAGTGAGAAGCCTCGATGATCGATGGGAGTATACCTGTGAGACGGGTAAGAAGGGAATGAGCTTCCGTGCTCTGGACAAGGTCAAATTCGTCGATGGCGAGTGCGAGTGGTGGGATCACAGCATCAGCGGATCGGATCGTCTCATAGAGTGCCTTAATATTACCGTCAGTCTCATACCCTAGTTCTAAGAGGAGGGATGACCAAACGCCGGTTGCTGTTATGGGTTTCGAAAGCGAGCGCAGGTCAATGTATACTGTCTTCCTGCCAAGTCTCTTGGCTTCTTCTAGGAAAACGTTGAGTGTAGATGTAGTCCCCATCCTCCTAGGGCCGGAGACGGAAATTCTAGTGCCTGGATGATGCCATGACTGCATGCGTCCTTGGATGTCGGCACGCCCTATATAAGACGCGAGACTCAGTACCGGATTCGTATAGTCGAAGGGGTTTCCATGCGATGTTTCTAGACTCATATACCCACAGCCTCTCCTTTTATTAAACGAACCATCCCAATGAGGCCCTTGCCATCCACAAGTCCGATTCCGTTCTTCTCCGCAAAATCATTCACGAACGTCGAGAATTGTTCTCTAGCTACAAGAATCCCTCCGTTGGCCCAATCATGATCCAAAACGCCAAGGAGTGTTCGAACCGGACGAATGTCTACTTTGATAGCCGAATAGTGTTTGCACTGGAAAAGTACTGTTCTGCAGCGTTTCCTGAGCACAACGTCAATGTCGCCGTCAGGAGATGCCCCATCTCGTTTTTCAACAATAAAGCCACGTTGTCTGTAGTTCTCGCCAACCAGCAACTCGAACTCGCGCCAAGTGAGTACTTTCATATCTTCGGGTTCGTGGGGCCTGTTTAGTAGGCTTCGCTGATTCACCTTCTGGACGAGGCTCACGAGCCATACGAACAGCACTATGACCTCTCCCAAGGGGGCAGGCTTGACCGGAAAAGGTCCTAGTATTTGATCAAAGGTATTGTTCATGGTCACTGAGATCGGACTAGTCTCCGCAGGGAGGGCGGATTGGAACACTACCGGCATCAAGAACCGCAGGAAACCACAGCCGACCAGCGCGACAATAGGTCCGACACACCACGGTACCGCCACGAAGAAGTTCTGCAAATCATCCAGGATCGAAGTCTTCCGCTTTGCCATCTTCAGATTTTTCCCATGTGTCCACTAAAACAAAAAGAGATTATATTATGGTTGTCCATCGTTTTCCATATGGCAGAGTCCCGCCATCATTACGGCAATGCCAGCAACCCAGGTCCACAACCCGAAACCAAGCCAAATCCTCTCATTCAGGTTGGTACATAAATCCGGGACAGGTCACCAATAATCTTGGCAAAACAGGTACCGAAGTTGTTCAGCAACCTTGATGAGGGCGTGACTCTAGACAAGGGAAGGTGAGAAGACTTGACAATTGGTTCCCGATGTAGATGTTGTATCGTCTGGGTCTTGGGGCAGAACAAGGCCATGTCGTTTTCCTCAAACAGGGCTCAACTGGGCAAACATTCTCTTTGCCATCAGAAGAAATTTGAAATACCGTATAATGACTATCCCAGTTTATTCACGTGTTTGACTCAGTGTTAAGAGTTTGTCATAGTTATGACCTGTTGCTTTATATACGTAGTACGTTAAATGTCAGCGGGCCTGACTGCTGGTAGTCAAATGAATGGTAAACATGTGTGGTGTATTGAAAGACCGAAACCTCAAGCCTGTCTTCTACGGCGATTTAAAGGTAGCAGCTTCCAGGGCATTGGGGTTAAATTAGAGATGAATTATTATGCTTCCAGATTATCCAAAAGCTAAGAATGAGCTAAGCAGAATTTTAACTAGGGTATTTGCATCTGGGCGAGAATCACTCCTTTTTAGCATACAATCCGCTCCAATGCATGAAGGTAATCGAGGGAAAATAACGAGAGAGGATGGTTCACAGGACGAGATCACATTCCAACGTCACTCGGCAGCAAGTGATTTAAATGATTTGGCGGAAGATGATTACGAACACTTTACTTGGAATGATGTAATCCAACGTGTTGCAGCTGCTGGCAGAGAAATGGGCTCATCAATGGCACGACACATGTTTGCGACAATTGAATCAATTACTAAGCAGACAGGGAATCGTGTGGACATGGAAGGGAAACCAACCCCTGAAAAATTTTTTACCCTACTCCGAAAGATTGAAATATCTTTTGATGTATATGGGCAACCAGAATGGCCTGTCATGGTTGGAGATGATATCGCAAACAAAGCGATTAGATCGATTCTCGAGCAAATTGAAAGAACTCCAGAGTTGCGTAAAGAACTTAAATCAATAATTTCCGAAAAGAGGGAACAGTGGCGTGATAGCGAGAGTTGTCGAAAACTGGTTGGATAGCGCGACGGAAAAGGAGTTTCAAATTCCTTTTTGTCATGTGCTGAACTATGAGGGCAAAACCGTCGTCCACTTAACTCGACACTGCCCCATGGAAATGGGCAAAGACATCATTGCCCTCGAACCAGATGGCACCCCTTGTGCCTATCAGCTTAAGAATATTGGTGGGGCCAAATTGTCGAAAGATGAATGGCGAACAAAACTCCTTCCTCAGATGGATGAACTTGTTTTGCAGGGTATAGAGCATCCTGCTGTCAAGCCAGGCAAGCACCACAGATCATTTCTCGTTATCAATGGCGAACTTGATGAGGAAGCCATTGCGTCCGTGCGACAGTACAACCAAGGGTTACAGAACCGGAGATTTCCCAAAGAGCAACGGCTCGGTATTATAGTGAAAGGCAAACTCTATAAGGCATTCATGGAACTTGGAACAGATCTTTGGCCACCTGAGCTTGCCGAATCTCGGGCCCTTCTTGAACTCTATCTCGAACTTGGTGATAGTTGTTTTCCTAAGGAAAAACTAGCAGTACTGCTAGAACAAATCCTACCTCTGAGGAAAAAAGTGGGGAATAAAAAAGGTGAGGTCTCAAAGGCAGAATGCCAGCGAATTCTAACCAGTGCAGCAATTTTAACTTCGCTTGCTTCCACAAGTTTTGCTCGGTGCGACAATCACGTAGCCATTCTTGAAGCTTGGACCCTTTATGCCGCTTATGCTATGTCGCTTTCTGAAAGATGTAATCTGCCAAGAAAATACTGGTTTCGCGAGGTTAAACTTAGTCTTGACGCCATGTATGAAGCTCTATGCCGCTTGTGCGAGGAAATTCCGCAACGAATGAGTCTTGTGGAAGGCAACCCTGTTTTAGACTTCCCTTTTCACCGCATTCGTATAACACACGTATCAGGTTTGTTGGCTGTTCTAGGGCTATGGCGCATACATCGTGGGGAGCCGCATGAAGCAATGGATGACCACATCCATGACTTTGTTGAAAAACACCTTAAACACCTTCAATTGTGGGGCGAATATGCTGTTCCGCAGTTTCTTTCAATTTACTTCTACATGAATGCAACCGATGCAACGTTAAAGTCCACTAGTCTGCTTCACAATCTTTTCTCCAGCATCATTAAACTCGCGCAGGCCGTCAAAGATCAATTCTTGCCTGATCCATACTGCAATCCGGAAGAATGGCTTTTAGAGACGATGTGTCGTAATCAACAAGAAAAACGACACAATTTCCAAGATGGTTCTTTCTCTATCGAGTCACTAATGCACCTCTTTGTAAGAACAAATATGAAGCAAATGATGAAGATGCTGTGGCCGGATATAACGCGGGTACAGTTCAAGAAATTCACGCCCGATGTTATAAGCGATTACTATTTATGGTATGTTGAAGAAGGAACTACGGACAGTATTTTCCTTCCACCTAGTAAAGAATGGAATGAACTTATGAAAGAAGCTCGTGAAAATACGGGATCTGAAATTCCTTCTCTCATAAAAGAATACCCTATATTCTATATAGCATTCCTTTGCGTCTATCCACATCGGATAAATTCAAGTGGTGTTCGTTGGTTGGATACCACTTTAACAAATGCGTTTATATCAAGGGGGAAGTAATGAATCTATATCATTTGGATATTTTTTAGTTGCTATATATGTCCTCCACGCATTTCAGAAGAAATCAAAACATGGCATTGCGACTGCCAAACACGACCTGGACCTCATTAAAACACGGCTAAGGTATGCCGACGAAGACTATGCCGCTCGACAGCGGCGCGAGGGAAAATAAACTATATGAAAAAGGGAACGTTGATTACTGAAGGGAGTGGCAATGTCTACGCCGACCTTGGGTTACCCGATCCTGAAGTTGCCTTGGCAAAAGCGAATCTGGCCATCCGCATCAAGCAGACGATTGAACAAAAGCACCTTACCCAAGTCCAGGCGGCAAAGTTGCTCGGAGTTGATCAGGCGAAAATTTCGGCCCTTGTCCGTGGGCGTCTTTCCGGCTTCTCCACGGATCGTCTTTTACGTTATCTAAACGCGCTTGGCCGCGATGTTGAAATTGTTATTCGGCCAAAGCCGAAATCCCGGAAACAGGCACGGGTCAGTGTCGCAGATTTACCATCGGATTGCGCTGTTTAAAGTGCCGGCAAAAAATGGAGATACTTTTTTTCAAACAGGGTGTCCAAGTTACTTACCCCCTATATCGGTATCCCGTCAGGAAAGGAAAGCCAATAAAAATTCATCGATAGTAGATCCTATCTCCAGGTAGGAGAATCTTTTTATTTATAAGCAAAGAACTCCCTCCTGGAGAAGTGAGCTACTAATTGAATCCATAACGGGGAGTTGCAGCTTAGAATTATGTATCCTTGTTGGGGAACACCCGGAGGAAGAGAAGAGAAAAGGCGTGACACAGATTGCATCGATTGCACGGATTCGAGCATTGGGAAAATGGGTCCGCTGTTTTCAAAGCGGATTGCGGACAACCGAGAGTGATACCCGGCTTCCTCTTTCGCTAAAGCTTCGGAGGACACGTCGTCACGCGCTGCGCGTGACGACGCCGTGGCAAGCCCGATAGGGATAGTGATACCGATAGCGATACCGATAGCGATACCGATAGCGATACCGATAGCGATGGCTATCCACGCCGGAGGCGTATGAGATAGTAGCCGGGGTGTTGAGCGAAGCGATACCCCCGGAAAGCATGCCCCCACCTCCTATTAACGTACCCCGGAGGGGTAGTAGAAAAATCGCGCTACGCGTTCAATTCTATTTTGTGTTTTCGGAATTTTTCACGCGCTATTTTTCTGAAACAACGATAATTATCAAAAAATAGATCCCTTCGACCCCTTCAGGGTCATTGTGTGGTGAATTGTGATCCGTGGGTTGCACCCACGGCTATTCAGATGGCTCCCCTTCGGGGATCATTTATCCACGAAAATCCGGAGAACCCGTGTATGCACTCCGCCTTGTTCCTCATAGCTCGCAGTACGAAAGAGAGTTATCCACATCCTATTCTTTGGTTGCGGCTACACCGCAGGCCAAAAACAGATCTCCGATAGCCCGGGCGATGCGGCCATTGCCATCATCGAAGGGATGTAACATCACAAACCAAAGATGCGCCACGCCGGCTTTGATCAGCAGGGGCATGGCCGTATCGTTATTCGCCCAATCCAGGAAATGATTCATCTCGGAAAGGAGGCATTCCGCCGGCGGGGCTTCAAAATGAATGCGCTGACGTTGGAGCGGGCCGGAAACCACCCGCATTGGGCCGTTGGCATCATCACGCAACTTGCCGGTCCGTATGCGCTGGAAACCGCTATAGCCTTTAGGAAACAGCGCCGCATGCCAGCCATACAAACGATCCAACGTGAGCGGCGCGGCACAATTCCCCGTAGCATCCAAAATCATCTCCACAAGCCATCCGCATGACGATCCACTGGCGTCAGCGCCCCGATATCCACCCCCAGGCGCCGCGCAATAGAGGATCGCACGAATGCAGCCTCCAGATGTTCCCCTTCAATTTCACTGGTTTTAATCACGTCTTCCGTAAGCACCGCTAAACAGGCTTGATCACGCAATCCCATCCCTACATCCGCTAACCGGCCCAGCAGAAGTCCCTGGGTGCGGCTGACTTCCATTAAAAGGACCGTCAATGCCCCCACGTCATACCGCCACATCGGCAAGGATTTTTATAATTCATCCTCTACCGATTTTTCAACTCCCAAACCCTCTAATTGTTTAATCAACAGTGTAAGTTGATCTGTACATAACCCCCAGAGACGCTCATACCGGATTTCGCCATATTCATGTATGAGTACATTTCGCAAGGCGATAATGGACTTCCAAGGAATGTCTGTGTGTTCAGTGCGGAAATCCTGTGAAACGCCACGAGCAGCTTCGCCAATAATTTCAAGATTCCGTTAAACAGCATTCCGGAGCATTCTGCTTCCCAGGAAATCTTCAAATTTGAGGCCTTGAGTAAATTGCATGACTGCCCGCGCTGCGTCAAGCATGTCCCAAAGGCGTGCCATATCGCGATGTTCAAGCGGCATAGACCACCTCATGGGTGCTGAGTATGGCGTATTTTCTCCAGGGGTTTCGGAGAGATTCTTTTTCCACCAAGTCCACCGTGCGCCCGAAAAGTGCCTCAAGCTCATCCTTCATGGCCATCAGGTCCCATACATTCCATGACGCTTCTGGATAGAAACTAACCAACACATCCACATCACTCGATGCTGAGAAATCTTCACGAAGCACGGAACCAAAAAAAGACAGTTCGCGCACCTGCCATTTTGTGCAGAGCGCTTCAAGCTGTTTTTTTTGGACCGGAATCTGGTATGGCACTCTTGATATTCCTTGGAAATATTTGATGATCTATATTTTATATACTAATTCATTTAAATTCAATAGGATACAGGCTATTGACATGAGGCTTGCCAAGATGTATACTAACTAACCGTTCAGTTAGTTAGGAGCAGGGATGACCCCAAAAGGCCCAAAATGGACGCGGCAGCCGGATCGGCGGCCGCAGCAGATTATTGCGGCGGCGCTGGATGTATTTGCGTTGAAGGGATTTCGGCGGGCGACGATGGATGCCGTGGCGCGGGCGGCGGGTGTAACGAAGGGGACGATTTATCTGTACTTTTCGAGTAAGGAAGATCTGTTTATTCAGACGCTTCGGGTGCATGTGGAGCAGGTGGCGGATTTGTTGCCGGCCTTTCAGCTTGAGGGTGAGATTCCTGCCGATGATTCCGCGCGTATGGTGACCCGCAAGCTGCTGGATGCTTTGATGACGCCGAATATGGCGAAGGCCATGCCGTTATTCGTCGCGGAAGTGAAACATATTCCGGCGTTGCGTAAAGCGTATGTCGAGGAGTGGTTGCCGCAGGTTAATTTCAGATTGGCGGAAGTGTTTTCCAGGGGGATGGAGGCGGGATTGATCAAGCAGTTAGATCCGGTGATTACGGCGCGGGCCATTATTGGAATGTTCAGCGAATTTATATTGACACAGCAGGTTTTTGAATTAAAAGATATCACGCCAATGGAATTGGACGCGATAGCGGATACAATTGTTACAATTGCATTTCATGGAGTGTTAGCCGCCCGATGAGCACGAATATGAAATTTATCCAAACGGCAAGAGTTGGGATAGTTGTACTGGCAGTGTTCGCCGCAAATATGTTGTGTGGATGCGGCGGCACGGTCGATGGATCGGTGCAGGTTACGGGTCAGATTGAAGGAGTAACGGTAACAGCGGGGTCAAAGATCGGCGGACGGGTGAAAGAGGTGTTGGTGAAGGAAGGGGATGCGGTGAAAGTGGGCGATGTGTTGATAAAACTGGATGATGCGGAAACGCAGGCGGCGATGGCGGCGGCCACGGCGCAACTGGCGGCGCTGGATGCACAGTTGACCAAGGTGGAGACGGGTGCGACAGCAGAACAGTTGCAACAGGCGGAAGCGGCGGCAAAAGCGGCAGAGGAACAATATACGTTGGCGAAGAAAGGGGCGAGGGTTGAGGAAGTTCGCGCGGTCAAGGCGGCACTGGACGCTGCCGCGGCACAACTCGAACAGGCGAAGATCGATTTTGCGCGCGCGGAGAAGTTATTGAAAGAAGGCGCGGCCACGCAGCGGCAATATGATCAGGCGCGCACCCTGCTGGATACCGCGGAGGCGCAGCACCGTGCCGCAAAGGAAAAATACGGCATTGCCACGTCCGGGCTGCGGAACGAGGAAGTGGAGGCGGCCAAGGCGGTGTATGATCGCGCGGCGGCGGCGCTGGCGGAAATAAGGCGGGGCGCCCGCGAGGAAGATCGGGCGGCGGCCCGCGCGGCGCGCGATGCGGCCGCGGCGGATCTGGAACGGGCCAAGGTCGCGTTGGACGAAATGACCATCATCTCGCCCATTAACGGCGTTGTGGAATCGCTGGACATTCATCCGGGCGACCTGATCAAACCCGGCGCGGTTGTGCGGCTGGTGGACCCCGAAGATCTGGAACTGGTGGTATATGTGAGTGCGGTGATGCTGGGTAAAATCCAACTTGGCCAAAAGCTTACCCTTACCTCGGACGCCCACGGCCCCGAAACGTTCCAGGGCGAGATCATCCATATCGCCGCCCAAGGAGAATACACGCCGCGCAATCTGCAGACCCAGGAAGAGCGTGTCCAGCAGGTCTTTGGCGTAAAACTCAAATTAAACTCCCATGGCGGAAAACTGCGCGCCGGAATGACCGTCACCGCGCAGTTGCCCAAAGCCGGCCCTGCGGCGCAATAGACACCCTCATGATGCGAAAAGAAAGTGCAACCATATCCAGTTCAACGATCATCAAGGCGGAAGGCCTCACCCGCCGCTTCGGCGATTTCACCGCCGTGGATCATGTGGATCTGGACATCGAGCAAGGCGATATTTTCGGTTTTTTAGGGCCGAATGGTTCGGGCAAGACAACGGTCATCCGGATGTTATGCGGACTGTTGCGCCCTTCGCAAGGCCGCGCCACCATTCTCGGCAATGACGTACAGCACAACAGCGAAGCGGTGAAGCGCAGCATCGGCTACATGTCGCAGCAATTCAGCCTCTACGGCGATTTGTCCGTCATGGAAAATCTGAAATTCTATGCGGGCATTTACGGAATTCCGCGAAAGGAACGCCCGGCGCGCATAAACGAAGTGATTGACATCGTCGGCATCGGCGAGTACCGCAGGCAATTGGCCATGCGCCTGTCCGGCGGATGGAAACAACGCCTCGCCCTCGCCTGTGCATTGGTGCACCGCCCCAAGCTGATGTTTCTCGACGAACCCACCGCGGGCATCGATCCCGTAGCGCGGCGCGATCTATGGAACCTGCTCTTCGACCTTGCCGGGCAGGGCATTACGTTTTTTGTGTCCACCCACTATATGGACGAAGCCGAACGTTGCAGCCACATCGGCTACATCTATTTTTCCAAGTTGATTGTGTGTGGGACGCCTGGTGACCTGAAGCGCCTGCCGGAAGTAACCCCCGAGGGCGCGGTTCGGCTCGAACTCCGCTGCCCGCGTATCGCGGCGGCCATGCGCTGCCTCAACACCTTTGACTATGTTCTTGATGCCACCATCTTTGCCGACGTCGTGCATGTACTGGCCCAGGAAGGCTATGAAAAGCAGATAGTGGACGATCTCGGGCGTCACGGATTCCCCGGCGCGACCGTCCATCCGATCCCCGCCACGCTGGAAGACGTGTTCGTGACCCTCAGCCGCAAACGCGCCAAGGAGAATGGACGTGTTTAGAGGTCTCTATGCCATAATCTACAAAGAAACGCGCCACATCCTGCGCGACCCAAAAACCTTGTTTCTGATGCTGTTAATCCCCATGCTTGAGCTGACCATCTTCGGCTATGCGGTGAATCTCGACGTAAAGAACATTCCCACGGTCGTATACAACCTTGATGGGCGTGAGCCCAGCCGAAAACTCGTGGACGCTTTCGTAAACACGGGATATTTTACCGTGGTCGGCACGGCGCATTCCGACGCCGGGATGTACGGTGCCATCGTGGCGGGCAACGTCAAGGTGGGCATCAAAATCCCGCCTGATTTTACCGACACCCTTGTCACAGGGACCACTACCAAGGTGCAGGTGCTGATTGACGGAAGCGATTCCACGTCCGCCTTGCAGGCCCTCAACACCAGCAATGCCATTGCGTTCGGACAATCGATTAAGATTCTCTCACGTGTTGTGGGCGGCGTTACGGAAATGCCCCTCGAAGTCCGGCCCCGCATCTTGTTCAATCCCGACATGAAGACCGCCAATTTCATGATTCCCGGACTGGTTGGCGTCATCTTGCAAGTCGTGATCATGCTCCTGACCGCCTTTGCCATCGTGCGCGAAAAAGAGCAAGGCACCCTGGAACAACTTATGGTCACCCCGGTGTCCCGGCTGGGACTCATTCTCGGCAAACTGGTGCCCTACGGTTTTGTGGGCATCTGCGAGTCCATTTCCGTGCTCTTCCTGATGCGCACCTTATTCCAAGTGCAGATTGCTGGAAACATCCTCTATCTCGCCGGTTTCACGCTCATTTTCCTCTTTACTACCTTGAGCCTGGGACTCCTTATCTCCACCTTCACCGACAACCAAATCCAAGCCCTGCAATTCTCTTTTCTTATCCTCCTGCCGTCCTTTCTCCTTTCCGGGTTCATGTTCCCCCAGGAAACCATGCCCGCCATCATCTATTGGATTGGCCAAGTGGTTCCCGCCACCTATTTCATCCGCATCCTGCGCGGTATCATCCTGCGCGACGCCCCCCTCGAAGCCCTTTGGCACTCCGGCCTTATCCTGGCCTGCATGGGCGTCTGCATCATAACCCTGGCCACATTGCGATTCAGAAAAACTCTGGCATAATTGCACTCGTTAAGTGAATCCTGAACCCGCCTGGAAGAGTCTATAGGCTGTCTGCTTCAAAGAATCGTGGACAAAGAGAGAGTGGACCCCGAACCGCTTTGAGGCGTTTTTAAAGGAGCCGAAGGCTCGTAACCCATTGAGTATCAACGAGAAGGAGCAAAAGATGGTTAGGTTTTCTATGGTAGCGGCGATCGCCGTCGCGGTAGCGCTTGGGTTGACCCTTGGCTGCGCCGGTCTGAAAAAGCCCAGTAACGAAGAACAAATTTCCACGGTCATCAACGATCTCAAAGCGGCCTTGGAAGCCAAAGACAAGGTCAAAGCCCTTGCCTTGCTTTCCGAGAAATTTGACCAGCCTGATATCGGCGATAAGGCTGCCGTCGCCGATCTCATCCAGATGGGTATTGATATGAAATATCTGGACAATGGGAAAGTCGACCTGACCCAGATGCAAATCAAAGTGGACGGCAACACCGCCACCGCTGGCCCGATTGACGCCAGCAGCGACCCCGGTTCGGTCACTGTGATTCTCGACTTGGCCAAAGAAGCCGACGGATGGAAAATTGTGAGCGGCGGCGAGTATTAATCCTCCGGTAATCATATAATTCTCAGACGAATACTTCCCAAACCCCCGGAGCCTCTTCCTCCACCAAAATCAGAGGTTCCGGGGGTGCCTTATATTGTCGACCTCTTCAAACCTGTCGCAGGACAAATCAATAGAAGGCATTTCCAAAATCGGCTGTAAGCAAAAATTGCAGGATCATTTGTTGGTGGAATACGCCGTCGGGATTCTTGGCGGCCACCCGTTTCGCAAAACATGAGGGGAGCCGTGTAATAAATCCGGGTTAAGGGCTAAATGCTTCTCCTCAATTGCCGAAATAGTTCTTCACGGCCGTGACGTACGCTTCGGCAAAAGCCTGACGCCATTGCGGGTCGGCAAGGCGCTGCTGGTCGGTGGGATTGCTGAGATTGGCGATCTCGACCAACACTTTTGCGGGGACATAGGAGTATTTAATGACGGCCGGAACAAAGGTGCGGTTCGCGGATTGCTTGATCACATTGCGGATGGGATTGCCGCTGCTGTGCACTTTGATGGGCGGTGTATGACGGGCAAGGCAGTCAATAAGTGTATTGGCGAAGAGGCGGGACAGCGCCTCGTCCCGGGTGCACTCCGCCTGAGTGAATTTAACGTTGCCCTTGCCGCGCGCTTCGGTAAAGCGGTTGTATTCGGCGCCCGACGGCGCATGATTGCTCATGCGGTATTTCGCGCCTGGCACATAGATCATCGTGCCGCGCATGCCGCCGTCCCGCAGATAATCACAATGAATGCTGGTAAAGAGCATCTTGCGGGGATCGGTTTTTTTCTCCAGTTCCCTGCGATAGAAATCATTGACCAAATACCACCGTAGATGAGCGGAGAATCGTGCGTCATCATTCCAATAGGGGGGGGTTGTGAGCACGTGTTCGTCGGTATCATGGACAAACTGTTTGTTGGCGCTTTCTTTATAGCCCTGACTTTCGTCTTTCATCGTGATGTAGACGGTAGCGCGTGTTTTCGTTTCCAGTAGCTTCTTGATTCGGCAGACGACATCGTAATTTAGTTCATCTTCGAATAACCCCAGCTTTTTCACCGCCGCCCCCTGATCCCGCCCCCCATGCCCTGGATCCAGAATGATCACCACGCCCTCCAGGTCTTTCGATGGGATGCGGGATGCGGCCAGTTTCCGGGCCTCCTGATCCACCGCGTCGTATTCTTGCCGTTCCTGACTGCCCTGCGGTTTGTATCGATCCGAAAGCAATTCCATTGGAATCCGGATCTTCTGACCCGGCACTGCCTTGCGCGCATCCTTGATGCCGCTGCGTTTTTGAATCGCCATGCATGCCACGAGAATATCCTTGTCCTCATGAAAATCCGTGAAGCGGCCCGCAACACCGCTGAACAATGTTTCCCCTTTCTTCAACACATATTCCGCATACTCGCCTTTCGCATCCTTGCCATAGCTCAGTTCTGAATCCATTTGGAAAATGACGGAGGTATCTTCCGCCAGTTGCTCTTTATTTACGGGTATTCGAAATAAAGATGGCAAAAGATTCATCGGAATCAGGACCTTTTGACCCGCTTTTAATACATCATCCAAGGCGGCATTAGCTTCATGGGTCCGGATGGCCACTTGATTGGGCCCTGAGCCGGTAAACCACTCCGCGAGGCTCCACCAGGTCTCAACGCCGTCCGCACCGGCATATTTCACCACATGCCACCACCCCTGCTTGTCCACAGAATCGTCGGGGAATAACACTTGGAGCGTCTTAAGCTGGGCGTCCACGCTTAGCTTGCTATAGGGAATCGCAACGGCGGTCCGGTTCTTATAAATCTGCCACTCTTCTTCATCCGCCAGATAATTCTTCAACAAGTCCTTAGCGGCATCCCCCTGCGGCAAATGACATTCCAGGAAAATCATCCGGCCCCCGCGAATCACCGCGCTCACCCCCGGTTCAAGATCCGCGCGATCCTGCGCGGCAAACGCGCACCATTGCACCAACATCAATATCAACACCGCCCCTGCCCTTTGCGGGGCGCGAAGTGAACTCAGTACGCAAGAACCCAAAATCCACATTCCCATCGGTTAAGGCTACAACTTCGCTTGGAATGTTCAAAACAGACATAGGGTAGCATGAATTTCCAAGAAACACAACATATTGTGTGGACCCAAGTCCAAACAACACTATCCGCTGTGGCGAGAACATCAGGTTCATAGGGATGCACGTTCGGCATAAAATTGTAATGGCGTAATTAAACACGAAACGGATGTGAAACCCTTTTATACTCTCTCAGTCCATAGAATGGCAATAAGCGAAGAGTTGTTGCCCTATACATGTGCATGTCGTGCATCGTACAATGTGCCTGTGCCAACTGTTTTGGAGAACACACCATGAAACCTTTCCCGAAGCGCAGTTATCCGAGTGTGGGGTTGTTTATTGATGACATGCGGTTCCTGCTGAGAAACCGGGCTATGATTAAGCGGATGATGCAGGGAGAGGGCATTGATCCAAAATTCCGGGAGCGGCTGATGCTGGCGGTGACGGAGGTGAATAACTGCCGGTTTTGCGCACGGGCGCATACGCGCATGGCATTGGAGGCGGGAGTGGAAGCGGAGGAAATCCGGAAGCTATTGGAAGGGCAGATGGAGAGTATTCCGGAGGCGGAGCGTCCTGCCGTGCTGTACGCGCAGCATTGGGCGGAAACCTGTGGTCAGCCAGATCCCGAGGCGGTGCAGTCATTGGGGGAAAAGTACGGGAAGGAGACTGTGGAATGGATGCATTGTGCGATGCGCCTGGTGCGCATCGGGAATTACACGGGAAACACGGTGGACCGCATCCTTTACGCAGTGTCGTTTGGGCGCCTTGGGACCCAGCCCGCGCTTGCAGCCTCGCGGCGCGTGACCGGATAATGAAGCGCTATTTGCCCGGTTGCACCAATGCGGCGCCGGAGGCATTCGCCAATAACAATACGTCGCGGCTTCCCACGCTCTGATGGCGAATAAGAGTGTATGCGGGGGAGGTGGAGTGGAGGGTATAGAGCCAGCGCCAGTCTTCCTCCTGCACAAACACAAAGGCCGGTGAAGGTTCGGAAAATTTCTTCGCGAAAGTGTCAATTTCGTTTTGCAAGGCGCCCTCGAACATTTTCAAGGACTCGACGTGCTTGCCGGTGCTCTCGATTGCTTTATCCATGGCCTGGCGCAACGCCTGAAGCTCTTCGGGAGTAATCGCGCTTATGTCCGCGATGGGGACATTCTCCACGGACATCGCGATTAGTTTTCGGGCTTTTTTTTGCTGTTCGGCCATTTTTTGCATGTCGATGCCCTGCAAGCCTTCCAAGCCCACGAGACCGGTCAGCACTTCTTCATGAAAGTGCCTCGAATAAAAGATGTACTCTTCGCGGGAAAAGCCTACGGAATAGAGGCGGTATTCCCGGCCGGCTTCCGCTAATGTGCGCACCGGCGCGCAAAATGAACGCGCGGATTTATGCTGGTTGATAACAGGAAAAGCCAAATATGCAGTCAGGACACAAAGTGCGGCTATTTGCCCCGCCATAATCCAAGGAAGAGAATTCATTGCGGATTTCCGGGCCTGATAGAGCAGGTAAAAGCCGAACACAACTGCCACAAGAGCAAGCGCTGCCACGCCAATAGTAAAACTGGCCTTGTAGGGAGTCAGTAAAACACCAAAAGAGCCAAGACCTATCAGCACCAGGAGCCCTCCACCCACCCGGGCCGTATTTTTCCGCCAGCGCGCGCAATCGCTGTCCATCAGGTCCACAATGGCTGCGGCGCTCAGGATGGCGAAGGCCGGGAACAACGGCAGCAGGTATTGCGCCTGTTTGCCGATGGAGATGGACATGAAAATGAACGCGGGCACGGTCCAGCAGAGGAGAAATCGCATCATCTTGTTTTCGCCGCGGCGTTTCCAGACCCACAAGAGGGTCCAGGGAAGAAAGAGCGCCCAAGGTCCGAGATCCGCCGGCACGGTTTCAAAATAATACCAGGGCCATGCGGCTTTGCTGGCGCCCATGAACCGTCCGAGGGTATTGCGCAGGATGTTGGAGGTCATGGCTTCACTGGCGGATGCAGATTCAATCCCCGCCGCCGCCATGCGCGCGGGGATGAACCATAACAAACCCGCGGCAATGATGAGGAGCGCGCCGATAAGCCAATGCAGTTGTTTTCGCGCGGGTTTGTTCCCCCAATAGAATGCAAGAATAAACAAGGCGGAAAAAAGCAGTCCCATGGGTCCTTTGGCGTAAGTGGCGGCCACTAACGCCACATAGAGCGCGATCAGCCATAGTACACGGCGGGATTCCTCCCATCGCCAGAAGAAATACAGCGTAGCGGTCAGTGAGGCGCCCAGCAGCATGTCCGTGCGGCCCGTCCGCGCTTCCCACCAAACCCGGAAACAGGTCATCATAATAAGTGTAGCCAGTATGGCCACGCGTTTCCCAAACAGTTCGAGAGCAAGCAGAAAGGTAAAGAGAACAGCCACCAGCCCGGCCAGCAAAGAAGGAATACGCGCCGTGACTTCCGTCACTTCCCCGGCGGGCAGGGACGCCAGCGTGGCCATCCAGAACAGAAGCGGCGGTTTTTCCTGATAGGGAACGCCGTTGACTGTCGGCATAAGATAATTGCCGCTCTGGAGCATTTCCCGCGCGACTTCGCCGAAACGCGGCTCGTCCGGCGGCCAGAGATCATAGCCGCCGATGTTTGCGCTGAATAGAATGGCCGCAAGGGGCAACAGCCAAAGCACGTGGATGTAGTTCTGCCGCACAAACCCGTCCTGTCTGGTTAACAATTCATCACTTCACCAGGCTGATTTTTTTGATGTAATCAAGCCGGGGAAATGATTTCTTCAAATATTCATTCCCCATGGATTGGATCATGCCCTGGTTGGGGGCTTCCCGGTATTCCGGATTGATTTTCATCACAATATCCATGCCGTCCGACACTTTTCCGAACGCGGCAAAGCCCATGTCATCCAACTGCACATTATCCTTGAAATTGATGAACAACTGCGTGGTCCGCGAGTTGGGTGCACTGCTTTTTGCAAAGGTCAGCGTGCCTTTGACGTTGCTTTGCTTTACGGGCTCGTCTTTGATGGTTTTTACACGCCATTCGGCGGCCAGTTTCGGGTCGGCCGGAATGCCGAATTGCGCGACAAAGTTCGGCACTACGCGGAAGAACCGCGCATCATTGAAAAAACCGCTCTTGACCAGTTCATAAAACCGCTCAACACCGATGGGCGCCCAGTCCTTGTGGCACTCCACCACAAAATCGCCCATGGAGCATTCAAGCTTCACCTTAAAGACATCCGGCGCCTTGGCGGGCCATTCTTCCGCTGATGGGGCGGGTGCAGGGGCGGGTGTGGGCGCAGGCGTTGGGGTAGTGGCGGCGGGTGTGGTGTTTTCTTTGGCTTGGGCGAGATCTAATTTCTTTTGCACATCAAGTTCCTTTTTAATTTGTTCCGCCGTAACGGGCGAATCCAAGTAGTTCCGGGCAATCATCGTGGCGCCCGCTGCGAGCACAATCGCAATGGTGGCCAAAAATAGTTTCCGTGACATTTTCTAATCTCCTTGCGTCTTGGCGTTGAGGTTCCCATATACCGCCGTATTCCCTGATCATATCGGGTCTGGGAAACAACATGCAACGGCGGGGCGCAGAAGATGGATGGGGGCTAAAAAAACATCGGCGGGAAGCCTAGAGGCTTCCCGCCAAAATCGCTGGCGCAGAGGCTATTGTTGTTCCAAAATCACCAGAAAATCGTTGTAACTCTTGCCGTGGTTGGCGGTAATCGACACCACCGTCCACCCTTCACTCAACAACTTGTCCAGCTTCTGCTTGCCGTTTCCATTCGATTCAATAATCAACGAGGTCTGCATTTCGCCTCCTCCTCCTGGATAACTCCAGAATACTGTTTTTTCCTTCCTGATATGCGGATAACCCCACTGTGTACCCGCACAATGCGTTACATCGTAGCAGGTTTGCTTGCCCATGTAAAGCCCACACAAGCCGCTCCGGATAGCATACCAGCCCGCATAAAGCAAAGAAATCTCACGTGCCTATTTCGATACAGCGGCCAGTCCGGGCGGATTCATAACATGCCGTGATGATCAACTGGCTCCGCAGACCGGCGTCCATACCGCCGGCCGCTATTTTTTTATCCAATATGTCCTGACTGAACGCTTCGATTTCCGCGCGGTACATATTGACGGGTTCCGGCGCGATGACCAGGCCGTCCGCGGTGGCGCGGGCCTGTTGCGCGTCATATCCTGCATCACCGCCCTCCAGATAAGCCGTCATTTCGCCGATTGCACCCTGCCCAATGGTTCCGCGCGCGAGAATACTCCCTTTTGACCCGTACAACTCCAAAATATTCTTGCTGCTATTGTCGGGAATGCAGAAGAAGGCGTCCACGGAGCCCATTGCGCCGTTTTCAAAATACAGTAAGGCCACCGCACTATCTTCGGAGGCATAGCTCTGCACAGACGTGTTGATCATGCACGCCACACGCTTCACCGGCCCGAAAAACATTTCGAGGAGATCGATGCAGTGGCCGCCCATATCGATCAGAGACCCGCCGCCGCCCAGGATGGGATCCTGACGCCACGCGCCGGGCATGGCCGGATACCAGCAGGACAACTGTGCGCGGCCATACACGGGTTTCCCCAACCGCCCCTCTTCAATCAATTTCAGCGCCGCCTGGTGTTGCGCATGAAAGCGCATCATGAACGCACACACCAATTGCACGCCCGCTTTTTTACAAACGGTCACCATCTCCTCTGCCTCACGCGGCGTCATGCCCAGGGGTTTCTCGCACAACACATGTTTACCCGCGCGCGCGCAGGCCAGCACCTGTTCGTAATGGACATTGACCGGCGTGGCGACATACACCGCGTCGATATCCGAGGTTAGCAACGCCTCCACGCTCTCCGCCGCCGCCGCGCCAAACTCCGCGGCCATGGCTCGATTCACCTCGGCATTGACGTCAAAGACCCCCGTCAGCACCGCATTTGACGCCTGTGTGATGCCTTCTGGAATCGTCCGGCGCTTTGCAATGCCGCCTGATCCCAACACACCCCAACGGATTTTCTTATTCATGCTTTAGTTCTCCCTCATGCTGCATATCAAAGCAAGGCTTTTGAAAAAAGTCCGTTCCCAAGTGCAACTTGGGAACGAGCGGAAAAAACTATTTCGCGTAAGCGCGGATGACTTTTTTCAGGGCGCCGCCGATCTGGTGCGCGTCGCTTTCCGTGAAGGTCGGATAGGCGAAACAGGTGAATGTGTGACTTTGATGCCAAATGGCATTGGGCACTTCCACCTTTGTGTATTCCACGCTTGACGGCGTTGTGTATTCTTTCGACGTAAACGGGAACCCGGAGTTGCCGAAACCATGCTGCTCCATGAAAGCGCGCTCAGTGTGGCATTGCGGCCAGAACACCCGCCAGGCCGGTGCGCCTTCCGCACCCGCCGCGGCAACGAATTGGTTGATATCGCACCGCATGTTTTCGATGTCGAGCGAGAACGCCATGACATACCATCCGTTGCGGCGCTCCGGGGTGTCGATGGGCCGGAACTTCACCAGCGGCTCGTCTTTCAGCGCATCAAGAATGATCTGGGCGTTGCGCCGCCGCGCGGGCATGTTCCAGGAATCTATGCGCTCCAGTTCCGCAAGGCCGATGGCGGACTGCATCTCGGTCATGCGGTAATTCCAACCGATGCGGTTGTGGATGTACGGCAGTTTCTGTTCTAGTTCCAGCAGGTTCATGCGCGCTTTCACGTCATAACCGTGATCGCGGAAACTGCGCGCTTCCCACGCAAGATCTTCGTCGTCGGTGGTAACCATGCCACCTTCACCGCCCGTGGTAAATGTTTTGTTCTGGCAGAAGCTGCACCCCGCCATTTTACCGAGAGTACCGGTTTTCTTTCCCTTAAACTCGCCGCCGAACGCCTCCGCATTGTCTTCAATGACAAAAATGTTGTGTTTTTTCGCGAAGGCCCAGATTTTGTCCATGTCGCACACATTGCCATACAGATGCACCGGCATGATGGCCTTGGTACGCTCCGTCACCAGCTTCTCCGCAGATTCAACGCTGATGCAGTGATCCTCGAGATTAACGTCGGCGAAACGCGGAATGGCGCCCGCCTGCACAATAGAAAAACTGCTCGCGATAAACGTATAACTAGGAACAATAACTTCGTCGCCGGGGCCGATGCCCAGCGCCGCAAGCGCCACGTGCAAAGCGGCGGTGCCTGTGGCCACGCTGATCGCATACTTGCTGCCCTGCCATTCGGCGAATTTCTTTTCAAACTGCATGCCCTTTGGACCGGTCCAATAATTCACTTTGCCTGAGCGCAATACTTCTTCCACCGCTCTGATGGCTTTCTCATCAAACTTGGGCCATCCCACCAAAGAATTGGTTACCGTTTTCGGACCGCCGTCGATTGCCAGTTTTTCCGCCATGACTTGTCTCCTTGTGTTATATGACCGTACGTAACGCCGCCTGTAGTTCACGATGCGCGCGCACATTTTCCGCACGATCCGTGCGCACTTCAATCAGCGATGAACTTCCTTTGGCTATTGCCTGCCCATAAGCCTGCGCAAAAAGTTCCTGCGAATCCGGACAGGCATAGGATATCCCAAACATACGGGCCGCTTCCTCAAACGTCAGCCCATGTGGCGTGCCAAAGCACTTCTCAAAATTCTCTTCATACTCTGCGATGGGAAGCAATGAGAAAATGCCGCCGCCGTTGTTGTTGACCACTACGAGAATCACCGGGGCAGCGGAGGCGCGCAGCAACGATACCGAATTTAGATCATGCAGCGCCGCCAAATCCCCAATCACCGCCGTAACCGGTGTTTGTAATGCGTTCGCATACCCCGCCGCCGTGGCGATGTTGCCGTCGATGCCGCTCGCCCCACGATTTGCCACTACTAATCCTTCGGGACCATCCGGCGCACCGTACATGTCCATATCGCGGATAGGCATGCTGTTGCCGAGAAATACAATGCTTCCAGCGGGACGTTGCCGCGACACCAGGCGCGCCACCGCAATCTCAGAGAGCGCGGATGCCTCGTTCAACCAGTCATCCACCTGCCGGGATATGCGCTGGGAATATTCGGAGAAATCCTTGCCCCAGGAGGGTGCGCCGATATCGCGCACCGATGGGGTGAGCCACTTGCCAAAACCGGTGATGCCCATTTCCACGCGGTGCGTAACCTGGTGAAAGGGATCCTGGCGGAAAGGCTGTGCATTCACCAGCATATATTCCGGCCGAAGACGGGCCAGATGCTCCTGCAATCGCTTCGAGGTGATCGCTCCTCCCAAATGCAGCACGAATTCCGGCGTGCATTCCCGTTGAAATGTATCCGAGAGAAGCAGTTGATCATAATGCGCCACGTAGGGGGCCTTGGTTGCACCGGCAAGCCGTACTCCGGAACACACATCCGGAAACACCGGCCACTGCAACGTTTCCGCCAGCAGCCGCGCGGCCTCGCTCTCTTTAGCCGTGCGCAACCGTCCCACCACCAATAGCCCGCGCTTCACATCGTTCAACAGATTGAGCAGCGCAAGATCATCTTCCGTTTTCAAGCGAATATTCGGGATGCGGAAGGAGGTAAAGGGCGCTTGAGCATGCCTCCACTTGGAAAGAGTTTCCATGCAGGCCTTGATCTGTTCCTGATCCTTGAGCAACGGCGCAAGGGGTTCACGGAACATGCAATTGAGATGCACCGGTCCGGCAGGCGGATGCTGCGCGCGATAAAGCGCCTGGTCCACCGTAGTTAATACCATGCCCGGCGGAATCTCCGGGTCCGGGCACGGCAGTGTAAACGACCATCGTACATACTCGCCATACAGCCGGATTTGATCAATCGCTTGATTCGCACCGCAATCCAGAAGCTCCGGCGGCCGGTCCGCCGTGAGCAGAATCAGCGGCACGCCAGACATGGACGCCTCCACCACGGCCGGCCAGAAATTCGCCGTGGCGCTGCCGGAAGTGCAGATCAACACGGCAGGCTTGCCCGTGGCCGATGCCCAGCCCAGTGCATGGAATGCCGCGCCGCGTTCGTCAAAATGCACCACCGAAGGCACCCGGGGATGCCGCGCGGCCGCCATCGCTAATGGCGTGCTCCGCGATCCGGGGGATATACAAAAACAACAGACACCGCCACGCGCCAGCTCTTCCACCAGCAGCCCGGCCCACAGATGATTTATGTTTGGCGCATTATCCAGCATCGATATTTAACACCGTTAAAAAGTTGGCCAATTTGGTTTCAATTTCGTCCCATTCTTCCTGCGGAGTAGATCCTGCCAGCACCCCCGCCCCCGTGTAAAGCGCCAGGGTATTCCCCAGCACCAGCCCGGACCGTATCGCCACGCAAAATTCCGCGCTGTCATATCCCACCCAGCCTGTCGGAGACGCATAGATCCCGCGATCAAAAGGTTCTTCCGACTCAATAAAGCGCAACGCCTTGTCCCGTGGTGTGCCGCCGGTCGCGGGCGTGGGGTGCAGCGTTTCGATCAGCGAGGCGTCCGCAAAAGTATCCTTCAGCAATCCCTCAATGCGGGTGCATAGATGTTGACAATTCGACAGCCGCAACAGCCAGGGCTCCGGTTCCACTTTCACCTCGTAGCACAGGCTCTCAAAACGGCTCTTCAACATATCCACTACAAATTGTTGTTCACGGCGCAGGCGCGGTGTCTTCATCAATTCTTCGCCAAACATGCGATCCTGTTCTTCTGTCTTGCCACGCGGGCGCGTCCCTGCAATGGCCTCGCTCTGTAAATAACATCCGTTCCGGTGATACAACCGCTCCGGCGATGCGCCGATGAACGCACGATCATCCGCGGGATGAAAACAAAACCGGAACGAAACCGGACTATACTCTGACAACCGCAGCAGCAACGCCACGGGATCGAGAGGGACTTCCGCCGTGAAGCAGGTCTCCCGCGCCAGCACCACTTTTTCCAGATCGCCTCTAGCAATGGCGTCCAATATGCCGTGTACCAACCGATCCCACCCTTCGCGATCCGGATGATCCTCCCGCGCAAGAATCGCGGGCACGGCTAAAGTAGTGAATGTGTCTGGAAACTGGACATTCCCCAGAGTGGTCTTCACTGTTTCCAGCGTCCGCGCATTCTCATCAGGCCCGCCGGCTCTCGCATTGCATGCCAGGAAATACGCATCGGCACGCCGCACCACCTCCACGCGGGGAACAACAAACCGGTACTCTTTAAACGCCCGCCAGCGCTCCCCCTTCACAGGCCCTCTATGGAATCGGAATCCGCCGTAATACCGCAGGCTGGGATATTGCGGAGACAACTGCCTGCGAATATGGTCAAACAATGCCTCCGTATCGGTTTTTTCCCCAGGGATCAGCACATCCGCCTCACCAATTCCCGCCATCTCAAATGTACTCTCGCGGTCCGACCAATAATACTGTGTAACCTCGCGCTGGGCGCTGAGCCATTCCAGTGGCGAACAGGCCATGAGAGGAACCTCCGCCCGAAGCACAGGGGTTGGGTTCGATCCAGAGGGGGTATTCATCAACAGGCCTGTCATTTCCGCGACGAGTGCCTGTGCTGCCGTTTTGGGGGGATATGGCTCAGGATGTTTAGAGTGCATTGACATAGGCGTGTACTTCATATGTTATGGAAAAAACCGGGTTCCCAAGTCTCGGCTTGGCACTTTACTCCTTGAAAACGATTGTAGAGATCATGCCCAGCATATTCAACCGCAGCCTTTTGTCCTGATGCCGATCAAACGAAGAATAGGTATGCCCCCCCCCGCTTGGTTGTAAAGCAGCTTGTACATGTGGGGTCCACACCGGGGGCGCTTGAGTCATCTCTTGTTTTTTATAAATTATTGAATTGATGGAATTTATAGAGCGCCAAACACATATATTGCGCCCAAAAGAATGAAAAAGTCTTGGCAGTTCTGAAGAAAGTATGATATAGTGTACTGGACAGTGGCCAAGCAGGGATGCGAAATAAGGCCGTAACCATGGGAGATAGGAAGTTATGGGTCTGCGCATAAATTCCAATATTCCTGCTTTAGGCGCAAATCGCCAAACCGAACAGGCCAATAAAGCCCTGACGAATGCCTTGCAAAAATTGGGATCGGGCCTTCGCATTAATCAGGCGGCGGACGATGCGGCGGGGCTGGCGATTTCAGAGCGCTTCCGCACGAAGATTCTGCAGGGGCAGCAGGAAATGAACAACCTCCAGACGGGGGTGAACTATGCCCAGACAGCGGATGCAGGCCTGGACGTGCAACAACAAGCCACTCAGCGCATCCGTGAATTGGCGGTACAGGCGTCGAATGGCACCCTGACGCAGGATCAACGCAATGCACTTAACGCGGAAGCGCAACAGCTTATGGGCCAGATTGACGATGTGGCCCAAAATACACAATACAACGGCCAGGCGATGTTGAACGCCAATACGACGACACCCTTGGGTACGGAGGGCGGGGCCCAAGTAACCGTGAACCAATCCGACACGGCGGCACTGGGCTTGACGGGTCTTGATTTGAGCACGGCGGCGGGCGCCACGGCGGCGTTGAACAACGTGGATACGGCTCTCACGCGCATCGATCAGAACCGCGCCGGATTGGGCGCGCAAATGAACCGTTTTGAGAGCAACATCAACCAACTTCAAAACAGTGTGATGAACGCCACCAACGCGGAATCCATGATCCGGGACGCGGACATCGCGAGAACGGTGATGGACAGAACCCGCAACCAGATCATGCAGCAGGGAGGCATCGCGGCGATTCTGCAGGGGAATGTAGCGCAGCGCTCCGCACTCGCTTTATTGCGTGGATAGCCAAATCTAGGTAAACTACTAGTCACGGCGGAAATGAACGCCGTGGCTATGTTGTTTTTGGAAATGGACCGTGGAGACACCTTCGAAAGAAAGTGCGGAAGCGTTGTGGCGCAAGCGGCTGGACATGGAGCGCCACTGGAACCTGCGCGAGGGTGATGAGCAGGATTTCCACGACTGGTATAGCGAGTTCCGCGCCACACTAGCTACTGTTGTGCTCAAACTCTGCGGTCTGTATGAACGCGGCCGGCGCAATGCGCGTACACCAGGCCTGACTCAGTTAACCTTCCGCTATCCAAATCTTCCCGAAGATCTGGACGGCCTGCGGATTCTTCATCTCTCAGATTTCCACTTCAGCACCAACGACACGTTGTTTACGGAATCCATCGTTGCTCTGCTCAAAGGCATGGACGTAGACCTGTGCCTCATGACCGGCGACTATCGCTATGGCCATTTCGGGCTGCAAGACAAGGTCCACGAGCATCTGCACCGCGTGCTCACCGGTATCGAGGCGCGCTACGGCACCTTCGGCGTGCTGGGTAATCACGACCTGAGCGATATCGTCCCAGGACTCAGAGAACTAGGTGTCCGTGTACTGATGAATGAAGGCGTGCTGTTGACCATGGGCAAGGCCAAACTATGGATCGGCGGTGTGGACGACCCGCACAAGTTCCGCTGTGACAATCTGGAGGACGCTCTGGCGGGCGCTCCTGACGACGCGTTTAAGATTCTGTTGATCCATTCTCCCGAAAAAATTCCCGAGGCGGCGCAGCACGGCGTGGACTTATATCTTTGCGGCCATACGCACGGAGGACAGGTCTGCCTGCCCATAATCGGCATGGTCTACCCCAACGCACGCTGCCCGCGTGAATACATCAAAGGCGTTTGGAAAATGGGATCCATGCAAGGCTTCACTACGCGCGGCCTCGGCACCACCGACCTCCCCATCCGCTACCATTGCCCCCCGGAAGCCGCGATCATCACCCTGCGGCGCGGGGAATAAGTCTGTTTTTTTTCTTCCGGGTGATTGCTTTTCTTTTACGGGAGAGGTACAATTCCAAATAGGACATGTAAAATAGATATGACACAACTAATTCTGAAAGATATCCCGCCCGAGCTTGCCGAGGCAATTACCGAGGTTGCTGCAGGGGAAGACCGTGTCATCATAGAATACCAAGGCAAACGTGTGGCGGCAGTGTCTCTGGACCTCCTGGAATGGATCGAAGAAATCGAGGATCAAATTGATCGTGAGGAAATCCGGAAGGCGCGGGAAGAGATGGCACAGGAAGGCACAATTCCCTGGGAACAGGTCAAAGCGGAATTAAACCTGTAGGGTGCTTGCATGGCTTATTCCGTTGAATTTTCCAAACATGCCCGGCGGCAGTTGCATCAGCTATCGCGAGAAACACAGGAACGCATGCGTGACCACATTGATGCGTTGGCGGTAATGCCCCGTCCCGCAGGGGTTGTCAAACTGTCTGGAGAAAACAACACTTATCGAATTCGCGTTGGGGAATACCGCGTTCTCTATGAAATCCGTGACGATGTGCTTGTAGTATTGGTGATCCGTATTGGCCATCGTCGGGATGTCTATAAGAGTTGATACTCTCCGCTCTTATTTTATTGACAATCACTTATCCCAACAATTCGTAGATAAAAGATCACTTGCTCTCCACGGCCTTTTTAAGTTCCTCCTCGAATTTCGGGTCCATGGGGTGGCTGTGGAAAACCAGTTTTCCGGATTTGTCGATGATGAAGGCATAGGGAATGTAATCTATCTTGTTGGCGTCCATATAGGCCGCGGCGGTTTTTCCTCCATCATCAATGGCGACGGTGTAGTTCATTTGATCGCCCATTTTCTCTACAAACGGATTTACTTCGCTTAGGGTTTCTTCGGCGATGCCCACAAATACGGCGGAATCTTTATAGTGGCACTGCAATTCGCTCAGATGGGGTATGCTCGCCCGGCAGGGGCCGCACCACGTGGCCCAGAATTCCACCACCACCGCTTTTTGTCCTCGAAGCGCCGCCAAATCCACCGGATCGCCCTTAACCCAATGCGCAATCTGCAAGGGCGGTGCAAGGTCTGTCTTTTCTCCCTGTTGCGTGGCACATCCCCATAGCGCGATGCCCAGGACCAGGATCACAAGGCGCCTTCTTACCATAACAGTATCCTTTTAGTTACAATCGTGTTACCACTGTCTTCTATAGTAACACGAACGTGCGGGGAATACTTCCTTCTGTATACAATGCCTCTGCCGCGTAATGGGCGGCGCAGGAGAGGATGCATGCAACGCCGGACGGTTCACCACCTTGCGCTAGTTGGCATTTTAGCGTCAGGCATTGTACTGCGTTTGGCGCAGTATCTCCACAACCGCGAATTCTGGTATGACGAGGCGTGTCTTGCGGTGGCTATACTCCAGCAGCCGTTTTCCGGGCTTATTGGACCGTTGGAGGCGGGAACCTTTCCGATTGGCTTTCTGGGGACCGTCAAGCTGGTGACACTATTCGCAGGGGGGAGCGAGTACGCCTTGCGTTTGGTTCCCCTGCTTGCGGGGATTCTTTCGCTAGGGCTGTTCGCGGGGATTGCATGGCGTATGGCCAAACATCAAGACAGCAAAGATAATCCTTCCGTTCCTGCTAGTGATTGGGGATTTGTCTTGATTGCCATGGCATTCTTCGCCTTTTCCAAGCATCTCATCTATTATTCGAGCGAAGTGCGGCATTATGCCCTGGATGTGCTGGCGGTATGCATCGCGTATTTTATTGCATTGCGTCTGGATGGCCCAAAGAAGAGCATGTACATGGCGATCTTCGGGGTGGTGGTGCTGTGGTATTCACTGGCGGCCGTGTTTGTGCTGGCGGGAATCGGCATGGTTGACTTGATAGAGTCAGCCTGGAAACGACAGAGACGAGTACTCCTATGCACGCTGGCCTGGGGCATCCCATGCGGACTGAGCTTCCTGATTCATATGTATATATTCCGAATGAACGTGACGGCCAGTGATCTTGGGGACCTATTCGCGCAGACCTGCGCATATCTTTCCGTGCCCATCCCGCCAAGAACAGCGGAAGATATTCGCGTGTGGCGGGAATTCTTGACGCATTTCGTCAGTTTCCCCGGAGGATTAACTACGCCCTTACTGGCACTGATGGCCTGCATGATCGGCATCCTCTCCCTTTGGATTCGCGCGCGCAGGGTGCTGTTTCTGCTGCTGGTTCCCGGGGGATTGGTCATGGCGGCGTCGGCATTGCATCAGTATCCGTTCAGAAACCAATACATTCTGTTTTTAGTTCCCTCCTTTCTATTGGTGATCGCAGAAGGTGTGAACGCGGTGCGGACCTGCGGCGGCATCCGGTGGAGTGTAACGGCAATGGTGTTGTTGAGTGTATTGCTGGCCCGGCCTGTGGTGCAGAGCATGAAGGTGCTTGTGGAAGCGCGCTCCGGTCCTGGCGGCGTTTCTGAGATAAAGCCGCTGCTCCGGCATGTGCAGGAAAATTGGCAGGAAGGCGATGTGTTATATGTGGCGGACATCCAGCGGGTTTGTTTTGAATATTACCGTCCGCACTTCGGGTATGCACCTGCAACCGTTCCTATTGATGCCGCGCCTGGCGTGAAGGAAAAAGACGCATTTACATTAACCACACGAGGGATTGGAGATCACTCCCTGGCGCCCAAACGCTTCTGGCTGCTACACCAAGGCCACGGAACCTACATGCCATTTGCCACATCAGAGAAAACGAAGAATACGGCTGTTCCGCCGGTGGAACGGGAGATGTCTGCAAGCTCGACGTTGGAAATGTATACGGTTGAAAATTCCACCCATTAATGCAGCATGGACACCCTGCCTGCATCTGTTTTTAGTGGGTTGTTAAGCGTTTCGCACGGCTTCGTACATGGCCACGATATTTTCCGGGGAAACGTTGGAGAGAATATTGTGAACCTGCTGAAAGACAAATCCGCCGCCAGGTCTCAAAATTGCCACTTGCCGTTTGACGTGTTCCGCCACTTCCTTGGGCGATCCATTAGGCAGAATTTGTTGCGTGTCGCATCCACCGCCCCAGAACGTGATGTCCTTGCCGAAGTCGCGTTTCAGCCCCTCGGCTTCCATGCCGCGGCATGTAATCTGCACGGGGTTGATGGCGTCGAGACCCGCATCGATCAGGTCGGGGAGCAGTTCGCGCACGCCGCCGCAGCAATGCAGCATGACCTTGACGTTGGCGAGTTCTTTAGCGCGTTTCCACATCATCGCATGGCGCGGTTTGAAGTATTCGCGATACATGGCGGGCGAGATTTGCGGTCCATTCTGCATGCCCAAGTCATCGCCAAAGAGGACAACATCAATACAGGAACCCACGGCGCCGAGGAATTTTTCGAGGTTGTCGAGATGGAACTCGACGAGCTTGTCGAGGAACCGATGCACGCGGTCCGGATCCTGAGCCAGCAGCATCAGGAAATAATCGTTGCGGTAAAAAAATTGTCCGACTTCCAGCAGGTTCCCGCCGAAAAGACCTATAATCGCCCGGTCCGTGCGCGTTCGCAACCGGTGTGCGCCCTCGGCCAGCACGGTGAGGCCGTTCGGCCCGCCGATTTCTGAGCCCGGCGGCGAGCCAATCGCTGTCCACATGGATTCGCCCATCGCCTCACGGATATGGTCAGGATTGTCATCCTGCTCATAAAATGGCCAGTATACCTGCTCAAAATATTGTGCGCCGTCCGGCATGATCGCCAGAATACGGCCGCTGGCGGAACGAATCACCCATCGTCCCTCCTCACGCTCCGGCATTGCCCAGACCGGCATCTGACAGGGCGTTCCATCGGGCAGCGTCCAATCGGTCCACCAGCGATCATCCAAGGCAAAACCCCGGCCAAGTTCGATGGTGTCCACGCCGAACCGTTCCAAGATATCCTCATCCACAATGGCGAGTTGCTGAATTGGGTCATAGAGCCGCACAGGTTTTGGGGGCAATCCCAGATATTCCCGTAATTTCGGGTACACCATGGCGGACAAGCCGGAGGAGCGGTGCCCGGAGAGATCCAGGGCGACACGGTCAGGCTCCCGGTGGTTCAACGTGGCGAGTATGCGTTCGCGAGAGGTCATGGCAGCTCTCCTTTTCGCTTGTTTCCAATTATTGTATATTCCCAGTATGACATATTTTCATTGAAAGCATGAAATCTCAGTATAATGGGTTTGGGATAGAGTGTTTTCATGAGTACACTTTCTGGAATGATACATTTCACGGTGCGGCCACTTCAGTTGGGTGACGAAACGGCGTTGTGCCGGTTTTATGCGGGATTGTCAGCACAGAGCCGCCATTATTATGAACCGTTCAAGGATATCTCGGAGGAAGCTTTCCGGGCGGTGGTTCAGAAGGCTGTGGAAGGGACTGATTTGAGCCTTATCGCACTGGAACCGGAAGGGAACATCTTTGCCCATTTTTTCATTGGGAATGTTACACAAGATGTGCCGCATCTCGGCATTGGTATGTTGGACAGATGCCAAAACTCAGGACTCGGCCGGGTGTTTCTGACCCATTTGATTGCGCTGGCCCGGCATTCCTTAAATAAACAGGCCATTGGTTTAACGGTGATGAAAGAGAATGCACGGGCTTTTACGCTTTACAGCAAACTCGGTTTCCGCGTGGTGGGGGAAACGAGTTTCCGGTCAGAAAACGATTCGTACGAAATGCGGCTGGAGTTGAAATCCGCCCGTTAGGCAACGGCGGTTTTGCTCTTTTTCTCGGCGCGCATGTCGTCGGCGAAGAAGGTGAGGCATGCGGGGACCAGGATCATGTCACCGACGAGGGCAACAATCACAGCGAAGGCGGAGAGGATCCCAAAATAGTGGATCGGGATGAACGCAGACCATGCGAGGACAATAAAGCCTATACAGGAGGTGGAGGCGGCGGTAAGACTGGCGGGGAGCACGATGCCGAGGGCCTCGGGGATGGCTTCTGGCGTGGATTTGCCCTGTTTACGCACCAGCATATACATGCCCATCAGGTGGATGGCGTTATTACCGCCGACGCCGAGCGCGATGCTCGCGACCATTACCGTGGCGGGGTCCAGTGCAAGGTTAAACGCCACCATCACACCGAAAACGCTGAGAATTGGGAACAAGTTGGGAATGAACGCTATCAGGGAATAGCGCAAGGAGCGCAGTCCCACAAGAATCACGAGGAACACGGTAATAAACGCAATGGAAAGAGTGCTGACCTGCATCCACACCAGGTTGAGTTGTGTTTTGGCCATTTGCAGCACGATACCGGTGGGATACGCCGTGATATTCGCCGGCAGCTTGGCGATAAGCGCTTCCGCGTCTTTTTCGATCTCCATAAAACGGCTGGAATCCGTGTCGCGCACCAACACGGAAATACGGATGGTTTTTCCTTCATCCGCAACGAGACGGGTAATTTCACTTTGACCGGTTTCGTCCAACTCTCCCACCAGCCGCTGGGCGACTTCGCTGCTTTCCGGCAAAACATAAAATTGAGGGTCAAAGTCATGATCCCACTGGTTGAGCTTCCTGAGAAGATCGAGCGGGGACACCACGCGTGCCACACCGGCTTCCGCCCCCAGCTTTCTGGTCAGTTCCTCAATAGCCGGCCAGTTCTTGGAATCGAGCCATCCGGAAGGCATGGAGGCCACAATTTCCAGGGAGAATAGGCCGGTCAATTTCTGGCCGACAAAATTGTACGATTGCACGGTTTCCGAATCCTGCGGCAGGAAGGTCAAGGTATTGGATTCCACCCGAATCTTTACCAGACTGGCGATCATGATCACTACCAGGATCGCGGTTATGGCGAAGATAATGCGTGCATAGCGCTGCGAGAAGCGGCCCACGAAGGCGGCGGTGCGCATGGGGGTGACGTGCTTGCGGACGCGGGGCCCCACGCGGAGCCATTCGATCAACAGCGGCCCCACAGTCATGTTCACAGAAACCGATACGACAAGGCCTACTGCCGCGAAAATGCCCAATTCGAGGATGGGAACCATGTCGGTAATGCACAATGACAGGAATCCGAAGGCCTTGGTCATCGAGGAGAGAATGCATGCCAGCGCCTTCTGGCTTACCGCGCGGTTAATCGCCTCCTGGATGGACGGCGTTTCGGCGCGCCAATCCTGGTAGCGGCGTAAAAGATGGATCATGGTTTCCGTGGAAAGCACACATAACATGACTGGCAGGACGGACGTGACCATGTTCAGCGGACGATGCACCACCACCATCAGCCCCACTACGAGCAATACGGTCAGGCCGGTGCACAGAAGTGAAATAATCATGGCCTTGGCGGATCGGAAGAGATAGCCCATAATGACCAGCGAAAATACCAGGGCTATAGGGAAAGTGCGCCGCGATTCGCGCTGGGAAATATCTTCCATGGTGATGTGCAAAGCGGGCGGGCCCACCAGATGCACCTGGAATCCATAATCACGCAACGGCTGAAGCGCAGCAGAAACATCTTCTATCAACTTGCGCCGGTCTTCGATCCCCCCGGGCCGGTCCATTTCCATCAGGAGCGAGCCTACCGTACCATCCTTGGAAATCAGGAATCCATGATAAAACGGCGTGGCGAGAAAGTCTTTTTTCAATTCCTCGACATCTTCCCCGCCAAACACCTCGCTGAATACCTGCGGCAAACCGGAAACGCGTTTGACAAACTTAACTTTCTGCAATTGCTCGAATGTCTTGACCTGAACATCCAACGATTCCAGGGTGAAAAGATCCTTGCCGGTATACGCGGCAACCACGAACTCATCCGTTCCAAAAGCCTTCCGGAACTGCTCATATTGTTCATTGGCCTTGGGATCGCGGCCCAGGAACAGCTCCATCCGGTTGTCCACGGTGGTCCGGATAGCAAAGGGAAAGGCACAAATGCCCAGCACCAAAAACACAACCGCCGCAATGCGTGAAAGCCGCTCCCAACGGTATGTTTGCCCATTTTCACTCATGGCGCGTTTCAGATCCTTCCAGACTACTCCCCAACCCGGTTCAACAAACCGGTGTATTGTACTGCATCCTCCCGCCCTGCGCCAAATAGCTTATTTTACCGCCGCATCGAAGGCGGGGGTCGTTTTTTCCACAAATCCTTCCGTCTCGGAATGTACAATAAAATACGCCCCCAAGCCCTGCCGAACCGCAAAGTCATACCCCTTTTCCGGCCCCATCACCATGAGCGCCGTGGCATAGGCGTCCGCCCAAGCACATTCCCGGTGCAACACGCTTACAGATGCCAAGGGGTGTTCCACAGGCCTGCCCGTGGCGGGATCAATCGTGTGCGACCACCGTTTTCCTTCCCGAATGTGATACTCGCGGTAATCGCCCGAAGTCGATACGGACAAATTATCCAGTAACACAATGCGCTGAATATCCGTCTCATCGGATACCGGGCGCAAAATACCGATTTTCCAGGGCTGATTGGCCGCATTCATTCCCACGGCCCGCACTTCGCCCCCCACCTCCGCCATGCATCGCCGGATACCCCTCTGTTCCAAAGCGCGAATAATACAATCCGACGCATATCCGGGGGCCAGGGCCGAAAAGTCACAATAGATATCCGGGCGAAGTTTGCGCACCCGGTTATCCTTGCCAATTTCAATGTAGTGATACCCAACATGCTCCCTAATCATCTGCAAAGACGATTCATCCGGCGGCTTGGGCGCCGGCCGCCGCCCGAATCCCCACGCCTCCACCAACGGCATCACCGTCGCGTCAAATGCGCCCTCGGTTTGCCGGCTCACTTCCTGCGCGATCCGAAATACGTCCACAACCTCCGGTGAAAACGCCACCGGCTCCGTGGATTGGGATTGGTTGAACCGCGATAGTTCGGAATCCGGCTCCCATGTGGACATTTTCGCCTCCAAGGACGCCAAAACGCCCCTGATCAACAATCCAACCTGTTCCGCTTCTTTTGAAGAAACCGCCGCAACCACCTTAACGGTGTAGGCAGTGCCCATCGTGGGCCCGTGAAACTGATACTCCTGCGGTCCGCTCAAGCCACAGCCACAGCCAAGCAGAATAAGCAGCAACGTCCACAGCAACCATCTCATACGAGGCTTCTCTGAGGGGGTAGTTTCAGTTGTTCTTTGTGCCTGGCCACTACATAGTCATCCATGACCGGAGCCAATGCATTGCACAATAGAAGCAATAAAAAGAAGACCTCAGGCGATGCTGGCATTGCGGCAGGAAAAATCGCCATGAGGATCCCGGTTCCTAGTCCGAATATCCATTGGGAAGGTCTTGTAAATGGTCCTGTATACGGATCGGCCATTAGAAAAACGCCCGCGAAACACAGACCGGCTATCCGATCCGGCCATACATCAAAACCAGCAAATACAAAGGAAGCAATCATGCCTCCCAAAAATCCAATGAACAGAGCAGCCATGATGCGTCCATTTCGGAGACCTGCCCGCAATAGCCCCATAGCCCCAAGCCCGGCAGCCACGGCAAATGCGCCTTCCCATACGATTAATTCTTCCACTGTCCCTGTCCGCACGCCGGCTTGTGACGCCGGAAAGAAGCAAATCAGCGCTGCATATGCCGTCAACGCCGGATGAAGACAATTCAGCCGTGCACTGCCAAACCGTTTCTTAGAAACCACTGTCCCCAAGGCCATGCAAACCGCGGCTTGCCCCAACGGCACAGACGGTGAAAGCATTGAAACAAAGAGCAGGCCGCTAAATATACATCGTGGATCCCAACGCCTCTTTTGTACAACAGCAAAAAGCCCTTCCACTGCGCCTGCCGCCACTAAAATCACCCCCAATATGCTTGCTATTCTTGGGGCCGGATCGAATGCCAGTGCAACCACGGCAAATGGGGCCAGCGCCAGGCATTCCGCGATCAACACGCGGCTCCGCAGAACGCCGTCGCGCACGTGGGGCGGATAGATGAGCTGCAATCCGCTCATGACGCGCTCCCTCCCTGTAACGCCGTTAGCGCCTCGCGAAGCAGGCGGCCAAAATCAATATTCTCCGGGCAAACATAGGAGCAGAGCGCCACGTCTTCTTCGTCCAACTCCAGCCCGCCCAACGCTTCCACCTCAGCATAGTCACGGCGCTGCAAGGCACTGAGCAGATGAGTCACGGGGATAGCGAGGGGAAAGACCTGTTCGTACCATCCCAAGGGCAGGATGGTCAGCGCATTCAGGGAGTGCCCGGTGGACAGTTCCCATGGTTTTCCCCGGCGAAAGGGAGAAAGCATGGACATCATCCCCCGCCGAAGCATTGAGCCCGGTCCTGGAGTCTCCGGCAACACACAAACCTGCTGGTGATATCGTCCCAAATAAGCCTCATCTCCTCCAATAACCGCACGCCCGTTCAGAATCGACCCTGAAATAATCCGATGGAGCCCCGGATGCAACTCGCCTGTGGTGATCTCTGCGAGGGAAGCTCCCAGACGCGTGCGAATCAATCGCGGCTGCACCATCCCCGGACCGCTCAGCGCAACTATGCGCGATACGTCCAGACGGCCCGTGCGAATCAACGCTCCTATGGCAAGCACGTCTTGCACCCCAAGATGCCAAATGGGCCGCGTCCGTCCCGCGGGTTCCAATTGATGTATTTGAACCCCCACCGTGCCATGAGGGTGTGTTCCTGGAAAGTCCCGGACCATAACCCCAATATTTGGGGGCGGTATGATTCTAGCGCCGGCCGCTTTGCAATAAAATACGTAGCCGTTTGTCAGTTTCGACACGGCCAGCGCGCCGATCGACAAGTCTTCGGCGCGATCCGCAGCCACTACATCCATGGAAGGAGCCAGTGGTTCCGTATCCATGGCATTAATAAACAACGCAAACGATTCAATCCGCGGATCCGCTACATGACCAAAGGGCCGCGTTCGCAGCGCCGTCCACAAACCGGATTCCAACAACAGTGCTTTTATATCCCGGCCGGTGCACAGCGCAAGGTCCCGGAGGGGAAAAGAGTGAAACGGTTGGAAATCTCTCTCCTCCGGAGTTCCGGCCTGCTCCCGCGCATTCAATTCAATAACCAGCGCTATCGGCATGCCGGAAGGATCGTGGTGAATCTTTACAACCGTCCCGGCGCCCGGCGCCGTATAGAGCACGCCGGATTGGCCGTCTTTAAAAAGGAGGGTTCCCCGTTTAACCGCATCCCCCGCTTCCACCTGAAGCACGGGTTGCATCTTCCAATAATCGCGGGTGAGCAACGCCACATGGGCCGGAGGTTTCCCCTCCGACACGGTTTGCGCCGGCACACCCGGAATCGGAATATCGAGCCGTTTTGTACGTATAGGTAGAGCCATGACAAGAGGGAGTTTTACAGCTTATCCCTGATCAGGTCAAGTTTGCGGCACGCCTCCCAAAGAGAACAAGGCGGCTACTTAATCTTGTTGAAATCAATTTCACCCAACGGAATACTGGAGCCGAAATACTGATTCCCCGGCAGGGAAAAGCCAAGTTTGAGTTTATAGGGAATAAGGGCTGCCTTAATACGATGCGTTATGATGACATAATCGTTGACCGGCCAACTATGCGTGGGGGGATCCGGATCAAAATTCCACATCATAACCTTGTCCTTCTGGAAATTCTTGGGGAGATATTGGACGTTTTCCGGGGCTACTTGGCCGTGGAAATACATACGGTAATCTTCGTTAAGGGGGGCGTTTACTTTGAAAATAAAACGGAATAAAAACCAGTCGCCCTCCAGACGGCTGGCATCCGCGGAGATAAATGTCAGCGATTCATTTACATGAAAAGGCTGGACGTGCAAGTCCTGGATCATGCGTTCAAAACGCTTGTCGGCATAGGCTTTGAAATCGGGATGGTCCGTGCCCAATCCCACGGTATTGCGGAATTGATAAAGCTGTACCAGATTGAGCTTGTCTATGTCCCCTGTATTGAGAATTGGGATTGGTTCCGTTTTCGGCTGCCGCACGAGAATCCCGTATGTTCTGTCCGGCACCTCTCCAAACGCCTTCTCCTGGAAACGTTCAAAGGGTTGAAAACCATACTTTGCCAATGTTTGAAGCCATTTCTGCTCCACGTCCTCATTGCCGTTATTAATGGCGTACACCACATAGTCCGCCGAGTCGATTTTTGTCAGCAATTCCTCCGGCGTTTTTCCCTGTCCCACTGACCGGAACTTGCGTTTGGGCGGCGCGGCATTGCCACTGGTCTCCTGTTTGTCCAAAATGGATGCGCTCCCGCTTGGCCAATAATGCTCCTGCTCAAATTCCATGCCCCGGATGTTCAGCCGGAGATAGTTTGCGTATTCTCCTCTGACCAAAGGGCGTTTGCTTTCCGCGCGCAGCAATGCATTAAATATTTTATCTTTAAAATTTTCCTTCACCGGCGCCGAGAGGCTGGTATAGGAAAATCCCAGCGTGAGGGTATCCTTGTACATAACGATATCCGGCACACGATAATGCCGGGGATCCGTGGAGTGTGGCTTTGTGTAAAAACCCCATTCGCGAATGGGGCCATAGGGCGCGATGGTCAGGTTGCCATATTGAAACAGCAGCCAGGCGGCAAACACTCCCATGGCGATTCTGCGCACAAAAATGTGTTTTGGCGCCGTGACGGCCAAGGCCGCGAATATGGCCAGTGCAGGCATGGCCTGAAGGGTGTAACGAGGAGTGGAATATTTCATCACCATGGTCATACATGCCCAGGATCCCAGCAGCCAGAGCAGCACCAACATCCATTCCATGCGCCGGTATTTGGAATACATCATCATGATCATTATGCCTGCCAGGGCAGTCATGAACATGGGGAAAAAAACTGCATCCTGTATGACGTTTTTGGGATAAATGCTCCACGGCACACGCGGATGGAGCAATTGATCCAGGAAGCCCAAATGTTTTAGCCGCACCGCGGGCGGCGCGGCGGCAACGGCCGGGGAGGCCTTGGCCGGAGGAGATTCCTTCGCGGCGGTTTGATTCTTCTCTTGGGCAGCCTTTTCCAATGCGCGAAGATCAGTTCCCTGCGGTATGCCGCGCGTATCCGGCTGAAATAGCGCAATGGGACCGCCAGGCCCGCCCCGATGACGATTTACCCAATAATCATAAACTTGATCCAGATGTTTGAAATACCAAGGGCCGAATACGCCAAAAGTAACCACCACCGTCATCACTCCATTAAATAGCCACAGCCCAAGCCGCCTGTTGATCAGTCCCTCCCCCCGCGCCGGACGCAATGCGCGCCACAAACCGATTAATGCAACGGCTGTACAGGGAACGAGGTAATACAGAAAGGTTGTGGTGCGGGCCAATATACCCAAACCGTTCAATAGTGCAAACGCAAATACCCAGGGGGTATTCATGAATCCTTCACACCGTAACAAGGCATAGAATGCCCAAACGACAATGGCCAAGGACAAGTAATCGGTCATAAAATAGCGTGAGGAAGCGAAAATAATCGGTGTAAAACTAATAACAAAGACGGCATACAACGCATGCCATGGCGGCAGAAACCTGTGCAGAATCAGCAAAGAGCCCAATAACACGGCCACAAAGGAAAGGGTGTTCAAAGCCCCCATCACATCCGGGCCATACCCGCACACCCGCATAAGCAATGCCCCGCATAGATGCAATAGCGGCGGATGCGCCGGTTCGC
>JAKQOG010000273.1 GCA_029565395.1 Candidatus Hydrogenedentota bacterium | reverse complement strand
CCAAAAGAACCCGGAAAACCTTGTGGGCCTTGTTGTGGACCAAAAGGCCCCGGAAAACCTTGTGGCCCTTGCTGTGGACCAAAAGAACCCGGAAAACCTTGTGGCCCTTGTTGTGGACCCAAACGACCCGGGAAACCTTGTGGGCCTTGCCGTGGACCAAAAGAACCCGGAAAACCTTGTGGGCCTTGTTGTGGACCAAAACGACCCGGAAAACCTTGTGGCCCTTGTTGGGGACCAAAAGAACCCGGGAAACCTTGTGGGCCTTGCTGTGGACCAAAAGGACCATGAAAGTCCACTGGACCTTGGGAATGTCCACCGGAACCACAAAATGCGGCAGGCTGAGATGGTACTCCATTTTGGGCATTGCACGCATTTGGTTGTGGAGGAGGCGGAGGAGGCGCCGGTGCATTATCAACTACAGCAGGACTTGATGGAGGGGGGCCTTGGGCATATGCCCCTGGACAGACTCCCACGCCGATCGTTACGAAGAATGTCACAGCAAAAATACAAGCAAAGGCTGCTTTTTTCATGTGCCTGTTCATGTTCAATTTCCTTTCTTTGTTCACCGAATGGTTTTCGGTTGTTTCTGCCGCGATTGTACTTCGCGAAGATAACAGCGTATCTAATGAAATTATTAAGAATTCTTAATCATTTTTACTGTGTCCTTGGGGCGGCGTCATGGTATACTTTCGACATGAAAGTATTGGTGGTAGAAGATGAAAAACGGATCGCGAACTTCATCCGAAAAGGATTGGAGGAGCAAGGATTCGTAGTCGAGTGCTGTGCGGATGGCAATGAAGCGTATGCACTCGCCACAACACAGCAATATGACGCGATAGTGCTGGACATCATGTTGCCGGGCAGGGATGGACTGAGCATCCTCAGAAATTTGCGGAACCAATCGAATGCCGTGCCTGTACTCTTATTAACGGCGCGCACGGAACTTGGGGAACGTGTGGAGGGGCTGAATCTCGGCGCGGATGATTACATGACAAAACCATTCTTTGTGGAGGAGTTGGTAGCGCGGCTTCATGCATTGACACGGCGTTCCTCCGGGGAGCGTATCAGCATCCTTCAAGCAGGAGAACTCACCGTAAACTTGATCACCCGTGAAGTGAAAGCGGGCGATACGGCGGTGCGGCTTACGGCACGGGAGTTTAACCTCTTGGAGTATTTAATGCGATCTCCCGGCCGGGTACTCACGCGCACACAAATCCTGGAGCATGTCTGGGGGTTTGATTTCGATATTGGAACCAATCTTATCGACGTTCACATCCAGCGCATGCGTAAGAAGCTTGGCCTGTCCGCGGCTTCGTACATCGAGACGGTCCGCGGCGTGGGCTACCGGTTTATCAAACTATGATCGGTCTACCCCTCCCCCACTTGCGCACGTTTAGAATCCGGATTGCTTTATTATCCACCCTGATCTCCGCTGCCGTGCTTCTGGCATTTGGCGTGTGGACTTGGGAAGCCGTTCAACGAACCAGTATGCGAAGGATTGATCAAAGCATCCGCGAATTGGGGGAACGGCATCTCATAATGCGGTGGCCCGCGCAGTATTGGGACCATGCCGGGGAATCATTGGAGTTCGTACTGGGCAACATAAAAGATAATCCCTTTATTTTATTGGTGAAAGGGCGGGATGGAAAGATCTTGCATGTGTCGGAGAATTGGCCTGCGGACCTCGTGCAGGATCAATTCCCCACGCCGCTGGATGCAGGATTTTCAGAAGAACCTGACATATGGGGGCCGCCTCCTGACCAACCCCCTGAACCGCCGCCGCCCTTTGAAGAAGATATCCCCCCGCCGCCACCGGGTATGGATGAACCAACACCGCAGGACGAGGACATATCGGAGAGTCCCCCTGCTCCTCCGCCATTTGAGGACGATTTTGACCGGCCCCCCAGCCCCCATGGCGAAATGGGTCCTCCAGAAGATCATCTTCCGCCGCATCCCTATCAAAGCGCAAGGCGCCCCCACGACCACCATTTTTTCCCTCGAATTCCACCGGATGGAACACGACCCCCGCCCATTCCCCCCAAGCCTATGCCAATCCGCGCACGGACTTTCTTTACTTCGTTCAACAATGGCAATGCATGGCGCATTGGGGTGATGATCAACCCGGAAGTGACTTTTGTACTGGGGTTGAATCTCGCCCCGTACAACCGGGAAATGAATCGTTTGCTCTGGTTGTTCCTCATGGCCGCCCCTGCCGCTCTACTGCTTATCGGTGGAGGAGGAGGGTGGCTGGCACAACGCGCGCTTCGGCCAGTGCTTACACTGACGCGAACTGCGGAAGGGATTACCGCAAAAGGTTTGGACCAACGTATTCCGCTCCATGAGGAAGACATAGAGTTTGATCGGTTGATTCGCGTCTTCAATGGGATGATGGACCGTCTTGAAAAGAGTTTTCAGCAAGCGGTGCGGTTTAGCGCGGACGCGGCGCATGAATTGAAAACACCGCTGACGATTCTTCAGGGAGAACTGGCGCAGGCAGTACAGTCCGCTCAACCCGGCTCAGAACAACAACAGGCATTGAGCCGCCTGCTGGAGGAAGTACAACGGCTGAAAATCATTACACGCAAATTATTGTTGTTGTCACTGGCCGATTCCGGTCAACTCACACCGCAACTGGAGCCGGTGAATCTCAGTGAACTTCTCTCCATGGCCGCCGAAGACATCCAATTATTGGATCCCACGTTAACCGTAAAGGAAACCATCGATGATAACCTCTGGGTCATGGCCGACCCGGATTTAATCCGGCAAGTGGTTCAAAATCTGACCAGCAATGCAGTCAAGTACAACAAACCAGAAGGGGTTGTATCGTTGGAACTGCATCAAACCGGCGGCCATGTTTGCTTCAGTATCGGCAATTCGGGACCTGGAATTTCCGAAGAAGACCGCGAACGGGTATTTGAACGGTTTTACAGGGCGGACAAAGCGCATAACCGGAGCGTGGACGGATTGGGTCTCGGTTTGAGTTTGTCGCGGGAAATAATCCGCGCCCACCAAGGGGAACTTGAACTGATGGAAAGCAGCGAAGAATGGACTATTTTCCGGGCGGCGCTTCCCGGTATCCCGCCGCCTTCTAACGCTGAATTATAAGGCATGCACATATAAGGGGAAATCTGGTAAGATGCATTTGCATCCGTGAATGGCGGAAATACTATTCCAAAAAAAAAGTGGAACTTGTATTGGGCCAAAAGAGATTCCAGGACATTCTGAAGGTACTTGAAGGAGAACACCATGAAAACGACGAAAGCGAACCAGGTTTCCAGACGAACTTTCTTGTATGGGATGAGCGCAGCAGTTGCCGCGCCGTATATCATTCCGGCCTCTGCCCTGGGGGCCAATGAGACAACCGCGCCCAGCAATCGGATTACCATGGGGGTGATCGGTACGGGCGGTCAAGCGGATGGGCTCACGGAAAACGCCATTAAGCACAAAAACGTGCAAATCGTGGCGTTATGCGACGTGGACAAGGGACACCTGGCAGAAGCAAAAAAGAAGGTAGATGATTTTTATTGCAATACGGACTGTGCCACGTATGCGGATTTCCGCGAGTTGCTTGCCCGAAAGGATATTGATGCGGTGATTGTGGCCACTCCGGATCACTGGCACGCGCTGGTCTGTGTGGAGGCTGCACGGAAAGGCAAGGATATCTATTGTGAGAAGCCGTTGACGTGGTCGCTGGGGGAAGGCTGTGCCGTGGTGAAGGCGGTAAAAGAAAACAAACGGGTGTTTCAGGTAGGAAGCATGCAGCGTTCGGGGCATCAGTTTAAGCTGGCCTCTGAACTGATTCGCAACGGATATATGGGACACATCAAGCATATTCTGGTCAGCCTTCCGGATTTCGGAAATGCAATCTGGGTGGATGAATTTCCGAAGCCTCCGGAAGAAATCGATTGGGAGATGTATGTGGGGCCGGCGGAATGGACGCCGTTTCATCCGAAGCGGTATCACTGGGATTGGCGGTGGTGGATGGCGTTCGGCGGCGGCCAAATGATGGACTGGATCGGGCATCACGCCGATATCGCCCACTTTGCCATGGACTGGGACAATACGGGTCCGGTGGAAGTGGAAGGGGTGCGCTGGGAAATGGGAAAGAAACGGAACAACCTGTACGACGCGCCCGCGCGGTACATGTTTAACTTAAAGTATGGCAATGGCACCACGATGACGGTGGCCAATGCCAGTGACATGCCAAATGAGTTCAAAGCCTGCGGTGAATTAGGCACCATGTTTTTCGGGAAAAAAGGCAGGTGGATGTATGTGGATCGCAGCGGCATCAAGGCCCACGATGAAAAATTGCTCAAGACCGATTTCCGGAAGAGCGATTTTCGCCACAGCAAGCTGAGGAATCACATGACCGATTTCCTGAATTGCATTGTATCGCGCGAGGAATGCATTGCACCGGTGAACGCGGGGCACCGCTCGGCGTCGATCGGCCACCTAGGCAAGATCGCCTGCACACTGGGTGCAGGTTTCAAGTGGGATCCGAAAAAAGAATGTTTTGAGGATAACCCCGCGTTAAATGGCATGCTGATGCGGAAATACCGCGGCGACTGGACACTTGAAGGGTAGTTCTGAATCCAAACCGTCCTGAAGTGACAAATATTATGTTTAGCACCATGTCCCTTGGGCGTGGTGCTGCTTTTTTCTCCGCATTTTGGTTGAACACAGGGGCATCATGCCCGCTGTGAGGGCAATAAGAACAATATCCGCCATTGCCTTGCTCATGAGGCCATTTTGTGGCGGTTGAGAGATGAGGCCGCCGCAACATCCGCGGGGTTCTTCCTCCCCTTCGCCTTCCTGCTCGCCTTCTTCCTCCTCCCCTTCAACAACCGCACCCTCGTTTTCCCCTTCCTCGGATACGGTCATAGAGAAACTCAAGGAGAGCATTCCACCAGCCGTGAGCATCACGGTTCTCGTGCATGACGCATATCCGGGCGCGTCAACGGTGACCGTGTATTCGCCTGCCGGCACAGCGGGGAATACATAAATTCCCTGGTCATTTTGCGTGATGGTGGCCCCTAACGGCTGTAAGACGATGGAGGCGTTCTCAACCGGCGGGTGATCCGGAGAAGCATTATCCCACAAACAGCAATACACGGAGCTTCCGAGCACGGCCCCCGCCAGAAATGGCTGGAAATCCACTGCACCGCCCATTTTTTCTTCAATGGTTTCTTCGGTGGCATAGTCTTCACCATAGTAATTGAGTTCTGCCTTGGTGAGGGTTGCGCTGAGGTTCTGCACGAACATGTTTCCAATATTCTCAAAACTGTTATATCCTGTTCGCTCATCGGTCACATCGCCCGCGCGGGGTGTGGCGCCTTCGCCGTCTTTCGTTTCCGGTTCGCGCACGAAAATTGCGTCCTCGCGGATATCCTCGAACGTATTCCATCGAATAATGGGCGCGGCGTTCGTGGATTGAATGCCAAAGTGGACACGCCGCACGGTGCATTCCTCGATCTTCGTATCCGAAGCGCCCGGTTCCGATACCTGAATGGCAACACTGAAAAGATTATCCTGCGCGTCGAAGCGGACATGGTTCAGCGCAACAGGAACTCCTATAGCCCGCAGCAGGATGGACACATCAGAAACGGCTCCCGGCAAGGTTATCGTGCAATCGCTGATACCACTTCCCCTCGCAGCTTCCACTACGATATGCTCATTCGCCCATATGTCATAATATTGGATTGTGGTCTGATCCTGGCCGGCGCCCGCAAGAAATACGTAGGGCATAAGAATGATTGGCTCCTCGTACACGCCCGGGGCCAAATGGATGGTAATGGGAAATATGGGCAATCCTTCAGGCACATTGAACAAGGCATGTGAAATGGTTTGCCATGGAGATGTTTCGGAGCCATCGTTGTCCCAGTCGCTTCCTGCGGGATCAACATAAAAATGAGCCTGTGGATCGGTTGGATCCTGAGGATTGCTTCCGCGCCGGAATTCCTCGCAGTTATCGAGGTTGTCACCGTCTGAATCCGCAGTGTCATCGCTGGGATCATTTACAATGAGATTGTTGTCCTGTTCGTAATCATCCGGCAGACCGCCGCCGTCCGTGTCCGTATGGTATTCATAGGCCCCGATATCCGGCCCGGCATTTAGAGGCCTCGGTGTTCCAAGAATATCATCATTGGGCGCGGCCGCCGTGGCGGCATCCAGAGCGGGTGAATTACAGGCCAACTGACCGGGATTGGGTTCACGTTCCGCGCGCAACCGGGGATCAATGTCCTGATTGTCCGTGCCCGCCCATCCGCACTCAACGATGCAATTGGTGAGCGCAATGCGGCCCCCCACAGCATCGTAAAGTTCCAGGTGTTCGTCGCTTCCGGTTGTATCGCCATAGAAGATCGTATTTTCCCCGTTGACGTGGGAGTCTTGGCTGAATACGGCCCCGCCGTAACCGTTGATGTCATCGGCATGGTTTCCCGTAAAGGTGCAATTCAAAAATGTAACCGTATTGTTGGCGCTCGCGTATAGCCCCCCGCCGTTGTTAAGCGCACCATTAAAAGCGAAGACACAATTGGTTGCGCTGACGGTGGTATCGTCAGCCACATAGATGCCGCCGCCGGCCACACAGTAATTTGAGGAAAAGAGCACCCGGGACAATGTCATGTTGCCGGAAGTGATAAAAATAGCGCCGCCATTGCTGCCCATGTGATTCGTGAACCGGGACTTTTCAATATTCAGCGTGGCGCCGCTGCTGTAGATGGCGCCGCCACTATCAAGACCCACATTGTTATCAAACGTGCAATTTCGGATGATAAGCGTTCCGCCGCTCACCAATACTCCGCCCCCATTGCCGTCCGTTTCGTTGCCATCCGCATATCCGCCCGACACAGTGACTCCGTCTAAAATTGCCGGGCCATCACCGCCTGCGAAGGACAGGACATGGAAGCTATTCTCGCTGACATCGTACTCGGCGTCATTTCCATTCACATCACCGCTAATCACGGAGGTATGCAGTATGGGATCTCGTTTGCTGAACTTCTTTCCTTCCAACGTATATCCGCCGTATATGGCTACGGCAGCCCGAAGCATAAAGGTAATCCCGCGCGCGGGCCAATCGCCCTGGGGTTCGCCAAGAGCAGGCACATAGGTGCCTTCGACTAGCCATAATTCATCGCCTGGGGCCGAGGCATCCAATGCATCCTGTAATGTTCGATAGGCTTGATCCCAGGAGGAACCATCGACGGGAGTGCCCGTGGCGGCCGTATTTACCCGCAGTGCGGTGGCATGGGAATCCATGGCCGCAAGCAGTAACACGCAAAATATCACTGTTGAAAAGATTATGGGTGAATGGTGTTTTCGCATGATTCATTTTCCCTTCTTCATTTTTCTTGTCCCAATCGATCCCAGCAACAGCGCGGCGATTCCAATCGCCCATCCGCTTAGCGGCATCGGCCCTGGATGGCTCTCTGCATCGTAGGGATCCGTACCCCGTTGCCGCTCAACGGAGTCATTGACGCCATCTCCATCGCTGTCGGGATCCAGATAATTCGGCAACGTATCCCCATCCACGTCATAGTGAGGATCGTCGATGGTACCGTCTCCAATCCATTCCTCCGAGTCCAAAATTCCATCACCATCACTGTCGGGATCCAGATAGTTGGGAATCCCATCATGGTCCGCATCATCGGTTCCTTCTTCACTATCCAGTATGCCATCAAAATCACTGTCTACCCCGTTCACTAAAATGCTGAAAGGACGTATGACCGTGGCGGAAGGTAATTGTGCATCGCTCAATTGCAGCGCAAAGGAATAAGATCCCGGCACGGTGGGGATGCCTGAAATGGTGTTCCCCGCCAAGTTTAATCCATGCGGCAGACTGCCTCCCAGAACTGACCATATATACGGCGGTTTTCCACCTTCGGGTAGAAGCGCAACGGCATATGTTTCATACGCCATGACATCCGGCAGAATGGAGTCGTTCAAGATCGACAGAGGCATATAGGGGGCGTCATATACGAGTGCGAAGGCGCTGAAATGGCTGGTACTCGCCGTTCCGACATTGGACACGGTGTTTATCGCGCAGGAGTCAAGGGGTTCAAATTGATTGCCGGGGCCATACCATTTAATTTTTAGCCAGTCTTCACGCAAATCGGTGCTGTCATAAACCCCATCGTCATCCGAATCGGGATAGCACATGGAAATGAGTGGAGACATCGTCTGGGGGAAAGTCGTCTGTCCGTTCTGAAGCGACACCTCGAAATGAGGGCCAACCATAACTTCCGTAGCCCCTAAAACAGGGGTGAAGGAGGCCGGATCCGGAAATGTCAGCGTCAAGACGGTATCCGCGTTCAACGCCCCGGCTGGAATATCCAATATCACGGGATACTGCACGCCCTGGGGAAGAGAAGCGGCATGGTTATCAGTGGCCATGCCTACGGGCAGTTCCAAAACATGGACTGCTCCTGTATCGTATTCATTTAGAAGCGCGGACGATGAAATGGTTACATTGATAACCGATGGGGCAAGATCTGTTAAACCAAACTTCGATGTGGCCACAGCGCGGAATTGGTAAGCGCCAGGGGTAAGGCTATCCACATCGGCTGAGACCGCGAAAGGACTTGTTGTGTCGGCGGGGGCGAGAGATACCCAGCCACCCGTACTGGGGCCATTCATTTCAAATTGCACCTGTGCCACATCGGATGCGGTGTGATCGGTGACGATTTGCGCTTCAAATGTCACGGCATTGCCTTGAATCGAAGCGCCATCCGATGGGAAGGAAATTTGCATTCCAACATGATCATCAACCCGCGGGCTGCTGCCCTGATTCACTTCAACATCGTCCGTCAACGTATCGCCATCCGTGTCCTGCAGATTGGGGTCGGTGCCATACAGATAGTATTCATCGCCATCGGAAAGGGTGTCCCCGTCCGAATCGGTATTGGATGACGAAGTCCCCAATTCCACTTCCAGCCAGTTCGGAAGGCCGTCCCCATCATCGTCCGTCATGTCGCAGGGCAGGGAATCTTTAACGTCGAGGATTTCCAGGCCTTTTTTAGACGTCCTTCTAACGATGATCGATACTGTGGTGGTGCCTTTGTCGTTTGTAGCACTCAGTGTCAGCGTGTTATTGCCAACAATCGGCAGATTGTAGGTTTTCCGGAAAAAGCCTTCGGTACTGATATAGGATTTGATGCTGGCGGCCGTGCCGCTGTTAATCCGGAAAGTGGCAGAACTCAACGTTGATCCATTCCGGCTGTAAAGAATTGCCGTGACCGGGAACGCCGCACCAGCAGAGGTCTGATTGTTCACATAAGGGTTAAGAAAAACCACATAGGGGGGTTCCAGACTGTGGGGGGATATGGAGAAGTTCAGGTTCGACATGTTTTGTTGGATTGTCACGGTGCCGGCCTGGGTTGCGGAACCGCTTGTCACATGGGATGCTGCGGTGGATATAATCGAATAGATACCGGTAGCAATGGATCGGGAGTAATTGCCCAGCGTGTCCGCGGTTCCAAAAATGATCGACGTTGTGGTGGCAGGCACATAAAGACGGACTTTTGTATTGTCCGGACTCGTTGGGGGTAAACCGACACCCGTTAGCTTATCTTTGACCAGGCCGGAGATATAGACATTGGCTTTCGCTCCCCCCATCGCACTCTCTTTGCTTCCGTCCGTCACGGTGACGGGGAGGCTGGAGGTCCCATTGACAGTGGCAACAATATCAGAGGGTCCTGATTGCAGGTTCATGTACAGACCCCCGTCCGTGATCAATTCATCATTCGAGGCTTGCCAGTCGGTCCAGCCGGTAACCGCCGCCGTGCTCAGGTCGGTAAACGTTGCCTGACACGTGAAATTAGCCTCGCCATTGAGTGGAACAGTGGCACTTGGCGGAGAGACAGTGAGTGTAAACGTTTGCGGGGTGGCTGGAAATGCGTTGCCTTCCACGATACGGTACAACGCGGGATAACTCAGCAACCCATATTCTGTAAGCGTAGAAACACTCAGGGGATTGTGCGCTTCCTGGCGCAACAACACGTCGATGGAAAAGGTGGTTACCCCTTCACACATTTGTTGGGACACCGGATACAATCCACCTCCGACAATAACATAGGAACCGGCAGCCGCTTTGCCGGTTACAGTTATTTGATCGGCATTGATGAAATCCGGGAGTGGATCCAGTTTTGGAGCTTCCGGCGGAGCAAAAATAACCTGCAGCCCCTGGTCCTGTAAGGCGGTGTAACATTGTTGCCCCACTGCAATGTCCGTTGGGTACGCGAAATCGCCTGACAACGGATATCCTGCAACATAGGCCGGCGTGCCCGGTGTTGAAACATCAAATACCATACAGGTATTGCTGGACCGGCCCGTCATATACACGCTGTATCCCGCCGCACGGATATGAAAATATTCCGCTGTTGTGCCCAAACCAGTGTATTCGCCGATTTCCGAAGCCGCCGCCGGCGTGCTGACATCAATTACAATGAATCGGTCTAGCGCACACACATAGGCATAATTGCCCGAAACGTCCACTGCATACCGGGTGGCATTCCCAACCGTTTTGATTAATAAGGGAGTGGCTGGAGTAGAAACATCAAAAATGCGCAAGCCTTTTTCGACTCCCGCGCCGGAGCCATCACATACATATGCGAAATTTCCCCTTACGCAGACATCCCTTGCACTTAGGACTTGCGTGGATTCCGTTACCTTTGTAATAGCAGAGGGGTCGCTGACATCTAAAATCAACAATCCATAGTTATCATTGGCAACATAAAGAAAGTTTCCGGACAGATCCATGGCATGAGCCGTTTCAGGAACGAGTGCATAGCCTGTTCCAATATCCGCGGGGTTCGCAGTATCCTGAATGTTGATGGCGCCGATATGCCCGTTCGTTTTGTCCAAATAAAAAACGATGGAGCGCGCGGCATCCAACTTCAATTGTTCCACGGTCCAGGGAGGCGAACACATGCCCACGGCTGTTGGATTCGCCGCGTCGGAGATATCCATAACAGCAAATTTTTTCAAACCGCCCACGCACAAATATGAACCGGAGGGCGCCGCGCTAAAAACATCCGAGGGAAAGGCTTGTGCGTAAACACCATCCAATACGGGCACTGCCGGATTAGAAATATCCACGGCGAAAAAGCCGTTCCAGAGATCCGCCGCAAACAGGTGCGTACCGGAAACTGCCAGACGTTCAACATTGTGTTCGTCAGGATCTATTGCCAATTGCCCAACTTGCAGGGGATGGCTGGAATTGCTTACATCATATACCGTCACCCCGGTGAAGGGGATTGATTCGTTGTAACAATATGCATACGGCATTGAAACCTCCAAAGCGATGACCGTTGCAGAACCCGCCATGGAGATTTCTGTTATTTGCGATGGATCAGCAACATTATAAATGTGCATGCCATCGTCGCCAGCGATATAAAGGCGGTTTCCCGAAACCCGTATATCCTGCACGGCATAATCCACATCTTTTACCAGAGGGGAGACCGATGAATCGCTTGCCGTATAAACCAGCAGCCTGCTTCCAAGGGTTGTGAGGTCTTTCTGGCATGTAAAAACGCGATTTCCGGAAAAACACAATGCTTGCCAAGACGAATCCGGGTAGGGCATCGGGTAGGCCTCTTGACTATGTCCTGGAACATTAAAATTCCAGGAAAAAAAATAACCAGGAGTTGCACAATAGACCACCGTGCCCGCCAAAACGAATTTTTCAATTTGCGTTACAAATAACTCATCAATTTCAATCGGAGAGCTTGGATTGCTGATATCAAAAATGCGCAAGGTGTTTGCTGCAACCGCCAAATACGATCCGTCAACGCTTAATCCGGTGACGCGTGGAAGCACAATTGTATTGACAGAAACAGGATGTGCCGGATCGCTAATATCGAGGATGCGGACGCCGCTTCCCTCCTGTAGAAAGGCGTAATTTCCCGCAACCTCCACATAATGGCACTCCCCTCCCAAACGTCCAAGTATTGGCAATTCATGTTGCGCATTTGCTTCGAGAGACATCAACAGAAATGCAATGCACAAAAATACACCTATTGCGTTAAAAACAAAATTTGACCGCATGACACAACCCTCCCATATTAATAGATGCTGACAGGAATTCTCTACCACAAACTATTTTCTACAATTCGCACATTATTGTCAAGCAGTTTATTCGTGAAATAATTAGTTTACAAATTTGATTTAAATTACTCATATTCATAAGGGCAGTGATATATAACACATGAATGTGTTACATATCTTTTGGAGATTCCGCCATCCAATCTGTGATATTCTCCATAGTGGAGATTGAATAACCATGAGACTGAAAAGTGTTATTTGCATGATTCTGTGTATAGTGGAAGCTGTGTTTCTTGTTCCGGCGCACAGCATTGCTGCGCCGTCAATTCCGAATCCTCACGCGGTTCCTAATCCGCCGTTGGTGAAGATACCGTTTGCCTTTCCTGGTCCGCGGATGGAGAACACGCCGGTGGTGTATGCGGGGAAGCCTCTTCTGGTTCAGAATGTACGCCCGTCGAATGTGAAAGCGAAGGATTTCTATTTGTTCATTCAGGATATGCGAACAGGGGATGAGATTACGCGTTTTGGCGAGAGTTTTTCCTTTGTGAGCGCGTTTGTGAATGGAAACGAGATGAATGTGTTCGGGACGGAGAACACGGATGATGACTGGACGCATGACATTTACAGGTTCACCACGAAAGATTTGAAGACATGGGAGAAGAAGCTGGCAATTCCCCGCAAACCGGGTGAACATCTGTTCAACGCGAATGTCTGCAAAGATGACCAAGGGTATGTCATGGCCTTTGAGTCGAATGCCCCGGTACAGTGGTCGTTCCGTTTCGCGCGGTCTCAGGATCTTGCGGCTTGGACAGAGGTGGAGGGGATTAATTTTTCGGATACTACGGAAAAGACGGCCTGCGCGAATCCGACGATCCGTTACTTCGCTCCATATTATTATGTGATGTATGGGGCTTGGCGCTGGGCGGGTCCTGGGCTTTGGTATGCGTACCGGCTTCCTGAGACTAAGTATGTGACATTTGTGGCACGATCCAAAGACTTAACCAGTTGGGAACTCTCCCCTACTCAGTATCCGATGCTGGATCCGGTGGAAGGGGAAGGCATTAACAACACGGATGCTGATCTTTTTGAGTGGGAAGGGAACACGTATGTTTTTTATGCGACCGGCGATCAGCAAACCTGGGGAACGATCCGGGTGGCCATGTATGCAGGACCACTGAAGCAATTTTTTGAGAGTTACTTCCCGGAAAATGTGCCGATGATAGTTTTTAATGCGCGGGAAGGGAAATATATATATCCGGAAAAGTGATTTGCGATTGTCATTACGAGGAACGAAGTAACAAAGCAATCTCGCCTGGTTATCAGCTAAGCATGGTTCCGAGATTGCTGGTACTCCTCCTTAGAAACACAAAGCAGTACGGGATGCACACCGGTTGGAGGTCTGGGAGGACTGGGAGGACTGAGAGGACTGGGAGGACTGGGACGCAATTAGACGCGATTAGGCGCATTTAGATAAGGTGGAAGAAGAGGAAGCAGATATAATGGAGAACACGATAGCGATACCGATAGCGATACCGATTGCGATAACGGTAGCGATACCGATAGCGATAGCGATAACCGCGTGGATGTATTCAGGTGTTTCTTCTAAGTTCACCCCGCCGTCCGGCGTGTGGGGAACTCGCAATGACAAATAGACATGAGGTGTTCATGTTTGGAGGTATAAAAATGTTGGCGTTGATAGTGGCAATGGTTTTTCAGGCGCCGGTATGCGCGGCGCCGGCAAATGGGGCCGCAGATTCAGGTACAGAACGAATCGCCTGGTTTAATGAGGCCAAGTTTGGCCTTTTTGTGCATTGGGGGCCTTTTTCGGTGCAGGGCAATGATCCCAACGCGGCGTTTGACTATTTTGCGATGAAAGAGGATGCAAAGCTGCGCGAGGAGTTCCGCAATTATGCGGATCAGTTCAATCCGAAGGCGTTCGATGCCATGGCATGGGTAAATGCGGCCAAATCGGCTGGGATGCGATATTTAATTTTTACCTCAAAACATCATGATGGCTATTGCATGTTCGACAGTGCGCTGACGGACTTTGACACGATGGAGGGCGCGCCCAAGCAGGATTATGTGGGTGAACTGGTCAAGGCCGCGCGGGCAGGCGGCATCAAGATCGGGTTTTACTATTCTATGCTGGATTGGCGTCACCCGGACTATACGGCCAATATCGACAAATTCGTGAATGAGTATTTGTTCGGTCAGGTGAAAGAACTCTGTACGAACTATGGTCCCATAGACTGCCTGTGGTTTGATGGAGAGTGGGATTACCCCTCGCCGGTATGGCGCGCGCCGGAGTTGGTACAGATGATCCGCGCGTTGCAGCCGAATATCTTAATTAATGATCGGCTTGGAAAGGGCGAACGGGGCATTACGCCTTTAGCGGATTTTTATACGCGCGAGCAGCCTTCGGAGATGAATACGACCATGCCTTTCGAGCGGGAGAAGCCGTATTCATGGGAGGCGTGCATGACCATTGGTGATTTTTGGCAATATTCCCTCAAGGATAAAAAATTCAAGAGCGGCCCGGAATTGGTCCGTATTCTGGTGGATGTGGTGAGCCGGGGCGGTAATCTGCTGTTGAATGTGGGGCCGGCGCCGGATGGAGAGATACCGAAGCATCTATTGGATCGTCTGCACTATATAGGCGCGTGGATGCATGTGAATGGCGAATCCATTTACGGAACAACCCGGGGCCCCTTTAAAGCCTTCCCGGCAGGCAAATGTACGGCAAAGGGCAATCGGCTGTATATCCATATCGAGCGTTCCCCCGGGGAACGATTGGCATTGTCCGGACTGCAAAACACCATCCAAAAGGCATGGTTTCTCAAGACCGGGAAGGCGCTGTCCTTTGACAATACGGCCAAGACCATTCTCTTGCCGGAAGTTCTCCCTGATGAGGCTGTATCCACCGTGGGGATAGAACTGGACTCAGCGCCCGTGGCAAGGTAGTCGGCACTGCCGCGTGTATCATCCGATTGTTTCGAAACTTTATTATTGACGCCCTATCTGGTTTGCCGTAGGATAGGAAATGCAGTTGAGGTGTTTTTTCGGGAATTTTTGACCGGGACATAGTCCTGCGTGAAACTCGGATGCCGTTCCGCAAATATTCTGCAGGGCATTAACGAACCAACATAGGAGAACTCCCCATGCGCAACATGCACACAATAATGCTTGGCCTTTTTGCCCTGTTCATTCTTCTTGCCGCACCGGGATGTCCTCCTTCCTCTCCTCCCATCCAGGTGGCCCTAACCACGCCAGCGAATGGCGCACAGGGCATCGATGTTTCCGTTACTATAACGATTACATTCGATTTGCCGGCGGACAAAGACACTCTTGATGTGAGCATAGCGCCCGCCGTCAGTTTTATTATAGGCTGGTCCTCCGATGGCCGTATTGCGTATTTATATCCCAACAACGATCTTGCTCCCGGCACTGAATACACGGTTACCGTGCATGATGTGGCGTCTACGGAGGATGAGTGGATTGAGGATGAGTATATTTTCAGTTTTACGACGCAAGCCTCGGTGGAGGGTGAACTTGAAGGTGAAGGCGCGGAAGAAGGAGAAGTGGAAGGCCCTATAGAAGGTTTTGAAGAAGGAGAGATTGAAGGTGAAGGCGAAGCGCCTGGCACATACAGGGAAGAAATGCGGGAATTTGTGGAGGCCATTAGTGCATATGCAAAGGCGCGTCATCCGGGATTCCTGATCGTGCCCCAAAATGGAGAGGCACTGCTAACGTTGAATGGCGAACCGGATGGCACACTCAGTCAGGAGTATCTCGATGCCATTGATGGGCAGGGGCGTGAAGACGTCTTTTATGGATATGATGGGGATA
>JAKQOG010000260.1 GCA_029565395.1 Candidatus Hydrogenedentota bacterium | reverse complement strand
CCGTGCCGCCGCCGCCGCCCGTGCCGCCCCCCGCACGCCCCGCCACCGAACCGGAAACATCCAACGGCGCATTCCAGGCCATGTTTTGCACTGCTGCAATGGCCAAGGGCCGTGTGCCGTTTACCGTGACCAACGCCGATGCAGGAACACTCACTTCGACGAAATTAAACTTGGACACTTCTCCACCCGAGACCAGAATCACTTCGCCTTGAACCGCCGGGGTAGAATTCACCTGCAGCGTCGGCGGAATGGAACTGGTATTAATCACGACGGAAGCAGATTCAGGAACGATCAGATCGCCGTCGGAACCATTGCTTAGGTAAGGATCGCCAGGACCGGGCGGCGTGGCAAATTCATAATCATCATAATGCGCCGCTGAGCTGGGCCGGTTGGCGGCATCCAGCGCAGCGCCCGCCAGCACATCCACATCCACGCGGATAGTCGCCGTGCGCGCTACCGTGAGATTAAAGGTATACGTGGCTCCGCTTCCTCCGAAATTGGTGACTTGCGCGTTCCCAGAGCCGTACACCACACTCAGCAGAATGTCGCTGGAGTCAAAGCCTGTGACCGGTTCATTAAACTGAATGGTAAACGGCACGGAACTCTGAAACGTGGGGGGCGTTACACCCGGTGTAATTGTCAACGACGGCGCTACACTATCCACCAAATACGGTTCCCCGGCAGTGAACGTGGCGTCACCGGAAGCGCCCAGCACATCCCCGGCAGGCCGCCAGTTCATGTCAAATACCGTATCGTGATCAATGAAATCGATGCTTAAATAGCCATCCCCCGTGCCGCGATCCACAGCCACGGTCCGCGTGGCGCCGCTGCCCGTTACGTTGGTAATGGCGGCCCCCAGGATGCCTGACGTGGCGTCAATAGAAAAATCGGATGCATCCACCGATTGTACCGCCTCAGTAAAGGTCACGGTGAAATACAACACTTGATTGCCGGTGGGATTCGGCGCACCGGATTGCCGCGTGATCGATACTACCGTCGGCCCCATCGTGTCTTGAAGCCAGCCCGCGTAAAACTGATACAAACAACTCGATGCGATATCCTTGAATCCCGTTTGATTCAAATGAATGGGATCATCTCCACTACTTGCCAATGCATTCCGGGAACTCGGATAGAGGATGTTGCCGCCAGGATAAGGAGTGTAACTCGGCGGTCCACCCGGTATCGGACTGGTTCCCGATGCAAACGGTGCGCGATACACAAAACCAATATCCCAAAATCCCGCGTGACCCCACCGGTAATGTTGAAGGCCAAAATTGTGCACATATTCCACGCGATCCCGGGCGTTGGCGATGGCGCGCTTGCGAAGACCCATGTCCACAAACGCCTGATTCACCTGTCCGGGCGATGGATTGTTCAAGAACACTTGCATGACTTGTGCGCTCTGAACCCCGCCCAGTGCGCATTCGTAAATGTTGATGAAGTCATAATCGCATAATGCCACTTTTACATCCGGGCGCAGGCTCAAAACATAATCCACAACCGTTTCCAAATTGGTTTGAATCGTTGTATAGAGCGCGGACATCTGCGCCGAACTCATATCGGCTTTCCAGTATGCTAACAGGTCGTTGCCGCCCAAACTGAGATGAACAATGTCGATGCTAGGATTGTTCATGATCGCGTCGTGAAGCGAGCCGGTGCGTACCGGACGGTACCCGTCCTGAGGATTCGCCATGTCCGCCGCCCACTGTTCCGCCAGAGATCCCGAAATCGCGGTGGTAGACCCTTCCTCTTCCCATTGTGTCAACCCATACGTAGCCAATACATCCAACCAGATTCGGTCCTTCCACATAAATTGGGTCCAGCTATCGCCGGTCAGGAGAATGCGTTTTGTTGCCGCCTCCCCGCTCAATCCGCTTAGAAGCACTCCCAAAAGGACAATAATGAAAATTTCACGCCGCAGAAAAACAGACCACCTAGCCATGATTCTATCCTTTTTCTGAAAATATCGGACGGATTAAAGAAAACTTTTAAAACATCGTGTGTCAATCAGATTGTTTCTTACTGCCTGTCAGAATCATATCACGTACATTTCAGGTTTTACAAAAAAAATACATACAAATGGCATACAATTTGGGCAAAGAACAGGGCATAGAGAAGCTGAACAGAAAGGTCACCACTCGTCCGGAAGGGTGACTTCAGCAAAAGGAGCCACGCTGGGCATAGGGGGGCTCCATTGAGCAGGGGGGGCGGTGCCGGTGATATAGGCCTCGGTATAATCGCCTCCGGCGACGGCGGTGAGGCGCTCTATGTTATAGAAGGTTATGCCGGCGGGGACCTCGAAATCGCGGATAGGAAGGCCTTCCTCGGCTATGGTCATGAACTTGGTCCAGACGGGAGCGGCGAGGGTGCCACCGGTGAATTCCCGGCCCTGTCCGAGTGATCGGTTGTCTCGGTAGCCGATCCAGATTACGCAGGTGTAGTCCGTCGTGAAACCGCAGAACCACACATTCCGACTTTGATTCGTCGTGCCGGTTTTTCCTCCTCGGGGCCGTCCGAGTACGGCGGTGCGGTGCCCGGTAGGGTAATACCCGCGCTTGGGGTCGGGGGTGCACACGCCTTCCAGCATATGCAACACCACATAGGCGACGCGCGAGTCGAGGGCTTGCTCCCGCTTTACAAAGGTGTTGTAGTCGTACCGGGGGAGTCCGTCGCGGTTGCGGATTTCGGTGATCATGACGGGATCATTTCGGACTCCTCCGTTGGCGAAACAGGAGTATGCGACACATTGGTCGAGGACGGTAACTTCCGCACTGCCGAGGCCGAGGGTGAGGCCGACGGTGTCATCAATGGGGGTGGTGATTCCACAGCGTTGCAGGTAGGAGCGGACGAGGGGTACGCCGAGTTGGTCGACAAGTTTGACGGAGACGATATTGACGGATTTCTCGAGGGCCTGACGCAAGGAGATGGGGCCGTGGTAGGTGCCGCCGAAGTTTTGCGGGCGCCAAGGTCTTCCCGCGCCATCGATGCGCTCGAAAGGTTCGTCGACGATAATGGAAGAGGGGGTGTATCCGCTGGCGATGGCGGCCGCCCACACGAAGGGTTTTACGCTCGAACCCGGTTGGCGGCGCGCTTGGGTGGCGGTGTTGTATTTTTCCTGAGAGAAGTCTCTTCCGCCCACCATGGCGCGGATAAAGCCCTGGTTGGGCGCGCGGTTGTCAATGCACAGGAGCGCGCCGGCCACGGGCACGAATTCGTTGAGCTTTCCGGCTTTTTCGAGGGATTTTTTCTTCTTAGCATCAAACTCATCAAGTGCGGCGAAGAGGGTCTCTTCGGCGGCGCGTTGAAGGCGCATGTCGAGGGTGGTATAAATTTCGAGACCATCCTCAAACACCTCTTCAACCTCATATTTGTCCAGTACGAATCCACGGACTTCTTCGACGAAGTAGGGGGCCTTGTTTACGGCGAAGATCCCCTGACCGGATTGTTCAAGCTGTGCCTTTTTTTCAGGTGTCAACAGGGCGGCGGCAAGATCTTCGGCGACAGCGGCGTCATGTTCGGCCTGTGTGATGAAGCCATTGTCCAGCATCTGGCCGAGGACGATGTCCCTCCGTTGAAAGGCGTTTTCAAAATGGCGGAAGGGATCATTGTTATTGGGAGTTCGCGCAAGCCCGGCGAGCATGGCCGCTTCCCCAAGCGTGACCTCCCGGCAGCTCTTGCCAAAATATTGCCGGGCCGCGGCTTCTACCCCATACGCGCTGATGCCCAGAAAGAGCTGATTCAGGTATAGCTCCAGAATTTCATCCTTGGTGAAGCGGCGTTCGATTTGAAGGCTGACTATCGCCTCCCGGATCTTGCGCTGGATTGTTTCTTCTTTGCCCACGCCGAGTTCGGGAACGCCCCGGGCGAGTTGCTGGGTAATTCCGCTTCCTCCCCGCGGGCGGCCCCGTTTCAAGGCATACAGAGCACCGTTGATAATCGTTTCGGGACGAACCCCCTTATGTTCAAAAAATTTGTCGTCTTCCGTAGCAATGAATGCCTTTTGAAGATACAGGGGCATTTCATGCAAGGCGATGAGTTCGCATTTCTTCGTGGAAAATTCCCCCAGCAGTTCCCCATCCGAAGAATAGACCTTGCTCCCGATTTCCGGACGGAATTGTTCCAAGGCCGTGATAACACGCTCCGCGTCTTCCAATACCCACACCCCCACCCCAAGCCCTGCACCCCATAACGACCCCAGGACAAGGATCAAAAAGAAAAAGATCCCCGCGCACCCGCGGTTCCGGGGCGCCGATTCCTTTGTTTGTGCCTGGGTATTTCTCATTGAGTGCATGGAATTATTTGTCTATTCTTATAATGATACCGGAAAAACACCAAAAGATTCATGCGCCTTCCCCCTGTCGTATTTTTCATCACGGGTTTCGTTTAACCGGAAGGGAATGCCCTGTTAGTATGGCGTCTATACCGGGGGAGAAAGGAACGCGTTGTCTGATGTCCATGGCTGTGGTTTTTTTCGATGCAATACAAAAGCCTGACGCCGCCGCGCTGGGGAATAAAGGCGCGGGATTGATCCGGTTGATACAGGCAGGTTTTCAGGTTCCCAAAGGATTTTGCATCCTCGCCGCAGCCTACCGGGATCATCTGCGCGGCAGTGGGATGCTCCAAGGGATCGAGAAACAGCTTGACACACTGCGTACCGCCCCGCCGGAAATGCGCCGGAACCTTTTGCATGCCTTGCGTCAGGATTTTGTGAATGTGCCGCTGGAGCCCACGCTCCATGAGGAACTGCGCAGTGCATTGACGCGTTTGGGAACTGCGCCATTGGCCGTGCGCTCTTCCGCCACGGCGGAAGATATGCCAGGCCACTCTTTCGCGGGACAATACGATACGTTTCTGGGCATTCAAGGGCTTGATGCCTGCACGGAGGCCGTACGAAAATGCTGGGCTTCCCTCTGGACGGAGCGCGCTTTTGACTATCGGGAGCGCCACGGCTTTTCCCACCTCGAAGTGAATATGGCGGTGGTTGTTCAGTCCCTGGTGAATGCGGATGCCTCGGGCGTATTATTTACGATAGATCCCATATCGGGTTCGCGTGATCACCTCATTATCGAGTCCTGCTTTGGATTGGGCGAAGCCCTGGTCTCCGGAAAAGTGAGTCCGGATCGTTATGTATTCTCCCGGGCAAACCTCCAGGTCATTGCTCAAACCACCTCCGAAAAAACGATTGCCTGCGCAATGGATAACGGCCAACTGGTGGAAATGCCGTTGCCAGACGAACAAAAAAAACAACTTTCGTTAAACGAAACTACCGCGCGGTCTCTGGCGGAGATGGGATTGAAAGCCGAATCCATTTTCGGCTCGCCCCTGGATATCGAATGGGCCATGCACGGTGACTCCCTCTATCTCCTCCAGGCCCGGCCAATCACCGCCATCGCGGAAAAGACTTGGGAAGACCGCCAGGTCTGGACCAATGCCAACACCGGCGAAGTGTTGCCCGATGTGGTTACGCCCCTTACCTGGTCGCTGGTAGAACGCCTCGTTACTGGAATGATGAGCGCCATTGCCTCATGGGTGGGCATATCGTTCGACGGCTATCCCATCGGAGGCCTTGTGGGCGGCCGCGTGTATTTCAACATCAACACGATGGCCGGCATGCTCCGGCGCTTCCCAGGCATGCGCAAATTGGATATCACCCGCACGCTCGGCGGTTCTCATGAAGGGATCAAGATTCCGGATGAAGATATTCCCCCATTGTCTTTTAATCCGTACCTGGCGATGCTTAAGACTCCCATTTTCTTTGCCCGCATTCTCACTCGTCCACATCAGCGTTCTGTAAACATTATTTCCGCGCGAAACCAACAGGCCACCGAACTGCTCAAAAAAGACTTTTCAGCCCTGCCGGAAAAAGAACTCGCCGCGTTGCTGGATTCCACCATTGACGAACTCATGAAAAACCTGGAGGATATTGCCTTTTCCGGATCGGGCATGCTCTGGTTCAACTATCTGGACAAAATCTGCCGGGAATGGCTCGGTGGCGCCGATGGTGAATACGCCAACCGCCTGCTCGCGGGTTTCGGCGGCATGGACAGCGCGGAAGCCGGCCTTGAGTTGTGGCGGCTGGCACAACACGCCCATGCAGACGCAGCCATCGAAACCGTGCTTGTATCGGAAGAACACTGGGAAGCGGCATCCACTCGATTGTGCTCTTTTCCTTCGGGTCAATCGTTCCTGACACAATGGGATGCTTTCATGATCACACACGGTCATCATACCCGCGGCGAACTGGAGTTTTTCAATGCGCGTTGGGCCGAAACCCCGAATTACATCCTGGATTGCATTCGCGGTTACCTGCGCTCCATGGGTTCAGTGAATCCCGTTGCACACCATGAACACATGGCCCAAGAACGCGGCACATTGACGAAAGAATGCCGCGCGCGGCTGCATAATCCACTCAAACGCTGGTGGTTCGGCGTGGCCCTGTGGCGATCTCAACGCGGCTGCACCCTCCGTGAAAATATCAAAAGCGCAGCCGTGCGCACCTGTGCTGCTATCCGGTATATCGTCTTGGCCTTGGGCCAACATCTGGCTGAACGCGGTGCGCTTGCCACCCGCGACGATATCTTCTTCCTCAGTCTTGAGGAAATTTTACGCCTAGTGAATCAGGAAACCGGCATCGATCCCGCCACTTTGGTTCCCGCACGCCGTGAGGAATACGCCTTTAACCAAACCGTGCGCCCTCCCTCTCTCGTAAAAGGCCGCTGGAATCCAGAACTTCAATCACCCAGCCAGGCAGTCATCACCGGCAACACCCTGCACGGAATTGCCGTGAGCCCCGGCGTTGTTACCGGCCCTGCCCGTGTTGTCCTCCGGGCGGACAGCGAAGCCCAGGTATTGCCCGGTGAAATCCTCGTAGCGCCTTTCACCGATCCCGGTTGGACCCCCTATTTCCTTCCCGCCGCCGCGATTGTCATGGATCAGGGCGGGCTGCTTTCCCATGGAAGCATTGTCGCCCGGGAATTCGGCATTCCCGCCGTCGTCAACGTCGGCCCCGCCACCAAACGGATTCATACTGGCCAGCGGATCACGGTCGATGGAACTCATGGCAACGTTATCTTGCTTTAATTAGGAGTTCTTATCGTCCTTGTAAATAAGGAATTGTCAAGACAAGAAATCTTAAATCGGTCCCCCTCGGCTCTTTTAGCATTGCGTGTTTTACCCGCCGCTACTTCGTCAGCAGCACTTTTACCATCGGTCCGGTGAAATGCGTGCCGGCCTTCGGGGTCAATTCGAGCCAATGCCGGATGGGGCAGGGACCGTTCGGATCCAAATCATTCACCAGAATGGAGAAACGGAAGGAATTGCCGGGGTGCAGTTGAACCGGGGCGAGATCCGCTGCATTGAACGCGGCTTCATACACGATGCGGCGCCCGTCCCGCAGGACGCCAAGCTTAACATTTTGTGTGATGACTTCCACATCGCGTTCGGGATTGCAACTGAGAAACACCTGTGGCCCCTGCGCCGTCAGGCTGAGACTGTACACCCAGCCGTCCAGCCACAACTCGATACTGTCCGCCGACCATACGATATCACCGCCAAAAGGTTGATGAAACTCGTTGTCTTCCGCCTCTACCGCCACATAGACATGCGTATCATCCCACATCAGCCTCGCCTGGGCACGCAAGTCCGCCGTATTGGCGGCATCGAAGTCAACGCCATACGGGATGGACATCGGCGTGGCGCGCGTCCATTCCATCAATACGCCATCCGTCGTGACCGGTCCCGTGGCATGCACCGACGTTGCCGTGGGAATCAGGTCTATTTCTTTCTCAACGGAGAGAGTACCCACTTGCGCATTATCCTGAATCTTCATCACCATCGCAGGGACGGGAAAATGGGTTTGTGCCGGCCCATCCGACCAGATATGAAATGGAAATTGCGCTGTTACACCGGGTGCAAGACTGAGGGGTGTTTCCAGCGGCTCCACATGCCATCCCGCCGGAATTTTCCAGGTGATGGCGGAAGTGAACGCATCCTCCAGCGGATTTTCCACATATGCGCTAACCGTGTGATTAAATCCGCCGCCCAGCGGTACGTCCACCGGTTCCGTACGCATCCCATTGCGCAACGCACGAATCAGGTCCACCCGTTCCTGCGTGATCACGTCCGGAGGAAAAACAGATCCCGGCCGTATCACCGCAATGTCCACTTGGTTCTTCTTCACCTGCACCCGGAGGTAATGAGAAAACCCGCCTTCTTCTTCCGGCGTTTCAATATAAGAACCCGCGCCGCCCGTCACGTAATAATGAACGCCATCCCGCACGCCGCAGTCCCGAATAACATGCTTGTGCCCGGCGAACACCGCGCGCACGGGAAAGCCCTGCAGGGCATCCGCCACGTAGGCCCAATGCTGATCCCAATTCTGCATAAAATAGGGTTGGTGCATGAACAAAAAGATATTGTCCGCTTTGCACTTGTTGAGGTCTTCCTTGAGCCAGGATAGCTGCTTCTGGGAGATCTGGCCGCCCGCGCCGTTCTCCTCGCTGTTCAATATGATAAACCGCGAATTGCCGTAGGTGAAGCCATAGGTCAACGGCCCGATGCGCTGTTCATAGGTCTGCACGACTTCCGGCACCGTATTGATGTCGTGATTGCCCGGCACCGGGAAAAACGGAACCTCGCATTTCCCAACCACCTGCTCGAATTCATCCCACTGCGGTACGATGTCTTGGGCGGTTCCGCCGAGGATCAAATCGCCGCAACTTACGATAAACGCGGGCTTCAATACATTCCACTCCGCGATCATCGTTTTGAATTCCTTCGGCTGGCCGATGGCCACGAGCGAATTTGAATCCCCGCAGACGATGAAATCGAATTGCTCCTTGCACAGCGGCTTGTTCGCCCGCAGTTTTTCAAACGAACGCTCCGCGAGCGTTTCCCCGTACAGGGTTTGCGCCAATCCCAGGAGGATCGCGACAACAAATATCCGGCCCCGTTTCACAACACCGCTCCTTCTTGTTGCATGGCCCGCACCGCCCGCAATCCCAAGACTGCGGGCGATGAAACCATCATAAAAGACTCAGGTGGCGATGAAACCGCCGTCGATTATCATTTCCGCGCCGGTCATCCAGCAGGACTCGTCCGACGCCAGGAACAGCGCGGCATTCGCGATGTCGCGCGCCACGCCCAGACGCTTCATTGGGAGCGAATCGCCAATGGCTTTTTTCTTCTCCGGCGTGAGATAGGGCGCTTGCAGCGCGGTGTCAACCATTCCTGGATGAATGATGTTGCAGCGGATATTGTCCGGGCCGAACTGCACCGCGAGCGACTTGTTCAGCGAGATCAGGGCGCCCTTCGCGCAGGTGTAGGAGTCCTGGGCCAACGAGAATCCCGCCAGCGCGGAAATCGACCCGACTAAAATGATGGAGCCGCCGCCCGCCTTCTGCAATTCCGGAATCCCATGCTTCGTCAGGAAGAACGGCCCTTTCAGATTGATCGCCTGCACGATGTCCCAATTTTCCTCGGTCGTTTCGATGACCGACTTGTCGCGATCCTTCCAGAGCACGCCCGCATTGGCATACAGAATGTCCAACTTGCCGAACTTCGCCACCGCCTCTTCCACGCACCGCTTCACATCCGCTTCCTTCGCCACATTGCCCGCCACCACCAACGCTTTCCCGCCATTCTTCTCGATGATCGCCGCCGTCTCCTGCGCCGCCGCTTCATTCAAATCAAATACCACCACCTTCGCCCCTTCCTGGGCAAACAGGACGGACGCCTCCCGGCCCATGCCGAGACCCGCCCCGGTGATAATCGCTACTTTGTCCTTCAGACGCATACCGCGTTTCTCCTTGCGTTGAAATACTCGCCCGCGGCGTCCGCACACCGAACGCCGCCAAACCTATCATTAAACCCTTTTTTCACGAAGATTTCCAGTCCGGCATCAAGCGCAAGGCAAGGCACCTTTTGTGGCTGCGGCATCCTTGCCGCAGATAAACAACCCTATTCCGTATCCTGCGGCAAGGATGCCGCAGCCACAGAAGGTATTTCCCGCCCTGTGTGGTTCAAATCCGCCAAAAACTCGCGAAAGTGTCCGATTCTTTGCTAAAATATTACTTCCCTGCGGAGAGGTGTCCGAGTGGTTGAAGGAGGCGGCCTCGAAAGCCGTTGTACCGCTTGCGGTACCCAGGGTTCGAATCCCTGCCTCTCCGCCATCCTTCGCTCGCGAGCGGAGCGGAGAAGGGCCACCCCCCATAGTTAACACACGCTCCGAAGCTAAGGATGGCACGCCACCCATCATACCCCTGCGAGCGGAGCGGAGAAGCGAAGGATGCCCTCCGGCATGTCCCTCGGAGTTTTAGCGGAGTGGGAAGTCTTGGCGACGTGTCCTCCGAAGCTCCGCGCCACGCGGAGCGAAGGAGGAAGGAGGGCCCCCGAAGTTACGCTTTCCAAAATTCACGAGCTACGGATGGCACGCCACTTCTTTAATAATCGTCTTCGCTTAAGAGCTTCGGGTGGTACGTCCTCACATACCGTCATGACAATGTTCTAATATTAACTGGCAATCAGTGAATGATCATATGTTAAGTGAATGGTCAGTTGTTCAAACTCGCAAGCTTCTATACAAATGTTGTGAGTGTTGGATGTTTACCACTTTATGCAATTCCTTCCGTCTCAGCAAACAATCAAGTTCTTTTTGGGCAAGATTAAAGTCAAGGCCTGGGCCAACGACAATTCGAGCTAGGCCAGCACTATTGTCATGATTGACAAAACACCCCTGTTCTTTAGGGTCTGGTAGAAATTGGAATGGAATGTATGTTAAAGACAATTTGCCTTTGTTGCGCACCGCCCGTTTATCATCCAAATATGTGGGTAGTACAAACAACAAACCAGGAACATCAAGTATGACTCTGTATTCCTCTTCATCCTTGTACCCTGCTTGTTTGAAAAAGACACCAGCTTCCCGCAAGTACTCTTGGAAATCCATACCGAAAGCTCGTACCGCGCTAAGGAATTTACCTGAGCTTACTGGATACGGCAATTGGTTGATACAGCTTTTCAAGGCGCTGATTGCTCGCGCATGAAAGGGAGCTAATTCTGCTTCACCATAGCGGACTCTTCTCAAGGTGAAATATTCGCCACTACTATGCTCAAGATAATTATTAAGTGCATTAATCAGCTCGCATGGCTTAAACTCCAGAGCATATCCGCACGCATCATCTGAATACAGACGAAATTGACTCAAGTCGTCTCTACGTGAAGAAAAAGAGATAATGAATGTGCGTTCCACCTCGTAGTCGTGGCCACCTGTCTGTAACCCGTTTAAGAATGCTCCGACAAGCGTCCTGTCAAGCGCATAATCGCCTTGACTGATCATGCCTTCGAATGCCTCGTACGCAAACCGGAACTCTTTTGGATCATTCAGGCAAGCAACATTTGTTGCCCAGAAAGTACCGGAATTTATGATTCCTTCGAGGCCAGTTGCATTTGTGTAATGACATAGCACATCGAGATCGGGGTAGCAACTTGAAAAATCAGATGCGCCCACGATTCTGCTCTTGTCTACTTCCTCTTGCTTCACGGGAAACGTTGGTCCAAATTCGAGCGTCAAAGAGAGCAGATCATTACATAATTGATCACGAAGAGGTCTTAATATCTGGTAGTCCTGCACATCCGATTCCTCAAGTTAACGTTGCGGCACTGGATAAACCCCGATGGGAAAATTCTCAATTAACCCGGGGGCGGCGCCGCAAACATCGATTGACCTCGCTCCGAGTAGAGATCATACGTAGAATAGCAAGATTGTTTGTTCTGCTTCTACACGAAAGTAGCTCATAATACCGGTGGTTATCCACTGGGGAGTAGCCGGTTGTAAATATTCGGCTGTCGAGCCGTTTCAGAAACGTTCAGACGTCTTTTAATAATCGTGATTTTGAGGGAAATTTTATGTAGAATTTCCCTCAAGATGGCTGGAAAGAAACAACCAGATTCTGTAGATACTGCAGTGAAGTGGCGGATTAAGTCCCAATCTCAAAGTTGGGTCTTCAGTCCGGACGCGTCTCTTGACTTGGGAAGCCGCCGGGCGGTGGATATGGCGTTCGCGCGGCATCTGCAACGTGGGAATATTCGCCGCTTGGCGCGGGGTCTTTATAAAGAGGCAGTGACAGAAGAGGTGGATCGTATCTAGGGGCAAATTAGCAGTTAATGAGGGCTTTTCCAAAGTTTAGTTTGTTCGACCCCTTCAGGGTCGATGATCTAGGGGCAAGGCGACGTTTCCGGGGGTCTCGGGGACTCGACACCCCGGCTACTATCTATTGCACCTTCGGTGTGAAGTGAAACTTCAAGACGATTAGCGTTAGGGATGATATGTTTTCTCTCGTCTCAACTCGGTGCCAATATCACCGAAAAGAAAGTAAGGTATCCAGGATTCGAATCTCAAAACAATCCCCTTTCGCGTTCCCTGTATAATTTTCGCGTAGTTCGGTTAGAATGAATGCCAGGGCAAAGAATACACGGAAGAAGGTGAACCATGACACGTTTAAGCTTTTTGAGGACTTTTGGATTGACCTTGCTGGTCTGCATCTCCTGTATGACAGCCTGCTGGGGGCAGAATGGTGATCCGGCGAATGCACAGACGTTTGAGTATGCCTCGCGCTATTACAAGATCCAGGTGACCAATGTTGCGCCGTTTATACGCTATTTTTCGGTGGATAGTCTGGGTGCGGGGAAACTGGATCACAATCCCATTCAGTGGAAACCAGCCAAAGACACCAGTATGTATGTGTTGCGGAAAGTCTCGGACACGGAGGTGGAAATTCTTGGGAAGGATGCGTCCGGTGCGGCGGATTGGGTGTTTACCTTTGATGAAAAGCAGTTCACGGTTACCTCGAAGTATCGGAACGGCGATGCCGGATCGGGGGTGGATTTCCGTTTTGCCAAACAGGAAAACCACGCGACGCTGCTGGGGCTTATGGCGGACCGGAACATCACCCAATTGCCTGCCGTCCTGCATCTTCCCGATATGGGGTCGTTTCAACTCAGGAGCGATCCGCCGGATGCCACGGTGCACTACACTGCGAGCCGTAAAAAAGGGGAAAACTATATTTCGGTGGTGCTTCCGCCGGCCTCGGCGCCGCAGGGCAACGTTCGATACACGTTTACCGCCGTTGACATCTATCCAAAATTTGATGGGGTGGATCAGGAACATCTCGCCGGGTTCAGGCGTAACTATATCAATCTCTTTCAAGTGAACCCGATGCTGCGCGTGCTGGCGAATAACTCCTGCAGCGACGCCGTTGCCTTCACCCTCTTTCTTTCGTCCATGCTGGCACTGAAAACGCCGCCGCTGGTGGATTCACTCACGGCGCTCGACCTGATCCAGATGTCCATCGAACGATACCTCAATGGCATGAAAGGCTACGGGCTGGTAGGGTATACCAATAGCTACGAAGGCACCGTGGCCGCCGGTTGGCCTTCGCCCGTCGACTCGCTCGATTCCAATCCCTCGCTGGTCATCACTGCCTGCAACTATATTAAAGGGTCCAACGATCTTCAGTGGGCCAGCCGCTACTATCCGCAAATCAAAGCGTGGATGGATGCTCAAATGGCGCGTGATCTCGACCACAACGGCCTCGTCGAATATGAACTCAGCGGCAATTCGGGTTCCTGGGACGATGTCCTGCGGCCCGCCAACTGGTGGGATACGATTGGCTTCGGCCATGAAGACGCTTTCAGCAATGCCCTCACGTACGAGGCCTTGAACCTTATCGTTATGGCCGCCGAACGTCTCGATAAAAAAGACGATGCGGATCATTACCGCCAACTCGCGGAAAAAATGAAAAGCGTCTATTTCACCACCTTCTACAATCCGGCGACCGGCATTTTGGCGGGATGGAAAAGCAAGGATGGCAAGCTGCACGATTACTATTTCGTTTTCGTGAACAGCATGGCCGTCTATTACAACCTCGTGCCTGACGACAAAATCAACGGCATCATGACTGTTTTCTGGAACAAGATGCGCGAGGTAGGCTTCACCGATTTCACCTTGGGGATTCCCGGCAATCTCGTTTCCGTCCGCAACGAAGATTACACCCATCATGAGCCTCGCTTCGGCGGCGGAAAAAAAGAAGACGGCAGCGACGCCTTCCAGCGATACGAAAACGGCGGCGCCTCCATCAACTGGTCGTATTTCACCCTTAAAGCCTTTAAAAAAGCCGGACTTGAGGAACCCCTGAAACAAATCACCAAAGGCATCCTCAAAGGCATCGATGCTGGCGATTTCCAAGGCACCTGCACGAACGGCATGACCAAAGACTGGAGAACGTGGTCCGGCGAATGCTGGGGTTATGAAGGTTACCTCTGCGATGGCTACCTGGCCCTCCTCGCCCTCAATCCCGAAGACCAATAGAAGCCCAACTGAGTCTCGTGTGATTTTTTCCAGTTAACCTTCAGACGCTGGGGGCGTCTGAAACCAGGGAATGGGCATGTCGGTCTATTGACGGAGCGGCATGTCTTTTTTTATTCTTGTTTCGGGCGCATAGAGCGCGCAGCGTGGAAGTTGGATGAAAATCTTTAACAATCAACCTCCTGGAGGAGTGCAGAGCATGAGCGAGCAAAAATGGACAAGGCGGGCTTTTCTGGCGGCGGCGACGACGACTGCGGTGGCGATCGCGGGGGGGTGTTCGAGCCGGCCGAACACGGCGAAGGTCGTGCCGGGCAAGGAATCGCCGAATGAGAAACTGAATGTGGCGGGGGTAGGCGTGGGCGGAAAAGGGACGACCGATATTATGTCATGCCGCCGGGAAGGCGCCAATATTGTGGCATTATGCGATCCGGACTGGGATCAGGCGGGGGAAGCTTTTTACAGACTCAAGAATGCGAAGCAATACAAAGATTATAGGAAGATGCTTGATGAGATGGGAAAGGAAATCGATGCATGCACGATATCCACCCCGGATCACACCCATGCCCCGGCGGCGTATATGGCAATGAAACTGGGTAAGCATGTATATGTTCAGAAACCGTTGACCCACACGATTGCGGAAGCGTATTTCCTCCGGAAGGTGGCGGCGGAGACAAAGGTGAAGACTCAAATGGGCAATCAGGGGCACTGTGGGGATGGCGTGCGGGAATTGTGCGAGATGGTATGGGCGGGCGCGCTGGGGGATGTGAAAGAGGCGCATGTTTGGACCGACCGTCCTCTGAATTGGTGGCCGCAAGGGATTCCCGATCCTCTCCCGGAAGAGCCGATTCCCCCGAACATGGACTGGGATCTGTGGATTGGGACGGCGCCGATGCGCCCCTATAACAAAGGGTATGCCCCGTTTAAGTGGCGGGGCTGGTGGGATTTTGGGTGCGGGGCGATTGGCGACATGGCCTGCCACATCATGGATCCGACATTCTGGGCGTTGAAGCTTGGAGAAGCGAAGTCGTTTAAGGTGGAAGTAGTAACCCAGGAGGGCTTGAACACACAGACGGGTCCGACCAAATCGATTATCAAGTATACCTTCCCACAGCGGGCGGGGCTGTGCCCGGTGGAGGTGTATTGGTACGACGGCGGTCTGCTGCCGAAGCGTCCGGACGGCGTGCCGGAAAAGGAAAAACTGGGCGATGGGGAGAATGGTTCGTTTTTTATCGGGACAAAGGGCGCGATGACTTCCGGCTGTTACGGCGATGAGTCGCGGCTGCTGCCCGAAAGCAGGATGAAAGACTATAAACGCCCAATCCAAACCCTTAAACGCATCAAAAAGGAAAGCCCCTATGTGAATTGGCTCGATGCGTGCAAAGGCGGCGAGGAAGCCTGCTCTAACTTCGAGTATGCGGTTCCGCTAACGGTGGTGGCGAATATGGGGAATGTGGCATTGCGCGCGGGCAAAGCCATCGAGTTTAACGTTAAGGAAATGCGGGTGACGAATGATAAGGATGCGAATATGCTGTTGACGAAAACGTACCGGAAAGGGTGGGAACTGCCCGTATAAGTTATAGAGTAAAATACATGACTCAGCCCCATCGGATGCGGTGGGGCTGTTTTTTTGGGGGTTGGGATGCATTTCCCTGGCCTGGCGCCAATAAAATCATTGCATAAATGACCGGGAATACGGTATGCTTAAAGGGTTATTGGAGTGTTGAATCAGATGTTTGGGGTATAAGTTGGGTTAGGCTATGTATTCGGATCCGACGGCGGTAATAACCATTCTGGTCGTGGACGATATGCCGGAAAACGCGGCGATATTGTCGCGGTTTCTCACACCGATGGGATACAAGGTGGAGGCGGTGAATGACGGAGAGACGGCACTGGTGTTTGTGAACAAGCATCCGCCGGACATCATATTGTTGGATTTGGCAATGCCCGGGATGGACGGCTTTGAGGTGTGTCAACGATTGAAAGAATCGCCGGAGACCCGTCATATCCCAATAATTATAATCACCGGGTTGACGGATCGGGAAGCGAACATTCACGCGATTGAGGCAGGGGCGGACGATTTTCTGATCAAGCCGTTTGACCGGGTGTTGTTGGAGGCGCGGATCAAGAATTCATTGAAGACGAAGATATTGCAGGATCAATTGCTGGAATATCAGCATGAGTTGGAAGAGCGGGTTCAGTTGCGTACCCAGCAATTGGAACGGACGCAGCAGGTGGCGGTGTTCAGCTTGGCGAAGCTCGCGGAATCGCGGGACACGGAAACGGGGGATCATCTAGATCGTATCCGGGAATATACGCGGGAGCTATCACTGGAGATCAGCCAGGGGGATAAGTATGGGCACATGGTGGATAACGCCTTCATTCTGCAGATTTATCAGTCGAGTCCGTTGCATGATATTGGAAAAGTGGGCATTCCGGACCAGATATTGTTGAAACCGGGGAAACTGACGGTGGCGGAGTTTGATTTGATGAAGACACATACGCTGATAGGAGGCAATACGCTTCAGGCAGCGGATGAGGAAGCGGGGGGGAATTCGTTTCTTTCGATGGGGCGTGACATAGCGTTTTATCATCATGAGAAATGGGATGGCAGCGGGTATCCATACGGACTGTTAGGGGATGCCATTCCGTTGGCGGCGCGGATAGTGGCGCTGGCGGATGTGTATGATGCTTTGGCGACAAAGCGGCCTTATAAGGAGCCGATCGATCACGAGACATCGAAAAAAATTATCATAGAGGGGCGGGGTAAGCATTTTGATCCGGTGGTGGTGGATGCCTTTTTAGCGCAGGAAGAGCGTTTTTGCGAGATCCGGGGTCAATTTCAAAGCAAGGGGGAGTTCTCACCGTTGCACGCGACGGTTGACCGCATTGCCCAAATCCAGGATCCCCCTATCAAAAACACTTGATCCGGGAGATTCTCCGTAAAGTTTGAGTGTTGCTGCAATGAATCGCATGGCGGCGCGCCAGGTATCGGGGAAAGGAGTGGGTGCAGGGTCGTTCAGAAAGTCGTCACAGGGAAAAGTTACTTCACGGAGGGGAGCACATAAGCCGCCAGCTTGGATTTCGACATCCCAGATCTCCCAGGGATTTTGCTCATCGCGGGGAACGATGCCGTCGAGCCAATAGGCGAAGTGAGGGGGTATGTTCAACGGTTCGGGATAGTTCAGGCAGTGGAATTGAATTTGGGCTTCCAAGTCACGGGCGTTTGTGATCCAGTCGCCGGATTCATCTTTATTTAGGGTTTGGGCGATATTTGAGGCAGCGGTCATTCCCATGTATGCATGGAGAATGGACAGGATTTGACGGCTGTCGCGGCAGGTATCGGATTGGAAGGTGGGCAAGGGGGCGCCGGCGACGGGCTGGGTCCACTCGGAAAGGAAACGGGAGACGGGGAGGATGTCTTTCCAGAGGGATGTTAACAGGGAGAGGCGATGTTCGGGGGGCAGGAGTTGGGCATGTTTCCAGACGCTGCTTAACCACCAGGCGGCTTCGCCGGTTTCAAGGATAACTCCCGGAACGGCTTCGGTATGGTTGGCGCAGGAAGCCATTGGAAGCGAGCCCTTAGGTGCACTCGCTTTGGAAACGGACCGGATGGCGGGGAGATAGAAGCGGAGATGTTGTTCGGCAAGGGCATGCAATCCGGCCAAATCGAGGGCGAGTGTCATCCAGGCGCCGTCACGGGCCGAATCCATGGCGCGAGGCGGTTGGGTGATGGGTGCGCGGACAATCGCCCCGGTTTCACGGTCCATCGACTGGGCAATGATCAGTAATGCGCGGCGTCTTCCTAAATCGCTCTCCCCCGCTCCGTCCAAGGATGCCTCCTCAAGAAAAGCAGACCAGTGGATTTCCATGTTGCGGCGAAGGGGGTCGTATCCACGTTCCCGTGCAAATTTGAGCGCGGTGTCCACGTGATCTCGGTTTTTCCCGAAGGCCGCCACGACTTCGGCGGTATATCCGTATTGGTCTTGGCGGGGTTCAAGTTCGATGGCGGATTGGCATTGCCCGACAGCGCTGGGGGTGCCGGAGAGATGTCCCGATTTGATTTGGGAGAGGGGAGCATCGGGGGATAGGTCTACGCTGCATTGAAATGCACGCAGGGGAGTCAGGCCCGCATACCCAATCCATATGCCCTCTCCAAACGCGTACCATTCCTGAGGGGGGGCTTTCCGGGCGGCGAGTTGGCGGGCGCGCTCCCAGTCAGAGGAACTTGGGTTGTCGGGCCGGAAGTGGTAGATGGCCTGGTTCTCCGGATCGGCAAACACGGAAAAATCGTTGAGGGGATCGAGGAGCCAGTCGGTGATGGGCAATTCGGGGAGTTGGCGGGTGCAGGGGGTGAAGTTTGCAAACCAGTAGATTCTGGGCGGGGTTTTCAGGCCGGCAAGATGTACTCGCCAGACAAGAACGTCCCGTTCCGTGCAGGCGAATAATTGCTGCGTGGCCACGACGGGTGTATCCGGTAATTGGCTCACGGTGATAATTTCGGAAGAGACGTCCGAGGCATAATGTTGTTCCGTTTGCCAAGGCGGGCCGGTGAGCCAGAAAAGACCCTGATCGGTTTGAAAGGCCCATTGTGCGCCGTCCTCGGGGCGTACGCCAAGATTGGGCAAATCTCGGGAGAAGGCGCGATAGCCGAGTTGATCGTTTCCTCCGGGACTGGGCCACCGGCAACTGGTGAGGCGTCCGAAGGAATTGACGCCGATAGTCAGGCCGCCGTTACCGCTGACGGCAGAGACGTCGGCGGGGCCGAAGAGTTGCTCCCAAGGATCTGTGGTTTGGGCGGCGGTGACGGGCGAGATGAAAAAGTATAGCACGATGAAAATTATCGTGAATCGGGACCAGATTCCGGGCGGGTGTATTCTTTGAAGATTCATGGTGATGTTCCCTCCTCGGAAAAGAGGGTGCCGGAAAAAAACAGCTTGTTCCCGTCGCTGGAGGCGTCTATGCGAAGTTTTCCAAGGCGGGACAAGGCGCGGGCAATGGGAATCACATCTTGTTCAACATCGCGGGAATCTTTTTCCGGAATAAGTTCGAGAGGAGCGGCCTGCCGCAACAATGCACTCAGAGAGTCTCCTATTTTAGCCCAATCGGCGCGTAATGCGAGGGCATTGGCGTTGATGGAGTAGAGATTCATGCGTCCGGCGAGGCGGGCCATAAGGGGTTCCTGGGAAGTGGCGAGGGCACAGGTTCCTGTTTGCACGAGGCAGAGGGAGAGTTTTTCGCCAAGCCATGGCATGATCCAGCCAGGATGTTCATTCCAGAACGAGGGAACAGGAGGTTCGTTGGCAATGAGGGAAAGAAGGGGGTGATTATTTTCGGGGGAAGGCGTGGTTCTGAGGGCAAGGGCCATTTGGGGGATAGGCAGCGTGGAGGAGGTATCCACCGAATGCAGCACCCACGCATATTCCAGAACATTCTGATTCCAGGTGTCCGGCAACGGCGGAAGATTCCATCGGCTCCAAAAGAATTGTGCACCAGGTTGAAAAAACTGGAAGGCGGCGGTGTTTCTAATCATAGGATAGAGGATGGCAAAGGGGGCGTCTAGAGAACTTACGGTGAGACTGATCATGGGTGGTTCGGGCCAGGCATCAGGAAGCTGCAAGCCATTGGGTGCGGCGGGCATGGCAAGATCGATCTGACCCTCGACGTGGGGCGCCTCGATGCGTAAACGCATTTCCCCCTTGACGGGTATTTTCCATGCCAGATGGATGCTGTCGCGGGCAAGGTTCGTTGGAGGCACGGCCATCGACGTTGCCGCAAGGGAGGCACGGACATACTCCGGCCACGGGGATACAATAAAGAACCTGTCACGCCAGGCATAATAAAAGTCGCCGTATTGATATAGGCCATTTTCCGCCGGGTGGAACATGCGATTCACGGCATGGGCCACGCGCAACAACACGCCGGGGCATACACAAAACCCCCATTGGCCGGATTTCCCGGAAACCAATACTTCCGATCCCATCCATACTCTCCATCGGAAAGGTTCAGGACGAATTCCGGTAGCATTTCGGAGGGCTAATTCAACCTGATGCATATAGAAAGGCAGTTCCTCCGAGAGAATTTTTGCGGCGGAGGATTGTTCGGCGGACTCCCAGATACATGGCAGATCTTCCGCGAAAGCGGTCCAATCAGCATCTTCCGGGCAATACCCCGGGGCGGATGCGCTTCTCAGCGCATGGTCGGCTCCTGCTATAAGAAAGAACAGGACTAGCGCCGCCGCGAATACGGAGCATCCCCGCGAAACCTTTTTGGCCAAGAAGTGCGTCATACCTGAAAAATTGTTCAATACCAAAAGCGCGCAGTGTTTACCTGCTTTTTAACTCGGTTATGTTTCTTCCCAGACGGCATCTTTTTCCTGATCACATTTTTCTTCGAGGGATTGAACCTCCCCCGCCATTTCGCGCTTAAACTGTTCCGCCTCTTCCCACGTCGTGGCTGTGGACAATTTGCTTTCATACCGCAGCCGCGCTTCGGCTACCTTGGCGGCATATTTGTTCTCGATTTCAGCGATCCGGGCTTTCTGATCGGGTGTCAGGGACTTTTGCGGCCCGCTTTCTTTGGCAAGGCGTTCCAGGGCAATTTCATAGGCGCTTTTCATAGAACCTCCTATAACGAAAATTCATCGTCGAGAACGGTGGCGATGAAACGTTCGATGGAAATGGGGTAGTACCGGCTGTTGGGGGTGATGATAATGCCGGTGGTGATGTCTTCGCGGCGTTCGAGATCATCCATGCTGTCCGAAAGGGCCTGATCAATATTTTCATGAAGATGAGCTACTTCGAGATATTCAGATTTACACTCGATGGGTTTTTGCGAAAATCCCATGAATCCGAAAATGCGTCCCGTAAGGGCGGCATCGACATTGTCTTCACCGAAGATGTCCTCATAGCTGGGCCAGTAATTTTTGGGGCGAATGACGAATTGGGGCGAGACTTGGATTTTTCCCTTGACGCGGGTGGTGCCGAATCCGGATTCGAGCGCAGCGCCCAGGCAGATGTAGGGCAGTTCATGATATCCCTTGACAATCCCGTACGTGGGTTTTCGGACAATCACGGTGCCCTGGTAGATTTCGCGCATATCTTCGGAATGTAATGCCATGGTTTGATCCGTTTGTGTCCAGTATATTGTGCTCAGTTTATCGCACCGGGACGTTAGGAGCAACTTCGTAAAGATGGAGCAGGCGGACGCGGGTGCCGTCACGGCTGAGTTTATAGGCCACGGAAACGCGGTCTCCGGTATTCAGGGTACGCCACCGCGCTTCCTCAACATCCAGGTTGTTCTCCGCCACCCGGCCATCGCTCAACATTACTTTCAAGCGCAGAACATGCACGGAGGAGCCATCGGTGGCCTTCCAAATCTCCCTTGCCTGGACCAGCGCTTCGCCCTGGAGAACGGGCTGGCGGTCAAAGGGATCGGTGTTTCGCATGGAAATGGCGAGCCACACCATGAGAACGCCCCCCACGACCATCGCAATCAATATGCTCGCACGTTTTCCCTGCGCGGGGGATGGCCCGGCCACCCACTTCCGGAAGGGCATTTCTATATCATCGCGCTGATACTTTACGGCCATAACAACAATCCCATACGGGGAATTTCAGTTTAGGCTATCTGGATAGGGACCTAAGAAGCGTTCGCCATCAAAATGGATTAAGTGATCTGGAGATTCTGCTGTCCACACTTCACTTTCCCAGGAAATTTCCGTGAGAAAACTTCGCATTGCTTCACGGGTCTTAAAAGCGGTGACAAAGACAAGTCCTGTTTTAAATCCGGAAAAAAGCTCTTTTAATTCTTTCCTGCGCTTCCCATCAACAGGTCCCGCGCTGGCTACGGCTTCAACAAGAACGAGCCATTTTCGTTTTGCATCATGGATAACCACATCCGGCATCTTGGCGGAGGAGGGGATGATTATTCCAAGCCGCCGGAGGTAGTCAATTTCATAATGCAAAAATTTGTTTTCTGCATCGCCGATGTACACAACCGTTCCGCCTTGAACAAATCGAGGACAGAATTCTTCGATAATTGCTTTAATTAAAGGATTTTGACCTCCGGGCGAAATAGTAACCGACTTGCCCGTTGGAAGCCGCACGGGAATTCTGGTTAAATTGCGTGTCCTTAACAACTCATCACGGATGGATTCTCTGCTCTGCAAGTAGCGGTTCAACGTTGCCTCCCAAGAAGGGCTGTTGAAACAACGAAATAACTCATATGCGTGTTCTTCGACTTGGTAGACAGTTTTCCCGCTATTTGTAGGACGATTGGGATTATCCGGATTTCGAAGAAGCATACCGGCTTCCACGAAAAACTTCACCGCTTCATCACGAATGGTTTCCCTTGTATTAGGCGCATAACGGATATCGTATTCCTTGGAAATAAACTCGATTATTGGAGTGATTCCACGAAGCGGATTATTCGCCTCCTGCCATCGTTTTCTGGGTTTCATGTCGAGCAAAGCAAGCAATGTATATCCTGCCGTTTCATTACATTGTTTTGGCTCAAAAGCCAGTGTGCGTAATATAGATTGGGCTTCTTTAAGTTTCTTATCCCTGTGCTTATCCCGCCCACTAACTCGTTTATTGGAATGTATTTTGGCCATTAAAAAAGAAACCCCTCTACTAATTTATCTAGTTGTTCCTGAGAAAAACCAGGTTTTGGATACCAGTTTCCAAGCTTCTCTAATGTAGAAACACTTGGATAACGAAATGTCCGCAAATCCGATGCATTCACCTGGGTATGACCGCTAAATTGACGAAAATATACATCGACCAACGAGGAGTTTAAGAAAGCAGCCATTCCTTTTGCCAAATTCATGGATATGCCATGTCCTTGAATATGGTAATAATTAAGATGATTTTCAAAGCCAACAAAGGGCGATGAAATGCTCTCTGGATCGTAAATACAGGCGACAACCCGCCGCCGTTCTTCCTTTGAGGTAAACCGCTTAACGAGAACGTACACACCGGCAGGCACAAGCAAGTCATGTGTGTGTTCATTGCATACGATGGCGTTTGGTTTACGGGAATCCACTTTCGGCCAATGCACAAACCCATCCCTGAAATGACAGGGATAAATAAGAGGTACCGTACCGTTTCCTGGTTGTTTTCGAAGATAGGATTTTGCTCGAAAATCCACTACACGCCCTGTGGAGACAATCAATCCTAGTTCATCTAGTGTTGCTGGCAATCTGCAAATAACCGACTTGGCGTAAGTTTGTTCATCCGTGGTCATAAGGTGAATAAACTGGTTAGGATCACCAGGAGACACAACATCTGTATAGGCGACTTTTCGTTCGGCAATTGCGTTGCCTGAATGCCCGTTGCTGCTGGAAATTACCACATGTGACAGTTTTTTTGCTTCCTTGACTGCATGCACAATTACCGTCTCTTGCAGAACATCCTCGCTTTTAAATGCTTCCCTGCGTGAATCAAAAACGTGAATATGCCTCAAGGACATTGTTTCTAAAAATTCTGCGCGAAAAGGTTTGAAATAGGGTCCATTGCAGAAACTACGGGGGGTGATGGCAACCAATTCCCCTCCTTTGACTAATAACCTGGCGATTAAAGCAAGGAAAGCAGGATATAGGTTACTGGCTTCAATACCCGCAGAATGCAACAGAAGACGTGCCTGGGAATCACTCCGTATCTTCTTATAAGGAGGATTCACAATAGCCATGTTGAAATCGGGGGACTCAACAAAAAAAAGGTCGTCTCGAATCATGGGAACGGCAGCTTGGATGAAATCTTCCTCAAGAACAGAAGCGGAAAAAAATATATTTGCACGTACGCACAGTGTCTTACATTCCTCAAACGTCTTATGCAACAAGGGCAAAAGATTTTGGTCGATTTCATAGGCGGTAACATGAATCTGATGAGGTTTATGACCAGATGAACATAACGCACAGACAAGCGCCTTGGTTAAAGCCCCAGCCCCTGCGCCAGCATCCAGCAACTTGATATCTGTCCAATGTTTACTAAACAAGCCTGCCATGAAATCGGCCACATGGGGCGGGGTTAGAAACTGACCCAAATGTGCCTTCCGTTCACGGTTGGAAAGGAAGATGGCATCCGATATTTTCTTTGAGTCCTCGATAGGGCCGATTCTTTTGTATGCCAAGGTCATAAAGCGCGTCTTTCCATCAATAGGATTATTATACACGCTTCAGATTTATTACCGAAATCCGGCGGCTGGATTGTGTATATTCGGTGGGGTATCATAGCCCCGCTATGCATAAAAGGGTGTTTTCCGGGAAAGGATCGCTATGGATTGCCGAATAGAACGAGACACGATGGGTGAAATGCCGGTGCCGTCAGACAAGTATTACGGGTGCCAGACGGCGCGGTCGCTGGAGAATTTCAAGATTGGCGGGGAACGGATGCCGCAGGAGGTGATCCGGGCGTTGGGTGTGGTCAAGAAGGCGGCGGCCATGGCGAATCATGACTTGGGCCTGTTGCCCGAAGAACTGTGCACTGCTATCACCCAGGCGGCGGAGGAGGTAATGGCGGGTACCCTGGCGGATCATTTTCCGCTGGTGGTGTGGCAGACGGGGAGCGGCACGCAAACGAATATGAACGTGAACGAAGTCATTGCAAACCGGGCCATTGAACTTCTTGGGGGCGAACTGGGCGCCAAGAAGCCGGTGCATCCCAATGATCATGTGAATATGTCGCAGTCGTCGAATGACGTGTTTCCCACGGCGATGAATATCGCAGCGGCGGAACAGATCACGCAGCGGTTGATTCCGGTGTTGGAAGCGCTGCATCAGGCATTGTCGGAAAAGGCGGAAGCATATCAGGATATCGTCAAGATTGGACGGACGCATTTGATGGATGCCACGCCGCTGACATTGGGCCAGGAGTTTTCCGGGTATGCGCAGCAGGTGGCGTATGGCTTGAAGCGGATTACGGAAACGTTGCCGAAACTATATGAGCTTGCATTGGGGGGGACGGCTGTGGGGACGGGTCTGAACACATATAAAGGATTTGCGGAAAAGGCGGCGGCGCGCATGGCGGAAATCACCGGTTTGCCGTTTGTTTCCGCGCAGAATAAATTCGAGGCACTGGCCGCGCACGATGCGCTGGTCATGGCGCATGGCGCTCTCAAGACCCTGGCGTGCAGCCTGATGAAAATTGCGAATGATATACGATGGATGGGGAGCGGCCCACGCTGCGGGCTCGGCGAACTGCATCTGCCGGAAAACGAGCCCGGATCGTCGATTATGCCGGGCAAGGTGAATCCGACGCAGTGCGAGGCGGTAACGATGGTGGCGGCGCAGGTATTAGGGAACGACGTGACGGTGAACATCGCGGGCGCGTCGGGCAACTTCGAATTGAACGTCTATAAGCCCGTGATTATTTTTAATGTTCTCCAATCAATTCGTTTGTTGGCGGATGCGGCTGATTCATTCAGGGAACATTGTATTGATGGGCTTCGACCTAATCAGGATCGCATTGCCACACATGTGAATAATTCACTGATGCTGGTGACGGCGCTGAACCGGTCGATTGGCTATGACAATGCGGCGAAGATCGCCAAGGCCGCGCATGCCAACGGAACCACGCTCAGAGAAGAAGCGATTCGGCTGGGCTTGTTATCCGGCAAAGAATTTGACCGGCTGGTTGATCCCCGGAAAATGCTCGGTCCGGCATAGGACAGGAAAAGGATAACCTTTTGAGAAATAAGACTTACTATTTCCCGCATTGGTGAGAACCCCTGTGGCAAGAGAAAGAAACCGTGTCTGGATGCAGGCGCCGTTGACCGGAGGCCGGGCACTTACGATCACTTCGTGCGATCCAGGATTTCCTGGAGGCAATTCAGATATTTCTCGGCTTTTTGACGGCGGCTGTAATGGGTGATGGCGAAGGCGCGGCCTTGTTCGCCGTAGTCACACCGCAGGTCCTCATCTTCCGCCAGGCGGGTAATTGCTTCTGCAAAGGCTTTGGGATTCTCCGGTTCAACGGTGATACCGGCCCCGGCTTCTTCCACGACTTCTTTCGCCTGGCCTTCCACGCCGAGAACGATGGGCCGCGCACAGGCCATGATTTCGAAAATTTTGGAGGGGATATTATAGAGAAAGACGGCGCGTTTTTTCAGAGGCACAAGACAGATATCCGCCGCTGCGTAGCATTCGGGCATTTTTTCCTTCGGCTGCATGGGGAGAAAATCCACGTTATCGAGGTACATTTCGCGGGCTTTCTCGATGAGCATTTCGCGTTCGGCGCCGGATCCGACAAATACAAAACGAATGTTGGGGTTTGACCGCAGCAGGTCGGCGGTTTCGAGAATGGTACTCAAACCTTGCGAGAGGCCGTGGGTGCCCACGTACATCACCACGATGGATTCGCCCCAAGCGCCCAGTTCGCGCAAGTGGACCATGCGATTCTGCGGCGTAAAGAATTCTTCGTCAATGCCGTTGGTGATGGTATGGAGTTTTTTCAGCGGTACGCCGCGCGAGGCGATTTCCCCGGTGGTGGCCTCGGCAACGGTCACGATGCCTTTGGCCCGCCGGTAGAGAAACATTTCGATGCCGGTCAGCAGGCGGATGACCCATTTGTTTTTAACCACGCCCAGATCCACAATCTGCCTGGGCCACAGGTCACGCACTTCCAATACAAAGGGTCTGCGTTTCAAAAAGGCGACGATATACCCCGCGAGGCCACATAGCAATTGGGGTGAGGTGGCAACCACCACATCGCATTTAGGGGCGGCCACCACCGCAAAGAAGATGGCGGAGAACATAAAGGTGGCGAAGCTGAGGCTCCGCAGGAGGACGCCTTTGTTCGGGGTGGCGTACAACCAGCACCGCAACACGCGGATGCCGTCGATGGTCTCCCGGTATAACGGGGTGCCGCGGTATTGTTCGGGAACTATTCCATTGGGATGATTGGGGATGCCGCAAACGACGGTGACGTCATGGCCCTGCTGCGCCCAATGCCGCGCATGTTCATGCGTACGCGCAGCGGGCGCGCCCATTTCCGGGGGAAAGTACTGGCATAGAAACAATATTTTCACAAATGAATAACTCTCATCTTGCAGCCAAGACACCCTTCACTATTGCGTATCCTACCGGCTTGGGGCTTTCTTTTCAACCAGACCATCCTGCTGCCGCGCGAAGATCCCGTACGGCAGCGGCAATATCCCGGGCAGCCGTAACAGCGGTGACCACGGCCACATGTTTCGCACCCCGGCGAATGACTTCTTGTACATTATGGGCTTTGATGCCGCCCATGCAGGTGAAGGGAATGTTGAGATTGGGAGCAATCAGACCGACGGCGTCCGCACCCAGCGGGGCGACCTGTGTGCGTTTCGTCTGCGTGGCGAAAATCGGCCCTATATTCACATAACTGGCGCCTGCGGCTTCCGCGGCCAATGCCTGTTCCAGAGTATGACTCGAAGCGCCCAGAATGAGTTCGGGGGCGATGCGACGGGCAGCATCTATAGGCAGATCCTGCTGGCCGAGATGGACGCCGTCAGCATCCACGGCCAAGGCTACGTCCAGACGGTCGTCAATGATCAGCAAGGCGCCCGCGCGATCGGTGTGATCCCGGAAAATCTCCGCCTGACGGCAAAGGGTGCGGGCGGGCAAGTCTTTTTCCCGGAACTGTACCAACCGCACTCCGGCGTCCAGACAGGCTTTCAGCACGTCGATATTGGACCTCCCGCCGCAAAACGCCTCCGTAATAACCACATACAGGTCCGTTTGATTAAACCGTTCCATGCGCTCGCGATGAGTCATCATCCACCTCCTACAAACCGGATAAGATCGATGATGTCAGCGTCAGCAAGCATTGTGGCGGGGAAGTCTTCGCGGGGTACAATATCTCCGTTCCGTTGCGCCACCACCACTTTCGGATTCAAGCCCAATTGCTGGAGCAGGTCCGAAAGAGTGCTTCCCGGCGCCAGATCCCGTTCTTCACCATTGACTGTAACAACCATAATTCCAAATCCGTTTCCGAGGGTCTTTGCCTGGTGCGCTTCATACTACAAGGCCATCAGGTTGATTTCCTTTGTCACAGGCAATAATATGCCAATTTCCGGTGTGTTAACAACGGACAAGGCAGAATAGTCTTCATGATAACCGATGTGACCCAGCGCCATAGTGCAAAAATCATCCTGGCGGTGGCGGCAATCCTGCTGCTGATTGCCTATTATTTCGTTAAGCGGGGGAAAATCAAGGGGACCGGGCGGCTGGTCTTCGACATTTTGCTAGTAGCACTCGGGGTTGCGTCCATTTTCGCCTATTTTGAGTTCGGTTGGCTGCGGTATGGACGTTACATGAATCCCCACGACGTCTACCACTACTACATGGGCGCAAAATATTCGGAAGAACACCAATATTTTGATCTGTACCGGTGTTCGCTCGTGGCAGACATGGAAATGCGACGGGCCTACAAGCCGGCTTCCATTAGAAACCTGGACACCCATTCCATGGAAAGCACCGCCAAAGTCTTACGGGACACACAGAAATTCAAAGCACGCTTCAGCCCCGCCCGCTGGGAGGAGTTTAAAAAAGACATCGCATATTTCCAGTCCATTATGCCCGCAAGCAAATGGGACAGAGTACTGCAAGACAAAGGCTACAACGCCACGCCGGTCTGGAATTCGCTCGCGCGCTTTCTAACGAATCATTGCTCGACAAGCAGTGTGTGGGGCATGCGGCTCTTGACCTATATCGATCTGGTTTTTCTGGCGGTTATGTTCGGGTTCGTGTGGGCGGCGTTCGGCTGGCGGGTCATGGCGTTTGCAATCATTTTCCATGGTCTCAATTACTTTATGGCCTTTGTACACATTAAGGGCGCCTTCATGCGCCTGGACTGGGTTGCGCTGCTCATTGTGGCGGTGTGCCTGATCCGCATGGGGTGGTTCAAGAGCGCGGGGGCGGTGGCGGCATATGCGGGGATGGCACGCATTTTCCCCGTGATTTTCGTGTTCGGGCTGGGCGCCAAACTAGTCTTTAATTTTTATGAAGTTATCCGGGATCGGTATAAGCGGCTTCAGGAGCCGGCGCCCATCAACCGGAAGTACATCGCCTTTTTTGCGGCCTTTGCCCTGATGTGCATTGCCCTGATCGGGGCATCGGCGCTGTATGACGGCGGATTTCAACTCTGGGGCAATTTTTTTGAAAAGATCGCCGTGCATGACAAAGACATCTCCACGACCCGCGCGGGATTCAAGTATATTTTCATCCACAATGCCGCGAACAAGGCCCAGGAATTTGAAGAACACAAGATACAGTGGTGGTCCATTATCGGCGTGGTGCTGCTGGGCGCGATGTTCGTCATGCGCAAGGCGGAGGATTATGAGACCATTCCGCTCAGCTTTATCGCGGTGTTTTTCCTTACCGCGCCCACGTTTTATTACTATGTCATGCTTCTCATCCCGTTGTTTCTGTTTCTTCCCAAAGTGGAGCATATTCCGCGGTTGTTCGGCGCAATCGCCCTATTTTTGATCTCCATTCTTGCATACCTTATCAACTTCTCCCTGGAACAGAACTTCCAGTTCTTTTTCATCCTTTCCTGTTTTTTCCTGGCCTTCACCGCCTATATGGCCGTGACGGTGTTTATTCCCACGCCCGCCGTGGTGCTTACCGTGTTGCCTGTGTCCGCACCCGCGCCTATGACCGGCAAGAAAAAGGGAAAACAGAAAAGAAAAGAACAAGAAAGGGCAGCGGAGAAAATACTCAAGGTTGAACCGCCCGTGCCTCTGATGAAGCGTCCCTGGTTCGCCTTTTTCGCGGGCTTGGTGAGTGTATTCGTGTTGGGCGGCATTGCGTTGGCGGGGGTAAGTGTTCTGATGCGTCCCGGCGCACCGCCCCAACCCAAAATAGCGGCGGACGAGCGTCAACTGGCCTTCGTCGGCGACATCATGCTCTCCCGCAACGTCGCCAATACACTGCTGGAAAAGGGCCGCGATTTTACGTATCCATTTCAGGCCGCGGCCCCGTATCTGCAATCCGCCGTCATTGCCTTCGGAAATTTGGAATGCCCGATCTCCGGACGGGGCGATAAAATGAAGAAGAAATACACTTTTAACGCGTCCCCTGAGGCCGTGGAAGGCTTGAAATATGCGGGATTCGACGTGTTAACGCTTGCCAACAATCACATCCTCGATTTTGGTCCGGAAGCGCTTGACGATACGAAAAAATACCTGACGGATGCGGGAATTCAGTTTAATGGCATCTGTGATAAGGATGCGCCGCAGGAACCAGTGATTATGGACGCGGGCGGAATCAAGATTGGCTATCTGGGCTATTGCGATCCGAACACCCCCTATGCGTATGCGAAGGAATATCTGGCTTTTGATGTGCGTCCGGCCAAGGGAGATCGGCCCACACTCGCCCGCGATATTGCCGCGCTCAAGCCCAAGGTGGATATAGTGGTGGTATCGATGCATTGGGGGATTGAGTACACGCAGGAAGTGGATGCCGCTCAACAGGAACTCGGCCATTTCATCATCGATCAGGGCGCGAGCATCGTCGCGGGGCATCATCCCCACGTACAGCAGGCCCCCGAGCGCTATAAAGACGGCCTCATCATGTACAGCATGGGCAATTTTGTCTTCGACCAGCGCTCGAAGCCGCTCACCCGTCAAAGCCGCCTCTACCGCGTCACCATTAACAAAACCGGAATCGTCCGCGCGGAATACCTCCCCATGGAAATCATTCTCAACGAATGGCAGCCCCGCCCCACGCAACAAACCTTTATAAACATCCCATAAAACCAAATGTCCAGATGAAATTGTTAGACAAAGAATTAGAAAAGGATCGCTGTCAAGAGCACACAATATTCGCTTTTCTTTGTTTCTTTCTTTTCTCGTGAAAAGAAAGAAAAAATAATTAACGCAGCTAATAGCGCCGGGTGTAAATTTCGCTGTGAACCTTGCGGGCGGCGTCCACCAGTTCGGGATAGGGGGTGTCGGTGACGTTAACAAAACCGATGTTGTAATTCTCGCCGTCGAACCAGCGGCCGGTGGTGGGTTCATCCACGTATTGAAACCAATGACACCCTATGAAGGCCGGATGATCCACTACGCTGCGCACATAGCGCGCATAGCTCTCCGCGCGGTCTTCCTGGTTACGGGTGGCCACGAGTCCGGTGTGGAACATGCCGCGATCCAGTGCGCCGAAATGAAATTCGCCAATAATAATGGGCTTGCGCAGTTCGTTCGGCCCGTACCATTTTTCCCGCGAAATGGCGTGATGATACAAATTGAAACTGACAATGTCCGCCACGTCCGCACAGGCGCGTATAACCGGATCGGGGGCGGTTGAGAAACGGCATCCGAGAAACAACTGGTGCGGAGCATACTTTTGCCGGGCCGCTTGCAACACCTCGAAATACCGCTTCGCAAAGGTATATAGAAACGCGTCCAGATCCTTCTCGGCGGCTTCGTTCAATTTCTCCGGTGCTTTGAGGGAATCCCACTCCGCCGCCTGGGCGCCCCATGCGGCATTTAATGCTTCTATGGTGCTGTACCGTTCCTGAAGCTGGCGCACAAGTTCCATTCGGCACGGCTGATCCTTCGGCGAGTTCAACGCGCCCCGGCGCACTTCTTCCCATGCAAGTTCATTGTCCACGAAATACCCAATACACAAGGGATTTTTCGCATGGGTGTCCTTCACGGACGCGAAGGTTTTATCCGCCGCCTCGGCGAACGCCGGATCGTATACATCCTTCATTTTTGCCCAATACCCGCCCCCGCCTTCGATGGGGCGCACGCCCTGCACGCCGCGCGAAACCACATAGGGCATCGGACTGTGCGCCAGCACCTCCGCCTGCGACCAATTCGCGATGGTGTTGAAGCCCCACGAACGCAGGCGCGCGTAGGTGGTTTCGCGCCAGCGCTCGGACCACGCCTCGCCATATTTCCGGATTAAATTGGCCGCGTAGAAACTAAAGGTCCGGCCCTTGCCATCGATTGGTTCCGCATGACTGTGCGCGCCGGATACTTCCCGGTAAAGCTTTGCAAATGGCGCCTCGCCATCGCCTGGAAGCCATTCAAACCAGTCCTTGCGCCCTTCCACAAACGTGTATTCGCCCGGTCCGACGCAATCCACGCCCACGGAAAAGAAGAGATGCCCGGTGGGGGTCACCAGCCACCATTTACTGTTGACCTGCTCCGTACGGAACCAGCCGGTCGCTTCGAGTGCGGGACCATCCGCCCAGCCGCCATATTCATCCCGCACGGACAACGCGGGGTGCTTTTTCAAGGTTTTCTGCTCCGCTTCGGCCCGTTTTTGCAGATCCGCCGCCGTCTCAACCTTGCCCGGCCACTCCGCGTGCTTATATTGCCCGAAACGGTCGATAAACGGCATCATAACAGCCTCATCCGCCGCCTCTTTTGGAATCAGCCATGCGCGCAGGAAAAGAAGCGTGTGTTCCTGTTGCGGACGCGGTAAAAACACCTGAAAAGCGGTAATCTTGGATGTATCGATTGCCGGGCCTTGTCCCAAAGGGATGTTGGACGGGACCCCGCGCATACCCCACAGCTTTTGCGGCGCACCGGTTTTGAAACGCATCGCAATCGCAAAATCTTCTCCCGGTGGAACGCTGCCGCTGGCGTTATTACAATGATTCGCGCCATCCGCCCCGGCATTATCCACCCGCATCGCCACCGGCACTGCGGTTTCCGTGGGATTATGCAGCGACACCGCCACCCCCGCATAGGCGCTCCAGTCCCATGTGCTCCCCGGCGCCTGAAAGAAAACATTCGGCCAATCAACCGGCTTGAATTCCACCTTCATCGCATACCCGTCTTTATACCGCGTTCGTTCCAACTGCACATCATGCAACACCACGAACTCCGGCAATGTCTCCGCCCCGAAATCCACTAACTCAACGTCCCCCACGCCCGCAAGAGCCATCCACACACACAACAACGAAGTGATCATGATTCCGTTTCCTTTTCCCCCGGCATTGTATCTCATTTTTGCCAACACCACGAAAACGCACTAATTCCAACTCCTTCCCCCGCGCATCCGGGGATGATTAAAAGGGGGAATATCAAAATCAACTCCGGGATCACGGACGTTCCAAGGTTCTCTGAAAATACTCTTCAACCCTTTGCTTAATACAGCATAGCAAAGGCAAAGCTCTCCCGAAGGGATTCGATAACCTAGTCTATCGCGGCGTAGCCGCAGCCAAAAAATAGAACTAGGATAACCGGCCTTCGTCCCCAAGGGGCTACAGTCCGGCAGGCATGGATTGTACTGATTTCCGCGGATACTAGATCCCCGAAGGGAAGCTATTTGAATAGAATCCCGATGTATCCACTCTATAACCAAAGGTTTCTGAATTCCTTGCCGTCTGTGTATAATTTGCAGGACGGTAATGGCAATGCTGCCCGCGATGATCGCGGGTGCACTATTTATTGAAACCTCGTCACAGGTAGTCTGCAGATTGGAGGGTCGGTATGCATTCATTTTCACGCAGGCAGTTTTTGAAGGGTGGAGCTACAGCCGCGTTTGCGGCGGGAACCGCGCAGACATTGAGTGGCTGTCCGCCCTTGCCCACGCCGCCGGTAACGCCGGTAAACACGATGGCGCGGGTGGCTGCGGTGCGGGGGACGGAGTTGCGTGAAATGACACGGGAGATCCTGGATAAATTCGGGGGGGCTGCGGCGATTGTCAATCCCTGGGAGACGGTGTTTATCAAACCAAATTTCGGAGCGGTGGGGATGGTGAAGTACAACGCGGTGGCGGACGGGGATTGCGCCAAGCCGGAGATTGTGGCGACGGTGGCGGAGGAATGCCTGAAGGCGGGCGCGGCAGAGGTGATCATCGGGGATGCGGGCCAAGCCAAGACGTATTCCTGGACGAAGGTGATGACGCTCGATGGAGAGTCGAATATGGCGGCGGAGGCGGAGCGGTTGAGGAGTGCGTATCCGAATCAAATCGTCACGCTAGCGTGCTTGAATGCCGATTCCCCGGCATGGGATCCCATTCCCTCGCCGTACACGAAATTAGGCCGGGTGTATATTTCCAGCCTGATTAACCGCGCGGATAAAGTCATTTCGATCCCCGTGGTCAAGAGCCATCGGTGGACGCAGGTTACAGCCTCGATGAAAAATTTCGTGGGGGTCACGTCGACGGATCGGTATGGTCTGGGCATTCAATGGCGGTTTCTGTTGCATGATGCCGGGATCGAACAGTGTTTCCTGGATATTGTCCGGGCGCTTGAACCCGACTTCACCATTATCGATTGTTCCATATGCTGCGAGGGCAACGGGCCGCATGTGATGCCGGGGTGGTGGGGCACGACGGTGGACATGCGGGACCGGCTGGGCGACTGGCTCTTGCTGGCAAGCACGGATCTTGCCGCCGCCGATGCCACCGCCGCGCGGGTGACCAGTCATGACGTGATGCAGGTGGATCATCTAGTGATGGCGTATAACCAGGGGTTGGGCCAGATTCAGGAAAACATGATTCAACTCGATGGCGCGCGGATGGAAGACTTGCGCGTGCCCTGGCAACCCGCCGAACACACGGAAGGATTTACCGCGGTTCTCATCCCCGGCATTATGTTACTCGTGGGATAAGCGGGATTTCCGGTTTATATCAGCGGACAAAAGACAGCGTTATTCCTTAGACGCCAGGAGGAACGTATGAGCCCTACTCCATTCAATCGCAGACAGTTTTTGGGAAGTGTGGCCGCGGCATCCGTCAGCCTTTTACACTCCCCGGCAGCCAAGGGCGCCGATGCCAACACACGCATTAAAGCGGGTGTTATCGGGTTGGGCGGCCGCGGAACGATGATCGCGCAGATGCTGGTGGATCATGGCGGATATGACATTGTCGCCGTGGCCGATTATTTTCCGGAAGTGGCTGATCGCGCCGGTGAGAAATTCCATGTGGCGGAGAACAAGCGATTCAGCGGATTGCTGGGGTATAAACGGCTGATGGAGAGCGGCGTGGAAGCAGTATTTCTGGAAACACCGCCGTATTGTTTCCCGGATCATGTAGCGGCGGCGGTTGAAGCAGGGTGTCACGTGTACATGGCGAAACCCGTGGCCTGCGACGTACAGGGCTGCCTGAATGTACAAGCTTCGGCGAACCGTGCGAAAGCGAACAATCGTGTGTTCCTGGTGGATTTTCAGACACGTACGGATCCGTTCAATATCGAAGGGGTGGATCGCGTGCATCGGGGGGAAATCGGAAAGATCGGCATGATCAGTTCGCTGTATTCCGATGAGAGCTTTTCGGACCCGCCGCTCACCGAAACGGTGGAGAGCCGTCTGCAGCACCTCATTTGGGTAAATGATGATGCGCTGGGCGGGGGCTATCTGGTGAACGCTGGCATTCACGCGATTGACATGGCGCTGTGGCTGGCGGGCGCACACCCCATCAGCGCTACGGGGGCATCCCGCGTGGCGCGTAATGAACCGCATGGCGATTCCCATGATGTGTATTCCATTACCTGCGAATTTGCAGATGGTCTGATTGTAAACCATCGTGGGGAGCATCTTAAGAATCGTTTCGATTTCCATTGCGATTGCGTGGCGCATTGCCAAGAGGGCTATCTGGAGACCAGTTACAACGCCAAAGCCCAGATGCTCGGCAACAGCACCGGTTGGAAAGGCGGTGAGGTGCAAAATCTGTATGATCAGGGCGCCCGGCGGAATATTGCCGCGTTCCATGAGGCTGTTTTGAAGCAAGACTGCAACAATCTCACGGTGGAACCCAGCATTCTTGCTAATCTCACGACTATCCTTGGCCGCGAGGCCGCTTTGCACAAAACCCGCATAACCTGGGACGAAATGCTCAAGGAAAACCGCCGTCTTGAACCCAATCTTAAAGGGTTGAATGCCTGACACCGTATACAGGGGCATTTTGAATTTCATCGGGCAGGGAGGTATAGTACAGGCGTGTGGGATTGGATAGTTGTCCAGTGGGATTGTACCGGTTGAAGCAGGAGGAATTTTTTGTATAGTTCGGCCGGGACAACGCGGGTAGCGCGTGAGAATTGGTGGAGGTACAATCCGGGGCGATACTCCCTCCTGTAAAGATCTAGCCGCCATTGTTTCGGGAGTGGGATAATGGAAGAAGATAACACAGCCCAACGCCAAGTCAATCCTGATCGTCTGCGCCGCTTAATGCTGGTTCCCATGGGATGGCTTGTGCTTGTCCTGGTAGTGCCCAATTTCATCTTGGGGGCTCTCGGAATCAAAGCCCCATGGTTTTCCTATCCAACGGAAGCTGTATGCATTCTCCTCTGGGCGGGTTTCCTGGCCTACCTGCTCATTCAAGTCCGAAAAGAACATGGATTGGTGGCCTTGGTTCTTACCGGGCTTGGGTTGTTATTGCTTTCCGAATCCATCCGGGTGGCAAGAAATACCCGTCTTCTCGAATATCTCCCCCTGCACAATGCAAACGCCCTTTCGCGTCCGGTGGAAAATGCCTTCAACGGCCTTGGATTCGCCGTAATCGCTTGTGCTTTCATCTATGCAATTATCGACATGCTCGCATCGCGGCGCCAGCTCATGGAGGAGCAAGCCCGTTTGTCCCAGGAAATTGCGAACCGGCAACAGGTGGAAAACACGCTGCGGAAAAGCGAAGCAATGCTTCAGGGGATCGGCACATCCGCTCTGGACGCGGTAATCCTGATGGACAATGCAGGGCGCGTATATTATTGGAATCCTGCGGCCGAACGGCTCCTGGGGTATAAGGCTGAAGAGATTATCGGGAAGCCAGCACACGAAATCCTGGCGCCAGCCCGGTATCGCAAGGCTTATACCAAAGGTCTCCAAAACTGGCATGCTACCGGTGAAGGCCCCGTGGTGGGAAAAACCATGGATCTCAAAGCCGTTCGAAAAGATGGCGCCGAAATTGATATCGCACTTTCGGTCTCCTCGGTGCAGATAGGGGGACAATGGTTTGCCGTGGGTATTCTTCGGGACGTAACGGAGCACAAAGAGGCGGATGACGCGCTCAAGCAAAGCGAAGCGCGGTACCGCAGCCTGGTGGATAACTCCGGAGACATTGTCTGGCGGATGGATCTTCAGGGGCGCTTTACCTTTGTAAGTTCCGCGGCCAAGGCGCTTGCGGGATACGATCCGGAAGAACTGCTTGGCCAGTCTATACGGGTTGTTATGGACGAGGAGAGCGGTACACGGGCGCTTCAAGCGCTGGCCCAACGGCGGTCGCTGGAATACTTTGGGACGGAAAGCAGCTACTTCGAAGTCGTCAGCCGGAGGAAGGATGGTTCGTCGTTCCCCAGCGAGGTGGTGTCCACTCCTATCTTTGATCACGAGGGCAACCTGATCGAGATCCAAGGGGTCACCCGTGACGCCACGGAACGTGTCAATAGCGACCGGCTTATTGCGGAACAACAAGCGAAAATGATTCAAACATCCCGGCTTGCGGCGCTCGGCACCATGGCCGGCGGCATTGCGCATGAAATCAATAATCCACTGGCGACCATCTCCGTGGCCACGGAACTGTTGGAAACGCTCCTGCATGAGGAGTACCCGGATCGCGATCGGGTCAAAAAAGTCTCAGAGACCATCGCCCATCATATCAGCCGGATCTCCAGCATCATTCAGGGGCTTAAGATGCTGTCCCGGGACGATACCCAGGATCCCTTTGCCCTGACGCCGCTCCAAAGCCTGATAAACAATACGCTGGAGTTATGTCAGACGCGTTTTGCCGCGCATGGGATCGCGCTGACCGTACCGGATATTTCACCGGCACGTGTAATTGAATGCAAGCCAACGCAATATTCACAAGTACTCGTAAACCTGCTCAATAACGCCTTCGATGCGGTGGAGCACCTTCCGGAAAAATGGGTCCGCTTGGAGGTTTTTGATGAAGAGGATACTATCGCTCTTGCCGTCACCGACAGCGGGCCTGGGGTGCCGCCGGAGATTCGGGACAAAGTGCTCGATCCCTTTTTCACCACCAAAGAGCCGGGGAAGGGAGTAGGGCTGGGCTTGAGTGTTTCCTCGCGTCTATTGGAAGCCCAACACGGAGAGTTGGTGATTGATACGGACTGCCCCAACACCCGCTTTATCGTTCGCTTGCCCAAGCGGCAGCCGGAATCCGCCTATAATCATCCCCAGGCAGAAGTGGAAACCCCGATTGTATGAGTTTACCGGCGTGATGTCATTTCGTGGTGTCCTGAACCGGCCTTGATGAAGACCTCTTGAGAGGATAACCATATTGGGCATTCGGCCTCATGGCGCCGCCGCGGCAACCACCTCGATCGGATTTGTCAGCACCCAAGGCGCCATATTGGTGGAAAAGTCCTCGCCGGAGACCGCAATTTCGCCGGGGACTCTCAGATCTGCCGTAATGCGGTATTTTCCCGGCTCTTTGACACTGTACTCGAAGGTTTTCCCTTCTTTGTCCGCCACCTTTTTCCCATTTCGGATCAAGGTGAAGCGGCAGCGTATCGGGGACTCGGCAAGCAGCTTCAGATCTGGTGAAAGCGCAATCTGGTCACCCATGATCACTTGCTGGCCGTTTCCTTGCGCGGCAAAGGCGAAGCCGGTGGCGTCCGCGATCATATTGAAGGCGATGAAGGCATGTCCCTTTCGAACGGCATCGAGCAAGGCGGGTTCTGTCAGCTCGTTTGCCAGCAAATGGGTGTTGACGAAGCGGGCGGAGCGCTCGTAGGGGTCCAAATCGATGTGGAAGACTTCTTTGTTTACCTCGATGGGGCCGAAGCAGGATTTCAGCAGGAATCGGGTGATGGGGTTCAGGTTGAATTCCGTTATTTTCTTCTCGGGGTCGTCGTGGCCTGTATCCAGGATCAGTAACGTATCCTTTGCGGTATAGATGCCATGTATGCCGACGTTTTGATGGCAGTCATTGGCGGCGATGGCTGTGATTTTCCGGTGGAGGCTCTGTTCATCCCATTTCTGCACCAACATTGCCAGCACCCACCAGTCGAACATGGATCTTAGCGTTTGGTCGCCGTAGGAATACATGTTCATCAGCGCCTCTTTCACCAGTTCGGGGCGCGAGTGTTTTTCCATCATTTCATCCAGGAGATCGGTGTGGAGGTTGTAAATTTCCATTCCGTCAACCTCAGGAATATCCCACGGGCGCCCTGCCTCGCAATGCCCGAAACACAGCACGCCGCCAAGCCTCCGGATTTCTTTAGCCAGCTCCGGCTTATCCGCGTTGTTGTCCAACACGGTTCCTTCGGGAAGCCCCCATGGCATGAATCCCTCGGCCATTTCATAGCCCTGCACGAACAGGACGCCGTCATGCACCCCTTTCCATCCCAGGGAATAATCGGCTTTGCCATGCACCACATGATCCGTCAAGAAAATGAACTGACATTTGGCTTTGTGGAGCGCTTCCACTATTTGTGGAAATTCCATCAGAGAATCATGCGAGATGTGCGAGTGGCTGTGCATCACGCCCCGGTATTCGGTATAACCCGTCTGGAGCGAGACGGGCATGCGCGTCTCGTTCAGTTCCTTCCAGGCTTCCGCCTGTTTCGGGAACAGCCAGAAATGATGGTAAAGTTGCGGCGCGAACAGCCCCAGGAAACCGCCTGCCAATAACACCAGCGCCAAAAACACAAGGCGGAACACCTTGCGTAGCAGCCACCGGCCAAACCGCCGGTTGGGTTTTTCCTCTGCCGTTTCCATTGTTAATTTCTCCGAACTGTATGGATGTTGGGTTCGATGCAGGTTTAAGGCGCCTTATATCATCCCCAGCATGCGTGGTGCGATTTACAGTTTACCTCGTTCTTGTTTACTATATCGGCGCAGTATACAGGATTGCACGAGAAAGAAGAATTTTTACGGTTGCACGTAGGAGACTTCTACACCTCCTTCCGACATTGTTATTTCAATGTCATTATGTTTTGATGGTTCCGGGCTCGTTGTTTTCTTTTTTGGAGGCTTGAGCGCCTCTTTATCTTTCTCGTTGTGTCTATCCGTTCGGAAAATGTTTTCTTCATATACATCGCTGTCAAGATAGCGTTGGATTGTTTCCTCACGGGGCAACCTGTAATGCGGAGCCGATGAAAATACAACGTAATCGGGCTTGACGGCTTCAATAAACGATATGGAACTGGACCCATCCGACCCATGATGTGGCGCAATGATGACATCCGACTGAGTCTTGATAACGGGACTGTTGTGCACAATGAAACGTTCATTGCCAATGCTGGTGCCCGTTGTATCGCCTCTATAGCGCCCAACAATGTCCCCGCTAAAGAAGATGCTGCTTTCTCCAAAACGCAACCGGATAACGATGCTGGAGGCGTTATAAAGATCGCTTTCGGGCAGATCCCATTCCGCCGATTGTTCATTGAATTCAGAAATTACCGTGGCATAACAGGGTCCGATTTTGAACGTAGTTCCTGGTCCAATATTTTTATTCTCATTCAGATTGAGGACCAGGCAACCCTCCTTGGCTTCATCTAGTACCGCCTCCTGCACACGTTCCTCGTTTCTGTTTTGCCTCTGTTGTCCATTCCACAGGATTTTCCTGATGGTATAGGAATCTAAAACCTCTCCAACCATGCTGGTGTGATCGGCATGGTTGTGGCTGATGATAAACAGGTCGATTGTTGACTTTTCGGGTATAAATTCGTGAAGTCTTTCCATAGATGTCTTTGTGGCAGAGTGATCGCCGCCTGCATCGTAAATCATATAGTGGTTATTGGGGATTCGTATGCCGCACATTAAACCATTGCCGACGTCGAATATTCGAACGACAACATATGGATCATATTTATTTTCTTGTGCTCGCGCCTGAATGGAGACTAGGAGAAGGATTGCAGGAAGGAGGATTGAAAGCAGGCGCAGGAGCCGTCTTGGATCAGTTGCCGTAGATGTCATGGCGCAGCCTCCTGATCATGGAATCCAGCCATATGGCGAGAATAAGGGTTATCCCAAGGAAAACAAGCGAAAGCCAAGTAAGGCTCGAGGTCCAATACCATGTTTTATAAATCAGGATAGACTCAAACAGAGAAGGAAGGAGTATGATGGATGCCGTTGCGAAGCAGCACGCCGGGCGGCGGAGGAAAAGGCCGAATAAAGGATAGCCGCGGATTTTTTGCCGGTGATTCTTGGAAATGTCGGAAAGATGAGCCAGATAGACGATGCCATACAAGAGAACGGCAATTATTAAGGGCGGAGCGAAAAGGATAACATTGTATTGGGTGAATTCGATCCCGCCAAGTTTCAATTTCTCGCCGCCTTTAAGGCGCTTGCGTTTCAGTTCCTTTTGGGCATCGGCAATGGTCATATTCTTTACATCATCCCATGCGGGTTCGATGTCGGGGAATAAAATAACCGCACCGTCTTTAATATCCACCAGACCAGGTTGAACTTGTTCAAACCATTGCTGACAACATTGCTGGAACAACGTGAGAGATTGTGGTCCTTTCTCAATCAAATGTTCATTGAAAACTATTGGTATTGGATCTATTTTCTGGTTACACGTCTGGGGGGGAAAGACAAGTTTCAGAAGTTCGATGTTTGGAAGCGCCGGGTCGCGTTCTATCAATACAGCGGCCAGTACGTGGCAGCCTTTTTCTTTAGCGTTTTGCATAATCTCATAAAGAGCGTCCGTGAACGAGTCAAAATCCGGCAGGTAGACATACTGAGGCGCGGGATCATTGATTTTCTCCCGGCATTCCACCAGTTTGCGGTTTGTGAAATTTGGAAGAATGATCGAGTGAGGGATAAGGGGGGCATTCATGTTTTCCGGGAGAGCAATGCCAACATCTTCCGCCGCACTCTTAATTAAAGAAAGGTAGTAATGTGTTGGAAACTGACTTTGGATTGTCTGATCGACATACTGGTCAAAGTCTTTGAACGTACTATTTTGGGCTGCATCGAGTTCCGTGAGTGATTTTTCGATCCATTCCACCGGTTCTATGTTGATGGAAAAAACGAGCAGTGCCGCGCAGAGGCCAAACAACGTCATGTGAAACGTGCGAACAGTATTCAGGGTTTCTTTAACCGCGTCGGGTATGCCATCGTTTTCCGAGGCTCCCATATTCTGTTGAGATTGATTGCCTGTATCGTCCGGCATTCGCACCTTTATCTGACGGGACCTGATTATACAACCCTTTGGCTCGTCCGGAGTAGTGTGCCACAGCCGTTGGCAAATCGCAAGGATTTTGCATGCAAGGAATCGGAATCAAATAAGTAAAACAATGATTCGCCGCCCAGCCGGTTTCTTGGGGGATTATGCGATTGCCAGGGACTCCACTTCGCCGCGGATGAACTCGATTTCATCGCCGGTGAGCGTTATGTCCGCGGCCTTTGCGTTTTCTTCGATTTGTTTTTCATTCCGGGCGCCGACGAGGGCGCTGGTCATGCCGGGCTGTGCAACCAGCCAGGCGATGAAAATTTGTCCGAGCGTGGCCTCGTGGGCCTCGGCGATAGGCTGGATACGTTCGAGCATTTTCAATACGTTCAGGCGGTTTTCCCGGGAGAACAGCGGTTTGTTGCGGCGGACGTCGCCTTCGGGAAATTCACGATCCACCGTCACTTTGCCGGTGAGCAGGCCTTGGGCAATGGGGCTGTAGGCCAGAACGCCGATAGTGTGTTCACGGCAGAAGGGGATGATTTCCAGTTCCGCCTCCCGTTCCAGGGCGTTGTATTTGGGCTGGCTGCTGGCGATTGTCCCCGATTCCAAGCACCGCTCCATCATGGTGACCGTGAAATTGCTGACGCCGATGGCGCGGACCTTGCCTTCCTGCTTTAAGGCGAGCAGAATTTCCATGGTATCTTCGAGGGGCGTCGAGGCATCCGGCCAGTGGCATTGATACAGGTCGATTACGTCGACGCCCAAGCGTTTGAGGCTTTGCTCACATTCGTGCTTTATGGAGGCAGGTTTGAGATTTTTAAAAATCTTGTTGGGCTTTCCACCGCTGTCGATAGAGGGGAAAAAATATTCGCCCTCCTCCGTATCCCAGCGCAGACCGCATTTGGTGGCTACAATCACCTGCGCGCGTTTTCCCTTAATGGCCTGGCCCACAATTTCCTCGCTATGGCCATATCCATAAACAGGGGCGGTGTCAATACAGGTGACGCCCAAATCAATGCCCCGCTGCAATGCGCGCAGGGCGTCCTTGTCGTCCGTACCCCCCCACATCCATCCGCCAATCGCCCATGCGCCGAAGGACACCACCGGAATCCGCAGCCTGCTCTGGCCCAGTTGTCTGCATTCCATCGCGCTCACGCTCCCATTTACTTGCTGTTGAACCTTGCTTTTCTCAAAAGACAGTGTAAACACGGTATCGGGTTTCAGTGCTCAGACCATGAACTTTTTCATCGTAATCGTTCACTTCCGATACCCGAAACCCGATACCCTTTACCCGAAACCCGTCCTAGTACTTCAATCCCATTAAATGGCATTGAAGGTAACGATCCAGTTCTTCATAATCACGCGCCTTGATGAGCTTGGCGGTCACATTGTGATTCAGCGTCCGTACCTTGTCAAGCAAGGCCTTGAACGTGGCCAGGCTGTTGCTCAGGTGCTTGGTGTTGACCTCCTGTTTTTGAGGACGCATCACCTTGACGTCCAGCCCGATCCATTCGCCGTTGTGGCCATAGCCGTATTCTTCGAGCACGCGGACCTGGTTGAAGGCGCGCCGGAGATCCACTGACCCGAAGGACTTGTCCTGGTCGAATTTCAGGCCGCTCTGGTCGTTCAGATGCACGCTCTTCAGTTTATTGTGCGCCAGGGCATATGCCATGTCGTCGGCGGGGTCGAGGCCCGCCAGGATCGAATGCGCCGTTTCAACCAGACAGCCCACCCGCGCCGGGTCTATGGTCATGTACCCCAACCCGACGGCGTGACCGATGGTTGGGATGATCGCGCTGTCCACCGGTTCATTCGGCTTCGGCTCGATCAGAATCATGATCTTCGGGTCGTGTTCCAGCATCGCGTTGATGCCGTCGCGGATTTGCAACACCTCGACTCGCGGGTTCTTGCTCTCGCGAACATAGGACCCTTCGCGCGCGAGCCACAGGACGATGGTTTTGGCGCCCAGGATGTTTGCAATGTCGATGCAGGTTTTGCCCCGCTCGATCGCATACTTCCGGCACTTGGGATCGTTGCTTGTAAAGGCGCCATCGATGGTCTTGGGCGAGAACCACAGGCGCGGCGCGACAAATTCCGCGACGAGCCCTTCGCCGTCCAGCATTTTCTTGATGTGCTTCGCTTCTTTGGCGATTTGCACGGCGGATTTCTTGTCCAGATCCGGCACGGCGTCATCGTCGTGGAATTGCATGCCGTGGAATCCCATTTCCCGGCACAGTTTCATCTTTTTCGCCAAGGCGATGGGCTTCCGGACGGCGGGGCCGAACGGATCCTCGCCTTCATGAATGTTCCAGGGGCCAAAAGAAAACCGGTACTGTCCCTTGAGACCCGGTTTTGTATAAGGTTTTTGCTTTGCCATAGCTCGTGTTCTCCTTCACGCACTGCGTGGTTAATCCCCCCTTAGCATACGCACCCCGAATTCACGATTCAATTTTCAGGCACAGACATTTTCAGGCACAGAACAGAAAACTCCGCAGAGGCATTATTCTTGCGGATCGACCGGATGACCGAAGGCCTGCTTGCCGGGGTCTGGCATGTCAAGCAGGAATCGCCACGCCGGTGTGACTGCGATGGTTCCCGCGTCCACCTCAATCCTATCGTCTTCATTTCGGGTTACGATGGCCGCCTCTTTGAGACCGAGTTCTTTCATCGCATCTTCCAGAGAGGCCAGTTCCCGCTTCCTCGTCTGTGGCTCTGTCAACGATGTGCACACTTGCACAAGCAGCTTGGGGCGGCCGCGCACGGGGACGATGAAGTCGACCTCCCTGCCGCTCTTGGTCTTGTAGTAGAAAATGTGCGGATGGACACGGCGCAATGCGGTGAAGACGAGGTTCTCAAGCAGATGGCCGGCATTGACAAGAATGCCCGAAGCCACCGACGTCACCAACGCGTGGTCGATGCAATAGACTTTCTTCGGGTTGGTGTTGCTGCGCGCCAGCGAGGCGTCGTAGATGCGCACTGAGAACAAGAAGCAGGCGTCTTCGAACCATTCCACGTAATCCGACACAGCAGTCCTGGGCGCGTTGTGCCCCAGGGACTTGAGGTACCCCGTGAGCCGGTTGACCGAATAGAGCGACGCCGTGTTGTCGATCATCCAGTATGCCAGGTCGCTGACGGCTTTGGGGTGCGCTATATCGTGCCGCTCAACAAGGTCGCGAAAGAGAATGGCGTTGAGGTATTCCTGGTGTGTCTTGACCCGCAACCGCTGATCGAGGCCGAGGACTTCCGGGAAGCCTCCCGTTTCCCAATACGCCTCAAAGGCCTTCTGAACGATAAGCCGCTTTTTGGTCGATAACGGGCCTTCGCTGTCTATCCCCCTGCTGTCCAGAAACTCGCGGAATGAGAACGGAAACATCTCCCACGACAGTGCCCGGCCCCGCATCTGTGTGGCGATCTCCCGTGAGAGCATGCGGGACGAAGACCCCGTAAGGTACACCTCGCAGTTCTCCGTGCGCATCATGCGGTCGACGAAGGGCTCCCACCCCGGCACGGCCTGGATTTCATCGAAGAAGCAATAGACAGTCTCCGCGTTTTTCTTCTCCGGGTAGAGCGAGTAGAAAGCTTCGGCGATGATGCCGAGATTTTCATGGCGCAGCGTATGGAGCCGGTCATCAAAGAAGTTGAGATACAGGATGTTCTGCCGAGGCACGCCGCTGTCAAGCAGCCGTTGGATACGCTGGTACATGTAGGTGGACTTGCCGCTCCGGCGCACCCCGATACACACCGCGGCTTTCCCTCGGATTGGCTCGATGTGCATGCGCCGGGGAACGCCCGTATCCAGGTGCGCTTCCTGAAAGTCCAGGATGATGCTCTTTATCATCTCTAACATAGGCAAACCTGTCGTAGATTTTACCGGTTAATGGCATAACCTATAATAAATATACGCGGTTTATGCCTAAATTGTCAAGAAAAAAAACAGGTTTTATTCAGGCCGCGCATCCTCCGGCGCCACATACCCCTTCTTATACGGAAACCACCGGGGCACATGCGCGCAATAGTCCTCGTAGGCTTTCCCGAAGGTTTTTCGCAGATGCGGCTCTTCATACCCCAGCACGAAAAAACGAACCACGAGAAAAAAGCACCCCGCATAAATCAGCAGAATGCCCGACCGCCAGATCAGCGCTTCGCCCAGCAGGATCGTGAGCACGCTCACGTACATTGGGTTCCGCGTATAACGATATAGGCCCGAAACCACCAAATGTTTTGGGGGCGCCGCCGGGGCGGGGGTGCCCTGACCTTTCACAAAGAATTCCCGCACACACCACAGGCCCAGCATCCCGCCTATTGCCATGCACAGCACCCCCAGTACACTCGTCACATCCATCGGCGGCCAGCCCAAATGATGGGTGTAGACAATCATCAATGGCGCCCACACCACCACCGTGCCTGGGACCAGCAAAACGAAGAGCATATTGCGCACCACAAGTTTCATACAGCTTCCTTTCCTGATCCTATTACTATTTACTATATCTCAGGCTTTGGTTGAAGCACATTTCGCAAATAAAAAAACTTGTTTTTCACACCGTTGCCTGCTATACCTTTGGTCAAGGGAGTATATATGAACCGAAGGTAATAGGAGAATAGAAGGGATTAGGCATGGGGTCTAAAATACGTTTTTACCGGCTTGTTATTGTGGTCTTCTGCCTCTCATTGTTTGAAGGATGTCCAGATAAGCCCAACAATGACACGAATGACGGTTTGCGTGGTGCCGTGGCGGTTATTTCAATGCCGATAGAGGAAAAGGCAACCGCAGAAGATATCAATATCGTGGTTGGCGCTGATTTTGCCTATTATACCTTTTACGATGGCTGTGATGACCATGTGATACCGTTGGATACCTGCGAAATTGTACAACCGGTTCCACCATGCACAAAAGATATTTGGGGACTTGATGCCGGGGAGCATGCCTCATTCGAAGTGGCAGGTCAACAGATGGTGTTGAATAGCGCAATTATGCCTATGGGCGCCAATAATTTTATTAATGTCTATTCTGCCAATGGGCAATTC